>NZ_JBICZE010000025.1:0-78317 GCF_043201735.1 Kitasatospora sp. NPDC048286
CCTCGGGCGTGGCCTCGGCGAGGAAGTCGTCCACGCCGGCCTCCTCCGCGATCGCCTTGGCGGTCAGCGGGTTGTCGCCCGTGATCATGACGGTCCTGATGCCCATCGCCCGGAGATCCTCGAACCGCTCCCGGATGCCGTGCTTGACCACGTCCTTGAGGTGGATCACCCCCAGGACACCAGCCGGCCCGGCACCGTGCTGCTCCGCGACCACCAGCGGGGTGCCGCCCGAGGCGGAGATCCCCTCGACCAGCGGGCCGAGTTCACCGCCCTCCGCGCCGCCGTTCTCGACCACCCACCGGACAACGGCACCGGCCGCGCCCTTGCGGATCCGCCGCACGCCGCCGTCCTCGTGGAGGTCGGCACCGCTCATCCGGGTCTGCGCGGAGAACTCGATCCACTCGGCCTGCCCGATCTCGCGCTGGGTCCGCGCCCGCAGGCCGTACTTCTCCTTGGCGAGGACGACGACGGAGCGGCCCTCCGGTGTCTCGTCGGCGAGGCTGGAGAGCTGCGCGGCGTCGGCCAGGCGACCGATGCCCACGCCTCCGACCGGGGTGAACCCGGCCGCCTGCCGGTTGCCGAAGGTGATCGTTCCGGTCTTGTCCAGCAGCAGCGTCGACACGTCGCCCGCCGCCTCCACCGCGCGCCCGGACATCGCCAGCACGTTGCGCTGCACCAGACGGTCCATGCCGGCGATGCCGATCGCGGAGAGCAGCGCGCCGATCGTGGTGGGGATCAGCGCCACCAGCAGGGCCACCAGCACCACGATGCTCTGCTCGGCTCCCGCGTAGGCCGCCATCGGCTGGAGCGTGACGACGGCCAGCAGGAAGACGATGGTCAGCGAGGCCAGCAGGATGTCGAGCGCGATCTCGTTCGGCGTCTTCTGCCGGGCGGCGCCCTCGACCAGGGCGATCATCCGGTCGATGAAGGTCTCGCCGGGCTTGGAGGTGATCCTGACGACGATCCGGTCGGACAGCACCTTGGTGCCGCCGGTGACGGCGGAGCGGTCCCCGCCGGACTCGCGGATCACCGGTGCCGACTCGCCCGTGATGGCGGACTCGTCCACCGTGGCGGCGCCTTCGACCACGTCCCCGTCGCCGGGGATCTGCTCCCCGGCCTCGACGACCACGTGGTCGCCGAGCCTCAGCTCGGCCGCCGGTACGGTCTCCTCCGCGACGTCCGTCAGGCCTGGACGCCACGGCCCGGTGATCCGCCGGGCGACGGCCTCGGTCCTGGCCCGGCGCAGGGTGTCCGCCTGGGCCTTGCCCCGGCCCTCGGCCACGGCCTCGGCCAGGTTGGCGAACAGTACTGTGAGCCAGAGCCAGACGGTGATCAGCCAGGCGAACACACCGGGGTGGCGGATCGCCGAGTAGGTGGTCAGCAGCGATCCGACCTCGACCACGAACATGACCGGGTTGCGGGCCAGGACGCGTGGGTCGAGCTTGCGCAGGGCGTCGGGCAGGGCGCGGAGCAGCTGCCCGGGCTCCATCAGCCCGCCGGCGACGCGGTGGGCCTGCTGTACGGGCGCCGGCGCCGTCACCGGTGCAGTCCTTCCGCCAGCGGACCGAGCGCCAGCGCCGGGAAGTAGGTGAGCCCGACGACGATCAGCACGACGCCGGAGAGCATCCCGACGAACAGCGGCCGGTGCGTGGGCAGCGTCCCGGCGGTCGCGGGCACCGGGCTCTGCGCCGCCAGCGATCCGGCCAGGGCCAGCACGAAGACCATCGGCAGCAGGCGGCCGAACAGCATGGCGAGGCCGAGCGCGGTGTTCCACCAGGTACTGGTGGCGGTCAGGCCGGCGAAGGCGGAGCCGTTGTTGTTGGCCGCCGAGGTGAAGGCGTACAGCACCTCGGAGAAGCCGTGCGGGCCGCTGTTGAGCATCGCGGCCCGCTCCGCCGTGAACGTCATCGCCGTCCCCGTACCGACGAGCACGATCGCCGGGGTGGTGAGGATGTACAGGGAGGCGAACTTCATCTCCCGGCCGCCGAGCTTCTTGCCCAGGTACTCGGGGGTGCGGCCGACCATCAGACCGGCCACGAACACGGCGACCACGGCGAGGACCAGCATGCCGTAGAGGCCCGATCCGGTGCCGCCGGGGGCGATCTCGCCCAGCATCATGTCGAAGAGCAGCACGCCTCCGCCGAGCGGCGAGTAGGAGTCGTGGACGGAGTTCACCGCCCCGGTCGAGGTCAGGGTGGTGGACGCCCCGAAGAGGGTGGAGGCGGAGATCCCGAAGCGGACCTCCTTGCCCTCCATCGCAGCCCCGGCCGCCCGCAGTGCGCTGCCGTGGTGCTGCCACTCGAAGAGCGCCAGCAGCGCCGCGGACGCGGTCCAGAAGAGCACCATCACGGCAACGATGGCGTAGCCCTGACGCCGGTCGCCGACCATCGTCCCGAAGGTACGGGGCAGCGAGAAGGCGATCACCAGCAGCAGGTAGAGCTCCAGCCAGTTGGTCAGCGGGTCGGGGTTCTCGAACGGGTGCGCCGAGTTGGCGTTGTAGAAGCCGCCGCCGTTGGTGCCCAGCTCCTTGATCACCTCCTGGGTGGCCACCGGCCCGCCCGGGATGGCCTGGGTGCCGCCGCCCAGCGTGGTGACCTCGTCGACCGCGTGCAGGTTCTCGACCATCCCGCAGGCCACGAAGACCACGGCGAACACCACCGAGACCGGTAGCAGCAGCCTCAGCGTCACCCGGGTCACGTCCACCCAGAAGTTGCCCACCCGGTCCGTCCGGCTGCGCCCGAAGCCGCGGATCAGCGCGGCTGCCACGGCGATGCCCACCGCCGCGGACAGGAAGTTCTGCACCGCCAGGCCGGCCATCTGCACCAGGTGACCCATCGTCGACTCGCCCGCGTACGACTGCCAGTTGGTGTTGGTGACGAAGGAGACCGCGGTGTTCCACGCCGTCGCCACGGGCACCGCCGGGAAACCGAGCGAGAGCCACAGGTGGTTCTGCACGCGCTGGAAGGCGTAGAGGAACAGCAGCGAGACCGCCGAGAAGGCGAGCACGCCGCGCAGGTACGCCGTCCAGGTCTGCTCGGCGTCCGCGTCGACCCCGATCAGCCGGTAGGCGCCGCGCTCGACCCGTAGGTGCCGCCGGCTCGTCAGCAGGTGCGCCAGGTAGTCGCCGAGCGGGCGGTGGGACAGCGCGAGCGCCGCCACCAGGGCCAGGGCCTGGAGGAGACCCGCGAGCGCGGGATCCACGTCAGAACCGCTCGGGGAAGACCAGCGCCAGGACCAGGTAGACGACGATCACCCCGGCGACGGCCAACCCGAGGACGTTGTCGGCCGTCACAGCCGCTCGACCCCCTTCGCCACCAGCGCCAGCAGCGCGAACGCGAGGATCGTCACGCCGATGAAGGCGAGGTCAGCCATGTCGAGTACCCTCCGCAACCGATCGGCCACCCATCCGGTGAACCGATTCTCGACCGGGGCGCCCCACAGCACCGACCTCTCCTAGGCCATCAGGAGTCCCTGCGGACGACAGGGGCTTCGGGGTGCGGTCGAGGCGGGTGGTCGCTCACCCCTGCTTCCCGGGTCGGGAAGTCAGGCGAATTCGCGCGGGCACGGCCGCACGCCCGGCACGGTCAGGGCGAGCAGACCGCCGGCCAGGATCCCCCACCGGTCGTCGGCCAGGGCGTGGCGCTGGTCGGCGTGGCCCCGCTCCACCACGGAGGCATCGGCCTGGGTCACGCCGTCGACGGCGGGCAGCAGCCGCTGGCGCAGGAGGTCGGTTGCACCACCTGTGGGGCGGCCTCGTGACCGATCACGTCCGTGCCGTTCCGGGCCCCGCCCAGGGCGTGTACCGGTCACCGTGCCGGCGGCCGGCAGCACGACCGGACAGAGTCCGGTCAGCCCGCGCACCAGACGCGGGGTGTTCCACCAGGCCCGGCTGAACCAGGAGCGGTCGAACCGATGGCGGGAGGCGCGCGGCGCGGATGGTGGCAGGGCGGCTTCCTGGCGCACCGTCTCCGGTGTGACCGTGTTCCCCACGACCGCCGTACTGCCCGACGTACCCGTTGGCATCGCCGCGCGCCCCCTCCCCCTGTTTTCACTGGCCGCCGAACCTTCCCCGGACGAACCGGCCGGGGGTCGGGATTCGGCAAACGGTCCGCCGTTGGGCCCATGCCCGGGCGGCGAATCGTTTCCTCGCAGATGACGCTAGGTGCGCTCCGGCGCTCCGCCGCCCGCCCTGACGCACCCTTGACGCCTCCGAGGCCCGTCTTGACGGGGCATTGGCGCGGGATCGGTCCGGCCGCACCGCCCGACGAGGGCCTCGGCGGGCGGGGTGGTGCACCCGGTGCCGGTGGCACGCGGCACCGGGTGGGTCCGTCCGGCTACTGCCCGGCCTTGCGGCCGTGGTTCGCCTTCTTCTTCCGGCGGGCCTTCTTCTTGCGGGCACGCCTGGACAACGCGGTTCCTCCGCGCTCTCGGGTCGTACGGGTCAGGCGGCCTGGGCGACCAGTTGGTCGGCGAGCTTGGCCAGCCGCTTCAGCGAGCGCTCCTCCTGGGCGGCCGCCGCCGTCTGCGCGACCGAACCGCCGTCGTAGTAGGCGCCGTTGGCCACGACCGTCTCCGGCAGGCAGAGCCGCACGACGGCCGCCGCCCCCTCCGCGGCCGGCGCGCCGGCGCGCCCGTAGAGCGGCAGCAGCGCGGTGGCGCACTGGCCCGGGTTGAGGCTGACGGCGGTGATGCCGGAGCCGGCCGGGGCCATCTCGGCGGTCGCCATGGTGAGCGCGAGCTGCGACTGCGCGTACGCGGCGACCCGCGAGTACCTCTTCGTCCGGTGCGGGTCCGACCAGTTCATCGAGGCGGTGCGGTGCAGCGAGGAGGAGACGTTGACGATCCGGGCGTCTCCGGCCGCCGAGAGCGGTGCGCGCAGCAGCTTCGCCAGCAGGTGCGCGGCCAGGAAGTTGACCTGGAGCGAGACCTCGTTGCCGTCCTCGGTGAGGGTGCAGCGCTCGGGGGCCATCGCGGCGGCGTTGTTCACCAGCAGGTCCAGCGCCGGGTAGTGCTTGACGACCGTGCCGGCCAGCACCGCGATCTCCGCGAGGCGGGTGAAGTCGGCGGCCAGCTCGACGAGTTGGTCCCTCCGGGCGCCCGCGTCGACCAGCCGGGCGACGGCCGCCTCGGCCTCACCGGTGGTGCGCGCGTGCACGAGGACGGTCGCGCCGTGGCCGGCGAGCAGTCGGGCGGTCTCCCAGCCGATGCCGGACGAGGCGCCGGTGACGAGGGCGATGTGGGCGGACAGAACAGCGTCGGACATGACCCATCCAAGGGTGGAAGGGCACCGGCGGGGTGCGGAGGAGGTACGGCACGGAGCCGTACGCCTCCGGGCCGCCGGTGCGAAAAGGGGGTTGATGCGATGGACCGCCGTCCGTTCCCCTGCCCTCGGAGCCCTCCGGAACAGGGGAACGGACGGCGGTGACCCGCACGGGCACGACGAACGGCACCCGGCCCGTGCGCGCGGCCGGCGGAGAGCGGGAAGGGGCTCGGCCTACCGGACGACGATGGCGACCGCGACAGCGACAGCGACGATCCGCGGCCGACTATGCGGCGGGCGGTCGTGGTGACGTGTCGAGCGGTGCATGCCCCCCATCAAAGCCCTCCCCGAGGCCCGGAGCAAGCTGCTCCACCCTCCCTGACGAACCCCTGACGGTCTCCTGACGCCCCGCCGACGACGCCCCGCCGACGACTCCTCGACGACGCAGCGGCTCCGGACCCCACCGAAGCCGACCTACCGGGTGGGCCCGGCCCTCTCCCGCTGACACCGGTGCTCGACAAGCATCACGCCACCGCGCGGGCCAGGCTGATCACGTACGCGGTACCACCACCGGCCGCCTCTTCGACGGCCAGCTCACCGTTCATCGCCTCCACGAAGCCCCGCACCACCGCCGGACCCGTGGGCTCCGCGGCACCGGCCTCGCGGCCGTGGACGGTCACCCGGACGTCCACTCGCCCGGCCACCACGCCGGCGTCCACCACGACCACCGCCGTCCCACCGGAGACCAGGACGTCCGCGATCGCCCGCTCCAGCAACCCCGGGTCCGCGAGCACCCGCGGCAGAGCCGCTCCGAGGTCGACCCGGACGCCGGGCAGCCCGTCGGCGGCGGCCCGCACCACCTCGGCCAGCACCGTCGGCCTCAGCACCACGGGCATCACCCCGGCTCGCAGCCGGCTCAGGTCCAGCAGGTTGGCGACCAGCCGCTCCATCCGTTCCACCTCGGCACCGATCCGCTCCCCGGCTTGCTCCGGCAGCCGCCCGGCCTCCCGACGCACCGTCGCCAGCGGCGCCCGCAGGTCCTTCCCGAGGGCCTCCAGCAGCGCGGTGTGCATCGCGTCGGTGTGCGCGAGCACCTCCGCCGCCGCTGCCTGCGCGGCCAGCCGTTCCCGTTCCCGGGCCAGCCTCAACTGCGTGACGTACGGCCCGAGCAGCCGGGTGTCCTCCTCGGTGAGCGGTGCACCGCGCAGCGCGAGCACCGCGCCGTCGCCCAAGCCGACGGAGAACGACGCCTCGTCGGGCTCCGACGGCGCCTCCACCCCGGCCGAGGCCGCCGGTTGCCAGAGCGCATCCCCCGTACGCAGCAGCACGGCGGCACCGTCCAGACCGAACACCTGCCGCAGCTCCGCCACCAGATCGGACAGCACCCGCGGCCCGGACTCCACCGTCTCCCCCGCCAGCCGACCGAGCACCGCTGCCTCCGCCCGTGCCCGGTCCGCCTGCTGCGAACGGCGCGTCAGACCGTCGATCAGGTGCGAGATCACTCCGGCCACCGCGAGGAACACCAGCAGCGCCGCGGCGTCCGCGCCCCGTTCCACCGTCAGGCTGTGCCGCGGCGCGGTGAAGAACCAGTCCGCCGCCAGCGCCCCGGCGGCCGTACTGCCCGCCGCCGGCAGCAGCCCGCCCAGCCGGGCGGTTCCGGCCACCACCAACAACAGGCACAGCAGCACCCCGGACAGCCCGAGCGAGTGCCGCGACGGGGACAACGCCCACGTCAGCGCGACCGCCCCCACCGGCCCCAGCAGCCACGCCAGGCGGCGCCGCCGGACCGGAAGCAGCGCCGGGCGCCGGCGCCGCGGCGAGGGCGGCACGGTCAGCAGCCCCGGCTCCGGCGGCGGCAGCACGTGCACGTCGATCGGACCGGCCAGCCGGATCACCCGGTTGATCACCGAACCGGAGAGCAGCTCGCGCAACCTGCTGCGGCTGGTCGGCCCCAGCAGGATCTGCGTGGCGCTCTCCGAGCGGGCGAAGTCCACCAGCACCCGGGCCACGTCGCCGCCGCTCACCTCGACGTAGCCGCCGCGCAGCTCCCGGAGCAGGTCCCGCTGCGCCGCCAGCCCCGGCGGCTCGTGCTCGGCCGTGCCGTCGTCCAGCCGGACGTGCACGCCGAGCAGGTCCCCGTGCACCCGGGTCGCCGTACGGGCTCCCCGACGGATCAGGTGCTCGCCCTGCGCGGCACCGTTCAGGGCGACAAGGATCCGCTCCTTGGTCTCCCACGGCGCCCGGATGCCGTGCCGGGCCCGGTAGTCGGCCAGCTCCTCCTCCACCCGGTCGGCGAGCCAGAGCAGCGCCAGCTCCCGCAGCGCGCCGAGGTTGCCGGCCCGGAAGTAGTGGTCCAACGCCACGTCGATCCGGTCCGGCGGATAGACCTCCCCGTGCGCCATCCGCGCCCGCAGCGCCTGCGGGCTCAGATCGACCAGCTCGATCCGGTCGGCCGCGCGCACCACCTCGTCCGGGATCGTCTCCCGCTGGGCGACGCCGGTGATCTGCTCGACGACGTCGTTGAGACTCTCCAGGTGCTGGATGTTGAGCGTGGTCGCCACGTCGATCCCCGCGTCCAGCAGCTCCCGCACGTCCTGCCAGCGCTTCCCGTGCCGCCCGCCGGGCGCGTCGGTGTGCGCGAGCTCGTCCACCAGCGCGAGCGCCGGGCGGCGCGCCAACAGCGCGTCCACATCCAGCTCCGTCAGCTCCACCCCGCGGTACGGGACCGGCTTGCGGGGCAGCACCGGCAGGTCCCCCAACTGCTCCTCGGTCCCGCGCCGACCGTACGTCTCGACCAGGCCGACCACCACGTCCAGCCCCTCGTCGCGCAGCCGGCGCCCTTCCCGGAGCATGGCGTACGTCTTCCCCACCCCCGGCGCCGCGCCCAGGAACACCCGCAGTTTCCCGGCCACTGCCGCCGCCCCACCGCCTCTCCCCGCCTCCGGTTCCACGCCCCGCCCTACCCGACGCGGACGCGCGGGCGCCAGGAGCGATCCGGCTCGGCCTCACGCAGCCCCGCGCGGGTGACCGGAGCGACCACGGACACGCCCTCCGGCTGCCATGCCCGACACCTCGTCCGCCGCGTCGACGCGGCGGCACCCGACGAACTCACCCTGTGCCCCTGTCCGCGTCCTCGGCCGGCGCCACCTCGGCGCAGGGCGCAAGGCTATGCGACCAGCCGCCGCGCTCCCGGCAACCGCCGGCGCGGATTCGCCCCGTCGGCCCAGCGGCCCTGGACAGCCCGTACTTCGCGGCGCTGCCCGCAGTGGCTGCCGGTGAACAGGTGAACGAGGGTGACCGGGCAAGGTAAAGTTCGTTGGCCGGACATGACCAATACCAGGCGCATCGCCGCCTTCACCGTCCTGGCCGCCGCCGTCCTCTCCCTGGGTACCGGTCCGGCGTCCGCTACCGGACAGGCCCGGCACCTCACGCCCGCCGTCACCGTCGAGCAGTGCGAGGAGGGCGGCGGCTGGGTGGCCGCCGACCTCCGCACCCGCCAACTGTTCTGCACCGACGGGGAATTCAAGGACCACCTCGTGATCTGAACGCGACGCCCAGAGGTGGCGCCAGAGCGGTGGCGTCACCTCGGGTGGCGGAGAAGCGGGCACCAGCGCTTCGGCTGGTGCCTCATCGCGCCTCTCCCCCGCGCGGGCCGGCCGAGGCGTCCGGGCCCCACCGTTGGCCGGCCCCGGCCCGGCCGGGGCCGGCAGTTCAGGACGCCTCGGTGCCGTAGCTGTAGTAGTAGACGGCTTCACCCTCGGCGTCGAAGAGGTGCGCGGTGTCCCCCTTGTCGGCCCAGATGGCGCGTCCGCTGCCGAAGGAGTAGCCGCCCCACTCGGCGTGGACTTCGTTGGTGTAGATCCGGATTCGCTGGCCGGCCCTGAGCGTGGTGCCGGGCGGGAAGGTGAAGTTCTGGCCGGGGTCGTCCGCGTGGAGGTTCCAGCCGGAGATGTCCGCGTGCGCCGTGCCCTGGTTGACGATCTCGACGTACTCGTCGGCCTGGGTGTACTTGACCTTGCCCTTCTGGCAGACGTCGGTGATGACCACCTCCGGGACGCCCACGCGGGAGAGCACGGCGACGATGTCGGCGCTGTTGGAGCCGTTCTCGGGGCTGAAGAACTTGTTGACGATCTCGCCGCTCCGCTTGAAGCCGGTGATCACGGCGGCGTACTCCTCGCCGTCGATGGTCACGCTCTCCGGGGACACCCGCGTGGGCAGATCGACCTCGTCGTCGGGCGTGGGGCCGTCGTTGGGCGTCTCGAAGTGGTGGAACCTGAAGCTGAACTCGCGGTCCTTGTCGTCCTCCTCGAACCGGATGCGCACCACGAGATCGACGTCGAACTGGTCGACGCCGCCGCCCAGGATGGGGAAGTTCCGGTGGGTGAAGGTGCCCAGGGTCGCCTCCGAACCGTCGGCCTTCATCTCGACCGTGCCGCCGGAGAACGAGTAACCGCTCTTGCCGCCCTCGACGGGTGTGCCCCAGGTGACGTGGCCGGTGTCGAGGCCCGAGACGTTGGACGGGGTCGGGTTGATGGCGGTCCAGGTTCCCGACGTCGTGACTTTGGACATGCTCGGACAACTCCTCGCTCTGATGGGCACGCCGCACGAACGAACGGCTGAGTGCGTTTCGTCGGCGGCCGGCGCTGCGGCCGGCCTTGAGGGGCCTTCGCCGACCGACGCCCCCACTCTCCCAACAGCTCAGGCGAATCCTGGGCAAGGATGCCCACGCACCACTCGTCCGGGTGACGGGGCACTTGTCCGTGGAGCAGCCTCTCGCCCCCGCGCGCACCGCCGTCCCGCATCACGGTCGCGTCGCCGTCAGGGGCGGGTTCGATGTGCGGGACGGCGCGCTCCGTGTGGGCGTGCAGGGCCCACCAGGAGCGGGCGGTGTCGCGTCGGGCACGCCGGTACGGGTTCGAGGGACCGCTCTCCCTCTCCGACTATCCGCCCAGCCCCTCCCCGACCTCGCGGATGCCGGCCCCTGCGGCGCCGCGCCTGAGCGTTTCGAGCCCGAAGGCTGCCACGGGTCCGTGCGCACCGGGCCGGAGGTCGGCGTCCGGGGCGGTTGCGTGGACGGCGCCCCAGGCGAGCAGGGAGGCGGTCGTCGTGGCGACCAGGGTGGCGCGGGTTCCCGCGCTGTCCGGCCTGGCAGCCGACGGCAACGTCCGCCCGTAAGCCGGGCACGCCCCGGGACATGGAGACGCACCAGTACCGGGATGCCGACGTCGGCGAGGGCTACCGACTCAGCGCGGGGTACCGCTTGCGGTACTCGCGCGGGCCGACGCCCTTCCACTGCCGGAACGCCTGGGAGAAGCTGGACACCTCGGCGTAGCCGAGCCTGCGCGCGATCTGCTCGACGGGCATGCCGGCGGTGATCAGCAGTTCCTCCGCGAGCAGGGCCCGGTAGGAGGTGCCCTCGGCGGCGAGCCGGTGGCGCAGCGTACGGCTGCCGACGTGGAGGAGCCGGGCGACCTCGTCGGCGTCGGGCGGGTCGACCAGCCGGGAGACCAGAACGTCCCGGACCTGCCCTGCCAGCCCCGTCCGGGCCCGCCGCCGGGCCAGCAGTTCCCGGCACTGGTCCAGTGCGAGGGCCGCCGTGTGCTCGTTGGCCTGGGGAAGCGGTACGTCCAGCACGGCCGGATCGAGCGTGATCACGGTCTCCTCGGCGCCGAAGCCTCCTGACACCCCCGCTCCGGCCGCCGTCGGCGCGCCTCGGCGTCTTGATCGAGGGCCGCTCGCCCACCTGTGCGCGGCAGCCCCCTCCTCACCAGGTCACGGACGCGATCCCGGTGCGGCGGCGCTGCGGGCGGTCGGATCCACACCCGACCGGCCCGTTCCCCGCCGGTGCGGATGCGGAACTCGAGTCGCCGGCGCTCGACCGGTGTCAGCCGCCGGCGGGGTGCTTGGGGAGGGCGCGGTGGGCGTACCAGGCGTCGCGGGCCTGGGCTCGGGTGCCGGCCGGGTTCGCACGGTGCCAGGCGCTGGTGAAGCGGTTGAACTCGAACTGCTCCCCGATCTCGCGGGGCCGGACCGTCTCCGGGCGGGTGGCGTGCCAGTGGGCGACGGCATCGGTCAGGGTCCGGCCGGCGCTCCGGGCGATGAAGTCGCGCATGAAGGCGTCGAAGTGGAAGCCGGGGCCGATCGTCTCGACGAAGTACCTCCGGAGGACCTGGCCGCACCGCTGGCCCGGCGGGATCACCGTGTCGCCGTCGACGGGCGCGGCCAACTGCGCGGTCGCCGGGGAACGGCGGGCCGGGGCGGCCGGTGGCGGCGTACCGTCCAGCGCCGCGGCGAGCCGGGCGGTGAGCGCTGCCTTGCCGCCGTGCCGCGCGACGCCCATCGATCGGGCGAGAGCCGTCAGCTCGTCCAGTGTCCAGTACCAGCGCAGCAGTTCGGAGCCAGTGAGGCCGGCCGTCAGTGGGGGCCTGGACTCGGTGGCTGCCGTGCCGGTGTTCCGGTTCTCGATCACGGCTGTGATTCTGCCGGATCGTGTTCCAGGGGTTCGTCCCGGCCTTGTTCCCCCCTCTCCCCCACTCCGCTGCCCCGGAGTGACGGCATCGGCGCTGCGGGCCGCCGAAACCCGAGTACCGGACCGACCGGCTGTCAGCAGGGGAACAGCCGACTGCCGGTGACCTGTGAGCGGAGCCTGCGAGCGTACGGACCGCGCGAACCGCACCGGCCGCACCGACCGCACCGCGCTGAACCACGCTGAACCGCGCTGAACCGCGCTGAACCGAACGATGCCGAACCATCGGGAGCCCGCCATGCCCTCCGTATCCGAGACCCCACCGTGGAACGTCCACCGGCTGCCCCGCGCCGAGGGGCGGCGCTTCCTGGTCACCGGCGGCAACGCGGGCATCGGGTACTTCGTCGCCGAGCAGCTCGCCGCCACCGGGGCCACGGTCGTGCTGGGCAGCCGCGACCCGGCGAAGGCGCGGGCGGCGATCGCCTCCATCGGCTCGCGCGTCCCCGGCGCCGACGTGCGGCACCTGCCCCTGGACCTGGCCGACCTCGCCTCGCTCCGCGCGTCCGTGGACGCGCTCGGGCCGGACCGGCTCGACGCCGTCGTCCACAACGCCGGCGTGGCGCTCGACCACCCACCGCGCCGCGAGAGCGCCGACGGGCACGAGCTGATGCTCGCCACCAACCACCTCGGCCACTTCGCCCTGACCCACCACCTGGCACCCCTGCTCGCGGCCACCCCCGGAAGCCGGGTCGTCACCACCGGCAGCTTCGCCGCCAAGTCCGAGCACCTGGACCTCGACGACCTCCAGAGCACCCGCGACTACCGGCCCAAGCGCACCTACGCACGCTCCAAACTCGCCCAGATGCTCTTCGCCCTCGAACTCGACCGCCGCCTGCGCGCCGCCCGCAGCACCACGCTGAGCGTCCTCGTCCACCCCGGCGGCGCACTCGACGCCCTCACCCCCTCGCGCCCGCGCGTCCACGTCCGCACCACCGGCGCACGGCTGCGCCACCTGCCGCTCGGCCTCGTCGTGCAGGGCAAGGACGCCGCCGCGTGGCCCGCCGTCCGGGCCGTGCTCGACCCGGGCGTTCGCGGCGGCCAGATGTGGAGCCCCCGCGTGTTCGGACTGCGCGGCACCCCGCGAACCGAACCCCTGTGGGACCACCTCAAGGACACCGCCACCGCCGCCCGGCTGTGGGCGGCCAGCCGCGAACTGACCGGCACCGATCCGTCCTTCGCCGGATAGCCGGCCGGGTGGTCGACGTCCGGCTCGCCCAGCGCCGCCGGAGCTGACGTCCGTTCCCCGGGGGTGCCGACGCACGAGCGCCGGCACCCCGTCGGGCGGGGCGACCGCGTCGCCCCGCCCGACGCGGTCAAGGGCGCACCGCTCTCGGTCCGGAAGCCGCCCGGACGACCGCTGGGCCCTCGCCGAGGCCTTCGAGTTCCACGAGCGCCTCGGCAAGGAACGCCTGACCGCCGGCATCTCCGCGTTTACGGCTCTGACGGGCCGTCCCCCGCGTGTGGCTTCCGTCCGACACCGGACAGTCGGGCTCCCGGGGTGCCTCAGTCGAGTCGTGCCTCAGCGGAAGGCGGCGATGTTGCGGGTGACCCAGTCGTCGAAGGGGCGGGGGGCGCGGCCGAGGACCCGTTCCGCGTCCGGGCTGATCCGCAGTTCGGCCGGGTTCGGGGCGGAGATGATGTCCAGGGTGTCGTCGGCGAGTTCCACCGGTACGAATCGGGTCATCTCGGCCTTGGCCTCGCCGCGGGTGAGCTCGTGGAACCGTACGGGCGAACCGAGCGCGGCGGCGATCGCCTCCGCCTGCTGACGCGGCGTGATCACCTCCGGCCCGGTCAACTCGTACACCCCGCCGCTGTGCCGGTCGTCCAGCAGGCAGGCCGCCGCGACCTCGCCGATGTCCACCGGGTCGATGACCGGCACCCCCACGTCGCCGAAGGGCGCGGCGACCGTCCCTCGCGTGCGGACGGACTCCGCCCAGGCCAGGGCGTTGGAGGCGAAGCCGCCCGGTCGCAGGACGGTCCAGTCCAGGCCTGACCCCCGCAACGCGTCCTCGACCGCGCGCATCGCGACCCGCGACCGGCCGAGCGGCCGGGTCGCCACGCCCTGCGAGGACAGCAGGACGACCCGGCGGACCCCACTGGCCGCGGCCAGGTCGATGAGGTCGGCGGGCCTGGCTCCGAGGGCGTGCAGATCGCCGGACAGCAGGAGGAACAAGGCCTCCGCCCCGTCCAACGCGGGTGTGAGGCTTGTCGGTTCGGCCAGGTCGGCGGCCACGTGCCGGACTCCGTCCGGCATCGCCGCAGCGTGCCGCGACACCGCCGTCACCTGCCGGCCCGCCTCGGCCAGGGCCTGCGTCAGAGGTCGGCCCACGTTCCCGGTAGCCCCGGTCACCACGATCATGTTCAGCTCCAAGTCGGTTGTGCGCTGCGGTCGTTGACACTAGGAGCCGGGCTTGCGTTTCGTAAGGACATACCCGGAGGTAAGCTCCGGACATGACGGAAGGTGCGCAGCCCGCGCAGGCCGAGGCGAGTAGCCGGTATGAGGTGTTTCACACCGCCTGCCCCGCGCGCGACGTGGTCGACCACGTCACCAGCAGGTGGGGCATCTGGGTGCTGATCTCCTTGCGGAGCAACGACCTTCGGTTCTACGAGCTGCGCGACAGCATCCGGGGCATCAGCGAGAAGATGCTCGCCCAGACCCTGCGCGCGCTGGTCCAGGACGGCCTGGTCTGGCGGAAGGTGGAGCCGACGACGCCGCCCCAGGTCACCTACGGGCTGTCCGAGTTCGGTCGGGACGTCAGCGAGCCGCTGACGGACCTGTTCGACCGGATCACCCGGCGACTACCGCCGCGCGGCGCGGGATAGTGCGGTGGTGGTCGGCCTCGACGGCGGATCCGGCGTGGCCGGGTGGCCTGGCGGTGTCACCGCTCCTGGCGGTGTCACGGCTCCTGGCGGGCGCGTTCGGTGATGTTGCGGGCCATTCCTCCGAACACCACCGTGTGGAACGGCGCGACCGACCACCAGTAGGCGTGGCCGGCCAGGCCGTGTGGGTGGAAGAGCGCCCGCTGGCGATAGCGCGTGCGGTGCTCACCGTCCGGTGTGACGGACAGTTCGAGCCAGGCCAGGCCGGGCAGCCGCATCTCGGCGCGCAGCCGGAGCAGCCGGCCCGGCTGGATCTCCTCGACCCGCCAGAAGTCGAGGGAGTCGCCGACCCGCAGCCGGGCGGGGTCGCGCCGGCCCCGGCGCAGGCCGACGCCGCCGGCCAGCCGGTCGAGCCAGCCGCGCAGGGCCCAGGCGAGCGGAAAGGAGTACCACCCGTTGTCGCCGCCGATGCCTTCGATCACCCGCCAGACGGCCGCGGGTGACGCGGTCACGGTGCGTTCCCGGAGGTCCTGGTAGAGGCTGCCGCCGGCCCAGTCGGGGTCGGTGGGCAGCGGGTCGCTGGGGGCGCCGGGCAGGGAGGCCGAGGACCAGCGGGTGACGACGTCGGCGTCCTTGATCCGGCGCAGGGCGAGGGCCACGGCCTGGTCGAAACCGGTCAGGCCCTCCGGCGGGTCGGGCACCCACCGGGCGATGTCGTGTTCGCCGCAGACGACCTCGTGGCGCAGGGACTCGACGAGCGGACGGGCGATGGAGTTCGGCACCGGGGTCACGAGGCCGACCCAGTGGCTGGAGAGGCGGGGGGTGAGGACCGGCACGGGGACGATGAGCCGCCGTCGCAGTCCGGCGATCCGAGCGTAGCGGTGCATCATCTGCGCGTACGTCAGGACGTCGGGGCCGCCGATGTCGAAGGTGCGGTTCACTCCGGGTGGCAGACCGGCGGCGCCGGCCAGGTAACGCAGGACGTCCCGGACGGCGATCGGCTGGATCCGGGTGGAGACCCACCGCGGCGTGACCATCGCGGGCAGGCGTTCGGTGAGGTGGCGGAGCATCTCGAACGAGGCGCTGCCGGAGCCGATGATCACGGCCGCACGCAGTTCGGCCGTGGACACACCGCTGCCGCGCAGGATCCGACCGACCTCGGCGCGGGACCGCAGATGGGGCGAGAGGTCCGCTTCGGGCACCCCGGCGGGGACGAGACCGCCCAGGTAGACGATCCGGGTGACGCCCGCGGCCGCGGCGGCGGCTCCGAACGCACGGGCCGCCGCCCGGTCGGTGGCTTCGAAGGCCGGTCCGGTGCCGAGGGAGTGCACCAGGTAGTAGGCCACGTCGACGCCGTCGAAAGCCGCTGCGAGGGTCTCGGGCCGGCTCACGTCGCCGGGGGCGATGTCGACGTCCGCCCGCCACGGCTGGTCCCGCAGCCGGGCGGGGTTGCGCACCAGGCAGCGGACGCGGTGTCCCCGGGCGAGCAGCTCGGGCACCAGGCGGCCGCCGATGTAGCCGCTCGCACCGGTCACCAGGCAGTGCCTCGCTGCGGCCCGCTCTGTGTCCATCTCGACTCCTCGTCCGAAGGCCGGCCCGGCCCGCCGGGTCCTGCGGTGGACCGGAGCAGCGGGATCAGGATCACGCATCCTCGTCGGAGCCCGCGACCCGGTTGGCACCGTCGAAGCGTGCCGCGGCGGGCTTCGAGGACTCGGCGGCCAAGGCCACGGCGTGGCGTGGCCGGTCCTGGTGCCTTCCAGCGCCGGGCACGGGCGTTTCGGCGGGCCGCGGATCATCGGCAGCCGCCCGTGCCCGGCACCACCGCCGCGGTCAGCCCGCCGCCCCGGTTGCCGCCCGTGCCCGGAGGGCATCGACGGCGAGGCGGGCGGTGGTTCCGATGGCGGCGTCGGCGGCGGGCAGCGTGATGGCGGTGGAGGCGGCGCGGGTGAAGACGGCGAGCGCGTAGCGGCCGCCGTCGGGGTACTCGACGACACCGACCTCGTGGCGCAGCGTGGGGAGGGTGCCGGTCTTGCCGTGGACGCGGACGTCGTCGTAGGGGAAGCCGGAGGCCAGGCGGTGCGGCCAGACCTGGAGGCCGAGGAGGCGTCGCAGGGCGGCGCCGTGGTCGCCGGGGCAGGCGTCGCCGTGCCAGAGGGCGGCGAGCAGGGTGGTCATGTCGCGGGGGGTGCTGTGGTTGGTGAAGGCGGGGTCGAGGACCCTGAGGCGGGCGACGACCGCGGGGTCGACCGGGGAGTCCGGACCGGTGTCCTCGGCGAGGGCGGCGATGAGGTCGCGGAGCTTGTGGACGGCGACGGTGCGGCTCAGGCCGAGGTCGGCCATGGTGCGGTTGACGGTGTCGAGGCCGATCTCGTCCCACAGGGTGTCGGCGGCGGTGTTGTCGCTGACGGCCGCGGTGAGGTAGGCGAGGTCGCGCAGGGAGAGGCGGGCCGGGTCGAGCATGGCGCCGAGGCCGGTCCTCCCGGGGGTGCGGCCGGCTGCGGGCACGTCGACCTGCCGGGTCAGGTCGATCCGTCCGGCGGCGGCCTCGCGGTACAGCGTCACGAGCAGGCAGACCTTGTGGACGCTGGCGGTGCTGACGGCGGTGTCCGCGCCGAGGGCGATCTCGGCGCCGGTGTCGAGGTCGCGCGCGTGCAGCCAGCCGGTGACGCCCGCGTCGGCGAAGGCCGCGGCGATGCGGGTGCGCGCGGCCCGGCTGTGCGGGGTCCGGTCGGCTCGGGTCCGGTCAGCCGCCGTACGGTCGGCTGCGGTGCGGTCGCTGGTCACAGCGGGAACTCCATTGCGGGCCGGGGGTAGAGCGGGCGGTTGGGCGGCTGGGGCAGCAGGCCGCCGGGTCCGGTCAGCGCCTCGTGGGCGGCCTGGGCGAACAGCCGGACGGCGGGCCCGCCCCGCCCGGCCGGCCAGGCCGTGGAGGTCCGCCAGGCCAGCGGGGTGCCGGTGAGCGGACGCCAGACCGTACCCGGTGGTGGTGTGGTGCGCGGCACCAGGGCGATGGCGCTGCCGGTCAGCACGAGCGCGCCCGCGACGTCCGGTCCCGGCGGATCGACGACGGCCTCGGGGGTGCAGCCGTGCCTGGTCAGCGTGGTGAGGACCTCGTCGTACAGGGCCGGGGCCGCGGCGCGTGGGAAGAGGACCAGCCGCAGGCCGGTCAGTTCGGCCACCGCGAGCTCCGGGCGGTCGGCGTACGGACCGCGGGCGGCGAGCAGGACACCGAGCGGTTGGTGCAGGACGGGCCCGAAGGCCAGTCCGTCGGCCGGGCAGGGGTGACGGACGACGGCGACGTCGACGGTGTGCTGGGCGAGTTCGCGCACCACGGTCGCGACCGGCAGTTCCCGCAGTTCGAGCCGGGTGCCCGGGGAGGCGGTCTCGAAGCCGGTGAGCAGCGCGGCCAGGGCGGCCGGCCCGAGTTCGGGCGGGACGGCCGCACGCAGGGTGCCGGCCCGTCCGCTGCGCAGGTCGGCGGCGGTGGCGAGGAGGCGGGCGGCGCTGTCCAGCGTCTCCTCGGCCTCGGCGAGCAGCAACCGGCCCGCCGGGGTGAGGTCGACGCCGCGCGGGCCGCGGTCGAACAGGGTCACACCGAGTTCGCGTTCGAGGCGCTGGATCCGCTGGGAGAGCGAGGGCTGGGCGATCCGCAGGCGCTCGGCGGCGCGGCCGAAGTGCCGTTCCTCGGCGACGGCGCGGAAGTGGCGGAGGTGCCCCAGCAGGTCCATGGCCAGTAATCATAGGTGTTTTCTTATCGTCCGCTTCACGATTGCGGTCTTGGACTGGGAGGTCGGCGGCCTGTTTAGCTGAGCGCGACGGCGCGACCGCAACCCTGACCGCGACCGAGACCGCACGAACCAGCTGGGAGACCACCGATGACGCACGCCCTCCACCGCCCCCGCACCGCGCTGCCCGCGGTGGCCCTGCTCGTGGCCGCGCTGGTCGGCGGGTGCGGGCGGGCGGGCAGCGCCTCGACGGCGTCGGCCCCCGGCGCGACGGTGGCGAGCGCGGCGGCCCCAGGCGCAGCGGCCCCGGGCGCGTCGGCCGCGAGCGCGCCCGCGACCGGCTCGGCGGACGCCTCCTTCGCGGCACTGGAGCAGCAGTTCGGCGCCCGGCTCGGCGTGTTCGCGGTGGACACCGGCAGCGGCCGGGAGGTCATCCACCGGGCCGACGAGCGGTTCGCGTTCGCGTCCACGATCAAGTCGCTCGCTGCCGGGGCCCTGCTGCGGAAGGCATCCGACGCGGACCTGGACAAGGTCGTCCCCTACCGCCAGGAGGACGTGCTGGCGTGGGCACCGGTCACCTCGCAGCACGTGGCGACCGGCATGAAGCTGCGCGACCTGGCCGCCGCCTCCATCCAGTACAGCGACAACACCGCGGCCAACCTCGTCATCGCCGAGCTCGGCGGCCCGGCCGCCGTCCAGCGGTCCCTGCGCGACCTGGGCGACTCGACCACCAACGTCGACCGCACCGAACCCACCCTCAACGAGGCGACCCCGGGCGACACCCGCGACACCAGCACGCCGCGCGTCCTCGCCGCCGACCTGCGCCGCTACGTGCTCGGCGACGCCCTCCCGGAGGACCGGCGCGGGCTGCTGACGGACTGGCTGGTCGGCAACACGACCGGCGGCCCGTACGTCCGCGCGGGGGTGCCCACCGACTGGAGGATCGGCGACAAGACCGGCAACGCGGGCTACGGCACCCGCAACGACGTCGCCGTGGCGTGGCCGTCGGGCGGGCGCAGCCCGATCGTGATCGTCGTCCTGTCCGACCGCGGCAAGGCGGGCGCCACCTCCGACGACGCCCTGATCGCCCAGGCGACGAAGACCGTGGTCAGCGCCCTCGGCTGACCCTCCCCGACCGACCAGGAGCCCCGACCGCGATGATCCGCCCCACCCGCCGGGCCGCCACGGAAGCCGACTTCACCCGGCGCCGCCTCGCCCAGCTCGCCGTCCTCGGTCTCACCGACGAAGCCCCGCCGGCCGCCCCGCCGGGCCCGGCCTCGGCCGCCACGCCCGCTCCCCCGAAGACACCCACGCCCGCTCCACCGAAAGCACCGCCCGCCGCCCGCGCGCACTACGACCGCGCCCGCCGCCTCGCCGCCGACGACCCCGTGCTGCGGGCCCTGGTGACAGCGCTGGCACCCGGCTCCGGTACTCCCCCGCTGCCGCTGCCCGTGCCCGAGCCCGTCAAGCTGTTCGACAACCTCGTGCTACTGAGCGCGGGCCGGGTCTCGGCGACGGCGGTGCTGACGGACGACGGCATCGTGCTGATCGACGCACTCACCTCACCCTCCGACACCGAGGACGTGATCATCCCCGGGCTGCGGGCGGTCGGCGCCGACCCGGCGGCGATCCGGCACGTCGTCGTGACCCACGGCCACGCGGACCACTTCGGTGGCGCACAGGCCCTCGCCGACCGCTACGGCGCCCGCGTGCACATGTCCCCGGCCGACTGGGACCTGCTCACCCGCACCCGCCCCTGCGACGCCCCCGTCCGCGACCTCGACATCACGGACGGCGCCCAGCTCACCCTCGGCGGTACGACGATCGAGCTGCACCACACCCCGGGCCACACCCCCGGCACCGTCTCCCCGGTCATCCCGGTCCGGGCGGGACGCCGGCACCACAGCGCGATGCTGTGGGGCGGCCTCAACCCGCCCTCCACGGTGCCGGAACTGCGCACCTACCTCGCCTCCGTCCACTCCTTCCGGGCCGTCATGCGCCGCACGAACGTGGAGGTCGAGCTCGCCAACCACCCGAACGACCACGACCTCGAACGAGTCGAACACCTGCGGCACCAACCGCCCGGCGCCGCGAACCCCTTCCTCCTCGGCGGCCCCCGCACGCAGCGGTACACGGCCGTCATGGACGCGATGCTGCGCGGCCGCATCGCCGAAGCGGAAGCGGCGGAAGCGGCCGGGACAGGAGCCGGCCCCCGCGTCCCCGCTCCGGGTCGGCCCGCGCGTGACGCCCGCACCGGCGTCGGGCCGTCCGTGACCGAAGCATGAGGTGTCTCGTTGTGGGGGCATGAAACTGGATGACCGGTGACCGAGCGTCCCTCTCGTGCCAGGGGCGCGGCTCGCCGTGTCCGCCGGCCGGCGGCGCGCGCCGGGGCCGCCCGCGGTACCGACGACACCGCGGCCGCCCCCGAACCCGCGGCCAAGCCGCCGGACGACCGGAGCAGGGCGTTCCTGGAGAAGGCCGCCTACGTCGTGGCCCCGGGATCGGTCGTCGTGGGCCTGCTGTACTACATCGGCAGGACCTACACGACGTCGTACTACGGCCACCTCGGCGTCCCGACGAGCGACCTGGAGCTGTCGCGTGAGAGCTACCTGACCGTCAGCCCCACCGCCCTGTTCCTCCCGCTCTGGGCGCTGCTGTGGTGCGCGCTCCTCGTCCTGGCGTTCTTCGCCCTGGTCGAACACTGGCTGGCGCGTCCGCGGGAAAAGCCGCTGCGGCAACGAGCCGCTGTCGCGTTCGGACTCGCCGGCGGCCTGCTGCTCCTCACGGGATTCCTCGTCTTCACCCAGCCACCCTGGTGGCTCGACAGCGTCCTGTCACTTCTGAAGGCCGGCTGGCCGCGCACGGTCATTCCTCCGCTGGTGGTGGCGCTCGGCGCCGCGCTGGCGCTGTTCTCACTGCGCCTCTACCGGGCCGGCCTCCGGGAGCGGGGCAATCCGCTGGCCGGCGGGCGGATCCCGCTGCTCGCCGGCGCGGTGCTCATCGGGCTGCTGACGATGAGCCTGTTCTTCTCCCTGGCGCACTACGCGGACGAAGCCGGGGACGGCCAGGCCATTCGCGACTCGGAAGCCGGATTCGCGGGACGGGTCAGCGTCCTGATCTACTCCCGTTCCCTCATCACCCACGATGCCAGCGGCATCGACTTCAGGGACCTCGGCGATTCGGGCGGGCCGTACCGCTACCAGTACCGGGGGTTCATGCTGCTCGCCAAGTCCAGCGCCCGCTACTACCTCGTCTCGTACGACCGCCGCCAGCCCGAGGACGTGACCGTGATCCTGCGGGACGACGACGACATCCGCATCGAGACGCTCGGCTGACGCCTCAGCTCCCCGTTGCTCCGGCCGAGGGCGACGTGGCCCGGGGCGACGTAACCGGGGGCGACGCGGCCGAGGGCGACGCGGCCGAGGATGTGGTCTCGGGCGTGGGCGAGTTCCCCGAAGGTGACAGTGAAGGTGACGGTGAAGGTGCGCCCGGCTCCAGCCCCTCACCGACCAGCTCGACGCGGTAGACCGCGTCGGTCACCGAGGTGTAGACGGTGAGTTCGGCGCTCTGCGTGCCGACGGTCGCCGGAAGGAACGCGACCGTCAGAGTGCAGGTGTCCCCGGAGTGAAGAGTCCTTCCGGTACACGGGTTGTCGACCACCGAGAAGCTTCCTGCCGACAGATGCACGGCCCCGATCGTCGTGCCGGCTGCGGAGGCGGCGACAGCGTCGGTGCCGCTTTCGGGGGTGCTGGGACGTCCGGCGAGCACCACGGGTTCGGTGGTCTGCCCGCCGAGCTGCGTGGCCGGGAGTTGCGCCTTGGTCACCGCCGGGGCGGCCTTGCTGCCGGGAAAGAGCGTGGCGATCGCGTTCGGACTCGGATTCGAGCCGGACGACGCTGTCGGCGCGGGCGTCTCCGCGGTCGACCCTGTCGACGCGGGCGTCGTGCCGGAGGACGAGCCACCGCCACACCCCGTTGCCAGCGCCAGCAGCACAACCGGCGCGGCCACCCGAACCAGCCGCCCCACACCAACATTCCGTCCGGCAGTCACGATCGCCTCCGCGTCCGCGAGAAAAAAGTCGTGGCCGAACCCTTGCGTACTGGCGCGTCAGGACGGCCTCAGCTCGCTTCCACGCCACGAGTCGTCACTCGTACGAGCGGCGAGGGGGACCCGTTCGGAGTCGCCGGGCATCGGGAGCGACCGACGGCGCGCGTGTGTAGGGTGCGCTGTCATGGGCGGCGATTGGCGGGACGACAGGATCGGCAGTGCCCTGGGAGGCGTGAACCCCACTGTGCTCCGGCGGCTCGACGCCGGCTTCGCGGTGATCGGTGACGTGCAGTTCCTGCCCGGGTACTCGGTTCTCCTGGTGGACGAGCCCAATGTGCGGCGCCTGTCCGATCTTCCCCGGGGCAAGCGGATGGCCTTCCTGGCGGACATGGACCGGCTGGGTGAGGCCGTGGAGCGGGCCTGCCGGCGTCTGGACCCGGAGTTCCGGCGCGTGAACCTGGAGATCCTCGGAAACACCGACGACTTCCTCCACGCACATGTCTGGCCCCGGTTCGAGTGGGAGAGCCCGGATCTCGTCGGCCACCCGGTGTGGCGGTATCCCGCGGAGAACTGGCACGATCCCGCGAGCGCGCTCGGACCGGAGCATGACGCCTTGCGCAAGGCGATCGGCCACGAACTCGATGTGCTGTCCGCGCCGGACGCCGGGGCGGCCGGCGCGGGCTGAGACACGTCGGGGAGGGGCGGCCTGACGGTCGACGGAGGACAGCCTCCTCGCCCGGTCCCGTCACAGCCCCGGGATCCCGGCCCTCCGCGCGTGCAGCTCGGAACGGACGAGTTCGAGGAGACGGCCCGCCCAGTTGCGCCCTTGGCCGGCGTTGTCGCCCCAGAAGGCCGACTGCATGTCGTCGTAGATCACCGTGGCGTCGTCCGTCGCCAACAGGATCTCGGCCAGCTCGGGGTGCTGGTCGTACTTGGCCCGCAGCAGCCGCGTCATGACGGCGGTCCGGGCCTGCTCCCAGCCCTCGCGGCGGGGCGCCTCGGCCGCGAGCTTGCGCGCCGCAGTGGCGGTTTCGGCCGTCGCGATCGCGCTACGGACCTCGGGTTCGACGACCGACAGGGCCCAGTAGGCGTGGGCGACGGAGGGGTAGCTGACCTCTCCCACCGTGATCGGGGCGGGGTAGTCGTTGCGCAGGCCGAGCTTGCCGGGATCGTCCACCGGCTTGTTCGGGTACGAGTGGTAGAGCTGGACCGCCGGGGCGTGCGACGCCACCGGTCCGTCCGCGGGGACGCGCTCGGACCGCTCGGCCCTCCAGCGGGCCCGCTCCTCGAAGTACGCGAGGGCGCTGTCGTAGTCCTTCTGCGTGACCGTTCCGTCGAACGGCAGGTAGGTCCGGGCTCCGGGCCCGGCCACCAGGATCCGCAGCGGCCGGTCCTTGCTGTCCATGTCGCCCAGCGCGTAGCGGCGCTGCGACTCCGGGACGGCCAGGAAGGCGGCCCGGGCCACGGCCCGGTTCTCCTCGGTCCGGTCGGCGAGGAACACGTCGACGGCGGCCAGGCAACGGCCGGTCGAGTCGGGCCGGCCGTTCAACTGGTCGATGGTGTCGCGGACTTCGGCGACCAGCAGGTCAGGTGTGAGCCAGCTCTCCGGCTCGCTGAACTTCCAGTGCGCCAGGTCGTGCGCGGACGCCTCCCCGCCCTCCGGGAAGGTGGTCGCCACCCAGCCGGTGCGCAGCTTCTCCTCGAACTCCTCGACGGTGACCAGTTCCCAGCAGTCGACGATCCCGTCGGCGTAGATGAAGAGGTCGGTGAGGAAGTAGTGGCCGCCGTTGCGGATGAAGGCGTGCCGCCAGGTCCCGGGTATGCGGACGCCGTCCGCGGTGCGATGGGTGATCCGGTTGCCGATCATCCTGGGATTGTGTCGCAGTGGCCGCCATGGAGTCCGTGTATTTTCCTCCGGGCCCGGTGGTCACCTTCGGGGAACCGGGCCGTGGTGGTCGCCCGGCCCCGGCGGTCGAGCCGCCGGGGCCGGGAGTACGTCACGCGGGAGGAGCCCCGTCGCAGGTGGTGGCCGTACGTCGGGCGGGCCGGCCGGCGGTCACTCCCGGTGGATGACGGCCGCGAGGGCGCGCTCGCGGACGTCCGCCGAGGGGTGGCCGCGCAGTTCGCGCAGCAGGGCCCGCCATTCCCGGGGCCAGCCGAGGCGGTCCCCGAACGCCTCGGTCAGCGCCGTTGCGAACAGTCCGGCGGCCGGGTCGGTGTCGTCGCGGCGGGCGGTGTGCGCCAGCGCGTCGAGTGTCCCGGGCGGCGGCAGCGGGCCGGAGGCGTGTTCCCGCAGCAGCGTGAGCGCGGTGAGCGCGGCGGCCGCCGGGCGGCCCCGGTGGGCGTCGGCGAGGGCGCCGAGCGCGTCTGCCAGTGCCTGGGGGCCGGCCGCCGGGTCCACCAGGCGGCGCAGCGCGGCCGCTCGGACGCCGGCCAGGTCGGGTTCGGCCGCGAGCAGGTCGGCGGTGCCGGCGAGCAGTGGCCGGTAGTGGTCGTCGGAGGGGAGGTCGGCGAGGTGGCTGAGCCTCCGGCGGGCCGGGAGGTCCCGGTCGTCGGCGGCGTGGAGGTCGTCCGTCCGTGTGGCGGCGGCGAGTTCGGTGAGGGTGCGGTGCAGCAGGCTGCCGGGGGCGGCGCCGCCGAGCGGGTGCGGCAGGCCGGAGGCGGCGAGCGCGCGGACGGCGCCCGCGGCCTGCTGCCAGCCGCCGCGGTTCGCCGGGTCGGTGACGGCCCGTCGGGCCACGTCGGCGGTCTCCGGGGCCCAGACGGCCCACCGCGGCAGCGCGGCGAGGGCCGGTGCCGCGACCTCCGGGTCGGCCGCGGCGGCGACGGAGGCCACCAGGCGGGCGTAGCGGGCGCGGTGGGCCTCGGGCAGGTGCGCCGGGTCGGCCCGCAGGACGGCGCGGCGCACGGGCGGCGGGGCCTGTTCGGCGGCTTCGGCGAGCAGGTCCCAGACCGGTTCGGCGTCCAGCAGGCCGGCCGCGAAGGCGACCGCCGCGGCGCGTACGTCGTGGTGCTGGCCCTCGACGCGGCAGGCGGCCACCAGCAGGTCTGCGGCGGTCCGCGGCGGCAGGTGCTCGGCGGCCAGCCGCACCGCCTCCTTGCGGCTGGTCACCTTGCTGCCGTGGGTTCCGGACAGCAGGGCGCCGAGTTGCTCGGCGAGCTCGTGCGGCGGGGCGAACCGGGCGGCCCGGGTGGCCGCGTACACCGCGACCCGGGCGCGGTCGCCGCCCGCGTGGGCGAGCAGGTCGCGCAGCGCGTCGGCGGGCCGGTCCGTCCAGACCAGTGCGGCGAGCGCCGCCTCGGCGAGCACCACCTCGGCGGAGTCCAGCTGGGCGCGGACGACCGCCTCGCCGTACTCGGGTATCGCGGCGGCGGCGCGGACGGCCGCGGCCCGTGCGTGCAGCGGCAGGGTCGGGTCGCCGGCCGCCGCGGCGGCGAGCCGGGCGGTGGCCCGCCACTGGCGCGGGGTCCAGCGGCTCGCCGACCAGGTGGGGGGCAGGACCGCCCGCTGCGGGTGCTTCAGGAACCTCCCGTACGGCGGTTCGGGGGCGAGGAGCGGGTCGAGGAGGTCGGTGCGCTGTTCGACCAGCACCTCGCACACCGGCGACAGGACGGCGGCGGAGGGCTCGAGTTCGAGGATCTCGGCGACCCGGGCGCCGCGGGTGCGCGGGTCGTCCAGCCACAGGCCGGCGGCCTTCGTGAACGCGGCGTCCGACCCGAACTGGAGGGCGTGCAGGAGGAGTTCCTGCAGCTCGGGGATGCCCCGGGCGCGGCGGCCGAGCGAGCGGGTCAGGGTGAACAGCAGCCAGTACTCCGCGGTGTCGGCCATGGTGTCCAGCCACGGCCGCAGGGTCGCGAACACGGAGTGTTCCTGGCCCCGCCGCAGCCGGTGCTCCAGTGGGCCGAGTTCGACCGTGCCGCTCTGCCCGGCGATCCGCCGCAGGCTCCGCAGCGCCCAGTCGACCAGTTCGGCCCCGTCGGCGAGGGCGTGCTCGCGCAGCACCTCGGCGACCAGCCGCTGCAGGGCGGCCCGGGTGGCGTACGAGCAGTCGCGGGCGTCGACCGCGTCCTGCACGGCGGCGTCGAGGTGGGGCACCGCCGCCGGGGTCAGCAACCGGGCGGGCACCTGGACCAGTGCGGTCAGCGCCGCGCAGCGCACCGGGTCCTGCTCGTTGCGCAGCCGCGGGAGCAGTGCGAGCGCGTCCTGGACGGCGGCCCGGTCGTCGGAGGCGGCCGCGTTGGCGAGCAGGCCCGTCCAGGCGGCGGCGCGGTCGTCTGCGTCCGGGCGGGACAGAGCCGCCCGCAGCTGCGGCTGGGCCTCCTCGGTGGGCAGGTAGGCCAGGACGGGGGCGATCCGGGCCCAGGGGCGGCCCTCGGCGAGGCGTGCGGCGGCCTGCCGCCGCGCCTCGGCGTGGCGGCGGGCGTGCGGGAACAGCGGTAGCAGAGCGGGCAGTTCGCCCTCCCGCGGCAGGGCGCCGTCGTACACGAGGTCGAGGAACGCGTCGCGCCGGCCCGGCGGAAGGGTGCGCAGCAGGGCGACGAAGCAGCGGGGCGCGGCCAGCCAGTGGCGGCCGAGGGCGGGCAGCGAGGGCGGGTCGGCGCGCACCAGTCGGCGCAGTGTGCCGCTCGTGGGCGGTGCGGTGTACGGCCCGAGCGCGCCGCGCCGCGGGTCGGCGAGGATGCGGACGGTGCGTTCGGCGTCCGCGGCGGCCAGTGCCGGCAGGTGGTGGCGGCGCAGCGGGAGGTCCGGGTCGAACCGCTCCAGGAGGCCGAGGACCCGTTCGGGGCGGGTTCGCGCGGCCGTGCCGAGGACGTCGGCGAGCGCGGGCCACTGACCGAGCCGCAGTGTCTCGGGGCGCTCGGCGAGCGCCTGCTCCAGGTGGTCGAGGACCTCGTCCGGAAAGCGTGCGGCCAGCTGTGCGAGCGGCGCGGCGTGCGCGAGGTCGGGCAGCGCCCGGGCGACGAACGCGGGGCTGCAGGCGGAGAGCAGCCGGGCGGCCTCGGCGTCGCCCCACTCGGCGCGCAGACGGCCCACCAGCCGCTCG
The DNA here is from genome assembly GCF_043201735.1 of Kitasatospora sp. NPDC048286. Classification (NCBI taxonomy): domain Bacteria; kingdom Bacillati; phylum Actinomycetota; class Actinomycetes; order Kitasatosporales; family Streptomycetaceae; genus Kitasatospora; species Kitasatospora sp. NPDC048286. Next base: position 27,424 of record NZ_JBICZE010000025.1, read on the forward strand.
GCGAGCCGGTGCCGGCGGCCCTGCCGCACCACCCGGGCCAGCTGCCGGCGCAGGGCGCAGGACGCTCCGGTGAAGGCCGCCTCGATCGCCTCGTCCGGGATGCCGTGGGTGCGGGCGGCGCGCAGGGCGTACCCGCGGACCACCGGGTCGGGGTCGGTCAGCCGCTCGGCGAGGTAGCCGGTGGCACGGCCGGCCGACGCGGCGAGCGCGGCCAGCCGCCGGCCGTACACGCCGGAGCGTTCCAGGTCGGACAGCAGCCCGGGGAGCTCTCCGTCGGAGGCGAGCTGCCGGGCCGTGCGGGCGACGAGCTCTTGGCGCTCCGCGTGGGAGAGCGGGTCGAGGTCGGCGAGGAACTGATCGGCTTCGTGCGGCATGCGGTCAGTGTGGCTGGTCGGGGCTGGTGTCTCCCAATGGATTTCCGCTTCCGTGGTCGGACGTGGCCGCGGGGCCGGTTCGCCCGGCGGCTCGGCAGCTCGACGGCTCGACGGCTCGACGGCTGAACTGCCCGGCGGCTCGACGGCTCGACGGCTGAGCTGCCCGGCGGCTCGACGGGAGCCGACCGGCGGCCCTTGGATAGGGTGCGGGGATGGTCCCCGACGCTCCCCGGCTGCTGCGCGCCGACGCCGCCCGCAACGCTGAGAAGATCATCCGGGCTGCCCGGGAGGTCTTCACCGAACAGGGCCCCGAAGCCCACCTCGACGAGGTGGCGCGCCGGGCCGGTGTCGGGGCCGCCACGCTCTTCCGACGCTTCCCCGACAAGGCCGCGCTCCTACGGGCCGTGCTGGACCAGCGCTTCGGCGAGAACGTCCGGCCCGTCATCCAGGCCGCCGCCCACGACCCCGACCCCGCCGCCGGGCTGGCCCGGGTGCTGGCGGCGGCCCTGGAATCGGTGGCCGGCGACTTCAACGTCCTGACCGCCGCCCGGGCCGCCGGCGTCCTGACCCCGGCGACCGGCGAGGAGTTCTTCGCCGCCCTCGACGACCTGCTGGCGCGCGGTCAGGGCGCGGGCGCGATCCGCGCCGACCTCGTGCCCGACGACCTGCACCGCATCGTCGTCATGCTGGTCTCGGTGCTGTGGACGATCGACCCGGGCGAGGACGGCTGGCGCCGGTACCTGGCCCTGGTCCTCGACGGCCTCTCCCCCGCCGGGGCCCGTCCGCTGCCCTGCCCCGCCCCCGCGCTGCGCCCCCGCACGCCCTGACGCCGAGGCAGGTGCCGGCCGCCCCGCCGGGCGGCCGGCACCGCCGCCGGTCAGCCCGCCGGATGCCACCGGAGCGCCGTGACCGGGCACCTGGCGGCCGCCTCGCGGGCCTGTTCCGCCGCTGGCCCGACGGGCTCGGCGGCCAGTACGACGACCTGCCCGGCCTCGTCCTGGTCGAACACCGACGGCGCGGTCACCGCACACTGCCCCGACGACACGCACCGCGAGGCGTCCGCCGTCACCCGCGCGGCCGGCCGCTCTCGCGGCTGATCCCCGTTCACCACAGGACCGGCACCTCGCCGATGCCGCCCGCCAGCCGTTCGGAGTGGTCGCGCAGGCTGCGCGCGTCCACCGCGAGCCGCAGGCCGGGGAAGCGCCGGAACAGCCCGGTCAGCGCGATCTGCATCTCGGTACGGGCCAGCGCGTTGCCGATGCAGTAGTGGCCGCCGTACCCGAAGGCGAGGTGCGCGTTGGGGGAACGCGACGGGTCGAAGGCGTCCGGCTCCTCGAACGCCCGCCCGTCCCGGTTCGCGGCGTTGATCGACACCAGCACCGCCTCGCCCCGCGCGATCGCCGCCCCGCCGACGGTGACGTCCTCGCGGGCGTAGCGGGTCAGGCCCAGGGCGCCGGGCGCGGCCATCCGCAGGACCTCCTCCACCGTGGCGCGGGCCGACCCGTCGGGGTCGGCGGCGAAGCGGTCGCGGCGGCCGGTGTCGCTGAGCAGGAACAGGACCCCCAGGTCGATCCGGGTCGACGTGGTCTCGTGGCCCGCGAACAGCAGCCCCACCGCCAGGCGGGTCATCTCCTCCTCGGTGAACGAGGGGTCCTGCGCCTGCACGGCCAGGATGTCGCTGATCACGTCCTGCCCCGGGTGCCGGCGCTTCTCCTCGGCGATCGCGGCCACGTACGCCTCGAACTCGGCCATGGCGGCGGCCCCGTCGGCGCCGCCGTACAGCGCGGCGATCCGCTCCGACCAGCCGCGCAGCAGGCCCCGGTCCTCCACCGGCACGCCCAGCAGCTCGCAGATCACCATGACCGGCAGCGGGAACGACAGGTGGTCGTGCAGGTTGACGGGGCGTTGCGGATCCCGGGAACGCTCCTTCTCCATCGTGTCCAGGCAGGATGCGGCGAGTTCCGCGATCCTCTCGCCCATCCGGCGCATCCGCGGCGCGCTGAACGCGGGCGCCAGCATCCGGCGCATCCGCGTGTGCTCGCGGTCCTCCTCCTCGGGCGTGGGGGCGGGGCGGGTGTGCAGCGCCGAGGCGGAGATCCTCGGGGCGCCCTCGACGTCGGGGCGCAGCCGGGAGAACCGGGTGTCGCTCAGGATCTCCCGGGCTTCCTCGTAGCGGGTCACCAGCCAGGCCGGGTCGCCGGCGGGTGTCGTCACCCGCGTGATCGGGCCTTCCTCGCGCAGGCGCGCGAACAGCGGCGCCAGGTCCAGGGCGTTGGGGCGCTCGAAGGGTAACTGCGGTGCGGGGGCGGTCATGGTCTCTCCTCACCGGCCGAAGGGCCACAAGAGCAGCGAACGCTGAGCGGAACCGCTCTCCCCTGCAGGTCCGGGCCAGGACGAGCGACGTGGCGATCCGGCCGACAAGTGAGAGTCAGCTCTCTCTTGGTTGGAGAGTAACACCGTCGGCACGCACAGTCAGCCATCCGGAGGGCGTCGGCGCGCTGCCCGTCGGACTCAGGCCCGGCGGCACCGCGACCGGCGCGCCCACGGGAGCACGTCAGCCTGCGGCGTCGCTCGCGTCGTGGAAGCGCACCGGCAGGCTCGTCAGTCCCCTCAGCATGGCGCTCGGCCGCCGGACGAGGCCTGCCGGGTCGGCGTCGAGGGCGAGGTGCGGGCGACGTTCGATCAGGGTGTGCAGGGCGATGGCGGCTTCGACCCGGGCGAGGGGGGCGCCGAGGCAGTGGTGGATGCCGTGGCCGAACGCGAGGTGGCCGGCGGGCTTGCGGTGGATGTCGAACCTGTCCGGGTCGGGGAAGTGGCGCGGGTCGCGTGAGGCCGCGGCCAGGGAGACGAGGACGCTGTCGCCTGCCGGGATGGTGGTGTCGCCGATCCGTACCGGTTCGGTGGCGTAGCGGAAGGCCGCGGACTCCACCGGGCCGTCGTGCCGGAGGGTCTCCTCGATCGCGCTGTCGACGAGGCCGGGATCGGCGCGCAGGGCGGCGAGCTGCTCGGGGTGGGCGAGCAGGGAGAGGACCGTCCCCGAGATGAGGTTCACGGTGGTCTCGTGCCCCGCGACGAGGAGGAGGAAGGCCATTCCGAGCAGTTCCTCGGCGGAGAGCCCGTCGGCGGTCGGGGTGACGAGCGCGCTGAGCAGGTCCTGGCGCGGGCTGGTCCGGCGTTCCTCGATGAGGGCCGTGAGGTGGCCGGTCATGGCGCCGGCCGCCGCGCCGGCGGCCTGTGGGGAGCTGGGCGCGACCAGTTCGGTGGACCAGGCGTGGAAGTCGGCGCGGTCCGCCGCCGGTACGCCGAGCAGTTCGCAGATGACGGTCATCGGCAGCGGCAGGGCGTAGGAGGCGACGAGGTCGACGGAACCCGCGTCGGGCAGGGCGTCGAGCAGGTTGTCGGCGATCTCCTGAACGCGGGGGCGCAGCGCCCGGATCCGGCCGGCTGTGAACTTGCCGGCGACCAGCTCGCGCAGCCGGGTGTGCTGGGGTGGGTCGCTCTGGAGCATGTTGACCCCGAGGGCGTGGCCGCCGTCGTCGGTCCATGTGGAGGAGTGCCTGATGTCGTTGCTCAGCCGGGGATCGGTGAGGGCGGTGCGGGCCTCGTCACGGGTGACGACGAGCCATGCTTCGCCGGATCCCGGGACGAGTACCCGGTGGACCGGCCCTTTCTCGCGCAGTGCCGCGTAGGCGGGGTACGGGTCGATGGTGACGTCGAGGCCCGCGGGAGACAGTTCCTGAAGCGTCGGAGCCGGCACGTTCTTTCCCCCCTGGAAAACGGGGAGCAATCCCCGGTGATGGCCCGACCCTACCAAACCGGGGATGCTTCCCCACTTCGGCCGTGCCGCCGGGCTCGCCGACCAGGGCGTGGTGCGCTCGGGCGTCCGCCTCCTCTCCGACGCCGCCGTGGAAGTGGCTGTCGGTCACCACATGGAAAGGCAAGCCCCCGGATCCCGTCCTCGGCAGCGGTCGCGGCGAAGCGACGACACTCCCCCGCGGCTGCTCCTGCCGCGCCGGCCGCGGGGACGGTGCGGCAGGAGCAGCGGATACCTAGGAGAGGAACCTCAGAGAGGACACCTTGTCGTTCCAGGAACCGGCGAGGTTTCCGGAGCCCTGCGACCGGATCGACAACTGGCCGCCTCCGTAGTCCGCGTTCTCGTGGAGCACCACCGGCTGGCTGGTGTTGTCGTAGTAGGAACTGGCCTTGTCGTTGAATCCATAGGTGCCCAGCGAGGACACGCTCGAGCGGGTGACCAGGATCTGGGCACTGCCGCCCGCGTTGTAGCCGTCGTTCTCGTAGAGGCAGAACCGGCCCGTCGGACAGCCGCTCCTGCCCTGCCCGGACGTGAGGTAGGTGTCCGCGGCCCGGTCCTGCGACCGCACCGTCGGGGCGGCGTGCGCCGGCACCATCAGCAGTCCGGTTGCCAGGGCCGCCACACCGGCGGCGAGTCGTGCTCGCGTCTTCATGGGGGCTCCTCGAAGCTCGTGGCTCGTACACGGATCGTGCGCAGTGAATATTGCCGCTTCGCCGGCGAACCATGAGCCGATGTCACCTGGACGGCGCAGGCTGCCGGACATCCGTGCGATGCCGCCCCGCACGGACACCGACCCGCCACCTCCCGGGACAGCCCGGCCACAACGACCGACGCGACCGAGGCGCGCCTGGCGCAGGGCCGCGCGACCGAACCCTCCGAGCACATCCTCGACGCACTCGCCCGGATCCGCGCTCCACCCCGTCGATGCCCTGTGCCCCTGTCAGGAGGCCTTCGGCAGCCGGATCACCGCCGAACCGCGCGCCAGGTCCACCCCGGTGCGATTCGGCGGAGCGCCGTCCTCGTCCTCGTCGCGCAGCATCAACGCCGACTGCCGCTCCTTGAGTTCGTGCTGCTTGCCCGCCGAGAAGCTGGCGTGCAACTGCTCGAAGCCGGTCGCGGAGACCTGCCCCTGCCGGGCGCCGGTCCGCCAGGGCAGCAACCCGGCCCGGCCGGCCCGCAACAGCACCTGGTCGACCAGCGCGAGCGCGGTGAGCAGCAGCACCAGCCCCGGCAGCGTCATGAAGATGAGAAGCCCCATCCGGCCAGTATCGTCGGCCGATCCACGGTCGCACAGGGGCCGGCCCGCGCGGCCTCCGGGCGGAGCGGGATCCCGCAGCACGCCCCGCCATCATGACGAACCGTCAATCCAACCTCCCTGTAGGGCCGGGGCGAGGCAGGCTTAGGGTGCGCGGTGTGAACGAACTGATCTTCCGGGGGAAAGACAGGTTCGGCCCCGACGCGGCCGATGTCGCGCTCCTGCTCGTGGTCGTCACGGCCGAACTCCTCGCCGGCCGCATGAAGTTCCACTTCGGCCCCGGCCCCGTGATCCTGCTCGTCGGCGGGACGGTGCTGCTGGTCGCCGCGAGCCGCCTCATCGCCATGCGGTACCTGGTCCGGGTCGACGCCGACGGGGTCACCATCAGCTGGGGGCTCGGCCGTGGCCGCACGCACTCCTGGCAAGAGATCTCCTGGATCGACGCGTCGGAGATCCAGGGCCGCGGCACGACCACACGCGTGGCGCGGATCCACACCACCGACGGCCGGCGCCACTGGCTGTCGACGCTGGTGACCAGCGGCTTCAACCCGTTGGAGGACTTCGACGGCGACTTCCGGCGGGTCGTCGGCTGGTGGAAGCACAGCACCAGTGCGAGCCGGCGCGTCCGGCCGGAGAAGCAGTTCCGGGACCGGATCACCCCCACGAAGTTCGCCGTGGTGGGCACCGTGGTCTTCGCCGTCGTCCTCTTCGTCGTCACCGTGGTGCTGTAGCTGTAGCTGTGGTCGGCTGGACGCGTCGGCCCGGATCCGGCGGCGGGCGTGTGCCGGTATCGGCCTCGGCGGCGGCGGACCCGGCGGTCGTCCAGCCGTGCTCGACACGTGTCCGTCGCCGGCGCCCGAGGATGTCGTTCGAGAGGATGTACCAGTGGCGAGCCTGACCCGGATCTGGACGACGACCCGCACCAACTTCCGCGCGGCCGACCCGGTCGAGCGGTGGACCGCGCGAGCGGCCTGGGCGGTGTTGACCGCGACGGCCTGGCTTGCGGTGATGTTCACGACCGTCTGGGGGGCCATGGTCGCCGGGGTTCCCACCGGCATCGTCGGGTGGCCGGCGATCGTCCTCTCGCTCGCGGTCCCCGCCGTCTCGTTCGTCGCCGTCACCTCCGAACCCGGTGGGCGCCCCGGTGCGCCGGCGTTGACGGTCCTCCTCCTGGCGGCGGCCGCCGTGCTGCTCATCGCCCTCATCTGAGTCGTGACGCAAGGCGACGGCGGTCCGCTTGCACGCCGACCTCGGCGACGGACGACTGGTGTTCACCGCGGGGGCGGCCTGGCTGGTACCGAAGTCGCCGTCGCGGCAGTGCTGTTGGAGGCATCGCACGATTCGGACCGAGGGTGACCCCGGGTCCGGGCGGGCGCGCCGCGCGCCGTAACGGCCGGCGGGCCGCCGTCGGCCGGGGGGCCGGCCACCGAATCCGAACGGGGGGTTACCCCCAGCGAAGACGGCGGTCCTCCCCAGCGCGCCGCGGGCCCGCCGACACGAGGATCGACTCACCGGACGCCGAGGTCATCGGCGTACCGCCTAAGTGAGGAGTGATCGGAACGATGACGGACGACAAGCGGATCGGACGGCGGGGACTGCTGACGGCGGCGGTGGCCACCGCTGCGCTGCTGGTCCCGGTGGCGGCGGTCGCCGCGCCGGTAGACCCCGACGCCACCGGCGCGGCCACGGACCCGGGGACGGTGCAGCGCTCCGCCGTGGTGCGCGCGCTGGAGAGCGTCGCCCGGCCGCTGCGGACGACGGAACCCGGCGGCCGTACCACCGACCTGCGTGCCCTGGGCTCGATGATCGGCGACGCCGAGGTGGTCGGCCTCGGCGAGGCCACCCACGGCTCGCACGAGTTCTTCGCGATGAAGCAGCGGGTGTTCCGCTACCTCGTCGAGGAGAAGGGCTTCACCACCTTTGCCCTGGAGACGAGTTGGAGCAGCGGCCTGCAGATCGACGAGTACGTCCAGGGCGGTCCGGGTGACGCGCGGCAGGTCGTCAAGGACGCCCTGGGCGAAAGCCCGTGGGAGCGTGAGGAGTTCGCCGACCTGATCGCCTGGATGCGGGCCCACAACCGAAGCCACCCGGAGCACCCGGTCCACTTCGTCGGTGACGACCTCGGCCTCCCGAGGCTCGGCGACCGGATGTTCGAGCGGGTCACCTCCTATGTGCGCGGGGCCCGCCCCGACGTCCTCCCGCAGCTCGACGAGCTCTACGCGGGCCTGCGGCCGTTCGACGACGCGTTCGCCTACCTGCAGAAGCCGCCCGCCGAGCGCCGCGACAACGCCGCCAAGGCACAACGGGCGCTCGACCTTGTCACCGCGAGCGGTACCGGCGCCTCCGACGGCGGCGCCCACGCGTGGGCGGTTCAGCACGCCCGGAACATCGCCGAGACCTTCGCCTTCGCCGCCCTGGACCTCGCCGACCCGGCCTCCGTCTCCGCCTCCGAGCAGCTGCGCGACCGGGCCATGGCGGACAACACCGCGTGGTGGCAGCGCCGCACCGGCGGCAAGGTGCTGCTGTCGGCGCACAACGGGCACACCGGCTACCTGGCCACCGACACCTTCCTGTACCCCCGGCCGCAGGGCTCCCAGCTGCGCGACACCTACGGCCGCGGCTACGTGGCCATCGGCTTCACCTTCGACAGCGGCTCCTTCCTCACCAACGACGAGGCGCTGACCCGCGACTGGAAGACCGTCACCGTCCCGGCGGCCACGCCGGACATGAACGAGTACACCCTCGACCAGGTCCGCTACCGGGACTACTACGTCGATCTGCGCACCGCACCCCGGGCGGCCCGCGACTGGCTGGACGTCAGCCGCCCCACCTACGACGCGGGCTCGGTCTACGTCAGCGACCCGATGCCGCGGCTCGCGATCGGCCGGGCCTACGACGTCCTCATCCACCTGAACCAGGTCACCCAGGCACGCAAGCTCTGATCGCGCGCCCATGCCGCCGCCGGGGCAGGCGGCGGGTACGGATCATCGGAGTTCGGCGCGGCGATGAGTTTTTCGGCCCCCGCGGGTCTACAACCTCGACGGGAACGACCGACTCATCGGGAGACAGACATGGGCCTCATCCACATCGAACTGTTCGCGACCCTCGACCTCGTCGGGCAGGCGCCCGGCGGGCCCGACGAGGACCCGGTGGGGTTCCCGTTCGGCGGCTGGCAGGCACCCCTGCTGAGCGAGGTCACCGGGGCGCAGATCCTTTCCGCGTACGAGGGCACGGACGCCCTGCTGCTCGGCCGGCGGACGTACGACATCTTCGCCTCCCACTGGCCGCACCAGAAGGACGGCGAGATCGCCGAACTCTTCAACCGCGTCCCGAAGTACGTGGCCTCCCGCGGCACGCCCGACCTCCCGTGGGCGGGATCCACCCTGCTGGGCCCGGATCTGGCCGCCGCGGTGCGCGAGGTCCGTGACCGGCACGAGCACGTGAAGGTCGTCGGGAGCCTGGACCTGGTGCAGACCCTCCTGCGGGAGAAGCTCTTCGACCGGCTCGACCTGTGGGTGCACCCGATCACGCTCGGCGTCGGGAAGAAGGTGTTCGACGGCGGCGCGGTGCCCACGAACCTCACGCTCCTCGAACCGCCGGTGGCCGCTCCGCAGGGCACCGTCTTCCTGCGCTACGGGCTCGCGGACGGCACGCCCAGGACGGGCGACATGAGCGCCCCCGACCGCGGTCTCGGGCACGACGACGGCCGCTGATCCGCTGACCGCCGTCACCCGGCGGTGAGGAAGTCGTCCTGGTCTCGCACGCGCCCATCGCTGACCCTCCCGCGGTGGGAGGGTGACCGCACCCACCCGCAGGCTGCCGGCAGCGGGCCAGCAGCCCCGCCACCCTGATCCGTGGATGCCGGGGCATGGGACTTCGGCACGACGTCAGCGCGGCGGCGTACGCCGCAGGTTGGATCTCGAGCCCATCCCCGCGCCGTACCTGGCGCGGGTGCGGCGGAACGGAGACTGGAGGCAATTCCGAGGTACCGATTCTGCACAGAGGACTGACATGGTTCTGCGAGACGGACGGACGATTTCCGTGCTGACGGTCGGCGCGGTGACGACCGTGTTGACGGCGCTCACCCCCGTGACGGCGTTCGCGGCGGGCGATCCGCTCCAGCGCTACGCACAGCAGCAACTCCGTTGGGAGCGTTGCGATGTGGACCACCCGGCGACGTTCGAGTGCGCAAAAGTCAAGGTGCCGCTGGACTACCGCGACCCCGGCGGCCGGACGATCGACATCGCGATCTCGCGGGTCAGGGCGGGCAGCGCGAAGCAGCGGCACGGCGTGCTGCTGATCAACCCCGGGGGTCCGGGCGGCCCGGGGCTGACCATGCCCGTCGAGATGGAGCCGCTGCTGCCGGCGGAGGTACGGGACAGGTTCGACCTGATCGGGTTCGACCCGCGCGGAGTCGGGCAGAGCTCGCCGATCGGCTGCGACCTGACGCCCGACCAGCGGACCTTCCAACACCCGTACGCCCCAGGGACGTTCGCGAAGGACGTGGCCTGGGCCCGGACGGTGGCCGACAAGTGCTGGGCCAAGGCGGGGGACGTGCTGCCGCACATCACCACCCGCAACACGGCGCGGGACATGGACGTCGTCCGGGCGGCGCTGGGCGAGCGGAGGATCTCCTACTTCGGGCACTCGTACGGCACCTACCTGGGCGCCGTCTACACGCAGATGTTCCCCCAGCGCTCGGACCGGTTCGTGCTCGACAGCGCGCTCGACCCGGCGCTGGCGTGGCGGGGGACGCTCCGGGAGGCGGCGCCGGGGGCCGAACTGGCCTTCACCCGCTGGACCGAGTGGGCCGCCGCCCGCGACGCCACGTACGGGCTGGGTGCCACCGCGGCGGAGGTCCGCAGGACGTACTGGGACCTGGTCGCCCACGCCGACCGCACGCCCGTCCCGACGGAGAACGGGGCGCTCGACGGAGACGCCATCCGCGCCGGGTACGCCGCGTTCGTCCACGTCGAGGCCGTCACCCCCTGGATCGTCGCGCTGAAGGCCGCCGCCGCGGGCGGGCCCGCCGCACCGGCGGTGCCGTCGGTCGTCCCGACGGACAACACGACCGCCGCCGTCTGGGCCGTCTTCTGCGGCGACTCCCGCAGCTGGCCGCGCGACCCCGAGCAGTACCGCCGGGACGCGGTCCGCGACCGGGCCGCGTACCCGCTGGCCGGAGACCTGGGGGCCAACATCCAGCCGTGCGCGTTCTGGAAGCCGACGGGCGGCGAGCCAGCCACCGTGGTGAACAACGACGTCAATGCGCTCATCGTGCAGAACCAGTGGGACCCGCAGGCGACGCCGGCCATGGCCCAGGGCATGCGGCGGGCACTGCACGGCGCGCGGATGGTCACGGTGGCCGGCGGCGAGGGCCACGGCGTGGTGGTGGCCGGCCCGTCCTGCGCGGACGGCAGCGTCACCCGCTACCTGACGACGGGTCGACTGCCCGCCAAGGACCTGACCTGCGGCGGTTAGGCCGCTTCCGCCGGGCGGCGCGCGTCCCCGCGACCGGGGCCGGGGCGGGGGCGGGGCGCGGGAACCGGTCGGCCGACCGCACGGGCCGGGGCGCTCAGCTCATTCGGAAGACCGGTCCGCGCGGGGTGAACGGCAGCGCGGCGCCGCGCGGGACGAGGAAGGCGTGCTCGCGGCGCAGCCGCAGCACGTCGCACTCGCCGTCGGTGATCACCAGGACGGGTGCCCCGGGCGGGAAGTCCTCGGCCCGTTCCAGCAGGTCGATGCCCGGCTGGAGGACGGTGCCGCCGCGTCCGTGCACCCGCAGGCGCCCGGCGATCTCCTCGACCGGGAGGTACCCGGCGTCTTGCGGGGCGGCGTCGCAGTGCACCACCCGGGCGGCCGGGACGTCCCGGGCGGCCGCGTAGGAGGCGATCGCGCCGAGCGCCTTGCCGAGCAGTGTCCGGTCCATCGAGCCCGAGGTGTCCAGGACGACCCCGAAGGTGCAGCGCGGCACCTCCTCCTCGGGGTGGTGGCGGCCGGCCCGGGGGATGTCCGGGGTGGCGGACTGCCGACGGGCGGGGCGGGCGTAGCTGCGCACCGGTTCCGGCCTCGGCACGAACTCGTCGAACCAGCGGGCCAGTCGGGCGTCCCAGGGCAGCGGCGGGTGGGCGAGCGCACGGATCTCCTCGACCAGCCCGGCCGGCAGCAGGCCGCGTCCGCGCCGGTGCAGTTCGAAGCCCTGCTGGAGGCCGCGCCGGTAGAAGTCGTCGAGGTCCACGTAGTCCCGGGGCGGCCCGAGCGGCTCGCCGAGGACGTCCGGGCGGTTCTTCCCGGCCAGGGTGGCGAGCCGGCGGATCCGGCGCTGGTCGCGGGCGATCCGGTCGTACACCTCCTCGGCCGACAGGCCCTTCAGCCGCGGGTCGTGCAGCAGCCCGTCGGGCATCTCGCCGACACCCATCTCCAGCAGCCAGCCGTTGATGACGTAGTCGGCGGCGACGTTGAACAGGAACGGGTCCCGTCCGCCGCGGCGCTCGCCGTGCCGCAGGGCGGCGTGCAGGATCTCGTGGCCGAGGATGAACCGCCACTCCTCGTCGGTGTGGTGGCGCAGCGGGTTGACGTAGATCTCGGCGGCCTCGGCGTTGACAGCGGCGACGGCGATGTCGTGGGCGCGGGCGAGTTCGGCGTCGGCGACGACGGTGAGGCCGGCCGCGATGCCGCCGAGCAGGGGGTACGAGGAGACGAACCAGTTGAGTGCCCGGTCCCAGGACCGCTCGGGCAGGCGTTCGCCGGTCTCGGCGTCGATCCGGCCGCCGGCCCGGTCCATCGCGGCGGACATGGTGCGGGTGAGCGCGGCCGCGAAGGCCGTCGGCCAGTCCTCGCGGGCCTGGCCGTGGCCGCGCCACTCGACGAGCAGCTGGTCGCGTTCGGCGGTGCCGGCCGTCCCGGCGCTGGTGGGCGGCAGGCCGTCGCGGCGCCAGCGGGCGGCCAGTTCCTCCTCGTCGCCGCCCGGGTACTCCTGCGGGAGGGCGACCGGGGCGCGGCCGACCGGGAAGGTGGCGAGGAAGCGGTTGACCACCGCGCAGCGGGCGGCGGCCAGGTGGGCGTCGGGCTGGGTCCGGGTTCCGCGGGCGCCCGGGAGGTGGCCGAAGCCCAGGTGCAGCAGGCAGTGCGCCAGCACCCAGGCCCACTCCTCGGGTTCGGCCCGGCGGCGCGGATTGACGTGCAGGGTGCCGTTGGAGTCGGCCACCGCCCAGCCGTCCGGCGGGGCGACGGTGCAGTCCTCACTACGGCAGACGTCGGCGCGCAGGGCGGCGAGGGCCGGGTTGCGGCGCAGCACGTGGAGGCCCTCGGCGAAGGCCTCCGCGCCCGGATCCGGCTTCTTCCGCTCGGCCGGGGCGTGCTTCACCGGCGGGCCTCGACCAGGCGGGGCATGTCCCGGGCGGCCTCGATCAGGAACCAGGAGGGCAGCACCGGGTTGCCGTCCTGGCCGTCGGCTATCACCGTCTGGGCGACCTCCACCGAGATCTCGGCCAGCTGCACCAGCAGCGACTTGGCCCGGAAGGCGGTCTGCCGCTGCGCCCCGGAGGCGTGCTCCTTGCGGGCGGGCAGTTCCTTGACGAGCCGGCCGCGGAAAGCGTCGGCCAGGTAGTAGAGCAGGTCGCGGTCCTCCAGCCGGTGCGGCCAACGGGCGTCGCCCTTGAGGATCGCCTCCAGACCGTAGGAGTTGCGGACGATCTTCGCGTAGCCGCAGAAGGCGACCGCGTGCTGTGCGGTGAGCAGCCCGTGGGCGACGACCTTGAGCGTCCCCTCGTCCAGGGTGGGGCCGAAGGAGTGCAGCGCGTCGGAGAGCATGTGCCAGGCCCGCGGCGTGGAGAACGGCTCCTCGGTCTTGGGCGGGGCGGACCACAGGTGGTCGGGTCGGTCGGTGAGGTGGTCGACGATCCAGGGGTGGATGCCGGCCCCGGCCGCCCAGCGCAGCCAGTCCTCGGCGCTGGCCCGGAGATGGACGTGGACCATGCGGTTGACCAGCGCGGATGCCATCGGACGGGCGAGCGCGCCGTCGGTGGCGCGGTTCCCTGCGCCGATCACGATCGAGCCGGGCGGCAGCTCGTACGAGCCGATCCGGCGGTCCAGGATCAGTGAGTAGAAGGCCTTCTGGACGTCCGGCGAGGCCGCGTTGAGTTCGTCCAGGAACAGGCAGTACGGCTCGTCGCGGGCGATCTGCTCGGGCGGGCAGAACCGGGAGCGGCCCTCGGGAGTGAGCTGCGGGACACCGATCAGGTCCTCCGGGGCGAGCTGGGTGCCGACCAGGCTCACGCACTCCAGGCCGAGCGACTCGGCGAACGCCCTGACCAGGGAGGACTTCCCGATCCCGGGGGCGCCCCAGAGGAACACCGGGCGGACGGTGGCCAGGCCGAGCAGCAGCTCGGGGATCTGGGCGGGCGAGACGCTGACTGCTCCCTGCACGGGGCTCCTTCGCGGCGACGGTGCGTGACCGGCCCAGTGTGCGGCGCGCCCTGGCCGGGCGCACCCGGTTTTTCGGCGGGCCGAGTGGCCCGGGGCCGAGCATGACCGGGGCGGCCGGGAACGGGGTGAGGGCCCGTGTCGCGCGGTTGCGCGGCACGGGCCCTCGTGGGTCACTCCGGTGGTCCCTGTCCGGCCCCCGGGGTGTGGGGGAAGCCGAGGGGTCGGCTTAGTACCAGTGGTGGGACTGCCAGAAGTTCCAGGCGGCGTTGGGGCTGCCGTAGCGGGTGTTCATGTAGTCCAGCGCCCACTTGATCTGGGTGGTGGGGTTGGTCTTCCAGTCCGCACCGGCGGAGGCCATCTTGGAGGCCGGCAGGGCCTGGCCCAGTCCGTAGGAGCCCGAGCTCGGGTTGGTCGCGGTCACGTTCCAGCCGGACTCGTGGGAGATGATCTGGCTGAACGAGGCGAGCTGGTCCGCCGGCACGATCTGGGCGGCGAGGGCCTGCGGGGAGGCGTCGGCGGCCGAGGCGACGGAGGGGACCACGGCGGCACCCAGGGCGGTCAGGCCGGCGGCGCCGGCGAGGATCGCGGCAGAGGTGCGCATACGGAGCTTGAAAGCGGGCATGTAGAGCAGGACCTCAATCGGGTTGGGCCGGTGTCACGCCCCGCCCCGACCGTGGCCGGACAGGGGCCGAACGGTCGCGGGATGTGACTCGGCGGTAAGCCGCATCCGGCGGGACAGGAGCCGGTGTGGCTGGCGACGAATGCAAAGTTGCCAGACCGCAACGGGCCCCGCCAAGACCCCCTCGCTACGACCCGCCGTCGTAGCGAGGAGGGCGGCTCCGATTCGAAGGAGGGGCCATGCCGAGCGCACCACCCCCTTCCGACCTGTGCAAACGCCACCCACCCCCTGGCAAAAAGCGGGCAAAACGGACATTCCTAGCCGTCGTCGTGCCCCGCAACCGCATGTGAGCGCACTCACCGTTTGAACCCCGACAGCATCACCACCCGACCCACCCCCATCACGCCGAGTCACCGCCGACCAGGCCGTCACTGAGAGCGCGGTCACACCGTGCCGACGCGGTGACGACACCCAGGGACACAGGGCGTGGGCCTGCGCGACGGCGTGCCGCGGCCGCTCGTCCACCGCACCGGTGCCCTGTACGGCGGCGAGTGGGACGCCGGCCGCCGGCTCGCCTCGGATCGGCGGGCCCGGCAATCCGCCGGGACGTCCGGCCGGCGGAGCTTGCTCCGCACGGCCCACGCCGCCGTGCCCGCGGCCGGGCCCGCCCGCAGGCTGAGGTCCATGACGAGGAGCCTGTTCACCTGCGTCGGCGACACCGCCGACCACCGTTCCCGGGGCGCCACCGAGCGCCTGCTGAAGGCGATCGACGCGCTCGCGGAAGCCGACGGACTCGACTCCGTGACCCAGCCGCTGAGACGGATCATCCGGGCGCTGCCGCTGGGCCGGGCACGCGACGTGCTGCACGGGCTCCCGCTCGGTCATCCCCTGCACCCCGCCCTGGTCCAGATCCCCATCGGCGCCTGGACCTGCGCGGCCGTCCTCGACCTGACACCCGGCGCCCGCCGACCGGCCCACCTCCTGGTGGCGCTCGGTGTGATCACCGCCGTCCCCGCCGCCTGGAGCGGCTGGGTCGACTGGGCCGAACAGCACGAACAGCAGATGCGCACCGGCCTGGTGCACGCCCTCGGCGTCGGCGCGGCGATCGCCCTGTACGGCGGCTCGTGGGCCGCCCGGGGGCGGGGCCACCACGGGCTCGGCCGACTGCTCGGCTTCACCGGCGCCGCCGCCGCGACCGCCGGGGCCTACCTCGGCGGCCACGTCGCCTACCGACAGGGCGCGGGAACGAACAAGACCGAACCCGTCGCACACCTGGTCGGGCCCGGCTGGCACCCGCTCGGCCGACTGGCCGACCTCCAGGTGGGCCTGCCCGCCCGACGCACCGTCGGCGACGTCCCCCTGCTCGTGGTGCGCGAGTCCGAGGACACCGTCCACGTCCTGGCGGCCTGGTGCAGCCACATGGCCGGACCACTCACCGAGGGCGAGATCGTCGACGGGTGCGTGCGCTGCCCCTGGCACGGCAGCCTGTTCCGGCTCGCCGACGGCTGGAACGTCGGCGGGCCCGCCACCGCCCCGCAGCCCCGCTTCGAAACCCGCACCGACGGTGACGGCGTCCTGCACGTCCGCCTGCCCGAGGCCGGCTGAGCGGTTACGTCGGTGTCGGCCGCGGCCTCCCCCGGAACGCACCTGGCGGTGGTCATCGCGGGCATCCCCCACCGCGATGACCACCGCCGGCGCGTCGCGCGAAGCAGTCGGTCGGTTGCCCGACGCCCGCTCAGACGCCTGCCGCGATCCGACCGTCGTCGATCCAGCCGCCGTGGCCGTCACCGCCGTTGTTGAGGAAGGCGGTGGTGGGGCCGGTGGTGACGAGGTAGTCGGCGTGGGCGTCGGCGTCGATGTCCGCCAGGGCCACCGTGGTCTGGTCGGTGGTGAGCCCGGTCGCCGTGCGGCCATGGTCGGTCCAGCCCCCGTGGCCGTCGCCGCCCTTGTTGAGGAAGGTGGTGACGGAGCCGTCGGGGTTGATGACGTTGT
Organism: Kitasatospora sp. NPDC048286; assembly: GCF_043201735.1. Taxonomy (NCBI): domain Bacteria; kingdom Bacillati; phylum Actinomycetota; class Actinomycetes; order Kitasatosporales; family Streptomycetaceae; genus Kitasatospora; species Kitasatospora sp. NPDC048286. The sequence goes on from NZ_JBICZE010000025.1 coordinate 43,902, forward strand.
AGTCGGCGCGGCCGTCACCGTCGAAGTCGGCGAAGCGGACGCGGCTCCGGTCGGAGGTGAGTCCGCCGGCGACCTTGCCGTCGTCGATCCAGCCGCCGTGACCGTCACCGCCCCGGTTGAGGAAGGCACCCACGGCGCCGTCGGGCTGGGTGATGAGGTAGTCCGCGCGGCCGTCGCCGTCGAAGTCCGCGAAGGTGACCTGGGTGGGGTCCGTGGTGAGTCCGGTGGCGATCTGGCCGAGGTCGCTCCAACCGCCGTGACCGTCACCGCCCTTGTTCAGGAACACCCGCACCGAACCGTCGGCGTTGATCATGATGTAGTCGGCACGCCCGTCACCGTCGAAGTCGGCGAAGCGGACCCGGCCGCGGTCGCTGGTCATCCCGGTGGCGACCTGACCCAGGTCACTCCAACCGCCGTGACCGTCACCGCCCTTGTTCAGGAACACCCGCACCGAACCGTTGTCGTTCACGATCACGTAGTCGGCACGGCCGTCACCGTCGAAGTCCGCCCAGCGCACCCGGCCCGCCCCACCCGACTCCGTACCGGCGTGGTGCACCGGGGCCGGGGCGGCCAGGCCGTCCGTGAAGGCGCGGTCCAGGGCCTGGTCGAAGGTCTGCGCCATCCGCTGGTAGCCCAGGTCGTCCGGGTGCAGCCCGTCGGCCATCTCGGCCGGGGTCAGCGCGGGTGCGGCGGTGTAGCGGACCTTGCGCCCCTGGGCCTGCTTGGCGAGGACGGCCCGGCTCAGGCTGTCGTTGTAGTCGGCCACCTGGGTGGTCAGGCTCGGTGTGGTCGGGATCAGACCCATCACCAGGACGGTCACGCCCGGCCGGTCGGCCAGGATCCGGTCGATCAGCGCCGACGTCCGGTCCGCGGCGTGAGCCTTGTCGGTACCTCGGTCCAGGTCGTTGATGCCGATGTGGAGCAGTACGACGTCCGGCTGCGCGGCGGCCAGCCAGCCGTCGACTCCGGCCAGGAGATCGTTGACCATGGACCCGCCGTGTCCCTCGTTGTCCGGGTCGGCCGTGGCGCCGTTGCGCAGCGAGCCCACCAGGTCGATGGTGTAGCGGTTCTGCTGGGCCACCAGGTCGGCGAGTGGTCCGCGGTACCCGGCGTCGGAGGTGCTCCGCCACCCGGAGGTGCTCCGCCACCCGGAGGTGATCGAGTCGCCGAGCGGCATCACCCGCAGCACCGGGGCGGGCGTCGGCGCGGCGGCGGACGCCGTGGGGACGGCGGCGGCGAGCGCGGCCGCCGCGGTCACCGCGGCGAGAGCGAGTGTGGTGGTGCGCTTCACGGGATTCCTTCCTTGTTTCGGGTCGCGGTTCAGGCGCCGGCGGCGATCTGGCCGTAGTCGATCCAGCCGGGGTTGTTCTGGTCGTCGCCGCCGTTGTTGAGGAAGGCGGTGGTCGGGCCGGTGGTGACCAGGTAGTCGGCGCGGCCGTCGCCGCTGATGTCGGCGAGGTCGAGGGTGTTCTGGTTGCTGGTGATGCCGGTGGTGATCTTGGAGCGGAGGGTCCAGCCGCCACCGGTGTCGCCACCGTGGTTGACGTAGCTGGTGATGCTGCCGTCCGGGTTGACGATGTTGTAGTCGGCCCGCCCGTCACCGTCGATGTCGGCCCACTTGATCCGGCTGAGGTCGCTGGTCACGCCGCTCGCGACCTTGCCGAGGTCCGTCCAGTTGCCGATGCCGTTGTTGCGGAAGACACCCACCGCACCGTCGGGCTGGGTGATCACGTAGTCCGTACGCCCGTCACCGTCGAAGTCGGCGAAGGTGACCTGGGCCGCGTTGGCCGTCAGCCCGGTGGCGACCTGACCGAGGTCGCTCCAACCGCCGTGGCCGTCACCGCCCTTGTTCAGGAACACCCGCACCGAACCGTCACCGTTGATCATGATGTAGTCGGCACGCCCGTCACCGTCGTAGTCCGCGAAGCGGACCCGGCCGCGGTCGCTGGTCATCCCGGTGGCGACCTGACCCAGGTCACTCCAACCGCCGTGGCCGTCACCACCCTTGTTCAGGAACACCCGCACCGAACCGTTGTCGTTCACGATCACGTAGTCGGCACGGCCGTCACCGTCGAAGTCCGCCCACCGCACCCGGTTCGCCCCACCCGACTCCGTACCGGCGGAGGATCCGCGGCCGCCGATCGGCGACACGTAGCCGCTGACGTGCTTGGACCCGTACATCCCGCCGGCGGTGATGGTGCCGCGGGTGACCTGGCTGTTGCCCTGGTTGCCGCCGATGGTGCTGACGGTCCCGTCGGAGTTGACCGCGACGACCAGCGAGACGTGCTCCGCGTAGTCGACGCCGTTGTAGTTGAAGACGGCGGCGTCACCGACGCGGGGGGTCGAGTGCATTCCGGAGCCGTACTTGGCGAAGCTGCCGGCCCCCGCGGTCAGCCCCGAGATGTTGACGCCGTTCTGCGCCCAGACCCACCGGGCGAAGTCGGCGCACCAGCTCTCGCCGCAGCTGCCGTAGTAGCCGCTGCCGCCGGCGCTGTTGGTGTCGCAGGCGCCGTGGCCGAGGTTGGCCTCGGCGATGCCGACGATGTTCGACCCGACGCCGGCGGCGGCGACCTGGGCCCCCGTCAGCATGAGGACGGGCGTGACCGCGGCGGTGGCGAAGGCGGCGGTGAGCAGGGTACGGAGGGAGCGCTTGGGCATGGTGGGGTTCTCCTGTTTCGGGCATGGCTGGGACAGGCGTGGTGAGGTGGTGGAGGTACGGCCCACGGGTCACGCGACGTGGCGGGACCGGTGCCGGGGCCGGTGCCGGGGCGGGGGCCGGCACGGGGCGGGACCGCCGCCGGGCGGCACGGGGCGGCAACGGCTGCCCTGCAGGAGCAGCCGGTCGTGGGCCTGCGGCGCGGTGCCGGCTACTGCCAGATCATGTTGTCGTCGTGCACGTCGGCGGCCTCGACGCGGGAGACGGAGGCGCCGGCGTGCCCGGCGGCGGACAGGGCGACGGCGGGCAGGACGGCGGCGAGGGCGAGGGCGACGACCGCGGCGGCCTCGGCGAGACGGGTGCGCAGCATGGTGGTTGATCCTTCGACGGAGGAGGGACGGCGCGAGGAGGGGCGGCCGGACCGTGCGTCCCGCGGTGACGCTTCGTCCTGGTGGCCCTGCCGGTCGGTGGTCCCGGCCGGCGATCACTACCTTCGTCGAGGCCCGGGGCGGATGGAAGGGATGTCAGGTGGACGGAAACGTCCCCTGCCGGTTCCGTCCAGCGAGGCCTGATCGGGACAGTTCCAGTTCGTAGAACGGGGAGACGAGCGGGGCGCCGACCCGGGCCACGGACCAGCCGTGCAGCGCTGCGGCGGACGCCAGGGCCCGCCCGCAGAGCGCGGCGGCCCGGGACTCGGCGTCGGCGAGGCCGTCGGCGAGGAGGTACAGGCCGAGCACCGGGTCGGGGGCGGCGTCCGGGTGGACGGCGACGTGCTCAAGCCGGTCCGCAGGGGTCGCCACGGACCGGACGAGGTCGGCGACGCCGCCCGGCAGGGGTGCTTGGTCCGGGGAACGCAGGTGAATGTGGATCAGGTACATGCGCACGAGACTCCCAGGCCGCGCGAGCGGCGCACAGGGGGTCGACCGGGACTGTTCGGGCCATGGCCGGAACGGTCCACCGCACACCCCTGGTCCAGCTTCCGATCTCCGTGCGATGATCATGCGCGCATCTTTCGCAGTACTGCTACCGGGGGGTAGGAATGCTGGCAATTCTGGGGTTGGACGCGACTTCCGAAGCCGTGTACCGGGCCATGCTGGCCCGTCCTCAGGACGGCGTGGCGGGACTCTGCGCAGCGGTCGGGCTGCCCGAGGCGCAGGTGCGCTCAGCACTGGACACGCTCAGCGAGCTCGCCCTGGTCCGGCCCTCGCACGAACGGGAGGGAGCGCTGCGCGCGGTCTCGCCGGACGTCGGCATGGAGGTCCTGATGGCCCGCCAGCAGGCCGAACTGGCGCTCCAGCGGCAGCGGATCGAGGCCTCCCGCGTCGCGGCGGCGCAGCTCATCGCCGACTTCTCGGACCTTCGTCCGGCCGCCGCGCACTCCGGGGTCGAGCAACTGGTCGGCCTGGACGCGATCCGCGACCGGCTGGCGTCCCTCACCCGCGAGGTGAAGGAGGAGGTGATGACCTTCGCCCCGGACGGCGGGCACACGCCGGAGAGCATCGAGGCGGCCCGCCCGCTCGACGAGGAGTTGCTCGGTCGCGGCGTGAAGATCCGCACCGTCTACCTCGACAGCGTGTGCAACAGCGCGCCGACCGTCGCGTACACCGGGTGGCTCGCCGCGCGGGGCGGGCAGGTGCGGGTCGTGCCGTCGCTGCCGACGCGGATGATCGTGGTCGACCGTGCCGCCGCCGTCATCCCGGTGAACAGCGACGACACGGCGGCGGCGGCCGTGGTGCTGACCGGCCACGGCACGCTGACGGCCCTCTGCGCGCTGTTCGAGAACGTCTGGGACGCCGCGCAGCCCCTCGGGGGCCAGGCCGTGCGCGACTCCCGGGGCCTCAGCGGCCAGGAGTCGGCCGCCCTGCGACTGCTCTCCGAGGGGCACACCGACGAGGCGATCGCCAAGCGGCTGGGCGTCTCGCCGCGGACGGCGCGGCGGATCGCCACCGAGCTGATGGAGCGGCTCGGCGCCCGCAGCCGTTTCGAGGCCGGGGTGCGCGCCGTCCAGCACGGCTGGCTCCCGGCCGGTGTCTGATCGACGGGAGTGATCTGCGCGGCGGCCCGGGCCGACTCCCCCCACGGCTGGACCAACTCCCCCACGGCTTGCGGAAGCCTCCGCCCGGGCTACGCTGGTCCGACAGGACCGATCGGGCAAAGCCGACAATCGCCCGCATGTGACATTCAGCTCCACGCCAGGCCGCTGAGAGGTCATCTCATGGACAGATGTGAGGCTTTCCCGAATCACGACAAGGCTTTCCTGAAGGAAGCCGTACGGCTGGCCCGAGAATCCGTCGAGAACGGCTGGGGCGGCCCCTTCGGTGCCGTCATCGCCCGGGACGGGGAGATCATCGCACGCGGCCAGAACCGGGTCCTGCTCACCGGAGACCCCACCGCGCACGCCGAGGTGGAGGCCATCCGCAAGGCGAGCCAGATCCTCAACCCGGAGTCGCCGTCCATCGCCGAGGACCGGCAGAACGAGTGGACCCTCCAGTACGTCCCGCGGGACCCCGGGTCCTGCGACCCCGTGCCGGAGCGCGCCCGGATGCTCAAGGGGTGCTCCATCTACGTCAGCGGCGCTCCGTGCCCCATGTGCATGAGCGCCGTCTACTGGGCCCGGATCGACAGCGTCTACTTCTGCTGCTCCCTGGAGGACACCCGGGCCATCGGCTTCGACGACTCCTTCCAGTACGAGGACTTCGAGAAGCCCTACAAGGATCGACGGATCCACATCGAGCAGCTCCACCGCAAGCTCGGTGTGCGTGCCTACAGGGCGTGGATGGACAAGCCGAACCACCACTACTACTGAGGCGGGTCCCCGCGGGCCGCCGTCGCCGGGTTCGGCGCGGCGGCCCGCGGTGTGGTCAGGGCGTTCTCAGGGCGTTCTCACGACGCGCTCACGGCGTTCTCGCGGCGTCAGCCCTGGCAGCGGCCGCTGCTGTAGTCGAAGGTCGCGGCGGCCTGCGAGTACTGCCACTGCGGGGCGAGCAGTTGGGCGTCCAGCTGGGCGGCGGCGGTGCGGTTCTCCACGACGTAGCCGAAGTCCTGCAGCCAGGCCGGGTAGAGGTTCTTCGAGCCGATGAAGAACGCCGAGCCGTCGACCGAGACCAGCTTGTGGTGCAGCGCGTAGGGGTGCCCGTCGGCCCAGGTGGGGGTGGACGCCGCGCGGAACGGGGCGAGTTGGAGGTTCCGGCACATCGCGGTCCGGGCCTGGGCCGGGTCGCCGAGGCGGGCGGTGAGCCGGGCCGCGAGGGTGTCGCTGATCTCGTTCAGGGACTTGATCTGCGAGTAGCCGCCGCTGCCGACCGTGCCCCGGTTGCCGGGGTCGCTGACCACGATCCGGACCTTCACCCCGTCGGCGAGCTTGCCCGCGAGCAGGTCGAAGAGCCGGGCGTCGTAGCGGGGCATCGGCGGGCAGGTGCCGGTCACGTCCTGCTGGGAGATGTCGATCCGGCTGGTGGCGCTGGCGACCAGCGAGCGCAGCGCGTTCTCCTCCGGGTTGACCGTCTCGTAGGCGCGGTCGTCGTTGGTACGGTCGTGCAGGCCGACCGGGCCGCACGTGACGTCGTCGGCGCCGGCCGCCGGCTCCGGACGGTAGTCGGAGGTGGGGTCGCTGTCGCGGATCCCGACGCCCAGGCCGCCGACCGCGATCACCGGCACGTTGCCGGCGGCGGGCACCCGCGCGGCCGCCGGGTTGAGCCGCTTCTCCAGGTCGGGGGTGCATCCGGCGCCCTTCGAGGAGGCGAACCAGGCGGCCGAGAAGACACCGCTGTTGCGGCAGGTCCAGTCCCACAGGGTGTCCAGGTAGGCGCCGGCGGAGGCGGCGGCCGGACCGTTCAGCGCGAGGTCGACGTCCGTCACCGGGTGGGCGGTGTCCAGGTAGTCGCCCTTCCAGTTGTTGATGCCGCCGGTGATGACGCTCTGCCCGTCGACGACCAGCAACTTGGAGTGGTTCCAGGAGAACGCGGTCTTCGCGGTGGTCATCGAGGCCACCTCGATGGTCACCCGGTCGGCGGCCGTGCCGAGCCGGGCCACCAGGTCGTCCCGGTACTTCGACGGCAGCGCGGTGATGTTGAGCAGCGGAGCGGCCCCGGCGAGGATCCGCACGTGCGGCGCGTTCCCTGCGGCCACCGACGCCTTGAGGCCGTCCACGATGGCGTCCTGGAAACCACCGTCCGGGAACGGGGCGAGAGTTGATATGTCGACGGTGCGGGTGGCCTTCGAGATGTTCTCCCGCATCCGGTCCAACACCCGCTTGGTCCCAGGCCGTTCGGCGCAGGAGGCGTCCCCCCAGCACCCCGGTGTCTGCAGCAGCCACCCGCCCGGGTCCCCGGCCGGTGCGTCCAGCCGGTTGCCCGCCGTCCGCTGCCACACCACACCCTCCAGCCCGGGCGACACCTGGCGCAGGGTCCGCTCCACCGCGTCCAGGTGGGGAGTACCGTCGGCCTGGGCCGCCCCCGGCGCGGGAGCCGGAGCCGGAGCCGGGTCGGCGAACGCGGGGGCGACGGGCAGCACACCGACGGCGGCGGCGAGGGCCAGTGCGGAACCGGCCAGACGGCGGCCGGAACGGCGGGACTGGGGAGAGAGCACGTGCGAGTCCTTCATGCGGGGCCGGGGACGTTCACCCGGACGACACCGCTAAATTACCTCAAAGTAACCTGAGGTGCTGTCAGGGTCCCATCAAGGCCGCGCATCCGGCCTGACGTGCCATCCACTGGAGGTCCGGTGGCCCCGGGCCTCAGTGGAAGACGATGGCGTGGCCGCCCTCGATGCTCGCCAGGCACGCCCGATGGAGCTGACGCCAGGCGAAACGTTCCGTCTCGAACGGTCCGTCCATCGCGGGATCCACAGCCGGCCCGACCGCCCCGACATCGAAGGGAACGCCCTCACCGTCGAGCTCGATGCCGATCGACGACGCGATACCCGACAGTTCGGCCAGCAGGCGCTGACTGGAACCGACGATGCCGGCGCCGTCGACGTCCGCCTCGTCAGGGAGGAAGAGCGGATCCTCGAAGTCGACCGGCACGTAGTAGCCGGAACTGTCGGAGTGACAGAGCAGATGAGAGTCGAACCTCGACATCTCGTCCCGGACCTTCTCGCAGTCGCGCTCGTACTGGCTCTCGCTGACCTCCAGAGCCGATGTGACGGGCTCGCCGAAGTCCGTGAGCACCAGGATGCGGCGCAGCTGGGTCAGATACCCGTAGGGGAAGCCGGCGGAGAAGGTACGGGTGCGCGGCGGATCGGTCATCTCCGGCTCGTGCCAGCCGATCCCCTCCGCCATGAGCGCCCGGCTGAGGCGGGCGAAGGCGGAGCGGTGGTGGTCGAGCCCCTCGGCGTCATTGCGCGCCTGGTCGTAGAGGAGTCCCACTGATATCGAAAGTCCCATGGGCCGGAGTGTAGGAGCGGCCCCTGACACCCGACCACGCCTCCCCGGGGCTTCCGAACCGGGATGGCCTGCCGACCTGCCGACCGAGTACGTGACCCTCGTGCGCCCGTGCGTCGCCGGTCGCCAGGTGTCCGATCCGTCAGCTCGGCGGGTTGCGCAGTTCGATGTCGTCGGCGTCAACCCAGTAGCGGCGGCCTCCGCTGGAGTCGGTGGTCTCGTAGAACGTCTTGCGGGTCGAGCCGCCGCGCTGCCACCAGCTCTGCTTCGGCAGGGTGCGCTGGGCGAACTTGCCCTCCGCGCCCTGGCGGGTGAGCTTCACCCCGTGGCCCTGGGTGAAGTGGCCGTCGAGTTCGGTGTGGACGAAGCCGTTGATCTCGTTCCAGGTCACGACCCACACCTTCATCGACAGGTCCGGCCAGCCGTAGGCGCGCACGTCCGCGCCCCAGCGGCGGGCACCCGGCCGGATGATCTCGGCGTCGAAGTCGGCGTTGGCGACCAGATCGCGCAGCGCGTCCGCGTCCACCCAGCCGCCGCGCCGGCTCGCCGACGCCCGGTAGAAGGTCTTGACGACGGCGCCTCCGGTGTCGGGCTTCGCCGGGATCCAGTCCCGACCGCGTTCGGTGAACCAGCCGCGGATCGGCTTGTTCTGGTCCACCGTCGTCAGCCCGATGTCCTTCGGGAAGACGTGCTCCTCCAGTACCTCGCCACTGGTGGTCGTGAGCGCCTCCATCCGCCAGCCGTCCGAACCGGTGACCTGCCGGTACACCGGGGTGTCCCGCGCCGCCCGGGCCTGGAACACCTCCTCGGGGTCCTCCCAGCCGATCGCCGGCGGCGCCCAGGCCTGGCCCGCGAGCTTCGGATCGTCCACGAGCGGAGCCCAGGCGGTGGCCGGCTCCTCCTTCGGGACCGCCGTCAGGATCAGGTCACGGCCCCGGACCCCCACCTGCGAGCCGGAGCCGAGGTGCAGCAGCCGGCACCGGTCGACGACGCTTCCGTCCAGTGTCTCGCCGAACATCCGCCGCTCCACCGTCCACAGCTGCAGCCCCCAACCCTCCTCGCCCTCCCGGCGGGCGGGCTCCAGCCGCAACCGCGCCCCGGTCGCATCGCTCTCCGCCGTCAGGCACAGCCCGCTCGCCGCGTGCCGGATCCGCGCCTGCCGCGAGGAGTACCGGTCCGCGTACCAGCGCTGCTGCTCGTCGACGCCCCGGTCGGGCGACAGCGTCACCGGCAGCCCCGCGGCCGTTCCGCCGACCACCAGCTCCCTCCGGACCTCGTACTCCATCAACCGCAACTCGAACCGGCCCGACGGCCACTGATCGTCCATGGCCACGAACATTCCACAGCCCCCGTCTGCCCGGCATCCTGCCGTTCGCTTTCGGCCACCGGTACGGGCGGCGGTGACGCACGGCGGGCGATGCGGGACGGCGCCCGGCCGATCTCACCTGCGCGAGGGCCTCAGCACGCCGGGTTCCTCCCCCGATCGGGGGAGGAACCCTTCCCTACTTCGCGTGATGTGTGACCGTCACCCGAAAGCCATGATCGTGTCCTGCCCGGCCCACCGATTCCTCGCCGGGCGTTGACCGGCCCCCACTCCCGTTCCCGGGCTCGTCGGCCTCAGCGAAGACGCGGAGACGCGGAGAGCTCATCATCCGATCATTCGAAGGATCAGCATGACGATGCGAAACACACCCATATCCTCTCTCGTGACCGTCGGAGCTGCGGTGGTTCTGGCCGCGACGCTGACACCGGCGACGGCCTCCGCCACGTCCGGCACCGTCGCCGAGGACCCGATGCGGCCGTACACCCAGCAGACGCTCCGCTGGGGGCACTGCGACGAGCACACGCCGGCCGCTTTCCAGTGCGCGACCGTCAAGGTGCCACTGGACTACGGCAACCCCGACGGCGAGAAGCTCGACGTCGTGGTGAACCGGTTGAAGGCGAGCAGTGCGCAACAACGCCGCGGCGTGCTGCTGTTCAACCCCGGCGGTCCCGGCGCGTCGGGTCTGGGTCTGCCGGTCGCCATGGAGCCGGTCATCCCCCAGGAGGTGAAGGACCGGTACGACCTCGTCGGCTTCGATCCGAGGGGCATCGGGCAGAGCTCCCCCGTCAGCTGCGGTCTGACGCCCGACGAGCTGAACATCGACCGCCCATACCACGCCGAGACCTTCGCGAAGGACGTGCGGTGGGCGCGAACAGTGGCCGACAAGTGCGCCGCCGCGGAAGGCGACAAGCTGCGTCACATCACCACCCGCAACACCGCCCGCGACATGGACCTCATCCGCACCGTCCTGGGCGAGAAGAGGATCTCCTACTACGGGGGCTCTTACGGCACCTATCTCGGCGCCGTCTACCTGCAGATGTTCCCCCAGCGGGCCGACCGGTTCGTGCTGGACAGCGCGGTCGACCCCACCCAGTACGGGCGGGGCACCTTCCAGCAGATGGCGCAGGCGACCGAGCCCGCCTTCACGCGGTGGAGCGAGTGGACCGCGGGGCGGGACACCACGTACCACCTGGGCCGAACCCCGGCCGAAGTCCGCAACACCTTCTGGGACATCGTCGCCCGGGCGGATCGCAAGCCCGTCGACACCGGCGACGGCCCCCTCACCGGCGACGACATCCGCGCCGTGCGCGACATCTTCTTCACGGAGCGGAAGGCCGCCGACTGGATCGCCGAACTGAAGAAGGCCGCCGAGGACGACAAGCCCGCCGCGCCGGCGCCCGCCCCCGAACTCCCCCCGGAGAACGAGCTCGCGGGCCTCTGGGCGGTCATGTGCGGCGACACCGCCGCATCGTGGCCGCGTGACCCCGGGCAGTACCGGCGCGACACCGTGCGCGGCAGGGCCCGGTACCCGCTGTACGGGGACTTCGCGTACGGCATCAAGCCGTGCGCCTTCTGGAAGCCCGGCGCCGAAGCCCCGACCACGGTGGACAACGACGTCCAAGCGCTGATCCTGCAGAACGAGTGGGACTCCCAGACGCCCCTGACCGCCGCCCAGGGCATGCACCGGTCCCTGCGCGGCTCCCGGATGATCACCGTCCTGGGAGGAGAGGGGCACGGCGTCTACGGCAGGGGGTCCTGCGCGGACGAGTCCGCCACGCGCTACCTGACCACGGGCAAGCTCCCGGGGGGCGACCTCACCTGCCAGGCGCCGACCGCCCGATGAACCACCGCCACCGCGGCGCGGCCCCGCCCGCGCTGCGTCGGCGGGAATCCGCAGGTCGTCGCGGCTCCCCCGTCCGCGCCCTGCGGTGCCCGGCCGCTCGCCGGCGGGATCGCGAGCCCTGATATGTTGCCAGCGCCGTGGTGTTCGGGAAACCGGTCGAATTCCGGTGCGGCCCTCGCCACTGTTGCCGCGGAGTTCCGCGGCCCTCGCTGACCGGCTCTGCCGCCGGTCAGGGCCACTGGGCGGGCTGGAAGAGCCGCTTGGGAAGGTCGGCCGCGGCGCGTCGATGCGGAAGCCAGGAGACCGGCCACGGCGCGACATGTTCCACGAGGGTTTTGGAGAACACGTGCCCAGCGGTCTGCCGTACCCGTTTCGATCCATACGTTCCGCACATTCCGTACATTCCGCACGTCCCAGAGGGCCGATACGTGTCGGCCGGGCGGTCGCGGCCGTCCTGTTCACCGGCATGCTCGGCGCCTGCGCGGGCGCCCCGGCTCCCGTCGCGTCCGGCGGGACGGCCGGGAGTGCCGCGCCGGTCGGCGTGGACAACTGCGGGACCACCGTGACGGTCGGCGCGCCGCCCGAGCGGCTGGTGACCCTCAACCAGGGTGCCACCGAGGTGGCCCTGGCCCTCGGCCTGCAGTCCCGCATGGCCGGTACCGCCTACCTCGACGACTCCGTCCCGGAGAAGTGGAAGGCGGCCTACGACTCCGTCCCGGTGCTCTCCAAGGAGTACCCGACGAAGGAGAAGCTCCTCGCGGCCCGTCCCGACTTCCTGTACGCCTCCTACGCCAGCGCGTTCACCGACAAGGTCGCGGGCAGCCGGGAGGAACTGCGCAACCAGGGCATCCCGTCGTACGTGTCCCCGTTCGGCTGCTCGGACAAGAGCAAGGTACCGCCGACGACCTGGCAGGCGATGTGGGGCGAACTGAACGACGTCGCCAAGGTCTTCGGTGTCCCGGAGCGGGCCGTCGCGATCCAGCAGCAGCAGGAGCAGCAGCTTGCCCGGTTCACCGCGACGGCCGCGGGCAAGGGCCTGAAGGTCCTGTGGTACGACTCGGACACCAAGACGCCGTTCGTCGGTGCCGGCCACGGCGGACCTCAACTCGTACTCGATGCCGTGGGCGCCCGCAACGTCTTCGGGGACCTGCCCGGTGGCTGGCAGAACGTGAGCTGGGAGAAGGTCGTCGCGGCGGACCCGGACGCCATCGTGCTCGCGGACGCAGGCTGGGACACCGCCCAGTCCAAGATCGACTACTTGGAGAACGACCCGGTGCTGAGCAAGCTCGGCGCCGTGCAGCGCAAGGCCTTCGTGGTGGTGCCGTTCTCGGAGTCGACTCCCGGCGTGCTGCTCGCCGACGGTGCCGCCCGGGTGTCCGCGGGGCTGGGCCGGCTGCACCCGGGTTCATGACCACCGCGCCCCACCCCGTCGTGCGGTCCTCCGGTCCGGGCCGCGCGACGGCGGCGCTGGCCATCGGTGTGGCCCTGCTGCTGACCACCGTGCTCCTCGGCCTGGCCGTGGGCTCGCAACACGAGCCGGTCCACACCGTGATCGACGTCGTGGTGCGCCGTCTCGGGCTGGGCGACCCGAACGTCACGCTGCTGGACGATCAGATCGTCTGGCAACTGCGGCTCCCCCGGGTTCTGGGAGCGGCTGCCACCGGCGCCGGCCTCGCGGTCTGCGGTGCGGTGTTGCAGACGCTGACCGGGAACGACCTGGCCGATCCCTTCCTGCTCGGGATCTCGGACGGAGCCGCCGCCGGCGCGGTCACCGTGATCGTCCTCGGCGCCGGCGTGTCCGGCGTCGTGGGCACCGGTGCGGTGGCGACGGCGGCCTTCGCCGGTGCCCTGCTCGCCGCCGTCGTCGTCCTGGCACTGGCCGGCGCGCGCACCCGGTCGCTACCGACCGCCCGGACCGTGCTCGCCGGCATCGCGGTGGGACAGATGTGCGGGGCGTACACCTCGTTCGTCGTGATGGTCCTCGGGGACCGCAACGCGGCGCGCGGTGTCATGGAGTGGACGCTCGGCTCGGTCGCCGGCGTGCGGTGGCCCACCGCCGTCTTCCTGACCGCGGTCGCGCTGATCGGTGTCACGGTCCTGGCCTCCTCGGCCCGCGACCTGGACGCCTTCGCCTTCGGCGAGACCTCCGCCCGCTCCCTCGGCGTCCACGTCGAGCGCACCCGCTGGGTCCTCGTCGCCACCGCCGCGCTGGTCACCGCGTACCTGGTCGCCAACACCGGCGTCATCGGATTCCTCGGCCTGGTCGTACCGCATGTGGTCCGTCTCGTCTGCGGGCCGCGCCACGCCCTCCTGCTGCCCGTGTCGGCGCTGGTGGGCGCGTCCCTCCTGGTGGGCAGCGACATCGTGGCGCGCTCGGTCCTGCCCGACCGGGAGATTCCCGTCGGCGTCATCACGGCCGGGCTCGGAGCGCCCTTCTTCGCCTGGCTGCTGTGGCGCCAGGGGCGGGCCGACGGGAGGGGGCAGTGACAAAGACGCCCCCCGTCGAGCTGCGCGCGGAGGGACTCCGTGTGCGGATCGGCGCAGCCACGCTGCTGGACGAGGTCTCGCTCGCGTTCGGCCCCGGCCGGGTCACGGGCCTGCTCGGGCCCAACGGCGCCGGGAAGACCACCTTGCTGCGCGCGGTCGCCGGACTGACCCGGCCGAGCGCGGGACGGGTCCTCCTGGACGGAGCGGATCTCCACGCGCTCACGGCCCGCCGACGAGCCCGACAGGTGGCCTTCATGGAGCAGCAGGCGGACACCCGGCTGTCGCTGCCGGTCCGTCAGGTCATCGAGCTCGGACGCACGCCGCACCGCGGCCGCTGGCCCGTGCCGACGAACCCCGCGGCCGGCGCCCACGAGCGGTCCGTGTTCGCCGACGCCGTTGCCGCGGCTGACGTCGGCCACCTGCTCGACCGGTCCTGGCCGACGCTGTCGGGCGGCGAGCGGCAGCGGGTCCAGCTCGCGCGGGCGCTGGTGCAGGAGCCCGGCGTGCTGCTGCTCGACGAGCCCACCAACCACCTCGACCTACGCCACCAACTCGGCTTCCTCGAAACCGTACGCGGGCTGGGCGTCACCACGGTGGCCGCGCTGCACGACCTCGAACTCGCCGCCGCCTACTGCGACGAGGTGGCCGTCCTGCTCGACGGCCGCCTGGTCGCCCACGGGCCCGTCTCCGAGGTGCTCACCTCGCCCACGATCGCGCACGTCTACGGCGTCGACGCCACCGTGGAACGACACCCCCGGCACGACAGACCGCACATCCGGTGGAACGGACTGCTCCGCGAAAGGACGACCCCATGACCTCCCCCCTGCCGGATGCCCCCGCCCGCCGCAGTGCCGTACTCCTGGTCGGCATGTCGATCGGGGAAGTCGTCCGCCGTGACGAACTCCTCCGGACGGCGGCGTCGCACCGGGCCTCGATCGCGTTCCTGCAGCAGGGAGACCCCTCCCTGTCGGCCGCGCTGACCAGGCTGGCCGACGAGGGCAACGAGACCGTGGTCGTGATCGGCGTCCGCCTCGCGGCTTCCGGCCCGGCCCATTCCTGGCTACGGCGGATCGCCGCGCACTGGTGGCGCGAGCGTGCGGGCCACCGCCCCGAACTCCTCGTCGCGACCCGCCTCGCCGACTCACCGGACGCGGTCGCCGCGGTGGCCGCGGTGACGAAGGCCATCAGCGGCACGGAGCCCGGCCTCACGTCCACGGCCTGGGAGGAGGTCCCCGGCCACCGGCACCAGGTCATGGTGTGCCGCGGTCCGCGTTGCGCGGCCGTGGGCGCGGAGGAGGGACTACGCGCCCTGGTAGGGAAACTGACCGAGCTGGGCCTCGGCGACGACGACGTGCTCGTCACCCAGACGGGGTGCCAGTTCCCCTGCAACCAGGCCCCCGTCGTCAGCGTGCAGCCGGACGACATCTGGTACGGGAGGATCGACCCGGCTGTCGCCGACCGCATCGTCACCGAGCACCTCGCCGGCGGACGACCGGTCGAGTCCCACCGACTCCCCCGCCACAGGAGAGAACAGACAGGCCACCACGACGACTGATCGCGACCACCGGCACGGGAGCGGGGTGAACTCCGTTCCCGGCCCACCGCGAGGTGCCCGCACCGGCGGCGATCCCGCCCGGGCTACGCGGGCATCACCCCGTGGATGCGGGAGATGGTGAACATCCGCTCGTCGTTCCGCAGGTGACACCAGCCGTGCAGGTAGGGGGCGTCCAGTTCGAGCCGGCTGAGGGTGCGGACCGTCTCGTCGCCCGAGGTCGCGACGTACTCGATCGTGATGGCCTGGCCGTCGTCGACGGCATGGGCCAGCTGGCGGACGTCGGTGAAGGACAGGTTGCGCGCGTGCCCTGCGATGATCTCCTCGGTGTCGCTGGCGTACGGGCGGTCGTCCCACGGGTCCGGCTCCGGGATGTCCTGCGGGGCGTCCCGAAGCCGGACGGCGAGGGAGGGCAGGTCGACGGTCGTCCGGGCGTCCGTGGTGTGGGCGTCCGCCCGCTGTGTGCGGGACCTGCCACCGGACGGGCGCGGCGGCGGGAGGGTGCTCGCCGCGCGGGCGCGTTGGGCCCGCTCGATGCGGACGGACCCGTCGGGCTTCTCGGCGACGGGGGCGTAGCCCGCGGACCGTAGTGCCGCGAGCGTCTTGTCGAGCGGGGTCCGGCTGATCAGCACCGTTGGTGCCAGCAGCCGCAGGCCGAGCTGGGTGAGCTTGCGGTGCGCTGCCAGTTCGGCCAGGAGGGCGGGCTCCTCACCGTGGATCACACAGGCCGCGGAGACGATGCGCACTCGACCGTGGCTGCGCGCGGTGTCGTGGATCAGGTACGAGAGCGGCTGGGGAAGCGGCTCGACGGCGATGGCGGCCAGGTCGGCTGTGAGGGCGTCGGGGGTGAGGCCGGCGTCGAGGGCACGGCGGACGCTTCCCGGGCTGAACCGCCATACGGACGCCGCACCGGCGCTCTCCCGGTCCGCGACGGAGTCCAGCAGGGCGAGGAGGTGCGCCGACGGTGTGCCGGCGACCACGGCGGTGAGATCGCTTCCGAAGCGGGCAGTCCCGCTCGCGGCGGGCAGCAGTCGCCGGCAGGCGTCGGTCAGGGCTTGGGCGTCGTCGGCGAGCAGGGCGGCGCCGATCGGGGACACGGCCCCGAGGGCGAGTGCGCCGAGCAGTTCCGCCTCCCGGATCAGGGTGGCGAACGGCGTGGTGTCCTGGGGGAGTTCGTCGACGAGCGGGCGCAGCCACCCGAGCAGCGCTCCCAGGTCCGCCGAGTTCGCCGCGCCTTCGCCGGCCGGGAGTTGCGACGCGGCGGTGAGCAACCCGTGCCGGGCCTGCACGCAGCCTCCGCAGGGCGGTGCCCCGGCGAGCGCCGGCAGAGCCTTCCCGTCCTCGTCGCGGCTCCCGCCGGGGGTCAGCGGGAGTGCCCACCACGCCCGGAGCAGCACGGCGAGCTGGTCGGCCGGTTCCTGCTCGGCCCAGTTGTCGTAAAACGCGGTCGCTGCGACCCGGTCGCCGTCCCGGGCCAGCAGCCCGGCCGCGCTCGCCGCCTCCAGGACGAGGCGTACCGGGATCTCGTCGCACTGTGCCGCTCTGCCGATCCGGGCCAGCTCGCGGGCGCCGACCCCGCCGGCCTTGAGCCGGGCCGGTGGAGCGGCGGCGCACACCCCGAGGACGGACACGGCGTGGGCGGCGAACGCCATCGTGGCGGCCGAGGTTTCCCGGTCGATGTCCGAGACGGTGGCGGGCGCCGGCCGCACGCCGGGCGGGAGGGGTGTGAACGGGGCGTGCCAGTCGGGGCCGCGCAGTGCGAGTGCCACCTCCGCGGGCATGCGGGCCGGCCCGTACCGGTGCCGGTCCCGGATCAGTAGTCCCCTTTCCAGTGCCCACTGTTCGCCGGGCTCGGAGTCGGCCCGAGGCCCCCCGAACATGATGAAGCCCGGTCGTTCCGGAGCCTCCTGTGCCCGCCGCTCGAGGAGTTTCCGCGTGGCTGCGGGCGCCTTGGCCACCAGCGCGGTGACCCGGACCGGGTCGCTGTGATGGTCGATCAGCGCCGCCAGGCGCATTTCTTTCCTGTTGGCGGCGGGTTTGATGGCGAGTTTCGCCACCATGCGGCCCAGTTCGTCGGAGTTCGAGCCCCCGAGCAGTCGTGCGAGCGGTGCGTCGAGTCCCAGCGGCGAGGTCCACGCGTTCCGCAGCGGCGCGGCCATGTGCAGCAGGCCGTTGCCGTCGGGCCACATCAGAGCGCGATCCGCCAGTGCCTCCAGGGCGGCGGCCAACCCGTGGGCGCGTTCACCGTGTGTCGCGTCCAGGAGGCCTGCCAGGTCGTCCCGCGACGCAGCCGTCAGTACGGCGACGGCCTCCGCCACCTGTAGGCACGGCTGCGTGAGTCGGGGCAGGGCCAGCGCCACGGACGCCGGGCGCTGGAGGCGGTCCGCCAGTTCGCCGACCGACCGCGGTTCCGGAGCCGACACGGCGTCCGGGCGCGCCGCCAGGACCCGCTCCAACTCGGCCGCGTCAAGACCGCGAAGCCATGCGGCCAGCGTCGATCCGTTCTTCTTACTGATGGGGACACCTCGCCACGCAGAAGGACGACCTGCCCTGCCGAAAGCAGGCCCGGTGCACAAGGATGGCCTACCGGAGGGGGTGAGTGCGACGAAAGCCCCGACGGAGGGGCCGAGACCGTTCTTCGCCTCCCACCCAGGACGTCCGGTCCGCGGCGAAGGAGGAGGCCGCCGGCGACCGGCACAACCTGGTGATCGTCCTCGAACAGCGGCCTCGGGGAGGTACCGGTAGCCGCGGCCGGCGCCCTACTTGCCGACCAGCACCCGGGCGACGATCCCGCTGAGCGCCCCGGGCGCCAGCCGACGGGCCGTCCACAGGGCCCGGGTCCCACGCCCCGGAAAGGCCCACGACCGGCGACGCGCCAGCGCCCGGTCCATCGAGTCCAGCACCGCCTCGGCACTCAATCCCCGGCGTGGGCCGAGGAGTTGAGGGGTCTCGACGCGGATCCGGTCCAGCATCGGCGTCTCCACGGCCGGCGGGCAGACGCACAGGACCCGTATGCCGTCCGCACGGTGTTCCGCCGCGACGATCTCGGCGAGGAAGTGCACCGCCGCCTTCGCCGCGCCGTACCCGCCACCGAGCGGCACCGGCACCCAGCCACCGATCGACCCGACGAGCACCACCTCACCGCCGCCCCGGGCCGCCATCAACGGCACCACCGCGTGCACCACACGCAGTGTGCCGCCGTACACGACATCCATCACACGAAGGGTGTCCGCCGGATCCCGGTCGAGCAGCCGCCCCATCCCGGCGACACCCGCGCAGTGCACCAGCCGGCGCGGCGGGCCCAACTCCCGCCCCACGTCGAGGACCACGGCGGCGACGGCCGTCCCGTCGGTGACATCGCAGACGAACGGGCGCACCCGCGACGCCTCCGCGGCCAGGCGGTCGAGACCGGCCGCGTCCACGTCGACCGCCGCGACCACCCAGTCCGCCCGGGCCAGCCGCAGGGCCGCCGCCCGGCCGATACCACTGGCGGCGCCGGTGACGACGGCGACATCTCCTCGCAAGGACGCCATACTCCTGCTCCTGGGCTCGCATCGGGCCGGACACACCACCTCGGCCCGTACCCCGCAGCGGAGTCCGGGCCGTACCCCCGGAGGATCCCTACCCGCACGGCGCCGCCCGCAAGTGTCGTCACGGCACCGGGTAGTACGTGCTCGGGCCGGCGGCGCCCGTCACCGTCCGGCCGCGTAGGCCTGCATGCCCCGCGGGTCCGCGGCGGCCGACAGGAGCCCGGTGCGCGGATCGCGGGCCACCGCGCAGACGCGACCCTCGCTCCACGGCCCGGCGACCCGCACCCGGTGCCGGCGTCGGCGCAGCTCGGCGATGGCGGCGTCGCCGATCCGCGCCTCGACGACGACCCGGGCCGGGTCCATGGCATGGGGGTGGAAGGAGGACGGGAAGCTCTCCTGGTGCCAGTTCGGGGCGTCGACGGCGCCCTGGAGGTCGAGGCCGCCGCGCACGGCCGGGCGGAGGGCGACGGCCAGGAAGAAGTGCAGGGTCCACTGGTCCTGGGCGTCGCCGCCCGGTGTGCCGAAGGCCAGCACCGGCTCGCCGTCCCACAGTGCCAACGAGGGGGACAGCGTCGTGCGCGGACGGCGGCCGGGGGCGAGGGAGTTGGGCAGTCCCGGTTCGAGCCGCGCCATCTGGAGTCGCGTCCCGAGCGGGAATCCCAGGTCCGGGACGACGGGGCTGGACTGCAGCCAGCCGCCGCTGGGTGTGGCGGAGACCATGTTGCCCCAGCGGTCGACCACGTCGACGTGGCAGGTGTCGCCGCTGGTGGCCCCGTCGGCGGCGGTGGTCAAACCACCCTGGCCCCACAGATCGCCGGGGCCGCCCGGGCCGCCGGGGCCGGTTGGCTCGCCGCCGCCGAGCGCCATCGCCCAGTCACCGGCCCCCGGGGCGGAGACGGCGCGTCGGCCGAGTCGTGGCGGCCGACCGCCGGGCCGGCCGGGGCGAAGCTCGGCGGAGGCGAACTCGCCGATCAGCGAGCGGCGTTCGGCGTTGTAGGCGGGATCGAGCAGGTCGGCCACGGTGACGCCGGTGTGTTCGGGGTTGTCGCCGTACCAGGCCTCCCGGTCGGCCATGGCCAGCTTGCCGCCCTCGATCAGCGTGTGGAGGTACTCCGCTCCGCCGTACTGCGGGCCTTTCGACCCGAAGTCGTCCGGCAGCAGGGCGAGTTGCTGGAGGAAGATCGGCCCCTGGCTCCACAGCCCGGGCTTGCAGACCGTCCAGCCGCCCCACTCGTGGCTGACCGGCTCCTCGTACGTCGCCTCGAAGGCCGCGAGATCGTCGCCCGTGAGCACCCCGGCGTGCGGCACGCCGGAGGTGTCCATCGCCGGGCGCGCGGCGAACTCGGCCAGCGCGGCCGCGACGAACCCCTGTCGCCAGACCCGCCGCGCCGCGTCGATCTGCTGCTCCCGCCCCGCCCCGGCGGCCTCCGCCTCCGCCAGCAGCCGCCTCCAGGTGTCGGCGAGACGGACGTTGCGCAGCAGCGCGCCCGCGGCCGGCGGACGGCCGTCCGGCAGGTAGAGCGCGGCCGAGCTCGGCCAGTGCCGCTCGAACTGCCCGCGGACCGCCGTGACCGCCGCCCCGATGGCCGGCAGCGCCGGGTGGCCGTGTTCCGCATGGCCGATGGCGTACCGGAGCACCTCGGACAGCCGTTTGGTGCCGTGGTCGCGGAGCAGCAGCAGCCAGGCGTCGAAGGCGCCGGGGACGGTGGCGGCCAGCGGCCCGGTGCCGGGTACCTCGTCCAGACCGAGCGCGGTGTAGTGCCCGATGGTGGCCGCGGCGGGTGCTCCGCCCTGGCCGCAGAGCACCTGCGGACGTCCCCCGGCCGGCGCGAGGATGATCGGCACCTCGCCGGCCGGGCCGTTCATGTGCGGTTCGACGACCTGGAGCGTGAACCCCGCGGCCACGGCGGCGTCGAAGGCGTTCCCGCCGTCCTCCAGCACCGCCGTCGCCGCCGCGGTGGCCAGCCAGTGGGACGAGGCCGCCATGCCGAAGGTGCCCTGCAGGGTCGGACGGGTGGTGAACATGCGAGTCCTCCTTGGGTTCGGCCCGGCTTCCAGGGATCCCTACCCGGCGACCGACCGGCTTGAAAGCCCACCCGAGTCCCCGTCCCTGACGGCTTTCCACGGGAACGTTGAGTTCTGATGCCGCTGGTCCACGGCGCCCCGGGCGGGAGACGAGTCGGCGGTCCGCGTCGGCGTCGTCGATGATGCCGCCGCAGCGCGGTGCCGACCTGCCGCTCGCCTCCGGACAGCCCACCGGCGGACCGCGGCGCCCGGCGTCGCATGCGGCGTCCTCGGCTGCCGCATGCGACGCCGTACCGCTCGTCAGGCCGGCGCGCTGCCGTCATGCATGGGGTGCCGCACTCCGGTCCCCCCGGCAAGGGCATCGGTGCGCGGTTCGAGGAGCGTGCCCCTGCGCAGGGTGATCGACATCAGGTCGCTGGGGGCGTCGAGTTCCAGCCGGTGCCAGCGGCCGCGCGGGACGATCACGGCGGTACCGGCCGGCAGCCGCACCATGTCCTCGGCGTCACCGGGCGTGGTGGGACGGAAGTAGAGGCGGACACCGCCGGCCAGACAGCACACCGCTTCCTCGGCCTCGGGGTGCATCTCCCAGTGGTCGGCATGGACGTCGGCGTCGGTCTCCACGTGGAACGTCGCGATCTGCCAGGCATCGGAGTCGATGCCGGCCATCCGACGTTCGGCGGCTCGGGCCCTCCCGTCGGGGTGGATGTACAGCGCCGAGGCGAACAGGTCGACGGACGTGATCGGGATCGTCGTCATGAGGGCGTTCCTTCCAGTCGGTTCTCCGTGGCGGCAGCGAGGCACGGGACAGGTCGCGGGCGCGACCGCCCGGGCCCGGACGCCCCCTAGTTTTTGTACATGTAAGTAAAGTAGACCGGAGGCTCTGCGTTGTCGAGGCCTGGGGGATGATGGAGGGCATGCAGCAGCCCTCCGCACCCCGCAAGGCCACCGGCCGGCCGCCCCGCATCTCCCGGGGGGAGGTCATCGGGACGGCTCGCCGGATCGTGACCGAGGAAGGTGTCGAGAGGCTGACCATGCGACGCTTGGCCGCGGAGATCGGCAGCACGCCGATGGCGCTCTACCACCACGTCCGCAACAAGGAGGATCTGCTCGTCCTCCTGCTGGACGACTACGCCTCGCGGACACTGCACCGGACCGAACTGCCGACCGAACCCCGGGAGCGGGTGGTCGCTGCCGCAACAGCGATCCACGAGGCGCTCGCCGCCTGCCCCTGGATCGTGGAGGTGCTGACCGCCGACGACCTGATGTCCGCCCACGCCCTGTGGTTCGTCGAGCAGATCATCGACGGCCTGATCGCCTGCGGCCTGTCGCTCGAAGGGGCCGCGCGGGGCTACCGCGCGATCTGGTACTACACCGCCGGAGAGATCATGGTCCGCACGACAGCGACCCGGCGCCGCACGGGGGTTGACCGCCCGACCTATCGGCAGCAGGTCTTCGCCGACCTCGACCCGAGCGATCTGCCCCGCCTGGCACAGCTCGCGGACCGCTGGGAGCCACTGACCGCCCAGGACACCTACCGGGACGGACTCCGCTCCCTGGTGGACGGCCTCCTCACCGCACGCTGAGCGGGTGACGGCGTCGCACCTTGGCAAGGACGTCGTCCACGCCCTCCACACCGGCGAACGGCAGCCGGACCGACCGCGAGGTCGGACTCCCCGTCCACGGCACCCGCAGGGTCAGCGGACTGCGCCGGGAGGAGGTCGCCGACCTCGCGGCGATGAGCGTGGAGCACTACACCCGCCTGGAGCGGGGGAACGCGTCATGCGTCTCCGACGGCATCCTCGACGCGGTCTGCGAGGCCCTGCGGCTCAGCCCGGGGGAACGCCGCTACCTGCGCAGCCTGGCCCGGCCGGCCGGCACCGACGTGCCCCGCCTTCCGGACGATCGACGGTCGGACCTGCAAGCGGTACTCGACTCGATGGCCCTCACCCCCGCGTACCTGGTCGGCCCGGGCGGCGCCATCCTCGCCTGGAACCGGCTCGCCGCCGCCGTCTTCCTCGACTTCGGGCGCCTGCGCCCGCAGGAGCGCACCGTCGGCCGGCTGGTCTTCACCGATCCGCGCGTGCGCCGGCTCTACGTCGACTGGGAGGCCAAGGCCCGGGAGACCGTGGGCCTGCTGCGCACCGAGGTCGGCAGACGGCCCCGGGATGCCGCGCTCGCCCGCGAGATCGGCGAACTGCGCGAGCACAGCCCGGTGTTCCGGCGGTTCTGGGACGAGCAGGTGGTGCTGGAACAGGCCCATGCGACGCTGCTGCTCGCCTCCCCCCGGGTGAGCGGCCCGCTGCGGCTGTCCGCGTCGGCGCTGCACCCTGCCGACCATTCCGACCTGGTGATCGTGGCGTACACGGCGGTGCCGGGGTCGGATTCCGAGTCCGCCCTGCACCGACTGGCACGCACCGTCGCGTCGGCCGAGACGCCGTGACGGGCGCGCGCCGCCGCGCCCCCGGCCTGCCGCGTCACCGCCCGCCGCGTCCTGGCCCCTGACCGCAGATCCCTGAACCCGCACCCGACCGCTCACCGGCTCGCACCGTGGTCCGCCCCCGCCCGGGCGGAGAGCTCCGCGCTCCGCAGCCGCTCCTGGCCGGCGGCGAGGTTGCCCTCCGGTCCCAGGTCCCCGCCGCCGGCGGGGCCGGGCAGCGGGAACTCCCTGGTGGCGAAGGCGGGCGTGAGGTACGTGCCGAGGACGGGCACGCCGTGGGCCTCCCCCACCGTCAGACTGAACGGCGACGGGGCGAAGGCGGTGAGCAGCAGGTCGGCCCCGCCGGCCACGGCGTCCGCCACGCCGTCGGCGAGCCCGTCCACGAACGCGGCCGTCACCGCACGACGGCGGTGGTACGGGTGCGCATGGTCCCCCTGGGACGGTCAGGCCCCGCCCTACCGGGACTCCCGGCGTATCCTCTTCGCCGACGTTCCCGAGGCCGAGGCCGAGCAGCCACTCGCCGTTCCTCTCCATGCCCCGGCGACTCGCCGCCCTGCTGGGCCGGATCGCGACCGGCCGGGGATGACCGACCGGCGGTGACCGACCGGGGATGACCGACCGGCGGTGACCGACCGGCGGTGCAGCCCCTACAACCCCTCCCACCTGCGAATTCGGCGGGAACGTGACGCGAACACCTCCGTCTGCTGCGGGGGTGTTTCGTCTTCGTGTCCAGATGCCTTGATCCCTGGTGTCACGTGTCGCCCACACACAGACTGGCCACTGCACGGTCGTGCAACCACCCCCTGGATCGAGGAAGTTCCACCCGCATGCGTACCTGCCCCAGACCCGGCGCTCCCCAGCCTCACCCGCCGCATCCGGTGGGGAGGTGCCGTCCGTGCTCCGGTATGTGACCCGCAGGGCGGTGAGCTGGTTCCTGGTGATCGCCGCGGCCACCAACGCCACGTACTTCCTGGCCAGTTGGTTCCTCGACCCGCGCTCGAACTTCAAGGAGCTGCGCCCGGTCCGCACTGAGGAGCAGATCTCCCGGGCTCTGGCCCCGTACAACCTCGACCCGCACGAGCCGCTGCTGCACCGCTGGTGGGACTGGCTGACCGGGGTGGCCCTGCACTTCGACTGGGGCCGCTCCCCGGTCGGGGTCCAGGTGAACGGGGAGATCGGCCACCGCTCCCTGGTCAGCGCCGAACTGGTGATCGGCGCGACGATCCTGTCCGTCGTCGTCGGCGTCGCACTCGCGGTCCACACCGCCTCGCGCCAGTACGGCTGGCGGGACCGGGCCGCCCAGGCCCTGTCCATGGCGCTCTTCAACGTCCCGGTGTCCATCGCCGCCCTCGCCCTGGTGCTGCTGGCCATCGGGCTGAACGAACACGCGGGTTGGCACTTCCTGTACGTCGCGGGAGAGAACTCGCCCGACGTGGAAGGGTTCTGGGCGACGATCGGCGACCGGCTGCTGCACCTGATCCTGCCGACGCTGACGCTCACCCTGACGGGGTACGTGGGCTACCACCTCACCCAGCGCTCCCTGCTGCTGGACGTCATAGGCTCCGACTTCGTGCGCACCGCCCGGGCCACCGGGCTCACCCGCGCCCAGGCGATCCGTCGGCACGCCCTGCGCACGGCCCTGATTCCCACCGCCCAGTCCGTGGCCTTCAGCATCCCGGCCGTCTTCACCGGCGCGGTCCTCACGGAGACGATCTTCGGCTGGAACGGCATGGGCCAGTACTTCATCCAGACCATCAACAAGAACGACGTACACGGCACCGTGGCGACCGCCGCCTTCGCCGCCGCCCTGACCGCGATCGGCGCGATCCTCGCGGACATCGCCACCGTTCTCCTCGACCCGAGAGTGCGGGTGAACTGAGATGGGCACCCCTGTGAGTCCCGACGGGACCTCCGAAGGCGTCCTCGCCACCGCCCCCGGGCCGACCGCCGATCCGCTGCTCACCGAGCACAACGGGCATAGCGGCCACGACAGCCACGACGGGCACGACAGGCGCTATCCGGGCCGGCGCCGCCTCTACCTGCGCCGCTTCCTGCGCAACCGAATCGCCGTCGCCGGTGTGGTGATCTTCCTGCTGCTCGTGCTGTTCAGCGCGCTCGGCGGCCTGTTCACCCCGTACGGCTACGCGGACGCCGACTTCTCGGCGCTGACCCAGTCCCCCGGCGCCGAGCACTGGTTCGGCACCAACCAGGGCGGCAACGATGTCTATGCCGCCGCCGTGCACGGGCTCCAGCGCTCGCTGGTGATCGCGGTGACCGTGTCCCTGCTGACCGTCGCCATCGCCGCGGTCGTGGGCGCGGGCGCCGCCTACTTCGGAGGCCGGGTGGAGAAGGCCACCCTCGCCCTCGTCCACTTCCTGCTGATCGTGCCCTCCTTCCTCATCCTCGCCCTGGTTTCGCACCGGCTGGCGGGCGACTGGCGGGTCCTCATCCTCGTCCTGACGGTGTTCGGCTGGATGTCCACCGCCCGCGTGGTCTGGTCGGTGTCGACGTCCCTGCGCGAGCGCGACTACGTGCGCGCCGCGGAGTTCATGGGCGTGCGCCCCCTGCGCATCGTGGTGCGCCACATCATCCCCAACCTGGGCTCCCTGCTCATCGTCAACCTCACCCTGGGCGTGGTCTCCACCGTGCTCAGCGAGACCGCCCTGTCCTTCCTCGGCTTCGGCGTCCAGACCCCGGACGTGTCGCTGGGCACGATGCTCGCCGACGGCGCGGGCACCATCACCAGCGCCCCCTGGCTCTTCGCCTTCCCCGCCGGGCTGACCGTGCTGCTCACCGTGTCGATGACCTTCGTCGGCGACGGCCTGCGCGACGCCCTCGACCCCACGTCCACCACCGGCGCGGCAGGAGGCCGACGATGACCCTCGCACCCGCCCTCCGCACCGGGCCCGCGCCCGTCCTGTCCGTACGCGACCTGCGCGTCTCCTTCCCCTCCGAGGCCGGACCGGTGGAGGCCGTGCGCGGCGTCGACTTCGACCTCCTGCCCGGGCGCACCCTGGGCATCGTCGGCGAGTCCGGCTCCGGCAAGTCCGCCACCGCCCTCGCCGTCATGGGCCTGTTGCCGCCCACCGCGCGGCTCGGCGGCCGGATCCTGCTGGGCGGGCGCGACCTGGCGGCGATGGACGACAAGGAGCTCTCCCGGGTGCGCGGCAAGGACATCGGCATGGTCTTCCAGGACCCGCTGTCCGCGCTCACGCCCATCTTCAGCGTCGGCCGGCTGCTCGCCGAGGCCCTGCGCGTGCACCGGGAGCTGTCCAGGAAGGACGCCTGGGAACAGGCGGTGGAACTGCTCGACCTGGTCGGCATCCCCGACCCCCGCGAACGCGCCAAGTCGTTCCCGCACGAGTTCTCCGGCGGCATGCGCCAACGCGTCGTCATCGCCCTGGCCATCGCCAACAAACCCTCGGTGCTCGTCGCCGACGAGCCCACCACGGCGCTCGACGTCACCGTCCAGGCCCAGATCCTCGACGTGCTGCGCCTGGCCCAGCGCGAAACCGGCGCCGGTCTCGTCCTGATCACCCACGACCTGGGCGTGGTGGCCGGCCACGCCGACGACGTCGCCGTCATGTACGCCGGACGGATCGTCGAGCACGCGAGCGTCGACCAGCTCTTCCGCCGTCCCACGATGCCCTACACCGCCCGCCTGCTGGCCAGCATCCCGACCGTGGACAGCGGTGTCGAACGGCCCCTGATCCCGATCGGCGGGGAGCCGCCGTCCCTGGTCGGCCTGCCCAGCGGCTGCCCGTTCGCGCCCCGCTGCGCCGTGGCCCGGGACGTGTGCCGGACCACCGAACCGGACCTGACCGCACCGGACCCGACCGAAGCGGTCCCGCCCGCACCGGCCGGGCGGCCCGGCCGCGTCGCCTGCCACCGCGCGCAGGAGATCGCCGACGGAAGCCTCGACCCGGCCGGGGAGGCCGCCCCCGTGCCACCGGCCGGCTCCGGGGCGCGGACCGCCGGCGACGTGGTCCTGCGCGTCGAGGACCTGGTCAAGACGTTCCCCGTCACCAAGGGGGCCCTGCTCAAGCGCCGGGTGGGGACCCTGCACGCGGTCAACCACGTCAGCTTCGAACTGCGCGCGGGCGAAACCCTGGGCCTGGTGGGGGAGTCCGGCAGCGGCAAGACCACCACGCTGCGCGAGGTGCTGCGGCTGCGCGCACCCGAGGGCGGCCGCATCGAAGTGGCCGGCACCGACGTCGCCACGCTGCGGTCGGCCGCCCAGGTGCGCGAGCTGCGGCGGGACGTCCAGATCGTCCTCCAGGATCCGACGGACGCCCTGGACCCCCGGCTGACCGTCTTCGACCTGCTGGCCGAACCGCTCCAGGCCACCGGCGCCGACCGGACGGCCATCCGGTCCCGGGTCACCCGGCTCCTGGACCTGGTGGGTCTGGACCGCGCCATGGGCGACCGCTTCCCCGCCGCCCTGTCCGGCGGCCAGCGCCAGCGCGTCGGCATCGCCCGCGCCCTGGCCCGCGAGCCGAGGCTGCTGGCCCTGGACGAGCCGCTGTCCGCCCTGGACGTCTCCGTGCAGGCCGGGATCATCAACCTGCTCGCCCGGCTGAAGCGCGAACTGGGCCTGGCCTACCTGGTGGTGGCGCACGACCTGGCCGTGGTGCGCTACTTCTCCGACCGCATCGCGGTGATGTACCTCGGGCACATCGTCGAGTCCGGCGCCACCGAGGAGATCTTCGCCCGGCCCCGGCACCCGTACACGAAGGCCCTGCTGTCGGCGATCCCGGTGCCCGACCCGGAGCGCGAGCGCCACCGCGAGCGCATCGTCCTCGCGGGCGAGCAGCCCAGCGCCGCCCGGCTGCCCGAGGGCTGCGTGTTCGTCGACCGCTGCCCGCTCCACCGGGAGGCCGACGAGAGCGTACGGACGCGCTGCCGCACCGAACGGCCGGCGACCGTCGGCGTCCCGGACGGCTCGGATCACCAGTACGCCTGCCACGCGGTCTGACTCCCGCCCCGCCCCGCCGCCTCACCCCTTCTCGCCCCTTCTCACCGATTCCCACCAAGGACATCCCATGCGTCGCAAGCTCGCCCTGCCTCTCGCGCTGGTCGCGGCCGTGTCGGTCGCCGCCACCGCGTGCTCCTCCCCGTCCTCCTCCGGCGGTTCCACCGACGGCTCCTCCGGGCAGGACGCCAAGAACGCCGCCCAGGTCGCGTCCTCGGTCACCGACTACAACCCCCAACCGTACGAGAACATCAAGGACGGCGGCACCTACACCACCGCGGGGACCTTCGACGAGCAGGGCAACCCCTTCAACGTCAACGGCACCCTGAACGCGCTGCGGATCTGGTCCTGGTACAACGCCGACGCCATCACCTACTCGCCCACCGGCGAGGTCCAGTACAACCCGGACTACTACAGCGACGTGAAGGTCTCGGTCGAGGGCGGCGACCAGAAGGTCGTCATCACCCTCAACCCCAAGGCCGTGTTCAACGACGGCACCCCGATCGACTGGCGGGCCATCGAGGCCACCTGGAAGGCCAACAACGGCTCGAACAAGGACTACGCGGCCTCCTCCACCGACGGCTACGACCGCATCACCTCCGTCACCCCGGGCGCGGACGACAAGCAGGCGGTCATCACCTTCAAGGGCGTCAACGCCTCCTGGTCCGCGCTGTTCACCACCTTCCTGCACCCCCAGGCCGCCACCGTCGACAACTTCAACAAGGCGTACGTCAAGACGGCCCACCCCGAATGGGGCACCGGACCGTACACCGTGGGCACCTGGGACGACCACTCCGGCAACATCACCTTCGTGCGCAACCCCACCTGGTGGGGCCGGACGGGCAAGCTCGACAAGCGCGTCTACGTCAACCTGGAGAGCGCCGCCTCGATCAACGCCTTCAAGAACGGCGAACTCGACTACGCCCCCGTCGGGACCGCCGAGAACCTCAAGCAGGTGAAGACGGTCAAGGACACCGAGGTCCGCAGCGGCGGCAGTCCCTTCGAGTACTCGCTGTACCTCAACACCAAGTCGCCCCTCCTCGGTGACATCCAGGTCCGCAAGGCGGTGCAGGAGAGCATCGACCGCGCACAGATAGCGAAGATCCGCTTCCAGGGCCTCGACTACACCGAGCCGCTGCCCGGCTCGGCGGTGCTCTACAGCTTCCAGCAGGGCTACCAGGACAACGTCGCCGCCGTACTGAAGTACGACCCGCAGGAGGCGCGGAAGACCCTCGACGCGGCCGGCTGGAAGCCCGGGGCCAACGGCATCCGCACCAAGGACGGCAAGGAGCTCGCACTCGGCTACACCCTGCTCGGCGACGACCCCATCGAGAAGGCCACCGCCGGAGCGTTCACCGCGATGCTCAAGGCCGTCGGCGTGAAGGTGGACATCAACAAGGTCTCCTCGAACGACTTCTCCAAGGTGCTCAGCGACCGCCGCTTCGACCTGTTCGTCTCCGGCAACCGCTCGACGGACCCCTTCGGCGCACGGTACCTGTGCGACTTCTACTGCTCGGACCGTGACTCCAACATCACCGGAGCCGGCACCCCGGAGCTGGACGGGGAGATCCGCGCCACCGGGGAGATCGCCGATCTCGGCGAGCAGATCGCGGCCGTCAACAAGGTCGAGCAGAAGGCCCTCCAGCAGTACGCCTTCCTGCCGCTGTACAGCGGACCCTCCACCTACGGGATCCGGAAGGGCCTCGCCAACGTCGGTGCCACCATCTTCTACAGCCCGCTGCCCGAGACCATCGGCTGGCAGAAGTAGCACCGTCGGCGCCCAGGACGTGCGAGGGCCTGCCCGCACGGGGTGCGGACAGGCCAGGGTTCTCGGTGGTCCCGGGCACACCCGGGGGTACCTGCCAGTGGGTTCGAAGGATCCTGTTCGGGGCCCTGAATGGCATCGCCCGTGCCGTCGAGCGACTACGCGGTGTGGCCGTCCAGCTTCTTCAATGCCGCGCCGATCAGCCGGGCCACCTCCGTCCAGCCCGCCGCGGCCTCGGCGTACCCGTCGCGGGCGGCCCGCACGCGTTACTTTGAGCGATCAGGAGATGGCATTCAGTTGCACAATGATGGCAGTCGTCGCCCAGGAGGTACGCGATGCCCGACCCCGACCAGCTCGCAGCGATCGACCACATCGTGGTGCTGATGCTCGAGAACCGCTCGTTCGACCACATGCTCGGATTCCTCTACACCGATCAGGGCAACCGCTCCCCATCCGGGCAGCCGTACGAGGGCCTGACCGGCCGTGAGTCCAATCCCGATACGACCGGCGCGCAGGTCCCGGTCTTCCGGATCAAGCCGGCCGACCCTGGCGCGTATTACATGCCCGGCGCCGACCCCGGCGAGGGCTACCAGGCCACCAACCAGCAGCTCTTCGGCACCACCACCGTCGCCTCCCCCGCCCCGGCCGCGACCAACCAGGGCTTCGTCGCGAACTTCGCCGCCACCCTCGCCCTGCGCGCCCAGCAGGGCCGCTCCATCCTTCCCGGCACCACCGCCAAGAGCATCATGGGCTGCTTCAGCCCCGAAACCCTGCCGGTGATGTCCGCCCTCGCCCGCGGCTACGCCGTCTGCGACCACTGGTACTCCTCGGCTCCCACCGAGACCCTGCCCAACCGGGCGTTCGCCTGCGCCGCCACCAGCCAGGGCCACATGGACGACGCCACCCACACCTTCACCGTGCCGTCCGTCTTCGGCCTGCTCTCCGGCCACAACCTCGACTGGGCCGTCTACGGCTACTGCGCCCAGCCCCTCACCCGCGGCAACTTCCCCGACATCTACGCCGCCCCGGCCTCGCACTTCGGACTGTTCACCGATTTCCGGAAAGCCGCCGCGAACGGCGCCCTCCCACCGTTCACGTTCCTCGAGCCCAGCTGGTCCTCCACCGGCAACAGTCAACACCCCAACTACGACGTCGCCCTCGGCGAACAGCTCATCCACGACGTGTACTACGCCCTGCGCCAGGGCCCCGCCTGGGACAAGACCCTGCTGATCGTCACCTACGACGAGCACGGCGGCTGCTACGACCACGTACCCCCGCCCACCGCCGTCCCGCCGGACAGTGCCGCCGGCGAGTACGGCTACGACTTCACCCGCTACGGCGTTCGCGTACCCGCCATCCTCATTTCGCCACTGATCCCCGCCGCAACGGTCCTACGCGTCCCCGACGGCACCACACCCATCGACCACACCTCCATCCTCAAAACCGTCCAGCGCCGCTGGAACCTGCCCCCGCTCACCGCCCGCGACAAGGCCGCACCCGACCTCGGCGCGGCCCTCACCCTCACCACCCCGCGAACCGACGACCCCCTCGCCGGCATCACCGCTCCCACCGCCACCGGACCCAACCCCGCCGCCGCCGAGACCTCCCACCTCCTCCGGATCCACCAAGAACTGACCGCGCGCCACCTCATCCCCACCACCGACGACAACGAACACTGACACCCGGCCACATCCCCGACCGGAAGCGTCAGACAGTTGACTCTGGCCCACATTCGGCGGTGCCACACGGTGGCGCGGAACCGGAGGCCGCAGATGCCGTGGATCTCATCGGGGGCAGCGGGGTCGACAGGCAGCAGTCGCTCGGCCCAGTGGCGGATGACGAAGGGCTGGGCGTCGAGCCGGATGGTCAGGGCGTGCGGGGCTGGGTGAACAGCGCGGATGCCCATGGGGTGAGCACTGAGCAGGCCCAGACCCGTGCGCGCCCACCAGCATGCGGCCGGGGCCCGTCAAAACGGGCCCCGGTCGATGAGCCAGCCCATCACGCCATCGGACGCTCCCGCGGCGGGCTGACGACGAAGATCCACCTCGCCGCGGACGGCCGCTGCCGCCCGCTGTGCTTCCTCCTCACGCCCGGACAGGCCGGCGACGCGCCCGCGTTCGAGCACGTCATGGCCACCCTGTGCGTGCCCAGGCCGGCGATGGTCTCGCGGGCCGAATCCGGAGTCAGCTCAGGCATTGGGGGACCCTCCACACCAGTCGGTCGGGACCTCGTGGACGGTGAAGTTCCAGAAGTCCCTCGGGTTCTCGTTCCGGGTGTCCACCTTGTAGGTGAGGTCACGGTGGAACAGCACTTCGGCTTCGGCGGGGTAGACCGAGTAGTCCCACACTTCGGCGCCGGTCTTGCTGTCGAACACGAAGTGGGCGTTCGACCCGGGCCACGGTCCCCGGGGTCGGGGTGTAGTCGTCGGGCAGGCACGGGACGACGAGGACCGCGAGGACGGCGCCGCGCACCGCCGACTCGACGCTGACCTCCCCGTCGCGGTCGGAGTGCGTACGGGCCTGACCGGATGGTGGGCACGACTCCCGAGCGGGCCGAGGGCCGGGCTCACCGATCCCGCAGCAGGGCGTGCAGCGGACGGGCCGCCGCCTGCGCGGCGGGCCGGGTGAGGTGCAGGGCCGTGTGGAAGTAGCCGTCGGTCTCCTTGCCGCGGGGGTCGTCGCCGAGCGCAGACACCGCGGCGACGGCGTACCTCTGTTCGTCGGAGTCGGTGAAGCACCGCTGCCGGTAGGTGCGGGACGTGTCCTTCTCCGTGGTCATGCCCAGGGCGGCCAGCCCGTCGGCGATGTCCTGGTAGGAACCCGTACGCAGCACGAACGCGGCCACCCACGGCAGCTCCCGCCGGCCTTCCAGCAGCGGACGGAAGGTGCGGGCGGACAGGAAGCTCGACCCGCCGGTCACGGTGATCAGGCGGGTGCCGCGGGTGGCCCGGTACAACTCCGGGCTGGGCGGGGCGGTTTCCAGGTTCTCGGCGAACCCCGCGTCGAGCAGGCCGACGGCTCGGCCGTAGGCGACGGCCTGCGCGGCGATGTCGAGGCCGATGACGGGCACGGCGTCCGGACGGCGGCGCGCCGCGTAGTACTCGCGGTCCGACTCGATCAGTTCGGCGGTCGTCAGGTCGGCCACCTGCGGTGATGTGTAGCGCTTGTACAGCTCGTCCAGCGTGACGTGGTGGTTGAGCAGGGCCGCGTTGATGCCGTACGAGCAGCAGATGTCCAGGACGTTTGCCTGCGGCTCGCCGTCCTGGCCGTCGGCCGGGCGTTCGGGGGCTTCGGTGACTTCGGAGGCTTCGGAGGCTTCGGGAAGGCCGACCAGCGGCAGGAGACCGCGGAAGACACTCCGGGCGTGCTGGGGCGTCTGGTACTCCAGCGGCCCCAGAGCGCCAAAGTACGACCGAGGGTCGGGTCGGTCGTAGATGTCGTCGAAGCAGGTCATCTGTGTGGGCGTACCCGGTGTGCGCTCGTTCCCGGCGGTGGTCATCAGGGCGCCTCCTCGTTCGGATGGGACAGGCATAGCGCACGGCGCTGCCGGTAGGGAAGGACGCCCCCGGCCAACTGACCCACAACACCTGGTCCTCGGAGGCGATTCGTCGGGCGAAGCCCGGGAGCCGATCCAGCCGGTTCTCACCGCCTGGAAGGTGAGTCATCCCTTGTGTGGGTGCTCATCGCGCCGCTACGGCCACCACCATGACGTGCCGCCGCGGTTCACTCCTCGGCCTGGAAGTCTTCCCGAACGGCCCCGTGTGCTGTCCCTCGGGCTGCATCCTGGTCCTCCGTCGAACGCGAGGGAGTCCTCCATGCAGCTCAAGTTCCTCGGCACCAGCAGCGAAGACGGGAAGCGCCCGACGCTCTATGAGACGGAGACGGGTGACATCGTCGTCCGGGGATACCGTCTGACCGATCCCGAGGCCCTCGCCCAGCTGCGGGACGTGCTGCCCGGGGAGACGTTCGTCGTCGTTCCCCGTGACCTGGCCGCTCTCCAGCAGCAGGCAGTCGGCGTCCGGCCCGGGCGCCGGAGTGCCGCAGACGGGGGCGGTGCGGTAGGCGCCGCGCTCCTCGTACGTGCCGACGAACAGGACGAAGCCGAGGACGACCAGCGGCAGGCCCGCGAGGACGATGAGGGTGCGCGCGGTACGGGAGTCCCGCCACCGCCGCTTCGGCTTGCTCGGAGTCCCCGCCCAGCCGTCCATCGGATCCCCACCCGCCCTACCGCGTCCGCGTGTTCCGTGTGTTCCGTATGTTCCGCGCGTGACGTACCCCGGTGGTCTCCCGGGTCGTACGTCGGATGATGCCAGGGGTGCCCGGCGGGCGCGATGGAGTTCGGGAAGTTCACCGAGGGCCCGGCAGTTCGACGGCGGTTTCTAGCGGTCGTTGCAACACGTGGTCGGTTGTCTAGGCCGTGAGGAGTTTAGCCAGGCGCTCGGCTGG
>NZ_JBICZE010000026.1:0-73958 GCF_043201735.1 Kitasatospora sp. NPDC048286
CCCGCGGAGCGGGTCCCTACGGGCCTTCGGCCCTCCGTTCGCGCCTGACCTTCGGTCAGGCGGCGGACCCGCTCCGCGTGTCCGCACCCGGGCTTCGCCCGGGTGAGCCCGGCGCTCCGCGCTCGGGCCGGCACCACTCCGCTTCGCTCCATGGTGCCGGTGGGCTGATGCACGTTCAACTCGTTGAGCTGGGGTTTTTGGCTGATCTCACGGCAGGCTGACTAGGGGGAGGGGTGGCCCTGAGGGGGCGCGTGCGGGTCGGCTTCACTCCTCTCAGATTGGTCTAGTCCCCGGTCTAGACCGGATGATCGGGGTAGGGTGGCGGGGTGATGGTCCGTCGAGTGTGTATCAGAACTAGCCTGTCAGACGATCCTGCCGAAGAGCGGGTGTGGACCCCTGGTGATCGGAGATTTCAACGGCTCCCCAGGTGGGCCGGAATCTGCGTTCTGATTCTATCAGTTGAACTCGTCCGGCGTGGACGGATTCGCACTTCTGGCGGGATGGGATGGTGTTTCAGAATTCGGGCGTCAGGAATTCCTGCCGCAGGTGCTGTGCGGTGGCGGGGCCGGGGTCGGCACCGTCGGCCGGGCCGCTGACCCGGGGCGGCCCACACCGGCCGCCCGGCCCCGTCCCGCCGCAACGCGCAGCCGGCACCAGCCGGACGCGAGAGGAGAGGCACGGCGCAGCGCCTCACCCGACCAGCCGACGCCCACCTACCCGCCCCCAGGCAGGGCGCAGGAGCCAGGCAAGTCGGGCCGGTGCGGGGTGGGCGGCGCCCGCCTTCCCAGACACTCACCGGCCGCCCCCGCCCGGCCGCCAGGCCCAGAGAAACAGGCACAGCGCAGCGTCGTCGGAGCCGACGTGCGCACCCGCTCCCCCACCCCACCACCACTCCATCGGCAGGGCAGGGGGCGCACAGAGGTAAGTCGGCATCGGGGCGGATGAACTAACCGAGCTTGAGCTGCGGATTTGCTCCCGGTCGGCCTTGGAGGTGGTTCTCTAGTCGAAACCAGAAACGAAACCTGGTGCGCCACCAGAGACGAAACCAGATACGCCACCAGATACGAAAGCGCGGCGGCTGCGGGCTTGGGGAATCAACGTGCTCGCAGTCGCCGCATTTTCGGGCGTTCTCACAACTTCCTTTCCTTGGATTCTTTCGGCTTGCGTGGGCCGAATACCGTGCGGAGGAAGGAGGCGTTCTCGGCGATCTGGACGCGCTCCGCGTGGGCCTCGGCGGCTGCGGCGATCTGCCGGGCCGCTTCGGTCTGCGCGGCCTGGTCGGCCTTCTGCTGGCAGAAGTGGCAGAGGCGGCCGCCGTCCGAGGCGTAGCGGGGGTTCTTGTACTTGTCGGCGGTGCGGTGGCATCCGGGGCAGGCGGTGGCGAGGAGTTCGCGTTGTTGGCGGCGGCGTTCGGCGGCGGCCTGGTCGGCCTGCTGCTGGGCGCGCTGGGCTTCTTGGTGCTTGGCGTACGCCTCGGGTCCGTCGTGGTCGTCGAGGGCGTCGTGGAGGGGCTGGAGGGGGCCTGGGCGGCCGGCGCGGCGCCAGATCGGGGAGAGCGGGCCGCGTTCGATCAGCAGCTCCAGGCTGGTGAACAGGATCGGGATCGCTTCGCTGCGGTCGTAGTAGCCGTCGCCGAGGTGCCGGCCTTGCCAGTGGCGGCGGGTCATCTCGGTGAGGGCCTTTACGCGTTGGGGCATGGCGCGCTCGCCGAGGTGGCCGAGGACGATGGCCACGGGCGGGTAGCCGGGGCGGCCGGTGTCGGGGTAGGTGCGGCGCCAGTGCGGCTCGGTCTTCTTCCACTCCAGGTAGCCGATGGTGCCGCGCGAGTGCGGGTTGGGCAGCGGGTGGCGGTGGTCGAAGAAGCCGCGGTAGTCGTCGAGCTTCTTGGCGACGATCGGGTTGGACTCGTTGTCGAGGTCGACTTCGACCAGGAGCACCGGGATGCCGTGGTCGGGGGCCTGGAGGACGGCGTCGGCGCGGACGGTGGGCTTGTGCGGGGTGAGGTGTTCGACCTCGGTGGCCCACTGGTCGATGCGGCCGAAACCAGGGCCGACGCCGGGAGCGGTGCGGTCGCCGTGGATCCCCTTGGGGTCGACGTCCGGGCCGGTGCCGCCGACGACGAAGCTGATGATGGTCTCGGTGACGGCCAGGGCGTGGCCGGCGGCGGAGCTCGTCCCGGCCTTGCGGGCGATGCCGCCCGTGTTGCGGCCGTCGGGGAACAGCGCGCGGGCGGCGTCGCGCCCGGCGGTGGTCATGCCCCAGATGTCCCGGCCGTCCTGGCCGGTGCCGTGCTTGACGGTGATCCGCTTCTTGTCCAGGTCGTTCAGCGCGGCGCGGGCGAACTTGTTCTCCAGCGCGTCGGGGCGCAGGAGTCGCCAGAGTTGGTGGGGGGTGGCGATCTTGAGGACGGCGATGGCGCGCAGGACGTCGGCGCGTAGGTCGTTGGAGGAGCCGCCGGGGTTGGCCTTGGACGCCTTGCGGGTGCGCTTGCGCGGCGCGGCGGCGGCGCCCTGGGCGTCGGGCTGGTCGGGTGTGCCCGGGGCGGGCTGACGGTCGCTCACGGCGCTCCCCCTCGCTGGTCTGCGGTGCGGTGGCTGGCTGCTTTGCATACCGCACGCCGCCGACAAGTCGATCACGCCCGCACCGGCTGCCACCGACCGGCCCCGCCCGCCCGCACGCCAGCCGCCGCACCCGCCGCACCCGCCCGGGCCGGCCGCCCGCACCCACCGGAACGCCGAGCTGCCTAGCCGCGGCGCGAGCACCGGGCTGCGCCCCTGGGGGCCGGGGGACAGCCCGGGGGTTGGGCGAAGGGCCGGAGTGGCCCGGAGCGAGACCCTGAGGGAGCCGCGCCAGGCGACAGAAGGGTTGTCGGCGTTTTTGGGCGGCCTGGACAAGGGGTCTGACCTGCGTTGATACCCCATCAAGGTGGGGAGTGACCGGAAGCGGTATCGGAAGCGGTACCGGAAGCGTGCTGCCGGACCGATCGGGGTCCGGGACAACGGGTCGTGGGGCGATTCTCACCGGCCCCGGGCGGCCGTCCGGGCGGCCGGGCGAGTGCTGGTTGGACAGTACCCGCAGCCGGCCTTCGGGACGCCGGCTTTCAGCCCGCCAGGGTGCCGGTCCCTGTGATGGTCGGGGACGGGACGGTGCGCAGCCGGGCGGGCGGCTGGGCGGGCGTGGGGGTGCGGGCGGCGGAGAGGTACTGCGGGATGACGGCGGCCAGGCCCTCGGCGGCCTCCAGGAGGAGCGGGTCTTCGCCGGGCCGGTCGAGGAGGGCTTGGGCGAGGTGCAGCGCGGACTCCAGGACGGCGGCCGGGACGCGGACGTGGCGCAGCGCGGCGATGGCGTCGGCGGCCTGCTCGGCGGGCCGTTGGGCGGGCTGTGGCGGGTCCGGCCGGGCCGGTGGGTCTGGGACGGCGGCCGGGGCCGCCCAGGGCGGCTGCTGGCGGCCGTGGGGGCGTTGGGGGCCGAGGGCACGGGCCGCGCCGGGGCCGAGGGCGCGCCGGGCGGGCGACGGGTTGCTCACGAGCGTTCAACGAGCCGGGGTGCACCTGGTGGCGGCCGCCGTGGGCGGCGCGGCCGGCACCGCCGGACGCACCACGGACAACAGCCCCCGGCAGGGTGAGAGCCCCTGCCGTCCGGACCGTCACCCCAACCGCACCCACCACACCACCAGCTACCAGGGCAGAGGGACAGACAGAGGGGGGTTATCTGAATTTCCGGTGCTCAGAAAACCGGCTCTGAACTGGGGAAACGCCGGATCGGTGCAAGGAGTGCCGGGGTACCTACGGTGGTAGCTGCGCCCGTACCTGCGGTGGCACCCTCGGCGGTGCCTGCGGTGGTAGCTACGTGGGTCCGGCGCGGCTGGTCGACGGCCGTCGGCCGGGCCCGAAGGCCGCGGACGGCTCTGCCGGACGCGAAAAGACCAACAGCCCGCCGCAGGCGCGAACCCCGAACCGACCAACCGACCACGCCCACCAAGACCAAGGAGAAGAAGGGGTTGTCGGCATTTCCAGACCGCTCCGCATGGGCTCTGACCTGTGGTGATACCGCGTCGGGGTGGATCATCAGGTGCCCACGAGACAACCGGGTAGACGCCCGACAAGGCGCTCGACAAGGCGTCTGACAAGACGCCTCACAAGGCGCAGCCGAGCACCGGAGCGGCGTCGCCGTCGATCAGCCCCTCGACCAGGGCCTGGCGCACTAGCAGGGCGGCCAGGTCGGCGGTGCGGGTGACCAGCGGGCGGCTTCGGTCGGCGGGGCCGGCGACGAAGGCGCCCTCGATCACCACGACCCAGCCGTCCGCGCCGCCCACGCCGTGCTCAATCCAGGCGAGCGCCCGGCCGTTCTTGCGGACGTAGAACAGGCCCGGGGCCCTGGTCCACCCGGCCAGGTCCCAGCCCGACTCGCCCATCAGCGAGCCGATGTTCTGGATGAGGTCGAACCGGCCCAGGCCGCGCAGGTACGGCTCAGGTGGCGGGCGCAGCGGGCCGGCGTCCTGCTGGCGCGGCACCGCCCGCGGTGTCGGGTGGACCGGTTTGACGTCGGCCGGGGCGGCCGGGCCGGGCTGCTCCTGGTCGTCGTTGTCGGCGGCCGCAGTTTCGCCCCGCGAGGCGGAACCGTCGTCGTCGCCCCACCGTTCGGCGCGCTCAAGCATGCGGCGGGTGAGCCGCTCGGATTCGGTGAGGTCGGGCCAGCGGGCCCTGTCCCGGATGTCCTGCGCGGCCATGTAGGCGCGGGTGCTGTAGGAGGGCAGCCGCGCGGCCAGTTCCTCGAAGGCGGTGACCGGGTCGTCGCCGGTTTCGATCTCCAGGAGGAAGGAAATGAGCTTGCGGCGCATCGCGTCGGCCAGGCCGAGGAGGTGGCGGCCGTCTTCTCCCCATCGGGCAAGATCGTCGTCCGCCGGGACGGCGGCCGCGGGTGCAGCAGGTGCAACAGGTGCAGCGCTGTCCGGTGTAGCAGCGGGGCCGGGTGCAGCAGGTGCAGCGTCGAGCGGTGCAGCAGCAGGGCCGAGTGCAGCGTCCGGAGCAGCTGGCGGTGTAGCGGGACCGGCTGCTGCTTCGCGGGCCTTGGCCTTGGCGCGGTCGACCTTGCTGCGGCAGGAGCGGGAGCAGTACTGCTTCGGGCGCCCGGTCGGGCCCTTCGGGGCCGGGTTGGAGCAGCCGGGGCGGGCGCACTGCGGGACGTGGCCCGCGTCGGCCGGCTGGTCGGTGGCGGCGGTCGGCGGGGCGCTGTCCATCCCGGGATCGTAGCCATCAAGGTCAGCGACCTGGCGGGAGTTTCGCCTCGCGGGGCGAAACTCCGAGCCTTGAAGGCGGGGACAAGGAGGTTCTGCAGCGCACTCGGCCAGGTTGTCCCGGGGCGGTGCTGCACTCCGGGCGGAGGGTGCAGCAGGGTGCAGCACGGCCTGGTGCTGCACCGCCGGCGGTCCCGGCCGGGGCGCTGTACTTCGCCGCGGGCCGCTCCGCAAGGCCGGTCCGGCTCGCTCTGCGCGGGCCCGCAAGGACCGCTTGCGTGCGCGACGGACCGCGTTGCGCACGCGCAGGGGGGTGCGGGGCGGATGCGCATGCGGTGCGGACCGGGTGCTCGGGCCGGGTCCTGGGTCCGGTCCTCCGGCTAGGTGGTGCGAAGGACCGGAGCCGGGATGCGGGCGGCCCCGCACATGCTCTGACCTGTGGTGGAAAGTCTTTGCGGGGCGAAACTCACCGGTCTGGCGGGACGAAACTCACCGGGTGCGGAGAAGAACTCACCGGCCTTGCGGAGTGCGGTGCGCGGTCGTACGCAGACGGCGGCCAGCGCCACGCGCAGGTGCGGGATGCACGGGGTGCGGTGTACAGCCGCGTAGGGGCTGACCTGCGGTGGGGAGTTTGGCGGGGCGAAACTCACCAGCCTTGCGGGGCGGAACTCACCGGCCTTGCGTGACCTTGACGGTGCTGGTGAGTTCACCGGTCATGACGAACATGACCGTCCTGCCGGAGGCCGCCGGGCCCACCGCCGAGGACCAGGAGCAGCGGGAGCAGCAGGCGGTGAACGAGCTGCTCGCCGAAACGTCGGAGGTGGGGCGCCGGGCGGCCGAGTGGGTACGGGAGCTCGCGGCCCGACAGCCGGAGGCCGGACACCGCACGGTGCTGGAGCGCGCGGCCGACGCTGTGGAGCGGGCCTCCGGACGGGAAGTCGTCCCGGGTGGCGAAGGGCAGCTCGACGAGGAACTGGCGTACGACCTCGGCGCCGACGTCGTCGCCGGCAGCGTGGTCGCCAACGGTCTGCCCGTCTTGGTGATGGGCGAACAGATCGCGCTGGTCACCGTGTGCTCGGTGGCTGCGGCGATGCCCTCCTCGGTGCTGGGCGACTTCGAGAGCGAGCTGCCGGTGCTGGCCGCCGTGATGGAGGCCGCCCGCGTGCTCGGCCTGGAGTCGGCCGGCCGCAGCCCGCGCTGACTCCGTGTTCACCGGCGATCACCAGCGGGTAGGGCTGTGCCTGTCCAACGACCGGGAGGGAACGCAGTGAGCGAGAACGAGCGGCTCAAATCGCTGATCATCAGCGCGGCGCAGGAGCTGTGGGACGACAAGGAGGCGCTGGGGAAGTTCCTCGGGGTGGTGCGGCGCGGCGACGGGTGGACGCAGCTGGCCGACGAGCTGGAGAAGAACCGGCCGGCGAACGCCACGTTCTACGGCGTGAAGAGCGCCGAGTTCCAGGCGTAGCCGTGCGGCCCGGTGGCCCGTCGCTCCGCTTCCGGCGCGGCGGGCCACTGCTGTGACCTGCGGTGGGGAGTTTCTGCGGGGCGGAACTCACCAGGGCCGGGGCGAAACTCACCGGCTTTGCGGATGCGGTGCACGGCCCCGATCCGGGCACGATGGAGACAGAGCACGGGCGAGGAGACAGGAATGCGCACCGGGGACGTCGTGGTCGGCGAGACCTACATCGCGAGCATCCCCCAGCGGCTCCCGGAGCAGCTGCGCCGTCCGGGAGACACGCCCAAGCAGTGGCGGGCGAACATGCAGCTGCACCTGGTCCGCGGCCGGCGCATCACGGTGACCGTGACCGGCTTCGGCGAGGAACCCAACATGGTGGTGGTCAGCCGGGACGTCCCAGCCGGGCGCGTCGCGCTGCGGCTGACCGCCGAGCAGGCCGCAGCCCTCAATCTCGCCGAAGGCCAGGAGTACGAGATCACCGGCATCGTGACCGACGCCGACGGCCAGGCCCTGACGTTCCCCGGCACGGTCGCCCACACCATCCCGGCCCGCTGGCTGCGCCCGGCCGACGAGCAACTGGAGCTCCACCCGGACACCGAGCACTTCCACCGCGCGCTGGTGTGCCGGGACGCGGACGGGATGACGCCGCCGGAAATCGACCGGGCGGCGGAGAAGGCACTGGAGCAGCTCCAGCGCGTCCGGGGCCTTGCGCTGGAGGACCCGAACGTCGACCATTCGGTGCTCACCTCCGAGGCGGACCACCAGGAGTGGCTGCGGATCGCCGAGCGGGTGCGGGCGGCCGGGCTCGCCGTCTACGACCCGCGGACCGACCCGGACGCCGTGGAACACCCGCCGCTGGTCCGGTTCCGGGAGCCCTGACGAAGGCCGGCGGCCACTTGCGGCCGGCTGTCCCACCCTTGTCCCAGGTCCGGACGCAGAGTGTCGCGACCTGGGGTTTTAGGGTGGGACTGTCCTAACGAATCGGGCATACCGGGCGCGCTGGGACAGGGGTGTCTCAACCTTGTCCCAGGCCGACGGCGGCGCGGTGCCCGCCGGTGATGGCCCGGATTGTGCGTCTCGGGTCCGGCGGGCACCGGCAGCAGCGTAACGGGGACGGCCCGCCGGCCCGGCTTCTACGGGGCGGGGTGCGGTGGGTCTTCGGGGACGACGGCGGCGATCCGCACGGTCGGCGGCCAGGGCGGGGCGGGGGCGTAGGCGTGCACGACGTTGAGCGCGGGCCGGCCTTCGGCGGGGTCGCCCTCGATCCGGGTGGAGTACAGCTCGACCTGCTGGCCGCCCTCGGTGACGGTGCGGATCGGGCGGCCGAGCCGCGGCCGGTGTTCGAGTTCGGCGCGTAGCGCCTCGAGGGCCTCGGTGGCGCCGAGTTCCTTGGCGCGCTGGGCGGCGCGGTCGGTGACCACGGCGACCGCCGGGTCCGGCTGCTGGTGCTGGTCGGTCACTCGGCGCCCTGCCGCGCCAGGAGGTCGGCGACGGCCTGGTCGACGGCGTCGGACGTCTCCGGGTCGGCGGCGAGCAGCACGCGGCCGCGGTAGGCGGCGACGATCTCGGCGACCGCGACCAGGTCTACGACGGTGCCGACCTGGTCGACCTGGTCGAGCCGGTCGACCGGCACGCGGCGCAGCAGCTGCTCGGCGAGTTCGGCGTCCAGGCGCTCGGCGTCGCCGGGGAAGCCGTGGCCGGCGCGCAGCGCGGCGCGCAGTTCCTGGACCGTGTCCATCGGCGGCAGCCCAAGACGGCCGCCCCCTCGTTCGGCGGGCTGGGCGCTCATCCCCACCTACCCCTCTCCCTGTCGGCATTCCCGGCGCCGGGCCGGGCCCTGTGGTGTCGACGGTAGCGGCCTCGCAGTGGTCTGTAGGGCCACAATCCCGTACCCGGCTCGGCCGGTCTGCTCAGGCGGCCACGAAAGCGAGGGCGAGCAGCGCCGATCCGGCGACCGCCCAGTTGAAGGACAAGCGGACACGGACGTGCTTCGTCCAGGCGATCTGGCTCATGACGACGAGCTGGCGGGTCAGGACGGGCAGCGGGTCCTTGGTCCTCAGCGCCTCGGCCAGGTCGTCCGTGTTCCACTGCTTGAGGTGCCCGAAGAAGACGAAGTTCTCGGCCGCCTCGGTCGGCATGGCGCGCTTGCGGATGTTCGGCGAGACGACGGCGATGGCGTACAGCGCGGCGATCCCGATGCAGGCCGCGCC
Source organism: Kitasatospora sp. NPDC048286 (assembly GCF_043201735.1). Taxonomy (NCBI): domain Bacteria; kingdom Bacillati; phylum Actinomycetota; class Actinomycetes; order Kitasatosporales; family Streptomycetaceae; genus Kitasatospora; species Kitasatospora sp. NPDC048286. The sequence goes on from NZ_JBICZE010000026.1 coordinate 8,903, forward strand.
CGGCCAGAAGAACAGGTTCGCCCAGAAGCCGGAGAGGTGCCGCAGCCGGTCGCCGGCGTTGAGGAGCGCGCCGATCGCCACAAGCACGGCGGTCTCCAGGGTGAGCGCGAAGGACGCCTTCGCGTCGACCTTGCCGGTCCAGTCGGCCACGGCCGCGTGGATCTTCCACGCGGTCTCCACCGCGTCGGCGTCGGTGGTCACGAGATCACCCAGCCCCAGCCGGAGCGGTAGACCGTGGCGCGCGTCCCGTTGACGGTCTGGACGCTCTCCTCCCACATCGGCCTGCCATCGGAGGAAACCTTCCGGTTGTCCGCCATGGTGTCGAAGACGGCCTTGGTGATGTAAGTACGTTTCTGGGGCGTCTCCCGGATGTCGCTGAGCTTGGCCGCGATGTTGGCGGCCTGGCCGACCGAGATCAGGTCGTTGTGGTTGCGGATACCGGCGCGCGCGATGAAGACCTTGCCGGAGGCGACGCCGCAGACGTGGCTAAGGGCAAAGCCCTTGGTGACCAGGGAGGGCAGCTTGCGTTCCAGGGCCGGGCGGACGAAGTTGTCGGTGGCGTACTTGATCTCCATGGCGGCCTGGACCGCGCGGGAGTTCTTGTTCTCGCCGACGAAGATCCCCATGACGCGGTCGCCGTCGAAGCTACGGATGTGGCCGTCATGGCTGCGGATGATGCGGCAGGCGGTCGCGAGGAAGGCGCGCATCACCTTCGCCGCCGTCCCCGGAGGGAACTCGGTGACCAGCTTGGTGGAGCCCATCATGTCGGCGTAGAGGTAGACGGCGTCCAGCTCCCGCGCGCCGTTCTTCAGCACAATGTTCTCGGTCTTCGGCACGACGGTGCCCTGGGTGACCTGCCAGTCGTAGCCGACGAGATCCGAGAGGGCCTGGTTTATCTGGTCTTTCAATCCCACCGAGCAGGTGTCCTTCCAACGGAGCGCAGGCGCGGTCGCGGCCCCCGAGGGCAAAGCACGGAACCGCAGCACACAACATGTAGTGGCACGCGTGACATATAACCACTACATGCAGGTCCCAGCGCAAGGGGATTGCGCGACCGCAGCCGTCCCTGCAGAACGGGCGCCACGAATGGGTGGGCGTCCGAGGCGGGAGCGCAGCCCGGCCGGGTCCCGGGGAGACAGGGGGTGGTCCGCGAGGCCCGGCCGGTGGGAGGCCAGCAGCGCCGGGGTCACGGCGCGGCTGCTCTGCTCGGCGGCCCGGTGGTGCTGTGGTGGGGCCGCCGTGGCGGGAATGCTAGACCCGCTCCGCCGATGGTGGCCAGGGCTTTGACCTGCAATCTTTCGGACGCGATCATGCCGTCGGCGGGGCCAGGTCCGTTGGTTGGGACCCGGCCCCGCCGAACGCGAGGCCTACAGGTGCGGGCCGATCACCAGCACCGTGATGACCGAGACCGGCTCGCCCTGGTCATTCTTCTCGTCTGGCCCGTACATCCAGTAAATCCGCCAGGCGGACGGGTTGTGGTTCTCCACGTAGGAGTCCCAGACCTTCTCGGCGGTGTGCCCGGGGAAAGCCTCGTACTGGTGGGAGTGCAGGCCGGGGTAGCGCGGGTCGGTCTGGAGCAGGGCGAGGGCCTTGCGGACCTTCCTCAGCTTGACCGGGTCGGCCTTGGGGCCGGCCGCCAGGCGCCGGAGCGTCTCGGCGGCGTCTTCGGTGAAGCGCAGCACGTGCACCGTGTTCTAGTCCTCGCCATCTTCCTGGTCGAGGTACTTCGAGAAGTCACCGAGGTCGGCAGTCTCGCCGCGCTGCGCCTGCTCGATGCCAGCGCGGATGCGCTCGGCGAGCAGCGGGTCGGTCCACACCTGCATCTCCCGCTCCGGGATGGAGACGACGGGGGTCAGCAGCAGGACGCCGTCCGGATTGGACTCCACCCGGTAGCGGCGGCCCGGCTTGGCACCGGCCCGGCCGAGGGACACCCGGCCGCGGCTGTCGACTTCCGTCTCGGCGACTGTCTCGAACTCCTCGCGTTCGTGAACGGTGGTCATCGGGGTGTCCTTTCGGGTTGGACGGTGCTCTCCGCCCGTGGCGCTTTGTGGCGCTCCCTACAGACTACCCATTCGGGGAAAGTGGGTAACTCCCACTCTCGTGACCCTCCTCTGGTCAGAGCCCAGTCGCTTGGATGCCATCCAGGCCTTCGGCGGTGGTGCTCTTCGGGGCGGCCGCCTTCCTCCCACTGGTGGCGGCCCGGGGGATGAACGGGTCGAGCAGCAGGTAGCGGTTGACCTCGGCGTTGCCGGTCGGGCTGAGGGGAGCGGTGACGTAGGTCTTGTAGACCTGCAGTACGCCCTCGTTCGCCAGCTCCCTGAAGCCGCGCTCGGCGGTATCGGGCGACCACCCGTACCAGTCCTTCATCCGCCCGGTCGGCAGCTCGAAGGAGCGCGGCTCGCAGCTGGCCGTCAGCAGCATGGCCAGGGCCGGCAGGCCGAGCTCGTCGATCAGACCGGTGCGCCACAGCTCGAACGGGACCTTCAGGTAGGAGTCGCTGTTCTGGTTGCCGGGCCGCGTGTACGGCTGGCCGCTGCCGTCCTCGCGCAGAAGGGTGACCTGGACGTCCCAGGTCCCCTCGGGCCGCTGGTAGGTGATCAGGTTACGGTCTTGGAGGCGCTTGAGGACCTTGGTCACCGCCGTGCGGGCGGAGGCCGGCGTTGCGTTCTCGGTGGTGCCGAAGGCCCGGGCCCACACTCCGCCGGGGAGGGTGGTGCTCCATCCCGACGCGGTGGACGGGGCGCTGGTGATCGCGATGATGAACAGGTAGGCACGCAGGCCCCGTACGTCTCCGTTGGAAACGAACTCGGCCAGCGGGCCGGAGCGGTCCGTCTCCCCGCGCTTCTTCTGCACGAACGCCCGCCGGATGGGCGCGAAATCACGTGCGGACCTGCTGAGGAGGGCCTCCCGCGTCTCAGCGGGAGTGGCGACCGGCTTCTCGGATATCTGCTGCTTCACACCACAGATCGTGCCGAACTGGCATGCCGTCAGGCAAACCCTTCAGCTTCCACAATTCAGACGCTGCAGCGGGTATCTGGATGATCCGAGTGACGATGACTGATGACGATGACAGTGACGATGTCAATGTCAAGGTCACTTATAGATGGAGCCCGGACGGTGCGGCGGCGGAAGCACGGGTGTCCGGCGCGCGGACCCGCTGCCCTGGGCAACAACTGCCGACCTCCTCACCCCGCGCCTGTCCGCCCGGGCAGAGGGCCCCTGCCCGGCCTCGAGGCCCGCAGTCACGTCGGCCGGGGCCACCGGCCAGCGGCCGCGCTAGCCGCCCCGCCGTGACCGTCGGTGGCCCGGCTCGTTGTCGCGGGGCCGCTCAATTTGGCTGCGGAAGCGCGCACGGCGGATTCCGTGCTGATGCCCTTGGGGAACATGGCCAAGAAGACGCCGACCGCCGCCGAGAACGGCCTGGCCGGGCTCCTGCGCCGAACTGCGCTCCGCTTCACGACGCTGGCCGCAGCGGCCGCCCTGTTCAGCACGATCATGCACAAGGCGGCGCCCTCCATCGGCGTGGTCGGCCAGCGCAAGCCCGGTACGAAGGAACGCCGGCCGCTCCTACAGGTGCGGGCCGACGCGCAGCACCGTGACCACCACGGCGCCCGGCTCACCATGGCCGGCGGCGCCGGTGGCAGGGCCCCAGGTCCAGTGGAGGCGCCAGGCGCCGGCGCCCTGGTCCACGTAGGAGGTCCAGGCGGCGGTGTGCTTGTGGCCGGGCAGGCAGGGGTAGCGGTGGGAGCGCAGGCCGGGGTGGTGCGGGTCGGCGGCCAGGCGGGCCAGGGCGCGGCGGACCCGGCGCAGCCGGCGGGCGTCGGCGCGCCGGCCCTTCTCCAGGCGGGCCAGGGCCCGGGCAGCGGCGGGGGTGTAGTGCAACGTCGGCATCGCGGTCTCCTTCGACGAGGGCATGCGAAAGGGCCCACCCCTGGCGTGGGGTGGGCCCGTAGGAGTTGCTGGGCGGCTCGGCCTTTTCGTTTGTCCTGGAGTCAGTTCTGGCTGTCGGCCCTGGCGATGCACTGGACGTCCAGCTGGTCGGCCAGGTACTCCAGCACGGTGCCCAGGCCCGTGATGGTGGCCGGGTCCATGCCGGGCACGCCGCCTACTGCCCGCTCCTGCCAGGTGGCGGCGATGCCGCGCAGCAGGGCAGTGACGTAGTCGGCCGGGACCACCAGGGTGCCGTCCTGGTCGTGGCGCACCGGCAGGCGGAACTGCTGCTCTCCGTCGTAGTGGGATTCCATGACTTTCCTCCGGATGAATTCAGCGGTGGGGCATAAAAAAGTCCCGGCCGCCTTTTCGGTGGCCGGGACTTGTGTTTTTCGGCGACACGGGGCCGCTACAGGGGTGGTTCTACAGCTCGACGTCCATCCAGGCGACGTCGTTGAGCTCGACATCGAGGCCGCGGGCGCGGCGGCCGCCGTCCTTGAAGTACTCGTCGCGCAGCGCGTCGGCGAGGATCTGCTCCTGCTGGGCCTGGGTGGCTCCGGCGTCGCGCGCCTCGTACAGGCGCCGCGCCACGTCGCCGGGCATCTTCTGGGTGATCATGCGGGGGCGGGGGTCGTCGGTGGTGCCGCCGGCCGCCGAGTAGCCGAAGGTCGCCTGGATGTGGAGCATGAAGCCACGCTGCTCGGCATCGCGGCGCACCCGCTTCTTCACCCGCGGCTGCCAGGCCGCCCGCACCGCCTGCTCGACCTTCACCGCGTTGGCCTTCGTCATGGGGATGTCGCCGGTCAACTCCCCCTCGGCGAGGGCGGTCAGGGCGTGGGCCCAGCGCTGGGCGGTGCGCACCGATACGCCGGCGGCCTGGGCCAGGCGCTTGGTGTCGTTCTTGGCGACCTTCTCCCACAGGAACTTGACCCGGGTGTTGAGGTGCACGGGGATGGGGCGGGTGCGCTCGGCGCGCTCCAGGCCTTCGTCGATCTCCCCCACGGGCTGACGTCCTTCCAGATCGTTGATTTGGCGCGGGCGGCCGGACGGCGCCCGGTCAACGTGTCAGCGCACCTTCTCCAGTGCGCGGGAGGTGAGCTGCAGCGCGAGGTCGATGGTCTCGTCGTCCCTCAGCGGGCAGTTCACGACGTACTTGTGGCCACTTTTGACATCGCGGAGTTCGATCCGTGGGTCGTCGAGGTCGTCGACGTCTTCGGGGGTGAGCCTGACGGTGAGGCCTGCGTTGATCGCATTCACGTACGCGACGGCCCCGAACCGGCGCTTGCCGGCGTCGCGGACCATCACGTAGTTGGACAGGCCGTCCTTGGTCCGCTCCGACGTACCGGACTCGATCTCGACGCCCAGTCCGCGCACCCTGCTCAGGTAGGCCAGCACGCGGTCGGCAATCTCCTGGCTGCGGGCGCGGCCCCGGACCAGGGCCTCGATCCCCGCCAAGCCAGCGACTTCCCCGGGCATCTCGGCTGCGGCTTCGCCGACGTCACCCTGGGGTTCCTCCCCCATCAGCTGGAGGAACTGAGCGATCTCCTCCGGGGTGCCTTCCAAGTACTTCACGTCGTCTCCCTCGCAGCAGCACCAATGAACGCATGCACAAGCTATCAGACCCGAAGCTCACACATGTGCAGGCATACACAAACGCCTGTGTGTACGCGTGCAGCTCTACCCAACTGCGGCACGGCCCGCCACCCCGAGCCGGGGGCGCCGGGCCGCAGGGGCACTACTCGTCCGCGGAGACGACACCACCGGGCTTAATGTGCCGGGCCGGGTTCGTGTCGTCGGCGAGCAACTCGGCGATCTCGGCCATCGGCCGGGAGCCCTCGAACTTCACCATCCCCGGCGACACCCCCAGGCGCAGCGCGGTGGTGAGGGTGCCGTCCGGCTTGGTGAGGATGTCGAGTACGCCGGGGCCGGGGGCGGCGAAGACAGCGCAGTCGGAAAGCACCGCGAAGCAGTGCAGGCCGGTGTCGGCGGCCATGCGACGGAGTTTGCGGTGGAGGTTGACGGTGGCGGTGTCGATGACCAGGGCGCGCATCAGCGGGTCCCAGGTCGGCCGGTCCAGGGCCGGCCAGCGCTCACCGGGCTTGTAGCCGTGCCCGCGGGGGCGTTCGCGCATCTTGCCGATGGTGCCCTTGGCGGTCTGCTTGATCGCGTGCAGCACCGCCAGCTCGGCCGGGTCGCCCTGCTTGACGGCGGCCATGGCGTCGAGGAAGGCGAGCGGGTCGGTGTCGGCGAGGGTGAGCGGGACGCCGAGGGCGGCCATCGTCTCCAGGTACGCGGCGCGCAGGTGCTTGTGCCACGGGTCGAGGTAGGGGCCGTGCTCGTAGCGCAGGTACGCCTCGGTGGGCTGCACCCGGGCGCCGAGCTCGACGGCGTAGGCGAGCTTCACCGTGGAGTACCAGGCCGGCCCGGTCGGGCGGGAGCCGTCCGCGGTGAACGGGCTGGGGAGCAGCGGGTTCGTGTCGAGGCCGGACAGGTCGACCAGCCACGAGCCCGGGATCTTCGGGTCGAAGACCGAGTTGACCACGTGCACGGGCGGGCCCAGCGGCAGGGTGAGGCGGCCGGCGGCGGCGAGGAAGGCCATGTTGACGTCCAGACCCACCGCCCAGGCGGAGCGCTTCTCGGTGTCGGTGAGCTCGCGGTGCCAGTCCCACGCCTCGGTCACCAGCTCCTGCCCGGGGGCGCGGTCCTGGGCGAGCGGGTGCACGTCCGGGACCTCCGGCGGCGCCGGGTCGAACGCCTGCTTCGGCCGGGAGCCCTCCACCAGGCCGGAGGTCCAGCCGGCCTCGGTGCGCACCGCCTTCGTGGGCGGGCGCTGGGCGGTGACGAGCTCGAGGCCGGAGACGGCGGTGGAGCCGCGGGGGGTGAGGACGCGCTTCGCGTAGGTGCCGAGCAGGCGGGCCAGGCCGGCGGCGGCGAGGCCGTCGGGGATCTGCCAGCCGCCGCTCGCGAGGGCGCCCCAGGCGGGGATGCACAGCTGGACGCACTGGCGCTTGCCGTCCTCGGGCGTGCGGTAGACCCGGGCCCACGGCCCGAGGCCGCGCTGGGTCAGCAGCCAGCCGGCCTTCTCGACCTGCTTCACGGCCTTGTGGGTCTTCGGCAGCTGGCCCAGGCGCTGCACGAAGTCCTTCTTCTCGTCGCGCCCGAGCGGGGGCAGGCCGAGCTCGGCGAGGGCGGCGTCGGTGAGGACGACCAGGGCGTCGCCGTCCTTGCCGTGCCGGTGCAGCCGCGGCGAGCCCAGCTTCACCTCCAGCGCCCACTCGACGATGTCGGCCAGGGTCCGGCCGACCGGTGCGGTCGGCGCCACCGTGCCGTCGGCGAGATAGGCCACCAACCCCTTACCGGACGGGGCGACGTCCACCACCGCGAGCGGCCCGGACGGGAAGCGCGCGGCCGCAGCCTGCTCCCAGTCGGCCGGCCCCTCGGTGGCCGGCTTCTTCGCGGCCGCCTTCCGGGTCCGCGACGGCGCACCGGCGGCAGGCCGAGGCGACGGCCTGCGCCGGGCCCCGGCGGCGGGGCCGGGGGCGGCCTGGCGGGGCGCAGCGACCGAAGCGACCGAGGCCGGCGACTCCTCGGGCGCAGCCGGGGCGGGCTGCTCCGCGACCGGAACCGCGGGCACTGGCTGCCCGGCCGGGGCGGGCGCACACCAGCCGCCCATGTGGAGCGGGCGGCCCTGCGAGCGGTACGGCGTCGGCCGCCCGCACCGCACACACGGCTCGGGCGGCCCGGCGACCAGTTCCCCGTCCGCCGTCCGGTCCAGTTCCGCCACCGCCTGGTCCCCGCCGCCGAACGCCGCCGGGGCGGGCTCAGCAGCAGCGGGTGCAACCGGCGCCGGGAGCACCGCGGGCGCGGGCACGACGGGGGCCGGGGCGGCGGGTGGCTGGTCGACGGGCCGCACGAGACCGGCGGCCTGCGCGCGGCGCAGCCACTCGCTGGGCTCGACCGTGCCGTGCTGCAGCGCCAGCGTCGCCAGGAACCGGATGTAGACCTCGCGCTTCGGCGGGCGCGGCTCCGACATACCGGCCTCCCACCGCACGATCGTCTCCCGCCGCGTCTTCAGCGCGGCCGCCAGTTCCTCCTGCGTGTACTCGCCGGCCTTGCGCAGTCGCTCCCGCTCCGCGGGCACCGGCAGATCGTCCACCGGACGCGGCCGCGCCAGCAGCGCGTCGATCGACGCGAACAGGTCCTCACTCATCGACACCTCACCTCCAACACACACCCTAGCGTGAAAGTAACTTCTGGATCGCACATTTTGAACGCACATCACTGGATCGAGACATGCAAAACGGCCAGGTTGACGCTCGGGGGCCCGGCAATTGATCTCAACTGCCCGCCTGACGCCCTGGGGCGCCAGGCTCCCGGTGCGTCGGCTCCGTACTCGTCCGCGTCCGGCTGTTTTTGGAAAACCCGCCCCCTCATAGCGGGCGCTCTGGCATGCTCACCCAAATGGCGGAGCGCGACGAGTATCCGGAGCCTCACGCAGAGTCAGACAGAGAGCTGGGGCGGGCAGTGCAGATCAGCGCGACGGTGTTCCTCGCGATCGTTATCGTCGTGCGTCTGCGGCGCATCACCCACGCGCGCAGCCGCGTAGACGAGGCGTTCACCGTCTTCACCGCCGTCGTCTTCGGCGTCCTGATCGCCGCCACCGCCTGGGGCCACGCCATCCTCCAGTTCGTCGGCACCGCCGTCGATGCCACCCACTGACCCGCCAGGCACTCTTCCGGGCAGGCCTACCCTGATCGATGACACAGGGAGGGTCGGGGGATGGAACTGACGGCTCGCGACAAGCGCTGGATAGCCGCGGTGACGCTGATCGGGGCGGGAGTGGCGGCATGCTACGTCGTATGGGGCGATGAATCCGACTACCCGCTCCCCTACAAGCGGCGGGACGCCTCGGTCCTGCGCCGCGTCGCGCTCGCCGACCCGTCCACGAAGAACACCACCGTGGCGGCGGACGACCGCACGGTCTCGGTGGAGGTCGCCTGGAGCGGCTGCGACTACAAGCCCGACCTGGTGGCACGGGAGACGGCCGAGCAGGTCACGCTGCTGCTCAGGCGCCGGGACGCCTCGGGTCCGGACATCGGATGCGAGGACGGCGGCATCGCCGAGCTCACGGTCGTCCTGCATCAGCCCCTCGGCACCCGGGCCCTGACCGACACCCTCACCGGCGAACCCGTCCCCCACACCCACGCCTGACGACAGCCCGCCACCAGGCCGCAGCCGGATCCCGGAAGCCCCGACGACGCACGGTGCCACCAGTACCCGGAAAGTCACTCAGTCGGCGGTACGGGGCCGAGCGCGCCGCGCCCAGCGCCGGCCCGTTCCGACACGAGGGGTAGCCGCACCACGCGGACCCCTTTTAAGAGCAGTTGGAGAGAAGTAGACGCGCCCTCCCGGACGCCGAAGGCCACCTACAGGTGGCTTCGCGCGCGACGCGCGAGCCCGGCCGGCCTTCGCCGAGCCCGGCGACCCGGGACCCACGGCCCATCTCGAATGCCCCCGCCGAACGGAGGGGGTGGCAGCACCGGTGCTGCCACCCTGGCAGCGTGGGTGCTGCTCTATATCCAGAACCCTGTCCAGAACCCGGTCGCTGCGCCCTTCCGGACGGCCGTAGGCCAGGTGACGGGTGGCTGCTCGCGCGTACGCGCAAGCCCCGGCGGACCCAGAGGGGTCATCCCCTCCAGGCCACGGCGCGCACGGTGCTGTCGGTCATGGTGGTGTGCAGTTCCAGGCGGACGAGCACTTCAGCGGGGCTGGACCGGCGGAGAACGAGCAGCGGGCTGCAGAACTCGGTCATGATCGCCGCTGGGGAGTCGCGGCCGACCCAGCGCGTCAGCGGCCGGCCGAGGTCCATGTCCTGGAGAAGCGACGTCGTGACGATGCACGGAAGCTTGTGGCGCAGCGCGGTCCGCTTGAGCACCTGGCCGATGTTCTCCAGCTCGTTGGTGCGGGAGGCTCCGTCTGCCTGGTCCGGGTGCATCCGCTCCCAGCGCTCGATGACGAGGAGGTCGGGGCGCACGCTTGCGAGTGCCTGGTTCACGAGCTCGGGTGTCGGGTTCGGGGTTTCGTCGACGACCAGGGTCGGGCGGGAGAGCGGCGGTGGGTAGCCGGTGAACAGCAGCACCCGCTTGCCGGCTGCGGCCAGGTGCACGGCCATGGCGGTGCCGGCGGGCGCCTCCCTGCTGCCGCGCTTGGCGACGAGGCCGAGCAGGTGGGCGTGGCTCAGGTCGGCCAGGTAGGTGAACTCCGGCCAGGGGGTCTCCAGTGGAGGCTTGCGGCGGGACCACTGTCCGGGCCAGTGCTTGGCCGGTGTCCCGGGGTCGGCCCGTGCCCACTCGCTCAGCAGTTCAGCGGTCTCGGGATCGTCGGCGCGGGCCCGGAAGCCGCGGGCGACGTGAACGCCGTCGCCGAGCAGCCGGTCGTAGATGGTGCGGATGTCGAGGCGGCAGGGCTCGTGAACCGGGTACGGGCCCCACAACCACTCCGTTTCGCCCTTGACGATCCCTTCAATACGGATCTTGCCGTCCGGTGCCACCTCGGTCGGCTTCAGGCATACAACACAGTCGTACAGGCTGCTGCTCAACATTCTCTCCTGTCATGGCGGTGACTGGCGGATCCACCGTCAGAGTGGCTCGGCTGCCCGGTGCTGTCTGCCAAACCCGTAGATCGTCTTCTACGGGGCCATCACGGCCCCCGCCTGCCTCAGCGGGCGCGGGCGGGGCCGCCAAGCGCCCTGAGGGGCGTTCAGGGCCGCGCTTGGGCCTGTTCAACGATCAGGCCATGTCGCGGGTCATGTCGACGAAGCGGGAGTAGTGGCCCTGGAAGGCGAGGGTGGCGGTGAAGGTGCTGCCCATGCGGTTCTTGGCGACGATGGCGTCGGCTTCGCCGGAGCGGGGGGATTCCTTCTCGTAGTAGTCGGGTCGGTGAAGCAGGATGATGCCGGAGGCGTTGGCTTCGATGCCGCCGGATTCGCGCAGGTCGGCCATGGTGGGCACCTTGTCCTGGCGCTGCTCGGAGGAGCGGCCGATCTGGGCGGCGACGATGACCGGGATCTCGAACTGCTTGGCGAGCATCTTCAGACCGCGGGCGAGTTCGTCGACCTCGTTCGTGCGGTTGGTGCCCTTGCCGCCCTCGGTGCCCATCAGCTGGAGATAGTCGACCAGGAGGGCGCCGGGGAGCTCACCGCGGGACTGGAGGGCGCGCAGCCGGGAGCGTAGGCGGGCGACATTGACCTCCTCTGCAGTGTCAACCAGGAGCGGGGGCTCTCCGATGCGGGCGATGGCGCGCAGGCGGCGTTCCTTGTCGTCGTCGGTCATCTGCCGGTTGCGGATGTGGTGAAGGGCGATGCGGCCTTCGGCGGCGATCATGCGCTGGACGACCTGGCGGTGGGTCATCTCCAGGCTGTAGAGCAGGGTTTTGATGCCGTGGTCGATGGCGAGGTGGCGGGCGATGTCGACGAGCATGACGGACTTGCCCATGGCGGGGCGGCCGCCGATGACGACCAGGTCGCCGCCCTCGATCTGGAGGCCGGCTTCCAGATCGAGGTAGGGCAGGGGCAGGAACGGGACCGGGCCAGCCTCCTCCGCGAGGAGCTCCTCCTCCACCATCTCGGACCACGTCTTCGTGGTCGACGCCTCTGCCTCGACGCCGGAGCGGATGCCCATGACCTCGGCCTGTGCGGCGTCCACGATCTCGCCGATGTCGCCCTCGGCCGCGTAGCCCATGCCCGCGATCCGGGTGCCGGCCTCGACCAAGCGCCGCAGGACGGCGCGCTCGTGGACGATCTGCGCGTAGTACTCGGCGTTCGCCGCGGTCGGAACGGAGTTGACCAGGGTGTGCAGGTAGGAGGCGCCGCCGACCCGCTGGAGCTCGCCGCGCTTGGTCAGCTCGCCGGCCACGGTGATCGGGTCGGCCGGCTCGCCACGGCCGTACAGATCGAGGACCGCCTGGTGGATGAGCTCGTGCGCGGGCCGGTAGTAGTCGGCCGGCTTGAGCACCTCGACCACGTCGGCGATGGCGTCCTTGGACAGCAGCATGCCGCCCAGGACGGACTTCTCCGCGTCCAGGTCCTGAGGCGGGACCCGCTCGAAGCCGTCGGCGCCGCCCTGGCCCTCGTCGTTCCGGCGGTCGCGGCGGCGGCGCCCGGCGGGCACCGGACGCTCGTCGGGGAAGGGGGCGTCGTCGACGGGGTGCTGCGGAGGTACGCTCACGGTGATCTCCTGTTGAGGTCGTACGGCGTCCCGGGTCCGGTCCAATGGCTCCCGGGACGCCGCTTGTGTTCGGGGGTGGGTCAGGCTGCGCTCGGGTGGCCGGCGCGGGTGCACGGGCACTTCGCCGTACGGGGCCGGCCGTGCGGGTCGCCGGGGATCGGCTGGTCGATCCACCCGAGGTCGCACTCACCGCAGAACGACGGCTCGGCGGCCCGGGGCGCGGGCACCGCAGCGGAGACGGGCGGCTCGAAGTACTCCAGATGCTGGTCGAGCTTCGTCAGCACCCGCTCCTGGCGGCCCATGTCGGCAGCAGCAGCGATCAGGAGCTCGAACGGCTCGCCCTCCGCCAGCAGCCCGGCAGCCGACCTGGCCACCGCAGCGGCACCCCGGGGCGGCACCGAACGGCCCGCCTTCGCCCGGGCCGCAGCCCACGCATCGCCGATCTCCCGGGCACCCGAGGCAGCGGGCGCGGCAGGAACGGGGGTGTCCTTCGGCGTAGCCGACTTCTCTCTCTCTCCCGACTCGGCGGTCTGTGGCACGGACGGTTCCGGTGTGGCCAGCGCTTCGGCAGAGGAGAGAGAGAACTGATCATGACCCTGAATAAGGGGCCCGTTTTCGCTGGTCAGCGTCTCGTCCGTGCTCGCCATCGAGCGGGCGTCGCTCGAAATCGAGCCGGGCTTGCTCGAAATCGAGCGCACGAAACCACCAGGGGTCCTGTCCTCCGAGGCCGGTTCGCTTCGATCGCTCGATTTCGAGCGCACGATGCCGTCCTCGGTCTTGCGGTGCGTCGGCGGCACCACGGGGACCTCCCGCCAGTCCTCGCGGTAGGCGTCGAGCTTCTGCCAGGTGTTGGACCAACCGGTGAACTCGTCCGGCGGCAGATCGTTGACCTTGTAGCGGCGCGCGGTGTTCTGGATGCCGCCCTTGCCGGTCGAGGTGACCAGCCGCTCGCCGTCCGGATTGGTGACGAGCCCCTTGTCGTCGAGCAGCTTGAGCGCCTTGCGGACGGTGGAGTTGCCCACGGGCTTCTCGCCCTGCTCGGTCAGCAGGTAGCAGAGCTGGTCGATGGTCATGCGGCGCAGCCCGCGAGGGCTGGAGGTCAGCATGGCCCGCAGCATCAGGTACAGGTGCCGGGCAGTGGGCGTCAGATCCGGAATGTGCAGGACCCAGTGCCGCACGACAGCCGGCGACCAGTAGTCCGTGATGTCGCCCTCGAACAGCACCTCGTCGGCGCCATCGCCGATCGGGGTTGTCCGGCCTCGGCTGGCGCGCCGGGTCATCGGGTCACCGCCTCGGCAGCCGATCCGACGGCGGGCACCAGGACCGGCCCGGCCTGGACGACCGGGCGGTGGAAGGGGCGGATCTGGGCATGGGTGTAGTACGGCATGCCCATAGAGGCCCGAATTTTGGGGTCGGTGTGACCCCAAGCGAGGTGACGCGCGTCACAGGTGGACGGCGCGGCCGGTACGACACGGCGGCGCCGAGGGGCGAGGTGGCGCAAGAAGTGCTCTCTCTCCCGCTGTTGCCAGTCCCACGGCACCAGGTGATCCCCCGGCCGGGCGAGGAGACAGGTGTCTCTCGCCCCACAGCGGGTACGACTGGTACGGTCGGATCGACAACAGCTATATGCGGTGGAAGCGGCCTTATCTCTTGCCGGAGGGGGGCCGCTTTTGCTTTGCCCTGTTCAGTTGTGGTAGCCGCCGCGAGCCTAGACCCGAGCGCGGATGTTCTCCCTGCCCAGGCAGCGCCGGGCGTGTCCGGCAGGAGCAGGGTGAAGGGCGCAGCCTGTGGACAGAGATCGCGAATGCCCCGGCCGAAACCGGTCGGCCGGGGCGCAGCTGGAGTCCTAGGCCAGCGGAACGTCGTAGCGCAGTACCCAGCCCGGGGCGAGGGTGTGCACGGTGGCCTCGACGGCGCGGCCCTCGACGGTGTAGCCGATGTGCGTGATCTCGATCAGGTCGGTGTCCGGCTCGACACCGAGCAGCTCGGCGACCTGGCCGGTTGCGGGACGGAGCTGAACGTATTCCACGGCCTCAGCCTGGGCGAAGCCTGCCTCGGCCATGCGGCTGATGATGCCGCCGACGCCCGTGTCGACCTGTTCGATGCCGGCGGCCTCGGCTACGTCGGTCGGGATGTAGGAGTCGGCGAGCTGGACCAGGCGCTCGCCGTCGAACATCGAGCGCTTCCGGATGGAGACGCTGGTGTCGGTGCCGAGGATGTTGGCGATGCGCTCCGGGGCGGTTCCGCGCTCCACGCTGACGACGGCCTTCGGGGTGCCGCCGCTTCGGCGGGTCTCGGCGTCGAACGCGCCGTGCGCGCCGCCGTCTTCGCGGGTGGCCTTGCGGTAGCGGGTGGTGGCGTCTCGGAGGATGGTGCCGTCCTCGTTGATGGTGTTGTTGGCCATGCTTTGCTCCTTCGGATCAGTGGTGAGTTAGGTGGTGGGGTCCAGCGCCCAGTCGTACCGGAGCGTCCAGAGGTGGACGGGCATGATGTGCACCGTCGCCTCCACGGCTCGCCCCGCCTCGGTCCGTGCGACGTGCAGCAGTTCGTAGACGGGCTGCTGGTCGGACAGGTTGAGGGACTGCGCCTCGGCCGCCGTCGGCGGCCGGACGTTGATCGTTTCCTCGATGTGGGTCTGCGCGAAGCCGAGGTCGGCCAGCCGGCTGATGGAGCCTCCCGGGCCGGTGTCGATGTCCTCCAGCTGCGTGTCGCCAGCGATGTCCAACGGGAGGAACGTGTCGGCGACCTGCACCGGGATGGGCCGGGCCGACGGGTCGTCCTGGGGGACGGCATACATGACGCGGGACCGTAGGACCGCGCTGATCGCGTCGGCGTCGACGGCTAGGGCGTGAGCGGCGACGGCCGTTGGCTGCACTCGATCCACAGTTACCCGCGATTCGGGGACCAGCCCCATGCCGCGGAGCTCCGTCTCGAAGGCCCCTCGACTCTGCCGACCGCCGCCGATGTCCTGCTCCCGCGCGACACGTCGGTAGCGCGACGTGCCATCTCGGGTGATCTTGCGGACGAAGCGACTGACGAAGGAGCCTCGGCCCTGCTCGCTGACTACCAGGCCCTCGGCAACCAGGGATCGTACGGCCCGATCGACAATCGAGCGGGGGACGCCGTAATGCGTGGCGAGCTTTTGCAGACTCTGGAGCCGCGATCCGGGGGTGAAGCCGTCGTCGCCGGCCCGGATGTGGGAGCGAATGTCGTCAGCCACCCGTCGGTATTCGGCTGCTGCCGAGTCCGTGGGTTCGGTCATGCGACGACCCTACGGTTAAGCGCGACACTTATCAACTGTCGCGCGACAGTGTTGACCTCATATCGCTCTGTGTGTCATCGTCATCACGTCGCCGCCGACCGGGACGCAACCCCGGGAGGAAGCGGCAACCTCGCACTACCGCTGTGGCCTCAATAGGCCCAGATCAGTGACGCAACCGCTGGTCAGGGCCCAGAAACGGCGCTGCGGGCTCGGTGACGCAACCACCGGCCCGCAGCTCGGCGGACCAACCTCACTGTCATTGAGGAGTGATTGCCGTGCGCTACATCATGCCTGGCCTCGGGGCCCGGATCGAATCCGGCCCCGTCGCCAGCCTTCACGCGCAGTTCGAGGGCCAGGTGCTGGCCCTCGTCACCCGGGACCTCGCGGCGGCCGACCCGACCGCTGGCGACGGTACCGTCGCCGAGCTGGTCGCCCGGGTCTGGGAGCTCGCCGCCCGTCACGCGGCCACCGCGGCCTGGACCACCTGGGACCACCTCGCCTGGTTCGTCGACCACGCTCTCGCCACCCGCGCCACCGAGCCGCAGATGGCGGGGTGCTGACGATGCCGGAGCAGTTCAACGCGGCGCAGGCCGCCGCCCTGGACGCGGTGATCGCGGAGCGCCTGCGGTCCGCCCAGGAGGCCGCCGCGGCCGCGGAGCGGGCCCGCCAGGAGGCGGACCGGCTGCGCGAGCAGCAGGCCCCGCAGCAGGCCCCGCAGCAGGCGCCGCAGCAGACGGGGGGTCGGTGATGGGTCTCCGGTCCCTCCTGGGCCTCGGCTCCAGCAGTAGCTCCTCCGGCGAGTCCGGCTCCGGGACGTCGACCCGGACGAGCGGGATGTCCGCCGGCTGGCACCGCACCGACGCGCAGACCGCCCTCCGTCACCACCGTGAGGCCCAGGTCTCGGCCGTCGAGGCGGGCTCTGACCGGCACGGGCGCAGGGTGATGTCGGCGGACCCGTACAGCCGGCCCGACAGCGACACCCGCCGCAACTTCGGCCGCCCGTACACCGAGCACGCCGAGGACGGGGGTGCGCGGTGACGACCAGCCACCTCTGCCGCGCCTTCAGCAACGGCGACGGCAAGGACAAGAAGGCGCCCACCCCGCCCGCCGACTCGAAGGGGGGCGGCCGGTGATCACCGTCCTCTCGAACCAGGCCGACGAGGCCTTGCGCCGGGCGCGCGAGGACCAGGCCCGCCGGGACGCCGCGAAGGCCGGCTCCGGCTCCGGCAAGTAGCCCTCCCCTCTCCTCTCTCTTCTCTCTATGCAGCACGGCATCCCGCCGCCTGCCTCTCGGAACCGTCCCTGGCATGCCTATGCCAGGAACGGCGCCGTGAGTGGTGCGGCGGGCCCCGCCAGGGCCCACCACCCAACGCACCACCACGACGCACCCGGAAGTCCGGCCCGAGGGGGCCAGGCCAAGGAAGTGCCCGCCTACTTCACAACTCCACAGCGAGCCAACTGAGAACCATTCAGAGAACGGCCCCGGGCCCGCGAGCGTGACGCCGGCCCGGGGTGCACCACCCGACTGCTTCCGCAGCACCTTCGGCACGGGGACACCGCCGCCCCGCTCAATCCAGGCGCGTCCGCCCCGGCACCCGGCCGGGCGGTAAGCGGCCGACCCGCCCTCCTTCGGCACGAGGGCCCGGCCGTCACGCACCCCGCACCACCGTGAACCCGCTGCTCAACCCCGGCGCTCCGACGGCCAGCCAGGCCGCGAGCGCCCCCGCCGTCACCAACGCGGCCGACGCACATCGCATCAGCGGCGCGCCGGCCCTGGAGCCCAGCACTCGTCAGGAGAAGCACATGGTCATCACCAACCACATCTCCGGTGCCGTGATCCACGGCACCGTCATCCAGACCTCGGGCGGTACCACCGTCCTCGGCGCCCAGGGCGGCGTCGTCACCAGCACCGCCGGCGACACCCAGATCATCGGTGGCGCGGTCATCCAGGCCGGCATCCTGCTGAACACCCTGGACCTCGGCGACGACCTGGACCTCGACGACGAGGTCTGGTCCCGCTCGGCCCGGGCCGACCTGGCCGCCGAGCTCGACCTGGCCGCCGTCAACGACGCGGCCGCCGCTGCCAGCGGCCGCGCCGTCGCCGCCGACCCCACCGCTGAGCCCGCCGACCGCAAGCGGGCCGCGGCCTCCGCCCGGATCCTCCGCGGGCGCGCCGCCGACCTGCGCGCCCAGGCCGCCGCGATCCGCGACGGCGCCGACCCCACCGAACTCGGCTACTGACCACCGGGTCCCGCCGTTCGCCGCCGCCCCCGGAATTCCGGGGGCGGCGGCGTT
This sequence comes from Kitasatospora sp. NPDC048286, assembly GCF_043201735.1. NCBI lineage: Bacteria > Bacillati > Actinomycetota > Actinomycetes > Kitasatosporales > Streptomycetaceae > Kitasatospora > Kitasatospora sp. NPDC048286. The sequence continues at coordinate 26,615 of NZ_JBICZE010000026.1, forward strand.
CGACGGTGCCCGGCGCAGTCGGCGCCACCAGCCCAGACCCCACCTAGGAGGTCGTCCGTGGACCTGGACCAGGTCTTCTTCAGCTTCTTCGCCGTCTCCGCCGTCACCAGCTTCCTCCTGCTGGTCGCCGAGGCCGCCCAGAACTTCTCCACCCCGCAGACCGAGCAGGAGGATTCCGATGGCTGACCAGCCGATCGAGCCCACCCGCGTCGTCCTCTCCGGCGAGCGCGACGGCGGCAGCACGCCGCCCCCGCCGCCGTCGGAGCCGCCGACCGCCGGCGGGCCGGACGGATTCCTTCCGCCGCCCCGGCGCAGCAGCGAGCCGCCGCCCCCGCCGTCCGGCCCGCCGCCCGGATCCGGGGGACTGCCGGAGCCCGGCGAGTGGTGGCGCAGGCCCGGCGGCGGAGGCGGCGGGGCGGCGACCGCGACCGCCCCGGCCCCGGTATTCGCGCCGCCGGCCGAGGTCCACCATCACCACTACTACCCCGCCGCCGCGGCACCGGCCGCCCCGGCTGCGCCCCGGTTCGAGATCCGCCGGATCCGCCCGGTCGCCAACGGCCTCGCCGCCGCGACCGGGGTCCTCCTCGCGAAGGGACCGGTGAACGAGGTCTACCACTGGTTCACCGACCCGATGGGCCTGCCGCTGCTCGGCCTGGCGGTCTCGGCCGTCCTGGAGTGGCGCTGGCGCCGCTACCAGGTATGGCCGGTGCGGGTCTTCACCTTCTCGATGATCTCCTCGCTGGTGATCACCCCGGCCGGGCAGCAGCTCATCGGCTACCTGATGACCGGGGCCACCGGATGACCGCCGCTCAGCTCTCCCTCGGCGGCCTGGCCCTGGCCATCGCGATCCTGGTCTTCACCATCGTCCGCTGGTGGCGCCGCGGCTGCGAGATGCCCGGCGCCGCCGCACTGACCGGCGGCCTGCTGATGGGCCTGCTCAGCGCCCTGTGCACGGGAGGCCTGCTCGGCTGGGCCGCCCACTACCTCGTCCGCAAGGCCACCAACCCACTCGGCAACCGCATCGCCGGCACCGGCGCCGATCAGCTTCTTCCCCAAGCCGCCCCCGCCAGCATGAACGCCGGCGGCGGCGTCGCCACCACCCTGCTCCTGGCCGCCGTGCTGCTCGCCTGGCGCTGCTGCGACTACCAGCTGCGCCGCCAGCTCACCGCCGGGATCGTCTCCGGCTCCGCACTCGGCCTCGCCGGAGGGGTGTCCGGTCTGGCCGCCGTCACCCTCATCCCCGCCGTCAACTCCCTCGGCGACCAGTTCCTCGCCGCCTTCCACTGACCGTCAGGAGACCACCCAGTGGACCACCTCTACCGCCTGCCCCTGGCGGCCGCCGCCGGCGCCGGGTACGGCGCCTTCCTCTACCACCTCGCCACGAACCGCGCCCGCAAGACCCGCTTCGGCTGGCTGCGCCCGGTCCTGTGGGGCGCGGGTCTGGGCGCGGCGGCCGGCGTCGTGGGGTGCACGCCGGTTCTGCGGCACGCCGTGCTGGTCGTCCCGATCGACCACCCCTGGTGGATCGACCCCGTCTTCTGCGTCGTCGCCGCAGCGGCCGTCGCCGGGCTGGCTGTCCAGATCCGGCGCTGGGAGCGCGACAAGCCCGAGCAGACCGACCAGCCCTGACCGCCCGGCCGCCCGCCGGCGGCCGCTCCTTCCCTTTCACCTCTTCCGGACCTTCTGGAGGTCACCACCGTGTTCGTCCCCGCCACCACGCTCACCATCGGCGGCCTGTTCATCGGCATGGCGCTGCCGCTGTGGCACGTCTCCCGGTTCGCCGTCGGCAGCATCAAGAACGGCGCCACCGCGACGAAGGGCGCCCTGGACCTCGTGCCGCTCGGCGTCGGCATGCTCTACGGCGGCATCGCCACCGCCACCACCAGCGGTCTGATCGGATTCTCGACCGGCGCGATCACCTGGTTCGGGAACCTCGCCGGGTCGTTCGCGATGTGGAACGCGACCGGCGGCGAGACCACCCTCGCCGCCCGCTCCAGCCAGCTGCAGCTGACCGGCATGGGCAATCTCGTCCTGCTGCTGCTCACCGTCGCGGTGGTCGGCGCGTGGAAGGCGATTCCGAAGAAGGCCAAGCCCCGGATGCGCCTCGGCATCATCTCCGGGATCCTCCTCGGCCTGTCCGCCACGCTCGGCGGCGTCGTCATGGCCACCGTCATCCCCGCGGTGAACGCCGCCGGCGAGGCCCTCGTCGGCACCATCGCCTAACCCTCGCCCGGACGCCACCGGTCGCCCACGCCCCGCCCCGCGCTCCTCGGCGCGGCCGCGGCGCGCGGGCGGCCGCAACCGCCCGGACCCACCCCACCACCGAACCGCTACCGCCCCACGGAGGAGCGCCGTGACGACCCATCCGCCCGAGCCGATCATCATCGACCTCGCCACCGAGGGCGAGTTCCTCACCGACGACCAGCCGAACCCGAGTGGCCCGGCCAGCGCGGGCACCAGCAGCCCGCACAGCAGCGGGCCCGGCATCGGAGCCCGCCTCGCCACCGGCACCCTGAGCCTCGCCCGCCGCGAGTACACCGCCCTGCGCGAGGGCCTGACCGTCCTCAAGACCGAGACCGGCGCCTGGGCGAGCGCGTCGCAGGAGACGCCCGCCCACCTGCGCGCCGCCCTGCTCAACCGCCGCTACAGCCAGTGGCAGGGCAAGAAGAGCTCGCAGATCGAGGCCCTGGAGGAGAAGGCCGGCGAGCTGGAGAAGCAGGCCCGCCGCGCCGCGGCCGGCGGGCAGGGCGACGACGCCACCGCCGCCGACCACAAGCAGGCCGGCGCAGCCGCCGCCACGCTGCGCGAGGAGGCCGCGGCCTGGCGCCAGCGGGTCCGCGAGATCCACCAGCAGTCCTACACCGGCCACATCGACCCCAGCGACGACGAGCTGGAGCGCCACCGCCGCCGCACCGCGAACAAGCGCTGGGCCGCGCTCGCCGCCCTCGGCCTGGCCGTCGGCGGATTCGAGCTGGCCGTCGGCAGCCTCGTCCTCCCGACGCTCACGGCCGCCGGCCTCGCTCTCACGGCCTGGGCGAAGGGCCGGATCACCGGCTGGCGCCGCGCACTCCCGGACGTCCCCGCGCTCGCGTACGAGATCGAGAGCGGCCGGCCCGCCAAGGACAAGGAGAAGAAGGGCACGGAGAAGGAGAAGGACGCGGCCAAGGAGCAGGCGCGGCCGGCGGCCGGTCCGGCCGACCAGGACACCCTGTTGTTCCCCGGGGACACTGGCGCCCCGTTCCCGATCCACAGTGTCACCGACCCGGCCATCGCCGCAGCCTGTGTAGGCCGGGCGCTGCTCGCCCAGAACATCGACCTGGCCGAGATCACCGACACGGTGCGCACCTCGGTCGGCTGGTCGATGACGGTTACCGTCGCCTCCGGCGACCCGGCCGACATCGACACCGACCGGAAGTCCGCCGCGATCCGGACCCTGCTCAAGGTGCCCCGGGGCGGCCTGGCCATCGAGTGCTGGCCGGACGCCAGCGACACCGCCACCGTCCGCGTGCAGACCCGGCCCGGCTTCACCGACATGGGACCGATCCCCGACAACCTGGCGCTCACCAACTCGATCATGGACGCCGGGACCTTCGGGCAGGGTCTGGACGGCACCGAGCTCGCCTTCTCGCTTGCCGGGGTGATGGGCTTCCTCGTTGCCGACTCCGGTGGCGGCAAGAGCAGCATCATGCTGGCCCTCGCCGACTGGGCCACCTCCTGCCGCGACGCCGTCGTGATCTCCATCGACCCCCGCGGCGAGGGCGTCGAAGCCCTCGGCGACGCCATCCAGCTCGCCGTCAGCGACGACAAGCATGTCCTCAAGACCCTCGACTGGCTCGACCGCCTCTGTGAAGGCCGCACCCGGCTCCGCAAGTCCCTCGGCTACGGCAAGGTCTGGCGGCCCAGCCCCGAGCACCCCGCCGTCATCGTGTTCGTCGACGAGTGGCACGACCTTCCCGCCAAGGCGAAGGCGAAGCTGCTGCGGCTGCTGCGCATCGGCCGCAAGGAAGCGGTGTGGATCATCGGAGCCAGCCAGTTCGGCACCGTGCAGGACCTCGGTTCGGCCATCGCTCCGAAGATGTCGCTCAAGATGGCCGGCTGCTGCCGGGGGATCGACGTCACCGGCCTCTTCGGCCAGGGCGCACTGCGCGAGGGCTACCGCGCAGACCGGCTCCAGCCCGGCACCCACACCGACCCGGCCGACGCAGGCACCGTCTACATCCAAGGCCTGCCCGGCCAGCGCAACCGGCCCATGCGGTGGAAGTTCCGCCACCTCACTGACAGTGACGCCACCCGCCGGGGCAACCAGCGGGCGCAGGCGGGGCTGCCGGACCTGACCGCCAGCGCGGCGGCAGCCGGCCTCGACTGGCCCACGCTTCTGGTCTCGCTCGGCGCGCGCCGACCCAACCCGGCCCCAAACGCACCCGGAACCGGCCCGGTCGCCGCCGCCGCGCCGTCGATCCTCGACGTCCTCGAGGCGATGAACGGGGAGCGGACCCTCCACACCGGCCCGCTCCTCCAGCGGCTCGCCCAGGCACGCCCCGATGTCTACGGCAACTTCACCCCGGAGGGCCTGGAGGAGCTGCTCACCCCGTACGGCGTCAAGGCCCGCCAGGCCCGGGCTGTGACGGAAAGTGAGGGCGTCAAGAACCGCATGGGCTACTACCTCGACGACCTCCGGAGCGCACTCGAAGCCGACGACGAAGGTGACGAGGACGACCCGGACGAGGACGACGACCTGTAGCCGGGTGCTCTACACCCCCTCTACGGGCCCGCTACACACAAGATCACGTAGCGGGCCCGTAGAGCACCTGTAGAGACCGTTCAAGCTCTCTGACCTGCCCTGTAGCGCTGTAGAGCCCGTAGAGCCGCCCCACCGATCCGGGCCCGAATACCGGCTCCCACGGCCGTCGACACCGCCAGCCCGCGCTGCTCTACAACCACCCCATCGGCCGTTCGCAGCCACGGGCCCCGCCGTGCCGCACCGCGCCGCCACCGGCCGTCGTGCCCCTTCCCGGGCAACCCAGCCCCACCACGCAACGTCACCATGAGAGACAGGAGTCTCCCGCATGACCCCGGCCCGCACCACTAGCCGCCGCACCCGAACCCCTGCCAAAAAGACCCCCGCCAAGGCGTCGACGAAGGCCTCCGCGATCCGCCCGGACACCCTGCCGGACGCCCCGGCGGAGGTCCCCGCGACCTTCACGGCCCGGCCCGCCGCCGACCCGGTGCTGGCCGACGCGGCCGACCGCGCCGCCGACGTTCTGGCCCTCGCCGAGGACCAGGCGCTCGCCGTCCTGGCGCACGCCGCCGTCACCGCCGGCCGCGAACTGGCCACCGCCGGGCAGTGGGCGGCGGAGGCCGAGCAGCTGCGCGCGGACGCCGCCGCCGAGGCCGAGATGGTCACGCAGCGTGCCGAGCAGACGGTCCGGCAGATCCTCGACCTGGCCAACGACCAGGCCGACCTGATCCGCCAGGACGCCCGGGAGCGGTGCGAGGAAGCCGACGCCGACGCCCACGCGGCGGCCGACCGGCTGCTGAAGGAGGCCACCGAGCGGGCCGGGACACTGCTGGCCGACGCCCAGCAGCGCGCCGCCGCCGTCCGCACCCAGGCCGAGCAGGACGCCGAGCGGATCGTCGCCGACGCCGAGGAGCAGGCCCAGGCCATGGCGGCCGGTATCACCGCCGCCGCCGAGGAGCGGGCCGCCAAGCTGCTCGGCGAGGCCGAGCGGGAGGCCTCGACCACCCGCCGCCGGGCCGCCGCCGACCTCGCCGACGTCCAGGACCAGGTCGCCGATGCCCGCCAGGCGCTGGAACGCACCCGGGCCCGGGCCGCCGACGACCGCGCCCTGGCCGAGCAGGACCTGACCAGTGCGCGGGAGCTGGCGGCCACCGTGCAGCGGGACGCCGCCGCGGCGGCCGACCGGACCCTGACCGAGGCCGCCACCGAGGCCGAGGCGATCCGCACCCGGGCCGCCGAGACCGCCCGTCAGATCACCACTGTGGCCGAGGCGCAGGCCGAGGAGATGCGCCAGGAGGCCGAAGCGACGGCCGGGCGCGTCACCGAGGCCGCCCGCGCCGAGGCCGACACGGTCCGCGAGAACGCCCAGGACGAGGCCCGCCGACTGCGGGAGGACGCCGAATCCGAGGCACGGGAACTCCGCGAGGAGGGCGCCCAGCAGGCCGCCGACCTGCGCGAGCGCGGCCAGGAGGCGGTGCAGCGGCTGCGCGAGGACGCCCAGGCCGCCATCGACGAGGCCAAGCAGGCCACCGGGGATGAGCTGCGTCGGGCCAGCTCGAAGCGGGGCAAGGCCGAGGCCGACGCCCAGCGACTCCTCAACACCGCCCGCACGGAGGCCGAGCAGGTCACCACCGACGCCCTGGCCGAGCTCGCCGAGGTGGAGCAGCACGTCGCCGAGCTGCGCGCCGAGCAGGAGCGGCTGGAGCAGAAGCAGGAGCGGCGGATGGGAAAGCTGCGCCGGGCCTGGCGCCGGTGGGACAGCAGCATGCCGAAGCTGCTGCCGAAGTTCGCACTGTGGGCGGGGGTCGCCTTCACGGCTGCCGGTGAGCACAAGCTCGCGGTGATGGCAGGTGTCGACGACACCCTGGCCTGGCTGTTCCCGGTCGCCGTCGACGTCTGGGTGGTTGCCGCCACCCGCGCCCAGTCGAAGGCCACCGGCGACGAGCGCAAGCGGATCAGGTGGGAGGTGATCACCGCGCTGGCGGTGATGATGGCCTGCCAGGTCGCCGCGCTGCTCGCCGAGATGCACCTCTTCGGCGTCGAGATCCGTGACGGACAGTGGCGGGTGCAGTGGGGCCTGGCCATCCCGCTCGCCATGGTCGTGCCGGTGGTCATCTGGAGGGTCCACGCGCTCACGGGCCACGGCCCCTCCGCTCACACCGCCCCGGCAGCCCAGCCGGACGCGCACACCGCGCCCACCGGGGACCCGGGCGGCGCCCACGACGAACCCGGCCCGCGCCCGCCACACGGCGGCCAGCCGCTGCCCACCGCTCACGGCATCCTGCTCCCCGCGCAGGGCGCACCCACCGAGCGCTCACATGAGCGCGAGATCACCGCAGGTGGCGGGACGAATCGCGCTCACCGTGCACTCCCGAGCGCTCACCCGCAGAGCACCGACGCTCACCCGTCTTCGGCGCCGACCGGCGCCGCGCTCATGTACGCCCGCAAGGCGTGCGTCCGCCCGCTGTACGACGCTCTCGGCCGCCGCCCGCGCGTCGCGGAGATCCACGCCGCGCTCACCGCCAAGGGCCTGCTGACCGGTGACGAGAAGCAGACGCGCAGCACCTGCCAGCGCGTGCGCGACGCGGTCGAGGAAGCCGAGCCCACGCTGCGGCCCGTCGTTCGCTCTGCGTGACCGAGCGCTCAACGAAGCGGCCTCCGGGATGAAGAAGACACCCCGGAGGCCAAGGCACCCGAGGGTGCCGGCGGGTCGGCCTCGCCGCTGTCTAGGACGGTGTTTTCTGGCCCCGGGGTGACGGCCGCAAGTGGCCCCACCGAGGAACGGTGAAAGTTGGCCCCACCTGGTGTTCGACGCGGAGAGGTGCACTCGTTCGGAGTAGTCCGGGATTGACCGGGCTTCGGCAACCGGATCACGCTGTGTGAGTTCGTAGTCACGGCCGTGTCAGGAGGCCGAAGATTTGCAGCGCGTCGAGTTGTTCGAGCGGATTCGCCGGGACAAGAGGCTGGAGAACGCCTCGGTCCGGGAGTTGGCCCGCCGTTACTCCGTCCACCGCCGGGTGGTCCGTCAGGCCCTGGACAGCGCGTTGCCTCCGAAGCGGAAAGAGCCCGTGACCCGCCGCTCCGTGCTGGACCCGGCCAAGGGCTGGATCGACGAGATGCTGCGGGCGGACCTGACGGCGCCGCCCAAGCAGCGGCACACCAACAAGCGGATCCTGGCCCGGCTGCGGAACGAGCACGGGTTCACCGCGGCCGCCTACACCACCCTCAACGACTACCTGCGGGTGCGCCGGCCGCAGATCAAGGACGAGGCGGACCGGGCCCGGATGCTGCACGAGGGCATGGTTCCGCAGTTCCACCGGCCCGGCGAGGAGGCGGAGGTCGACTTCGCCGAGGTCTGGGTGCGGGTGGACGGGAAGCCGTTGCAGTGCCAGATGTTCACGCTGCGGCTGTCGTATTCGGGCAAGGCGGTCCACCGGGTGTTCTCGACGGCCGGTCAGGAAGCCTTCATGCAGGGCCACGTCGACGCCTTCCGGATCCTGGGCGGCGTCCCGGTCCGGCACATCCGCTACGACAACCTGAAGCCGGCGGTCTCCCAGGTCTGCTTCGGCCGCTCGCGGGTCGAGTCGCAGAGGTGGGTGGCGTTCCGCTCGCACTACGGCTTCGACGCGTTCTACTGCCGGCCCGGTAAGGAAGGCGCGCACGAGAAGGGCGGCGTCGAGCACGAGGGCGGGCGCTTCCGCCGCTCGCACCTGGTCCCGGTCCCCGAGGTCGACACGCTGGCGGAGTTGAACGAGCGGATCGAGCGGATCGAGGCGGAGGAGGACGCCCGGCACATCGACAACCGGCCCACCTCGGTCGGCTTCGACTTCGCCTACGAGGCCCCGCTGCTGGCACCGGTCCCGGACGAGGAGTTCGACGTCGGGCTGACGCTGACGCCACGGGTCGACAAGACCTCCCGGATCACGGTCCGGCAGAACAAGTACTCCGTCCCGGCCCGGTTCATCGGCAGGACGGTGAGGGTCTCGCTGCGGGCCGACGAGGTCCTGGTCTTCGAGCAGCACAAGGTCGTGGTCCGGCACCCGCGGCTGGCCGGCCGCTACGGCTTCCGCGACCTGCTCGACCACTACCTGGAAATCCTGCGGAACAAGCCCGGCGCGCTGGAGCACTCCACCGGCCTGGCCGCGGCCCGCGAGAGCGGCCTGTTCACCCCGGTCCACGACGCGTTCTGGGCCGCCGCCCGCGAGGCCCGGGGCCGGTCCGACGGCACCCGGGCGCTGATCGACGTCCTGCTGCTGCACCGGCACCTGCCCGGCAACGCGGTGGTCGCGGGCATGAGCGCGGTCCTGCAGGCGGGCTCGGTCTCCCCGGACCTGGTCGCGATCGAGGCCCGCAAGGCGCTCGCCGCGGCCGGCGGCCCGCCGCCGGTGGTGATCGCCCCGCCGCCCACCGCCGGGCCGCCCGAAGACCAGGACGACGTCGCGGCGCGGGTGATCTCCCTGCCCGCGCGCCGTTCCGCCCTCCCGCCGGACACCCGGCCGGAGCCCTCCCTGGCCGCCTACGGCCAGTTGCTGTCCATTCAACCGAGAGGCTCGGCATGACCCAGAGCACCACCCCCGACGCCCCTTCAACTCCGGGGCGGTGGGGCTACTTCGGGCTGCCCGCACAGCGCGGCGCCAGCCCGGCGGCGACGATCGACGCGGCCTGCCGGAGCCTGGGCCTGTCCACGATCCGCTCCCGCTGGGAGGAGGTCGCGGCCCAGTCCCTGCGCGAGCAGTCGTCCTACGCGGACTTCCTCGCGGACCTGCTGGGGATCGAGTGCGACGACCGCGACGAGCGGCGCAAGCAGCGGCGGGTCAAGGAAGCCGGCTTCCCGCGCAACAAGCGCATCGAGGACTTCGACTTCGCGAAGAACCCGAACGTCCCGCAGGAGGTCATCAACACCCTGGCCCAGCCCGCCTGGGTCCAGGCCGGCAACCCGCTCTGCCTGATCGGCGACTCCGGCACCGGCAAGTCGCACCTGCTGATCGGCCTGGGCACCGCGATCGCCGAGGCCGGCGGCCGCGTCCGCTACACCACCGCGGCGAACCTGGTGAACGAGCTCGCCGAGGCCGCCAGCGACAAGCAGCTCGGGCGAACCATCAAGAAGTACGGGCGGGTCGACCTGCTCTGCCTGGACGAGCTGGGCTACGTCAAGCTCGACCGGCACGGCGCCGAGCTGCTGTTCCAGATCTTCACCGAGCGCGAGGAACGGCACGCGATCGCGATCGCCTCGAACCGGCCCTTCACCGAGTGGGACCAGACCTTCACCGACAAGCGGCTCTGCCAGGCGATCGTGGACCGGCTCACCTTCGAGGCCCACATCATCGAGACCGGGACCCAGTCCTTCCGCCTCGCCAGCACCACGGCCAAGCGCAAGGCGGCCGCCGCGGCCTGAGCTGAGTTCCGGCTGAGGTTGATGAAGCTGCGGACCGCCTCGGTGAGCCGGTCCGCGGCGTCCCGGACGCTTTCGGGCTGTTCTTGCAGCACAGGTGCGAGCCTGGTCGACCAGCCAGCAGCTCCGCCCGTGGGCTGCCCGGTGTACTTGCTACTTGGCCGTCCCAGACACAGGTCGGGCAGGCTTCCAAGGCTGGCCCCAGGCAGCGCTGTTCTGCTCGGGATCCGCGTCGGTGCTCTCGAAGTTCTGTGTGTAGATCATGCCCTTCCAAGCAACCTCCTCGTTGTAGATCTTGTAGGTCTTCGTGCTGTCCCACTGGGGGACTACGGGGGTGTCAGCCATCGGGTGCTCCTACGGTCAGGCTCTTGGAACGTGCCTGGGCAGCCCTACCCCGAGGGAGAAGGATCGACACCCACACGGTCATCCGGCCCGCGCGCCCCCTGCCGCGGAGTTCAGGCCGCCGGCAGGGAATCGGCACGCAAGACCCATTCGGCTCACCGTCACCACGACGGAAATCGGAACGGCCCCTAAGCGTCTCGGGCTTGGGAAACGCTCTCACCAGGCATCGCAGGTTCAGAAACGGGCACTGACCGACCGTCGGACCACCACCCCGTCAACGGGCGGGCGCCAAACACGGCGCCCGCCCGTTCGCATTCCTGTCAGGGGACGCGGCCGGGCGGGCGCCGTGAGAACCACGCTACCGGCCGCCACAGACCGCCATCGCCACCCGAGCCCCACCGCCCCGGGACACCGGGGAAACGTCACCCGATCGGGGGTGGGGCCACTTCAACCCGTTCCTTCTCGACACCGCCCGGAGCCCTCACCCGAACGGCCCAAAAGTGGGGCCAGCCGAGTCCGTTCTGGTGGGGCCAAAACTCACCGGCGCAGACACGCCGCCGACCCGCCCCCCATCCTCCCGCACCACCCGCCACCCACCGAAACCCGCCCCGAAAGGCAGTGCCATGGCCTCGATCGCCATCGAGCGCGACACCCAGATCGCCGCCCAGCGCCGACTGCTCCACGAGCGCAGCGAGACCCTCGTCAACCTCCCGCCCGGCAACCGCGCCCACCACCGCCTCGCCGCCGAGTGCGACGCCATCAGCGACGAGATCGCCCGCCTCCAGCACTGCCTCAACATCCCGCGCTCCGTCGCCCTGACCGTGCCCGCCCTGATCGCCGTCCTGCTGCTCGCCCTCATCAGCTGACCCCAACTCCAAGGAACCTCATGCGCTTCGTCTACCTGCTCGGCATGGTCGCCCCCCTCGTCCTCCTGGTCCTGCTGCTCGCCCGCTGACCGCCCGACCGGCCTCGCTCCCGGCCCGCACCGCCCGCCCGGCACCCAGCCCGGCGGGCGGCGCGCGCTCCGGGAACGGGGCCGGCCGACCGGCCGACACCACCACCTGCGGAAGGACCCGCGATGCAGCAGCCCACCGTCCAGCCCCACACCACCCCCGCCCCGGCCAAGCCGCGCCCCGGCACCTACGTCCTCTACCGCGACGCCGACCGCTACCTCGCCGGCAACCCCGACCACACCCAGGTCTGCAAGGTCCTGCCCGACCCCCACCTCCCCCAGGACAAGGCCCCCCTGCGAGTCCTGGCCACCGACGAGGTCATCCGCTACGCCCCGGTCGCCTACATGCGCCCGATCGACCCGGCCGAGCTGATGCACGACATCGACACCGCCCCGCTGGACACCCTCGGCGACGGCCGGCTGATGACCGCCGCCGGGGCCTGGCTCACCCTCCAGCACCGCCAGACCGCCGCCGAGCCGACCACCAAGGCGCTCCCGCCCGCCCGCAGCTGACACCCCGCCCGCCCGGGTGCCCCGCCGACCGCAACGGCACCCGGGCCCACCACCCCGATCCGAAAGGCCCGCCCGTGAACCCCACCACCTTCGTCCCCGTCCCCGGTTCGCTGATCGTCCTGGTCGGCGGATCCGGCGCCGGGAAGACCACGTTCGCCACCCGCTGGCCGGCGACCTGGCGCCTGAGCCTGGACGACTACCGGGCGATGGCGACCGACTCGGCGGCGGACCAGAGCGCGACCCCGGTCGCCGACCAGGTCCAGACGCTGCTGCTCGACGCCCGCCTCTCCCGCTCGCTCACGACCGTGGTCGACGCGACCGCACTCCTGCCTCACGTCAGGGCCGGTCTGCTCGCCCGCGCCCGCTACTGGCAGCGCCCCTGCGTCGCAGTGCTCTTCGAGGTCCCCCTGGAGCGCCGCCGCGAACTCAACGCCGGCCGCGAGCGCGTCGTCCCGGACCACGTCCTCGTCGACCAGGAACTCCAGATGCCCACCCGCGAGCAGCTGCTCGCCGAGGGCTTCATCCGCGTCGACCGCGTCACCGTCGACCCGGCCGTGCACGCGACCTGCGTCGACCCCACCCGGGAGCACCGCGACGGCCTCGCCCCCGCGGCGCGGGTCTGACCAGCCGAGGGCCTCGCCGCCGCCCCGGACCGCCACAGTGCGCACCGACCCGCCCCCGGCCCCGACGGCCGACGGGCGGTTCGGCGCGTGCTGCGGCCCGCCCGTCTCGCCCAGGAGCGCGCCGACCAGCTGCGCGCCGGCCTGGACTGAACCCGGCCTGCCCCCGGAGTCTCCGTTGACCCGGCCCACACCCGCACCCGCTCACCCCGGCCCCGAACCACCACCCGACAAGGAGAGCCCTTGACCGTCATCCCGTTCAGCCCCGACTCCCCCGCCAGCCAGGCGATCGGACTCGACTTCGACCAGACCCTCGTGCTCCACGACCGCGGCTGGCAGGACGGCCTCATCTACGGGATTCCGATCCCCGGTGCGCTCCAGGCCCTCCGCGAGCTGATGCGGCGCCGCTCCGTCTTCTGCGTCACCGCCCGCCACCGCCGCTACCACCCGGCCGTGGCGGCCTGGTTCGTCCGCCACGGCATCCCCGCCGTCGTCGACGAGGACCCCGACCGTGCCTACTGGGCCGGCGACCGTCTGCTCGTCACCAACAAGAAGTTGGGTGCGGCCCTGTACATCGACGATCGCGGCCTCTGCTTCACCGGCGACTGGGACGCGACTCTCCCCGAGGCGTTGCGCCGCATCGGAGAGAGCCATGACCCGGTGGCTGGGCCCGGCACGGACGTTCCCGCGTTGACGATCCGCCAGCCCTGGCTGGCAGCGATCCTGGCCGGAGACAAAAGGGTGGAGAACCGGTCCTGGCCGACGAAGCACCGCGGCCAGGTCGTTCTGCACGCTGCCCGAGCCGTCGCGCGCGAAGGCCAGGCCGACCCCCTCGTCCGCGCCGTCCTCGCCCGCCCCGGCACCCCCGCCCTCACCACCGGCGCCCTCGTCGCCACCGCCACCATCACCGACTGCCACCGCGACACCGGCTGCTGCCGACCCTGGGGCCTGCCCGGCCTGTGGCACTGGACCCTGGACGCCGTCCAGGCCCTCGCCGAACCCATCCCCGCCACCGGCCGCCTCGGCCTCTGGCGTCTCGACCCCGGCCAGCACGCGCTGCTCCACCGCCACCAGGCCGCCGTCCAGCCCGCCTCCGCGTACCGCTGAGCCGCCTCCGCTGCTGACGTCCAGGCACTGGCGCCGCTTACCACCGCGCCCCGTCGCCGAGCCCACCAGGCCCGACGCTGGCGCGCGGTGGTACGCGGCGCGGCCGCCCGTCGGCGCCGTCCAGAGCGACCACTGCGCCCACACCAAGAGGGCCACCGACGCCGCCCCAGTCACCGGCGACGACGGCACCGTCCACGGCACCGCCGCCGGCCGCCTCGGCCACTGTCGTCTCAACCCCGGCCAACATGCCCTGCTCCACCGCCACCAGGCCGCCGCCCGGTTCGACCTCGTCCGCCGCTGACCCGCCCCACCCCGGCTGCGTGCCCAGCCCGGCCAGGACCACCGCCAGAGGAGAGCACCGTGACCACCACCCAGCCCGCCCTGACCACCGAGTACGCCGCCCGCACCGAGCAGAACACCACCGAGGCACTCGACCACGTGATCACGGAGGTCGCCCGGACCGACAGCAAAGCCGGACTCCTCCTCGGTCTGGACGGCGTCCTCGCGGCCGCCGTCGCCATCCTCGCCCAGGCGAACGGCGCCAGCCTCCCCGTCATCACCCCCGCCGCCGCCCTCCTGCTCACCGCCACCCTCCTCGCCGTCCTCGTCGTCCGCCCCCGCATCACCAACCGCGACCACAGCTCCTACACCCACTGGGCCACCTGCGACCCCGCCGAACTGCGCGCCGAGCTCGTTCCCGACCGCCGCCTGGACCGGCTGCGCGTCCTGTCCGCCATCTGTCACCGCAAGATGTTCTTGCTCCGCTGGGCGTCGGACTTCACGATCGCCGCCCTGGTCGCCCTCGCCGCGGCCGCTCTCGTCACCGCCGCCTGAACCCGCCAATAACGCACGAAGGCCCGCACCCCAGCGCTGGGGTGCGGGCCTTTTGGCGTTTACGAACTAGAGGGCGCTCATGCCTGGGCAGGCTCCAAGTCATCGATCAGGAGGCCTGCGAGGGTGGTCCGCTGTTCAGCCGGCATGTGGTCCCTGAGCAGCCTGTAGACCGATGCCGGGTTGTCCCACGCGACACTCGGCGCCGTCGGCACAGCTTCGGCCGGACCGTTAACGACGTTAACGGTGGAGGGCTCCGTTCGTTCCGCCTCGTTGCCTGCCGAAGGGGTATTAACGGCGTTAACGGTCGCAGCCGGCTCCCGCTTGGCAAGTTCTCGGCGGGGAGCCCGCTGCCGAGGGGTCTTAACGGCGTTAATAGCCTCCGCCGCGGCCGACGCCTGCTGCTCCTTGGGCATCCGACCAATGCGGCGTGCCGGCTCCACCCTCAGTTCTCCGGTCTCCACCTTCTCCTGAAGGTCAGGCGTGAGCTCCAGGAGCGCGAGGCGCTGGGAGACCCAGGCCGGCGTCTTGCCCAGACGCTTCGCCACCTGCCCTTGTGAGCCGTGGACCGTCACGAGCTCCTGGATGGCCTTCGCCTGGTCGAGCGGGGGGACGTCCACCCGGTGCACATTGGCGATCAGCGCGCTTTCCAGCAGGTCTGCCGCGCTTGCCGCGAGGTCGTCGTTGACGTCGATCCGCAGCTCTGCGAGCTCCGCAAGGTGTGCTGCGGCCAGGCGGCGGTTGCCGTCGATGACGACGTACTCGGCCTCGCCCAGCTTGCTTTCGTGCCCCGGGTGCGCGGCGAGGAACGAAGCCCGTCGGACCACGGCGACGGGCTGGAGCTGCCCCTTCAGCCGCAGCGACTCGGCGGTCTCCTCAAGCTCGGTGAGCTCGTCGCGCGGGTTGAAGGGATTGTGGGCGAGCAGCCCCAGCTCGACCGCCCCCGGAGGGCGCCGACCTTCGCCGTTCATGATCTGCTGGCGCGTCCGGACGCGACGAGGCCCCGGAGCATCGTCCTGGCCGCCGTCGCCGATACTGAAACCACGGGTGACCCGCTGGGCAGTCATACGGCAAGCTCCTTCGCCAAGTCGCGCATCACCTGCGCGTGTTCGCTGTCCGGCGCATACTCCAGCAGCGGGATCTCGCCGTCCGCGGCCTCGCGGCCTTCCTTCAAGTCACCGATGACGGCCAGAACAGCGGGCGAGCTGCTCTTCTCCCACTGGTCCTTGTTCTCCTTCACGAGCTTGCCGCGACGGCTGTCGTACGCGTTGATGATCAGCCCGAGGTAGTCGACCTGGATACGGCCCTTGCGGCACAGGTCGTCCATCTGGGACTTGAGCAGGCGGAACGCGCGGTGGGAGGCCTTGTTTGCCCAGACCGGCGTGATGACGCCGGAGCGGTCGACGAGCTCGCCTTCGCGGCGCCGTACGTAGTAGAGCGCGGTGTCCATGTTGAGTCCGAGGCTGGGCGGCCCGTCGATGATGATGACGTCGTAGTCCGCTTCCAACGGCTCCAGGGCGCGCTCCAGCGCGGCCTCGCTGAAGCTGACCTTCGACAGTGCGATGTCGCGCAGGAACGCGTCGTCCGCCGCAGGTAGCAGATGCAGCCGCTCGCCGAATCGGGCACCGTCGAGGGACACCAGCAGGTCGTGGATGTCCCCCCGCGCGGTCCCGTCCATGTGCATCATCAGTGTCTCGACGCCGTCCTCGTACATGAGCTCCTCGAAGCCCAGCTCGGCGGTGAGGTGGCCCTGCGGGTCGTAGTCGACCAGAAGGACGCGACGGCCGGCCTCTGCCAGCGCCTGGGCGATACCGGACGAGATGAAGGTCTTGCCCACCCCGCCCTTCTGGTTCGCCACTATGACGCGAACGACGGGCTGGGCGACCAACGGTGCGGACGGCGACGGATGCTTCTTCAGCCACAGCGTCAGTGCCTGGGCCAGCCCCTGCACATAGGTGATCTCGCGGTCATTGCACGCGCCCTTGAACCGGTCGGCCTCGCCGACAGGCAGGAACGTCCCCCACGTCTTCGCGCCGTCGGTGTTCACCGTCGGGAGATCCGAAGCCTCGTACCAATCGCGGATCGCGTACTCGGCCGCGTCCTGAATATCCAATCCATGCTCAAATGCACGGATCTTCAGCTGGCGTCTCAGCTGCGGAGGGAGAGAAGTGATTAGCTTCTCCCGTTTCAAACTGGCCGTAGGGCTGCTCATAAGACCAAACATTACTAGGTCACCTCGTCAGCGCTGCCGCACCACCCCGGAGCGCGCAACCAGTCCGCCACCTACCCGGATACCGAGCTCTCCGCCAGGGCATAGTCCAACCCGAACCCACCAGGGGAAGGAGACCAGCACGGTGTCGTGGCGAGATGCGGTACAGCCGGCGTTGCGAGTGATGCTGCAGGGGGAGGCCTACCCGGACCCCTACCTGGAGCTGTTGCGCGTCGGGGTGGAACACCGGGAGGTCGCTGAGGACGTCGTCGTGACGCTGGCGGTCGACGGGGCGCTCGTCACGGGGACCGCGATCTCGGCTTCGGAGTGGGAGGACCTGTACGTCCGGCAGGTCGCGGAGGCCGACCACTACGGGATGCGGAAGGTCGTGCGGGAGGTGTTCGGGCACTTGGACCAGGCCGTCGAGGACGGGCGCCGGCGGCGGGCGGCCGACCCGCGCTTCCTGCACCTGAAGGGCGTCACCGTCCGCTCCGGCCGCGGTGTCCGGCGGCTGCCGGCCTGGAGGGGGCCGCTCGCGGCGGTCAGCGGCTGGAGCCTGGGCGAGCCGGACGAACGCTGAGGGCCCATCGGCCACGTGCCGGCAGGGAAGAGGCGCTGCACAGGGCACTGCTGGGTGCCGGCCGTCAGCTGCGGTGGCCGGAGACCGGCGGCGCCTCGGGCATCTGGTGGCCGGTCAGGTGGATGGTGGGTGGGTACGCAGGCCGGGGCGGGATCCGTGGCGGCCGAACCGGAGGAGTGGCGGGGGCGGGTGGGGCGAGGAGGTAGACGGAGTCCCCTGCCGGCTGCTGGTCGTAGGGGCCCTCGGCGGCTTGCGGGGGCACAGCCGCGGGCTGGCCGGTGCCGATGGTGGAAGGGCCGAGGGGGCCGGTCTGCTCGGACTGCTCTGGGGACAGAGATGGGGCGGGAAGTCGGTCCGTGTGCGATTCCGGCCGGGCCGGCGGGCCCGGGGCGGGCTCGGGAACCGTTTCCGGCACAGAGGCCGGTCCGGGGAGGGGCCGGGGTTCGCCCGGGTGACGTGGCAGGCGGCCGTGTTGCGGTGGTGACGTCCTCTCGTTCGGGGGCTGGGTGGGCGCCGTCGGAGTTGGTTCCGCAGGGGGCATGGGTGTGTCGGCGGAAGGCGCGGTGGTGGTGGGCACCGCGGGAGGTGGGGGCAGTGGTTGCTGGTGGCGCGTGCGGTAGACCGCGTACGCCTGGCGGTTGCGCCAGCCGTGCCGCTTGCCCTGTGCGGCGTAGAGGTCGGACATGATCCGGTGGGCGGTGGAGGGTTGGAAGACGGCCCGGGTGCGGGTGAGGGAGGACAGCGCGACGGGAACCAGTCCCCAGCAGTCGGCGTCGGGCGCGGGCTGTGGCTGGCTGATCCGCCAGTCCTCGCGGGGGTCGCTGTGCCAGCGCTGCCAGCCTGTCCAGTCCTGGCCGGGCCTCTCGGGGTGGCGGAAGTAGTGGACGCCGTAGGGGAGGAGGGCCAGCTGGCCGTCCAGCCAGTAGACGTGGCCGCCGGCGGCCACGATCGTCTCCTGCTGCCCGGTCGGGGCCACGGTGTCGTGGGAGTCGGCTTTGCCGTCGAGCCACACTTCGATGGTGCCGACCTTGCCGAACTGGGCGCGGTCTTTCTTGAGGAACCAGACGTGCGCGGCGCTGGGGTGGCGGTCGTGGACGGCCTCGATCCGTCGGCGCAGCACGTCCGGACCCGGGAGCCGGCCGGGCGGACGCTCAATGGCGACGGTGGTGCCGGAGAAGCAGGCGATGATGACCGGTCCCAGACCGGTCGGCGCCCCGGTCTTCGTGTCAGGGAGTTCGAGAGTCGCGGTGACGCCGGGGACGGCGCAGATGGTGTCGCGGAACTTGATGACGACCTCGGTGAGGGCGTCGATCTGTGCCTCGCGCTCGGGTGCGGAGCAAGGCGCGCTTCCCTGGTGGGCGAAGTGCGGCGACGGAGAGGACGCCGAGGTTGGTACGAGTGCCTTGAGTATCAGAGGTTCCCCGCACGCCTGGCACACGTACCGGTTGCCGGCCAGACCGCCTTCCAGGCCTTCCACACCGTCGTCGAGCCATACCACGCGCTCGGTGGCAACGTCCCACGCGCTTCTCCCCATGCTGTGATCATGCCGGTACGGGGAGTGTTCGGACAATGGCTTGCTCCGGGGCAGGATGCGGGAAAGTTCGGTACCGGGCTCCGACGGTGGGCCGGCCCGGCTGCTGGTGGAGACGAGGACCCGGTCGACGTCGGCGAACTCATCTGCGGTGAGTCGGTCGGCAACGCCGCCCGGCCGTGTCCCGGAGCCCCTTCGCCGCGGACGGCTGCTGCTGGATCCGGTGCCCGGTTCGGCGCCTTTCTCCGAGGCGCTGCGATGATGTCGGTGCCGCCGCATCCGTCGAAGCCGATTGAGGAGCACGTGTCACTGTCTGGATCCGGATCCGCCGCCGTCTCGACTACCGGCCCTTCATGGTGGACCGTCGGCAACGCCGTTCACGCCTCGCGGCGCAGCCTGCGGATGTCGCAGGCGGAGCTGGCCGAAGCGGCAGGTATCTCTCGCCGCACGGTGAACAACTACGAGATGGGCCGCGTGTCCGGCCCCGGGATTCCAGCCGGTCTGGTTCGCGTGGTGGCGCACCTCGGCTGGCCGGAAGGCCAGCTCGAGCAGCTGCTGGGGGCGGCGCCGGAACGGACACCTGCGGACGACTATCGAACCGTGACGGACTTCGCGGATGCCTGCGTCACTGCCGGAGCGGACTCCCGGGTGCGGGACATCTTCCTGCAGACGGCCCAGCTGCTCCTGGAACAGGCCGGCGTTCAGGTACCCGTGACCGAGGCCAGGGGCGTGGCTGACCACCCTGACGGCCCCGGTCCCAAGCCCGACATCCCATAGGGCCCTGTGTCAGGTCGCCGGGTGGGGCTCTTCGACCAGGGCCCGGGCCAGGTCGGGCGGAAGGTAACGGACCTGGACGTCGCGGACCTCGCCGTCCAGCACCACCTTGGCCCAGCCGGGCTGGTGCGAGGTGCGGGCCCGGTTGCCGGGGCCGGTGTAGACGATCGGCAGGCGCGGGCGGCGCCGGGAGGGGCGGGGCAGCCAGATGCTCGGCGTGTTCACGGCCATCGGCTCCAGGACCACCGGGGTGAAGGTGTCGAAGAACAGTGGGACCGCCACGTTGCTGGTGGGGCGGACCGATGCGACGAGGTGCATGTTCAAGGCCCGGCCCATCCGCAGAATGTCCTGGGCGTGCCGGACGGCCGCCGAGGCGGCCGGATCGCCGGTGTCGGCGGCGTCCTGCACCAGGTCCAGGTCGTCCACGACCACGACGCGCAGGTCTGCGAGGGTCGTCTGCACCGGGCGGTGGTCCTCGTCGAAGACGCGCTCGTAGCGGGTTCCCATCTCGTGCCAGGAAGCGGTGATGCCCTCGATGCTCTGTCCGAGGCCCTGGTGCAGGGAGAGATGGTGCAGGCCCGCGAGGTGCTCCAGGCCTGCACCTCCGGCCGAGCACACCACTGCGGTGGCGCCTCCGGCCACGGTGTTCGCGGCGGCGAGGGAGAGCGCGGACGTCCGCCCGCTTCCCGGCTCTCCGACGACCACGAGGTGGCCGATCCGCCGGAGGTCGAGGCTGACGCCCCGCCCAGTCGAACGGTCTGTCAGCAGCGGCGGGAACTGTGCGTTGGCGCGCCTGGTGTCGCTGTCCGGTGTGGTCATCGGCCCTCCTGGGACGTTGTCCGACGCAAGGGCCGGACGGAGGCGGTGGGCGCCGGCCTCGGCGCGCGGCGGCAGGCTACCGGGTCAGCGGCTGGAGTACTGGCGGGTGGTGACCAGGGTCCGCCAGCGGTTGCGGACGGTGTCCTCGTCGTCGAGCCACTGGGTGGTGGACGGCGCGGGCAGCGGTCGGCCGGCCATGAAGTGCGCGATGTCCGCGTAGTAGGCGAAGTCGCCGTTCGCGGTGGCGTCGCGCAGGCGGGCGATGGCGGCGGTCAGGTCGTCCTCGGTGCCGCGCAGGGCGTGGTGGAAGGCGAGGGCGGTCTCCAGGAGCGGGATGAGCCAGGGCAGGCCGGCGACGTCGATCTGGGTGCGCAGGACGGCGGCGCGTTGCGCGATGCCGCGGTCGTCGGTGCCGGCGTCGCGAACGAGGCCGGCGACCTGGAGGTGCAGGACGGTGGCGCGCTGGTCGAGCGGCTCCAGGTACTGGCGGGCGAGGTCGATCTCCTCACCGGCGCGGCGGGGATCGGTGAACGCGGTGACCAGGGCCAGGCGGGTCTGGGCGATGGCCCGCTCGCCGGGGGCGTCGTACTGCTCGGCCTCGGCCCGCCCGTCGCGCAGGGCCTGGGCGGCCGCGGTGAAGTCGCCCTGCGGCCACAGGATGTCGCCACGGACGCGGTGGCGGCGGCTCTTCCAGGTGAGGGTGGAGGCGGCGTCGAGCGCGGCGGGGAAGTCACCGGCGATGCGGGCGAGGTTGGCGATGCCGCGCTGGGCCTGCGGGGCGAGGCGGCCGCCGGCGGCGGCGACGCGGCGCATCCCTTCGAGCGAGGCGGCGGTGCGGCCGAGGTCCTTGTCGGCTTTCGCGCGGTAGTAGCGGGCGAGCTGGGCCAGCTCGTCGGAGAGCAGGCCGCTGTCCAGGACGGCGCTCAGGCGGCGGGCGGTGTGGGCGCGGTGTTCGTGCTGGCGGCGGCTGATGGCGGTGAGCAGTTCGGCCAGGGCGTCGGCGGGCGTGTCCGCGGCCTGGGCGCCGCCCTGGGCGGGGGCGGGCGGGGCGATGGGCTCCCACACGGAGTCGTCGGTGTAGGCGAAGGCGGCGTCGGTGAGCCAGGCGAGGTCGTCCAGGTGGTGGTCGCGGGCGAGGCGCAGGCCTTGGCGCAGGCACGCGATGAGCCAGGCCCGGCTGGCTTCGGGGGTGTGGGCGTGCCACTGTCCGCCGAGCGCGGCCAGGGCCCGCTGCGCGGCCTGGTGCCAGTCGGTGGGGGTCCAGCGGTCCGCCGTGGTGGTGTCGTCGGTTCGCAGCGCGGTGCGGATGGCGCCGTGCAGGTGGTAGGGCCAGATCGCGTAGGGGTCTTCGCTGATCATGGGGCGCTCGGCGAGGCGGCGGGCGGCGGCCTGGTGGGTGAGGCCGGCGGCCTGGGTGGCCAGGTCGAGGTCGAAGGCGTCCAGCAGGCTTGCGCTGCGCAGGACGTGGCGTTCGTCTTCGGTGAGGTCGGACAGGGTGCGGGCGATCAGGGCGGGGAAGGTGTGGTCGAAGTCGGCCGGGGCGGGGGTGCGGCCGGTGCGGCGGATCTCCAGGAAGCGGGCGACGGCCAGGTCGAGGTGCAGGGGCAGGCCGTGGGAGCGGGCGGTGATGACGGCGCGGACGTCCTCGGGGATGAGCGGGCGGCCGTCGTGGGTGAGGCGGCGGGCGAGGTAGCTGTCGCAGTCGGAGGGGGAGAAGTCGCCGAGCAGGTGCTGGCGCCGGCCGCCCGCTGTGCGGGCCGGATGCTGCCCCTGCGGGGCCAGGTGCGGCCATGCCTGGGGGCCGGTGTAGTCGAGCTGGCCTTGCAGCGCGTCCTCGCCCCACGCGAGGCGGTTGCGGCCGGCGATGACGAAGAAGCAGTTCGGCAGCAGCCAGACCGTGCGCTGCAGCAGCCGCTCAAGGTCGCGGTGCCGGTCGGCGGTGTCCTCGAAGGTGTCCAGCAGGATCACCGGCACCACCGCCTTCTTCGCGGGCAGCTGGTCCAGTTCCCAGGCCAGCAGGTGCGGGTAGTAGCTGAGCGCTTCGAGGTCCGGCTCGGCCTCCAGGAGGGCGGCGGTGCGGGCGGCTCCGGCCAGCGCCCGGGCCTTCTCGCGGCGCTCGCGCAGCGCCGTGACGAGCGCGGTGGTGACCTGCCCGGCCGCCGACCCGATCACCCCGGGCAGTTCCAGCGAGCCGGCGACCTGACTGACCGCGGCCCCGAGCTGGCCGGGCAGCAACTGTCCGACCTTGCCCATCAAGCCGGTGCGCCGGATGTACTCCTCCAGCGGCTCACCGGGGTGCTGGGCGTCCCAGTAGCGGCGCAGCGCCAAGTCGAAGCTCGGCATCGACCGGCCGACCGTGCCGGCCAGGGCCAGGCGGATCGTCAGGACGACCCGTTCGAAGTCGGAGCCGGTCGACGCGGAGCGGGCCAGGTCGATCCGTACCGGCAGTAGCCGCTCACCCGCGCCGATCCCGGTGCCCCATTGCTGGGGCCGCTGGTCCGCGGCGGCAAGGGAGGCTTCGAGCTTGCGCAGCAGTGTGCTCTTCCCGATGCCCCCGACGCCGTGGAAAGCGATGACGTTGGTGCGGGGCGCCTCCAGGTCCTCCACGTCGAAGCCGGGCGCGGCGATGGTGCGCAGGTGTTCCTCGAGAGCGGTGGCGACCAGGGACCACTGCTGCTGCCGGTTGGTGAACGCCTCGGCGCTGTCGGCCGGGTCGTTGGAGCTGAACAGCGCGCGAAGGTCGGCCACGTGAGTCCCCCCAGGACAGGATGATCTGAGGCCAATTTAGGTGATGGGCCAGGTCAAGGGGCAGGATCAAGCGGAAAAGGGGCCGGGAACGGGCCACTGGCCGCCCCGTCCGGGCGGCCGGCGGCGCCGTCCCGGCCGAGACCGTTCGAGGCCCTTGAGGTGGTTCGCCGTGCACACTCCCCCGCCCGCATCGTCTCCGTCCCCGGACGGCGACGGCACCTCCTACGAGGACGCGAAGGAGGCGATCGGTGCCGTCATCGCCTGGTGCAGCCGGGAGCTGATGGCCGCCAGGCGCTTGGGCGACCGGCAGCGCCAGCAGGACCTGGCCGCGCAACTGCAGGTGTGCGGCGAGGACCGGAAACGGCTTGCCGACGCCGGGCCTGGGGAGATCGGCCGCATCACCGAGCTGTATGCCGAGCGCCTGAAGTTCCTCCAGGCCGCCGGGAACGAGTAGGCCGGCACCGGTCAGCAGCCGCTGACCGGGCCGCACGAGAGCTCCGGCCGGTTGGGGACGGGCAGAGCGGCCGCTGCCGAGGGCGCCTCCAGCCGGCGCGGCCGCAGGGCATGGGGCATGAGCGGGAGGGCTTGGGCGCCGATGGCGACCAGGTCGTCGCGGTACTGCGGCATAGTGGCGTGCAGGTCGCGCTGGACGGCCCAGAACGCGGCGGCCTCCTGGTCGGTGTAGGGGCGCGCCTGTTCCGCGAGGAGGGCCAGCGCGGCCGCCGGGTGCCGAGGCCGTGTGCGGGTCGGCTGGCTGCGGTACAGAGCCGTGGCGTCGCGCCTCATCACGGTGACCTGGTCGACCGCCGCCAACTCCTCAGCAGCCGCGACGACGTCGGGCAGCACCTGGAAGTGGGCGTCGTGGCCGGCGGCGGTGGTGAACCGGGCGGGCAGGCCTCGCCCGCTGACCCGGGCGTAGCGATGGGCGGTGCCCTGGCGGGAGTCGGCCGCGCGCACGGCCAGCACCAGCAGCTCCACCCGGTACCCGGCCCGCCGGAACTTCCGTGCCTCGGCGGCGAACTTCGGAGGTCCGGCCGGGGTGGTCTCGATGACGAGGTTCCCGCGCCGCTCACGCACGTAGGCCTCGGCCCTCGCCTGCCAGGCCCGGTAGTCGGCGCGGATCCTCTCCGAGGCCCGGCGCGGATCGGTGCGCAGCAACTGCAGGTAGTCCGGGTGCAAGACCTTGAAGTCGTCGCCGGACAGGCGGACCGGGCTGCGCAAGGTTCTGTGGACCAGCTGAGCGGCCCGGGTCTTGCCCGCGCCGGGCTGCCCGGCGATGTAGACCACGAGGGGCTGGTCCTGGGAGACGACCGCGCTCAGCATGGCCGGCACGATCACCGCGTCGAAGACGAAGTCGTGCTCGTCCGCCGAGAGCCGGTGGTAGTCCACCCCGGGCGCCTGCTTCAGCGGCTGAGCGGTGCGGCGCACCGGTTCGGCCAGCGCCGCGGCCCGCTCGGCGTCGCGGCCGACGGCCAGCGCCCAGTCGGCGGGGATCCGGGGATCGTGCACGCGCCGCTCGCAGGCGGCCAGGTGCCGGCGGAACCGGCCCGTCTCAGCCGCGCCCCACGGGCGGGTCCGCTCGGCGAGGACGGCCTGGGCCGCGCGCGCCGGGCGGACCCAGCGCCCGCTCGTGTCGAGCTCGTTGGCGTACACGCTCTCCAGCACCGTTTCGGTGCCGCGCCGCACCACCAGGACCCGCTCGGCCAGGTGCCCGGCCTCCACCGCGGCGAGCGCGGCGGGCAGCGCGGCGGCGCAGGCGTCGTGGTTGTCCCAGCCGACGTAGCGGGGCTGGCCCTCGGCGGCCAGGTGCAGGTAGCGGTCCAGGGCGCCGAGCTGGCTGAGCGCCTCCGGTACGGCCAGGGCCACGATCTCGACGCGGTAGCCCGCCCGCCGGTACGCCGCGATGTCGGCGAGGAACTCCTCGGGGCGGCCCAGCGCCGCTTCCACCACCGCGTCGTACCGCTCCTGCCGCAGCCGGGCCTCCAGCTGGGCCTGCCACCCGTAGGTGTCCGTGCGCACCCGCACCCCGGCCGTGCGCACGTCCTCGGCGAGGAACCGCCGGTAGAGGGGGTGGACGGCCTTGTAGGCGTCGCGGTCCACCCGCACCGCACCACCGCGCCGCGCGAGCGCGGCGTGTACCAGGTCCACGACCAGCGTCTTGCCGCTGCCGGCCTGCCCGGCCACGAACACCACCACCGGCCACTCCTGCGCCACCGCCCCGCGCAGGACGGCGGGCAGGACCTCCTCGGCGAGGACGCGCGCACTCTCGCCCGCGGGGAGTTCGTCGGCTAACTCCGGCAGCGGCACCTACGGCTCCAGACGGGGGTCGTCGATGTCCACGGTGACGATCCCCGGCGGATACAGCTCCGGGTTGGCCGTCAGGATCAGGTGCTGCTGCGGCCGCACCGGGGTGGGCAGACTCGCGGCGATGGCATGGGCCAGGTCCTGGCCGCCGTACCCGTCGCGGACCATCGTCGCCACCACCACGGCGGTACTCGCGTCCAGTGGCTCGAACTCCAAGGATGGCAGCGCCAGGACCGCGTGCGCCGTGCCCTCGTCCTTGATCTCGGCCTCGACCAGGCACAGCACCGGCACCAGCAGATGCTGGAACGGACTCTGCAACGCGGAATCCACGATCCGGTGCAGACGCGGGTGACCGGCGGCCAACGCGGTCAGAGCGCTGGAATCCAGAATGATCACGCGCTGCGCCTCGGGGCGACCTTGGCGCGCGCGTCCGCCGCGGCGATGCCGTAGACCCGCTGCAGCAGGTCCGGGCCCTCGTCCAGCTCCGTGTCGGTGAGGGTCATCCCGAAGTGGTCCCGCAGCATTCGACGGCCCTCGGCCACGCGCTCGGCGATCTGCTCAGCGGTGGGCTGTTGCTCCACCAGCCGGGCCACCTGGGCGCCGATCGTTGTTCCGCTGGCCGCCGCAAGAGCGGCCAGCCGGTCACGCGTATCAGGAGAAACCTTGATCGTCGCATCAGCCATACCGTGATCGTACACCGCTGGTACACCAGCGGTGTACCAATCTGCCTGGGCTTGCATCGCCGTGCGGTCGGCTCGCGGTGCGGGCAGCCGCCCAGCTGCCCGGCCATGCTTGCGTGCGCCCTTGACGTGCGCCACCTACGGGTGCAGCGTCGTGCAAGTCCGTGTAACCGACTTGGTACGGGAGGTCACCATGGCGCTACGTTTTCTGGGGATCTGGCCGAACACCCCATCCGACCAGTCCCCGACGATCTGGCTGGAAGAGGAGACCGGGGATCTGATCATTCAGTCCTGGAAGGCGGACGAGGCCACGATCCGGCAGGCGCAGGAGGTCGGCTCGGTGCCCGGCCACACCACGGACATCCCGGAGCACGAGACGGTCATCCGGCTGCCCGCCAACATGCTGCAGTTCATCCCGCGGTCCGACGGAGAGGCACCACGTGGCAACACCGGTTCGTAAGGCGCTCGCCCGCTCCCAGCGTTCGGCGGTGCATCTGGAGATGCGCGACTCCTACATGCTGGACGATCCGGAGTTCATCGCCTTCCAGCAGGGCAAGCGCCTGGATGCGGCCGATCGCGGTTCGTGGTGGCACGGGTGGCACGACGCGGTGGCCGACGCGGTGGGCCGGGGGGTGGTGGTGCGGCGTGCGCGGATCGTCTCCGAGCCGGTGCACGACTACATCCGCTACGAGCACGACCTGACCTACGGCAACCTCGCCGCCGGCGAACTGGTCCGCTGGTTGCCGCGGCGGAACACGAAGGACCTGTGCCTGCCGGGCCTGGACTTCTGGGTCTTCGACGACCAGGTGGTGCACTACCACCACTTCACCGGCGACGGTCAGCTCGCCGAGCAGGGTGAGGAGATCCTGCACGACCCCGCCCTGGCGAAGCACTGCTCTGCCGCGTTCGAGGCGGTGTGGGAGCGCGCCGTCCCGCACGACCGGTACACGGTCTGACCCGAGCACCCCCACCCGCACAGGCAGCCAGTTCCCATGCCCGACTCCCCGTCGTCCAGCGCCCAGGCCGCCCGCAAGGCCGTCGCTCAGCGCCTGCGCGAGCTCATGCTGGACGCCGGCCTGAACGGCAAGCAACTGGCGGCCCGGTGCGGGTGGACCGGTGCCAAGACTTCCCGCATCATCAACGCCAAGACCCCGCCCTCCGACGCGGACATCCGGGCCCGGTGCGCGGCGTGCGGCGCCGACGACCAGGCCGGCGACCTCATCGCGCGCAGCCGCCAGGCCGACGCGATGTTCCTGGAGTGGCGCCGGATGGAGCGCTCCGGCCTGCGTCAGGCCCAGCAGTCCGTTCGGCCCCTGTACGAGCGAACCCGCTCCTTCCGCGCCTACACTCCATGGGTAGTGCCCGGCCTCCTGCAGACCCGCGCCTACACCACCGCGATCCTCACCGCGATCCGCGACCGCCGTGGCCTGGCCGACGACGTCGAGGCCGCCGTCGACGAGCGCATGGACCGCCAGCACATCCTCTACGAAGGCCGGCACCGCTTCGCCCTGCTGATTGAGGAGAGCGTCCTGCGTAACGGCCTCGGCGGCCAACCGGTGATGCTGGAGCAGCTGCGCCACCTGCTCACCGCCGGGAGACTGCCCAACGTCAGCCTGGGCGTCGTGCCCATGCGGCCAGACCGGGACAGCGCCTGGCCGGTGGAAGGGTTCTGGATCTACGACCAGGCCCAGGTCAACGTGGAGCTGGTCTCCGGGTACCTGACGATCACCCAGCCCAGCGAGATCGCCATGTACGAAAAGGTGTTCACCGAGCTGTCCGACCTGGCGGTACGCGGCGCCCCGGCACGGGCGCTGATCACGGCGGCCATCGACGCGCTCGGATGAATCCGTGTAATCCCGTGCAACTTCGTTGAGTGAGCCTTCCGTTACTCCCTACCGTCGTTGATGCCGCCCGGTGCGAGGACCTGACCGATCCCCCTCAGCACCGTGGACGCCCGGGCGGCAATCAAGCCCCCCAACGCGCTGGAGTACCGCCATGCCCGCGAGCAGACCACATCTCCGACACCCCGGCGGCGACCTGGTGGTGGCGGTCGACGGCAAGACGGTGGTCCACGTCCCCAACCACAGCGTCGCCTACCGCCGGGCCCGATTGCTCCGCGAGCTACGCGGCCGGGCGGCGCGGTGAACAGCGCCGACTTCGTCCCTCCGGCCAAGCGCCGACGGGGCCTGACCATCCGCACCTACCACCTCGGCCCTGACGGCACCCGCTCCCATGACACCGGCCAGGTCACCCTCGACCCCAACGACGTAAGCCCCGGCGCCCACCACCCGTCAGCCACCTGGCCGATCTGCCCATGCCCCGTCCACGGAGGAGACCGTGCTCACTCAGATTGACGGCATCCTCGGCCAGCGCGGCATGAGCTCGCCAATCCAGTGGTCGACGCCCGCAGCGGCGTGCGGCCGAGCCGCACTCCTGATCGCCGAGCACCGCGGCGGCACCCGGGAGATCGTCAGGAACCCGCACCTCACCAAGGACTGGGCCGCCTTCGCCGTCCGCACCCCGAACCTGCTCGCCGCCGTCCAGGCCGTCCTCGGCCCGGACATCGCAGTCGAGAACACGTTCCTCGTCGTGAAGTGGCCGGGCCGGGAGTTCGAAATCCCCTGGCACCAGGACGGCATCGACGCCCGCCTGGAACTGCACCCCGATCGGTCGGTGTCCGCATGGCTGGCCATCACCGACGCCACCGCGGCCAACGGAGGCCTCAGCGTCGCGCCGGGCTCCCACCGGCTCGGCTACCTCCCGGTGCAGAAGGAGCCGGCGAACGGAGCCGAGCGCGGCCGGGCCGACCAGGCCCACGGCTTCACCCCCGAGACCACCATCCCCGTGCCGCTGCGCGCCGGCTGCGCCGTCCTGATGGACAGCCGCCTCGTGCACCGCTCCGGCACCAACACCAGCGACGGAGCCCGTATCGGGCTGAACGTCCGCTACACCGCGCCGGGCGGCATCCTGCGGCGCGACCCCCAGAGCCCCAGCGTCGTGCCGATCAGCGGCACAGGCTGGAAGTCCAGCAGGACAAGGGAGAGGAGAGCACCACTGTGACCATCCTCGACACGCTCGACCAGGCGACCGCGGTGACCCGCGTGCGCGTCCTGACCGGGGAGGACGCCGACGCTGCCCGCCGCGCCGACAAGACCCCGATCGGCAAGTCCGACTGCACCTACTACTGCCCCGACGCCGCCGCCGCCGAGCGGTGCATCGAGGCCCTGCGCGAGTCCGACGAGCGCCTGCGCCAGCGGCCGGAGGAGCTGATGCTCTGGGACTGGCAGTGCACCTACTGGGAGCCCGAGCCGGGCAACCCGAACGGCGGCGGCACCGTCCTGCTCGGCGTCGCCTGGTACGACCCGGCGTTCTTCGCCGACCGGCGCAACGCCTGGTTCGGCGCGATGCACCAGCGGATCTACCAACAGCTGGGCATCCCGCTGGAGGACATCACCGTCACCCACTGGTCCCTGATCGCCTGATCTGAGACCGACAGCGCGAAGGCCGGACTCCCGCACCATTAGGAGTCCGGCCCCGCAGCACGTCCTCAGCCGCCGCCCACCCTCTCCAGCACTGGCTCCGTCCCCGGCAGCGGCGTGCGAGTCTTCGCCCACCACACCACGACCGCGCACCCGGCGACGCCCACCATGGCGGTGGCGAGACCGCCGGCGGTGAACCCGGCCCTCGGGTGGGCCGCGGCCAGTGCGGGGATCCCCGCCATCGCCAGGGTGCCCATGGTCCGGATGACCGTCTGGTCGAGCGTCAGCAGCCGTCGGCGGGCCGCCGGCGGGAACTGCGCCAGGTGCGTGGACAGCGACACCGCCAGGAACGGCGAGACGGCCCCGTAGGCGGCCGACACCACCACCAACTCGGCCACCGTGCTCACCGACCCGGTCACCGCCATCAGCAACCCGGAGACTGACCACGCGGCACAGTAGAACACCGGCAGGGCCCTGGGGAGACGGACATTCCCGGCGATGGCGTTGCCGACGATCGACCCGGCCCCGGTGGCGGCCAGCATCACGCCGTAGGTGCCGACGCCGCCGCCGAGCCGCACTGCGACCAGCGCGGGCATCACGATCGACACCGCACCCGCGAAGATCGCCACCCCGTGGACGGCCAGCACCACCCCGGTCTCCGGATGCGTGCGCACCAGCGCCCGGGCCCGCAGCTTGGCAGCAGGCGCCGCGGTCGCTCCCGCCGGCCCGGCCTGCCTGCGCACCGCACCGGCGCCCAGCACGGCCAGCGCGAGCGCGGAGAGAGCGAACGTGCCCGCGTCCAGCCAGAACAGCCCGGCCATCGGCATCACCGCGAGCAGCACCCCGGCCGACCCGGGACCGGCGACCCGCGCGATCCGATTGGTCGAGTCCATCAGCCCGTTGACGGCCTGGACCTCCTCCGGGCGCACCAGGTCCGGCACCAGCGCGCCGAGGTTCGGATCGAACAGCGCCCCGCCGACCCCGAGCAGGGCGGCCGACACCAGCAGACCCGGCGTGCCGAACGCCTCCCACGTCCACGGCAGCGCCGCGACCAGCACCATCCGGACCAGGTCCACCCCGGCGAGCGAGCGCAGCGTGGTGAACCGCTCCATCACCGGCCGCCCGACGGTGCCGAGGACGATGTACGGCACCGACTCCGCGATCGCCACCAGGCCCATCGCCGCGCCGCCGGATCTCTGCCAGGCGAGCCACATCACCGCCAGCGCGTACAGCCGGTCACCGAACACCGACGACGTCTGCGCGCCCCACAGGAGAAGAACCGGGCCCCGCCGAAACAGCCGCACGTATCGCAAGATCCACACCCGTCCGGAAAACACGAAGTCCCGGCAGCAGGCTCGCCACCGGGAACTCCCTTAACCCTAGGGCAAGTTGAAGATCACCTGTCGCAGACTCCCCGGTCGCCCACGGACCCCGGCGTCCCGGTCTCAGGCCCGTCCGGTCGGCCCCTTGCCACGGGTCGCGCCGCTGGCCGCCCTCGGCAGGGCTGTGCTGGTGCTCTTGCGGGCCGCGGTCGTCTTGCCAGTTTGCTTGGACCTGGTGAGGCGGTTGACCCGCTCGGCCGTGCCCGCCAGGGGATGAAGCTCTTCGGACGCGCCCGGGAGCGAAGGTATGCGGCCGGTGCCGTCGACGGAGCCCTGCCGGAGGCCGCTGAGATCGGTGCAGGTGAGTCGCACGAGACACTCGCGGTCGAAGCGCCGTTCGGGCCGGTACGGCCCAGGCACTGCCTGTCTCCAGGAGTTGAACGCCGCCCCCGGCGGGTGCGCGCCTGGTGGAGCGGCTCCGCCCGGTTGCGTGTGATGGATGGTTCGAATCGCGGCACCTAAACATCGGAATGTGACACTCCGTAAGTCTTTACCTTCGAGTCGTGAACCTTTGGTCTGTTCGAGGGATTGGATTCGCCTACCGGCACGCCGCGCTCACCTGTCCGAGCGGAGCGTGACCGTTCCCCTGCACCCATGACCGAAGGACACCCCCGACCCATGCACACCCATCCCCCCGTCTTGCCGCGGCCCATCACGGCCACGACCCCCGTCCAGCCGTGCCCCAGCCGCCCGCTGCGCCCGCGCGGCAGCCTCCCGGACCCGGCGGGGGAGGCGTCGTCGTGACCGAGCCCTCCTTCACCGACGCCGCCGGCACCACGCCCCCGGTCGTGGAACTGCCCATAACCCTGGAGGCCTTCCAGCGACTCCACGCCGACGCGTACTACGACTACGCCTACGCCTGCCTGGGCGACGCCGCCCTCGCCCAGGAACTCGTCAGCGAGGCCTTCCTCGAACTCGCCGACTGCTGGGACCGCGTCCTGACCTACCCCCAGCCCGCCGCCACCGCCTGGGCCGCCCTGCGCCACCTGGTCGAGGTGGAACGCGAACGCCTGGACCGCCTGGAGGAGCGCATTGCGTTCTCCGTGGCCCTGCGCCTGGAGTGGGAACCGTGGCTGGACGACCTCGACGCCGTCACCGCCGGCATCGACGGCCTGGAGGTGGGCATGGCACTCGGCGCCGCCATCAAGGAACTGCCCGCCGCGAAGTACGACGTGATCGTGCTGCGCTTCGTCGTCGGCCTCAAGGTCGCGGGCACGGCCCGCGCCATGGGCACCGACGAGGCCACGGTGAAGTCGTTGACCACGCAGGCCCGCACCAAGCTGGAGGCCCGGCTCAGATCCCGCCGGATCCTCCGCCCCAGCACCGACAAGGAGGACCAGGAGTGACCGTGACCCCAGACGACGCCTGCCGCTGCGACGTCGGCCGCCTGCTGGAGACGGCCGGCCCCCTGCCCGCAGACCGGCCCCGCTACGACATGGACGCCGGCCGCCGGTACATCGCCGAAGGCCTCGCAGCCCGCCGGGCCGAACGGGCCGCCGCCGCCCACCAGACCATCCTGACCTTCCCGGGCTCGGCGGGCATCCACGCCGACGCCCGCCGCGACCTGCGCGCCCTCGCCACGGTCGTCATCAACGAACCCGGAGCCTGGGAAGAGGTCGAGAGCCTCGCCCACGACTGGGAACCCAGAGGCGCCCTCGTCTTCGCCTGCCTCCTCGACCTCTCCGGCCGCCACCACTCGGCCACCTGGTGGTGGCAGTTCGCCGCCGGCGCCGGCAGCCACCTCGCCGCCTACTGCATGTACCTCCACCACCTGCGCCGCGGCGAACTGCGCGACGCCGACAACTGGTTCCACCAGGCAGCCTGCCTCGAAGACGGCACCAGCGCCCCCATCGCCCCCAAACTCCCCAATCTCCCCGGCTACGCCCGCCTGGCCTCCCGCCTGGCCCCGCCCCTGCCCGACCCCGCGGGCCTGCCCCGCCCCGACCGCGCCCTGCGCGAAGCGATCAACGGCCTGCCCCGCGAGGACGAAGCCGGCGGACTCCTGAGCCTGCCCACCAACGCCATCGCCGACCGGCTCCAAGAACTCGCCTCCCACTGACCCCACTCCGCCCGCACCCACACCGGGGCGGGCGGCCCCAGCCCGCACGGAGACACGATGCCCCTCACCCGCGACCCCGCCACCCTCGCCCTGGCCACCTCGGCCACCGGCTACCTGCTCACCCTCACCGCGCTCACCCTCACCGCCCTCACCGCCCCCAACCCCGCCCGCCGCCGCGAAGCCCGCACCCTCCTCGCCCTGCTGCTCAACCGCCGGCACTGACCGCAGGGCCCGGCCCCGGCCACCGCCCCACTCCGCCTTCCCGACAGCTGCCGCACGGAGTTGGTACGGCAGCCCGAAGAGCGCGGGCCCGGAGTAGGCGTACACAGGGGCGTGCGCCGGACCGAACGTCAGCGGCCCGGACGGACCAGGTGCTCAGGAGAGAGGTCGCCGCGCACGCGCTTGACCTTCGGCCGGTGACGGTACCGCGCGAACTCGGCCCGCTCGTCGGTCTCGATCTCGACGACGACCTCGGGCTCCACCGGCAGGAAGACGACCGGAGGGCTGCCCGGCAGCCCTCCCACGGTCCCGGGCAGCTCCGTCAGGTCGCTGCCCGCCGGGTGCAGGAGCGGGGCGAGCTCGGAGCGCTGCGCCTGGTCCAGGGGGAGGCTGATGCCGACCGGCCGGAGCCGGCCGCGGGCGTCGGGTTGGGCGAGGACGGCGGCCTGCCGGGTCGGGGAGGAGCCGGGGACGATGCCGACGACGACGGCCTCCGCGGTGGTGGTGACCCGGAACTTCCTCCAGCCGCTGGAGTAGCCGGCGGTGTACCGGGAGTTGGCGGGCTTGAGCACACACCCTTCGACGCCTCCGCCGAGGCTGCCGAACCAGGCCTGCGCTTGGTCGAGGTCGTCTGTCATGGGCACCGGCCAGATTGCGGCGGGCGCGATCTCCAGCAGGGCGAGGAGGCGGCGGCGCCGCTCCAGGTAGGGGAGCGGGCGCAAGTCGTTGTCGTCGGCGAGCGCGTCGAATGTGGAAGCGCGCAGGTTCGCAGATTCGTGTGGGACGAAGACGCGGAACCAGCCCGTCAACTCGCTGTAATGGCGATAGAGCGCACAGGTTGCCAGGGTGCCGTGGCATCAACGCTGAATGGTGCAGCCCAGGCGGAGCTGCATCCCCGGCGGCGTACCTGACGGCCGAGGGCTTCCATGCTGGCCCTGGCCTTCCTGACCGCTCCGCTACGCCAGCCGGCTCGGCCGCCGGGTCGGCAGGCTGCGCTTGCACAATTTCCGACGATCTGGCCGTCAGGAGGATTCGGACGACCACGCCCTCTGGGAGTGGCGGCGCCGTAGGTAGCGGTTGGGTGTTCAGTTTGCTGAACAAGCGGTGTGGTGGGCGCCGGGCTGGCAGGCTGTGGTGGGTGCGGGGTGAATGGCTGGGGAAACTCCGGCGAGCGCGGCGGTGCTGGCATGGGTGCGGCTGGTCGTATGGCAGCTGGAGCGGGAGCGAGCGCTACGAAGTATCGCGTTCGCTGTCGAGGAACTCGCTCGTGACCGCAAGGTCGAGGACCTTGCCGCGGCGTGTATCCGGGAGGTACCCGTACATCGCGCACAACCCGTTCCCTCCGGTCGCGACTGATCAGCGCAGCCGCCCGGCCCAGGCTGCTGCCCGTCCGGGCGGTCCCCGGCACACTTCTTCTTGCTGGAGCCGTCACACCCATGAGCACACCCCCGCTTGCACCGTCCTGGCCGTACTGCGCCCGCGGCGCAGACCCGGCGACTGACCCCGTCGGCTGCCGCGGCATCCACGTCCCCGGCCACACCGCCTGCCTCGCCCATCTGACCGACACCGATCGCGACGCCTACCTGACGGGCCTAACACCCGGCGCCGACATCGACCACCGCGGCACACCCTTCACCGAAGACCTTCTGAACCGGCTTCTGACCGCTCTCCGCGACCCCGCCACCACACACCCCCACCTCGGCGAGGCCCGGTTCCAGAGCGCTCAGTTCACTGGCGACGCTCGGTTCGACTGGACACGCTTCTCCGGCGACGCCTGGTTCGACGAGGCGCGGTTCTCCGGCGAAGTTTGGTTTGCTGCGGCGCAGTTCTCCGGTCACGCATTCTTCCTCAGGACGCAGTTCTCCCGCGTCGCTATGTTCGTCGAGGCCGAATTCGCTGGCAGCACCATATTCAACAGGGCTCAGTTCGCTGGCGACGCCCGGTTCGACTCAGCACATTTCTCCAGTGACGCCCGGTTCGTCGGAGTGCGAGTCACGGGCAATGGCCAGTTCGACAGGGCGACGTTCTCGATGACTTCGCGATTTGGGCCGATTGTCTGTTCAGGGATGCTGGATCTGTCGGGTGCTGTGTTCCAAACGCCGGTGACGCTGGAGATGGCGGCGCGTGAGGTGCAGTTTGTGCAGACCCGGTGGGATTCGACGGCCACAGTGAGGTTGCGCTACGCCTCCGCAGATCTAAGTTACGCGGTGCTGACGGCTCCAGTCGCGGTCACCGCCCATCCCGCCCCGTTCGCCGCTGGTGGTGTCGTAGACGAAAGTCTGTTGTCCGGCGCCGTAGATGTGCGGGTGACCTCGGTGCAGGGAGTGGACGCTGTGCACCTAGTGCTGACCGACACCGACGTATCCGACTGCTTGTTTTCTGGAGCCTTCCACCTCGATCAGCTGCGTCTGGAGGGCCGCACGATCTTTGCCCCTCCGCCCACCGGATGGCACCGCCGGGGCATATGGATCGGTCGTTGGACACGTCGGCGCGCACTTGCCGAGGAGCACCACTGGCGGGCGCGCGCCGCAGGCCAGTCGGCCGTGCCTGCGGGAACTGTGCCGCCGACCGACCGGTGGCGTACCGGCCCGCATCATCCGAGTCCGGCCCGTACCCCGGACCCGGACGATGTGGTGGCGATCTACCGGCAGCTCCGTAAAGCGTTCGAGGACGGCAAGGACGAG
Source organism: Kitasatospora sp. NPDC048286 (assembly GCF_043201735.1). Lineage (NCBI taxonomy): Bacteria > Bacillati > Actinomycetota > Actinomycetes > Kitasatosporales > Streptomycetaceae > Kitasatospora > Kitasatospora sp. NPDC048286. Next base: position 62,578 of record NZ_JBICZE010000026.1, read on the forward strand.
CCTGGCGCTGCAGACTTCTATTACGGCGAGTGCGAGATGCGCCGCCACGACCGCACTGGCAACTCGAGAGTCGAACGCGGTCTGCTGTGGGGGTACTGGCTGCTATCCGGCTACGGTCTGCGTGCCTCCCGTGCCCTGGGCTGGCTCGCCGCATCCATGCTGGCCACGATTGTGCTGTTGATGGCCTTCGGCCTGCCCGCCTCTTCTCCGAAGCAGGAAGCGACCGGCGCCGTTCCGCCGGGCGGGGGGAAGGTTACCTTCACGATCGACAAGCAGGACCCGAAGAACCCGGCCGGGGACAGGTTCACCAGCAAACGCTTCGACAAGGCCCTGAACATCACGCTCAACTCCGTGGTCTTCCGTTCCAGTGGACAAGACCTGACCACCGCCGGCACCTACATCGAAATGACCTCCCGCCTCCTCGAACCCGCCCTCCTGGCCCTCGCCGTCCTCGCCATCCGCGGACGCATCAAGCGCTGAATCGCGACCCGGAGCATGTTCAGCGAACTGAGCGTCAGCGTCACGATGGGCATAGAAGTAGCTGGCGTGCTCAGCGGATCTTCGCGAGAGCCCTATCTGGGTGGGCGGCGTGGACGTAGCGCACGGCGGTGTGGGGGTGGATGCCGAAGACGCGGACGAGGTGAACGGGGTCGGCGGTGTGCTCGCTCAGCGCGGTCTTCTCTACCTCGGTGACGCTGAGGCTGTAGACGTGCTTGGTGTCGGTCCAGGCCCGGCTGTCGCACCGGCGGACGCGGTTGTCGCTGCCCTGGCGGTGGTGCAGGCTTCGAGGTAGGCGGTCCAGTCGGTGGCGGCGCGGTGGCGCCAGCGTGCGGTGGTCACGGTGTGGAGGCCGAGCATGAGGGCGAGGACGGCGGGCGGCAGGTCCTGGGCGAGCTGGACCAGCGCGTTGGTGCGGCCCGGCCTTACCGGGATGCGGTGGGCGGTGAGGCGGCGGCTGGGCACGGTGGCGGAGCGGTGCTGCCCGGCGCGGGTAGGGCGCGCTGGACGGCCCAGAACCGGTGCGCCTCCTCGTCGGTTTAGGGGCGCGCCTGCTCCGCGAGCAGGGCCGGGCCGCCGTCGGCCAGCTCGCTGCGGTACAGGGCCGTTCCGTCGTGCCGCATCACGGTGACCTGGTCGACCGCCGCCTGCTCCTCGGCGGCCGCAACGACGTCGGGCAGCACCCGGGTAGTGGGCATCGTGGCCGGCCGTGGTGGTGAACCGGGCGGGCATGCCCCGCCCGGTGAGGCGGGCGTAGCGGTGGGCGGTGCCATCGCGGGAGTCGGACGCGCGCACGGCCAGCACCAGCAGCTCCGGGTCTACGTGCGGTGGTCGCTGTCCGGGATCCCCTGCTTTGGGGAACCCCGGACAGCGTGAGCACTACCAGCCGTGCTGCAGGATGGTCCGCTCCTCGTCGAGCCGCGTGCGGAGGGCTTCGTCGGCGTCGGGCAGAGGGCGTCCCAGCCGTTCGCAGACGGCACGGTGGATCGCGAGTGCCTCCTGGCCGCTAGCGGCGGCCAGGACAACCGACCACAGCGGCCGGTCGGCGGGGGTCCCGTTTTCGGCGATCACGAGGACCTCAACCTTCGCCGGGTGGCCGAGCTGCCGCAGGCGCTTGGTGCCGGTCCGGTCGGCGATGGACTCCCAGGTGCGGGTCTCCCCTTCCCGGGCTGCCTTCTTCAGCGCGCCGAGCAGGGGTTTGGCAAGTTCGGCGTACTCGGCGGCCGCCTTCGGTGTCTCGCGCCGCCGGGGCACGGCCGGGGCGGCGCCCTTCGTCCTCTGCTGGGCGGCCTCCAGCTCGGCCCGGGCCTGCTCCTGGCGCTGGCGGAGCTCGGCCCGCTGCTGCTGGAGCGCCTCCCGCTGCTGGTGCTCGGCCAGGATCCGCTGCTGCCGCGCGGCCGCGAGGCGCTGCTCGGCTTCGGCGCGGTACTGATCGCTCAGTTCGGCCACCAGCGCGCGGTCCTCTTCCGAGGCGCTGGGATCCGAGGTCAGCTGCTGGGCTTCCTCCAGGAGCTCCCGGGGAAGCGTGCCGGGCTCGGTCCGGCGCAGCCGGATCATCACCTCGGTGCGGCGGCGGGTCTGCAGGGTGAGGCGCCGTCGGCCGGCGGCCAGGGCCTCGGTCAGATGCCAGCGGTCTTCCACGCTCTGATCTTGAGTGAGCAGTTCCTCGATCGTGGCCAGGGCGTCGTGGAGCCGCTCCGGACCGGCCCAGGTGAGGTTCCGGATGGCGGCCTGGGCCGCCTCGTGGTTGCGGGCGGCGGTAGCGGCCGCGGTGTCGGAGCGGGTCACCGTGACGATCGACCGCCGCTCACCCGCGTGCTCCGGCCACGCGGGGCCGTCGGTGGCGGCCTGCTCGGCGGGGAATGTCTCGGGGCGGTCGGCCGGGGCGAAGCCCTGCGGGGTGAGGATGAGGGTGCGCAGATCGGACCAGTCGGTCCGGTCGGGCCTCTGGGTGCCGATGATCAGCGGTCGGCGGCAGTCCCGCTCGCTCTCGTAACGGATGCGGTGGACGTAGCCGCGGGCGGCGAGGCGGTCTTGGGGGATCAGCACGCCGGTGCCGAGGAGGAACTCGGTGACCTGGGCATCGTCCCAGTTCACGGGCTGGGTTCTGTCGAGGTGGACCAGGAGGCGGCGGCCGTCGGCGAGGTCGGAGACGACAGCGGAGCCCCGGGGCTCGGGGAAGTCGAAGGTGGCGGCGATGTCCTGTGCCTTGAGCCAGGCCGCGAGGTCGGCCTTCATGAAGAGGTGGTCCGCGCTGTCCTTGCCACGGGCCAGGCGCCCGCACTGGATGCCGTGCTCATCGCCAGCAGAGCGGTAGTGCGCGAAGTGGCAGATCTTGTCATCGCAGCGGCGGGTCATCAGCTGGCGGCCGCAGCCGCCCGGGAGGTTCAGGCCGCACCACCAGGTGGTGCCCGTGTTCTCCAGCCGGAAGAGGTCCAGCTCCTGTGGGTCTTCGGGGCAGATCGCGGGTTCATCGGAGTCCGGGGATCCGACAACCGCGGTCTGGATAAGGCGTCTGTCCATTCTGCTCCCAATGGGCCGAAAGGGTTACCTGCGCAACATTGTGCTCCTGTCCACCGACACCACGGCCCCTTCCGTGCGCGGATCGGCTGGTGGTCGACCGCCGTGCTCGCCCGCGCTGTGCCACTGGAACGGAAGCGAGCCGGCCGTCCCGCGTGCCGGGGTGCTTGGGCTGTACCGGTCCAGGCGCGGGCGGCGAGCGACCTGAACTGCCCCCTTTTCACAGGGAAACCGGTATGCGCACCGCGTCATTGAGATGATGGAGGAGTTTCCAAAAACCTTTTCCTGCAGGAGAGTTGATGCGCAAACGTTCGAAGCACCCGCTTCCCGCCTTCAGCCAGTTCCTCATGGCGCCCCGCATGATGCGGCGCATCTCCGTCTGGATGCTCGATCACGGTCTGACCTTCGAGGAGGCCCGGGCCTGGGATGCGTCACGGCACCTGCTGATCGTCCACCTCACCGACACCTACGGGCCGCAGTGGCGCCGTAGCGGCCCTGCCGAGCTGGTGGTACTGGCCGGCCGGGCGGTGGACTTCGACCCGAAGCTCCTGCCGTACGGGGTGAAGGGCATCTACCACCCGGAGACCATCGCGGCGGTGCGCAGTCGCGAGCCCCGGTCCGAAACCGCCGGCGGCTGAGAGGAGCCGTCGTTCAGGTCGAGCAGGGCTGGCCCGCTGCGCCGGGACCCAGCGGCCGAGCTGCTCACCCCGGAACACCATGTCCACAGCGACGGCCTGCATGGGGCCACGGACAGGCGCGGTGGGACGGCCGGTGAAGCGGTATTGCCGTAGGAGACAGCAACTGCCATCGTGAGCAGAGGAGTTCGGATGGCGACGCACGGGGGGCGCGGCGTGAACAACTACCGGTTCAGGTGTGCCGAGTGCGGCCGGTACTCGCCCTGGCTGCCCAAGTCCAAAGCGGAAGCCGATCACATCGCGCACATGTGGGAAGCGCACGACACCTTCTGCGACGCCATGATCGAGTACCGGGAGAACGAACCGACGCCCCCATCGGGCGGCTGTCTCGTCGCCCTGGCCGGGCTCCTCAACCTCGCTACCGGAGCGTGGAAGCTCCTCTGAGGCACTGCCGATCGCTGGCACTTCAGCCTTGTCCCCGCTCTCCGCACAGCGGCCGCACGAGCAGGGGTCGCCGACCGGCCGGGAGGCCGAGGTCCGAGCGTCCGGCCGCGGCGCCGCCCACCGGCTGCGCACCGCCCGGCTGTGGCTGACCGACGAGAACGGCCCCCTCACCACCGTCACCACCGACGCCGTACCCGCTGTGAGTTCCTGCCGCTGCGCCGAGGCTCGAGCGGCCTCTGACCGGTGCGTCTCGTGAGTCTGATGGGGAATTCATCCGGTTCACGCGCCGAGGTGTCGAGCCGGTGTACTCCGGTCGGGCCTCCACCCACGATGGAGACTCGACCGAGCTCCTGACCTGCCGACTTCGTCGGTGCACGGGAATCACGTGAGTGTCCCAGGAATCCCAACGCTGTCTCCTACGCCCACTCCACGCCGTGCTCGGCGAGCTGCGCGAGCTGGCCTGGGGTGAGCTTCGCCCGGCGGGCCTTCTGGTTGTTGAGCCAGGTGCCCAGGGCGAAGTGGGAGACCACCACCTGCTCCTCCCCTCCGGGGCCGGCCTCCACGGCCTCCACCGGCTCCTTGTGCGAGCGGGGGACCCGGGGGTGCCGCTCCCGCTCGACGAACTGGGCGAGCGCGGCCAGGCCCTGGGCGAACCTGTCGCCGCGGGACACCTTCGGCTTCGCCTCGGCGGCGGCCTTCGCGACCACCAGCTCCGGGTCGGCCTCGATGCCGATCGCCGACAGCAGGTCCCGCTGGTCCTCCTCCAGGTCAGGCCAGCCGGCCCGCTGCGCCTGCACCCAGCGGCCGAGCTGCTCGCCCTCGAACACTGTGTCCAGCGGCAGGAGTGGCCAGTCGACCAGGCCGTCGGTGTCCAGCCACCACATCCGGGCGGTCGCGTAGGCGCGCTGCCAGGTGACCGGCCACACCGGGCACCACCACGGGTCGATCTCCTCGAGCGCGCGGCGCCGCTCCGGCGCCAGCGCCCCCGGTTCCCCGGCCGGCACCTGCGCCGCGGCCCGCAGCTCCGACAGCCACGTCCCGATCGCGTACCCGCCGGCCGACCCGCCGGAGCGCCAGTGCGAGGTGATCCGCGACGCCGGGCACCGTCGTGGGTCGGTCTCCTTCGCCGGCTCCGCCCGCCGGGCCCGGACGGCGGGGGCGGTTGGTGGGTTCGGCCGCGGCGGGCCGTGTACCGGGCGTACGCTGCCGTCGGGGTGGACGGGCGGGTGACCGCCGGGAGCTGTGTCGGGGGTGTGTGGTGGATGCGGCCGTGGTCGTGGTGACGACGGTGCCCGGCGTCCGATCCGTAGCAGCGGAAGGCGGCGTCCCGTGCTTCGGTGGGCACGGTGCCCGCGTCCACCTTGCCCGTCCCGGACCCGTCACCGTCGGCGACGTCCACGGCACTGATCCGAGCGGGAGGCGGCTGTGACCCCACCCCCTTGGCCGTGGCGCGGCCGACGCCGGAAACCGAACGAACAGGCCGGCGTTCCCGCAACCGGCAGCGTGCCGGAGGGCCCCGGCACCGGCAGTGCCTCCCCGGTGGAGGGGGACGGCACGCCGGCCCTGCGGCCGGGCGGCGGCCCGGCGGCTGCTCCGCCGACAGGCCACGGCGACGGGCGGGTGCCCGCGAACGGGTCGGCCGGCGCGGGGGCGTCGTCCTTGGTGCGGGTGGACGTGTCGGGGGAGGGGGCTGTCGGTGCGGGGCGCGACGTCGCCCATTCCGGGATCGGGCCGGGCAGTCGTGTCGAGCACACCGAGGTGGACAACCGGATCACGGGCGGCACCGTCCACGGTGACGTCTACCAGGCCGGGAACCTGACGGTCACCCACCACCACCCCGCACCCGCCCCCGGGCCGACGCCTGGGCCGGTGTGGCGGCCGGTGCGGGTGGGCACGGTGCCGCCGCTGGCCTCCGCGTTCCAGCCCCGCCCCGGCCTGCAGGAGGAGATCGACCGGGCCCGGGAGCGCAACGCGACCGTGGTCCTCACCCAGGTCCTGTCCGGCGGTGGGGGTGTCGGCAAGTCGCAGATCGCCGCCACCTGCGCCCACCACGCCCACACCGACGGAATCGACGTACTGGTGTGGGTGGACGCCACCGAGACCGCGCAGATCGTCACCACCTACGCGCAGGCTGCGGCGAAGGCCGGTGTGCCCGGCGCCGGCGGGCAGGACGCCGAGAGCGACGCCGGCGCTTTTCTGGACTGGCTGGCCGTCACCGACTGCTCGTGGCTGGTGGTCCTGGACGACCTCACCGACCTCGAGAACACCGCCCCGTGGTGGCCCCGCCCACCCGTCGGCGCGAACGGGCGGGTGCTGGCCACCACCCGCCGCCGCGACGCCCTCGTCACCGGCAACGGCCGCACCCGTGTCGACATCGGCACCTACACCCCCACCGAAGCCCTCGACTACCTGCACCAGCGCCTCACCGAAGCCGACACTGCCCACCTCCTCGACGACCGCGCCAGTGACCTGGTCGAGGCACTGGGCCGGCTGCCGCTGGCCCTGGCCCACGCCGCCGCCTACATGATCAACGAAGACGCCGACTGCACCACCTACCTCCACCTGTTCACCGACCGCACCTCCCGCCTGGAAACACTGCTGCCACCGGGCGCGGACACCGACGGCTACGGCCGCCAGGTCACCACCTCACTCCTCCTGGCCCTCGACGCCGCCCAGCAACACGAACCCGCAGGCCTCGCCGTCCCCGCGATCCGCCTCGCCGCCCACCTCGACCCCGCCGGCCACCCTCAACAGCTCTGGACCACCGACGCCGCCGCCCGCTACCTCACCACGCACCGCACCCCCGGCTCCTCCGAGCCTGCTCCGGTCACCGCCGAGCAGGCCCGCGCCGTCCTGCGCCTGCTCCACCACTACGCCCTCATCACCCACCACACCCACGACACCAACCGCACGGTGCGCCTACACGCCCTCACCGCCCGCGCCGCCCGCGAAACCACCCCCCACGCCGACATTCCCGCCACCGTCCACGCCGCAGCCGATGCCCTCGCCGAGACCTGGCCCAAGCACGAGCACACCGCACGCGACCTGACCGCCGTCCTGCGCGCCAACACCGACACCCTCACCACCCACGCCGGCGACCACCTCTGGCACCCCGACGGCCACCCCGTCCTGTTCGCGGCGGGCCACAGCCTGACCAGCACCGGCCTGATCCACGCCGCTGTCACCCACTGGCAGAACATCGCAGCCGACGCCGAACGGCTACTCGGTGAGGGCCACCCCGACACCCTGACTTCCCGAGGCAGCCTCGCCCTCTCCTACCGGCGGGTGGGGCGTATGGGTGAGGCGATCGCTCTGCTGGAGCGGGTGCTGGCCGATGCCGAGCGACTACGCGGTGAAGGCCACCCCGACACCCTGGCTTCCCGCCACAACCTCGCCGACTCCTACCAGCGGATGGGGCGTACGGGTGAGGCGATCGCTCTGCAGGAGCGGGTGCTGGCCGATGCCGAGCGGCTGCTTGGTGAGGACCATCCCGACACCCTGGCCGCCCGCGCCAACCTCGCCTCCTCCTACAGGCAGACGGGGCGTACAGGTGAAGCGATCGTGCTCGAGGAGCGGGTGCTGGCGGACCGGGAGCGGCTGCTCGGTGAGGACCATCCCCACACCCTGACCGCCCGCGCCAACCTCGCCTCCTCCTACTGGCAGGCGGGGCGTACGGGTGAGGCGATCGACCTGCTGGAGCGGGTGCTGGCCGATTTCGAGCGGCTGCTCGGTGAAGAGCATCCCGACACCCTGACCGCCCGCGCCAACCTCGCCGTCTACTACTGGCAGGCGGGGCTTACAGGTGAGGCGATCGACCTGCTGGAGCGGGTGCTGGCCGATTCCGAGCGGCTGCTCGGTGAAGAGCATCCCGACACCCTGACCGCCCGCGCCAACCTCGCCGTCTCCTACAGGCGGCTGGCGCGTACGGGTGAGGTGATCGACCTGCTGGAACAGATTCTGGCCGACCGTGAGCGGTTCCTCGGCCGCGACCACTCCGCTACCCGAGCGGCTGCCGACTGGCTTCGGAGCTGGCGCAGCCCCTGATGCCACGACGACCGAGGCCACCCGTCGGCACGGGCGGAGGGCCGTCGGCGCCCGGTCCGCGACCGCCCCTCCCGGGCCCCAGTACAGGGCCATTACGCCCACTCCACCCCCAGGGCCGCGAGCTGCCCCAGCTGCTCGTCGCTCAGCTTCGCCCTCCGGGCCTTGCTGTTGTTGAGCCAGGCCCCGAGCGACAGCCCCCCGGCGGTCTTGAACGCCCTCGGAACCCGGCAGTGGCCCTCCTGTTCCACGAACTTGGCCAGCGCCGCCAGGTGAAGCTGGAACCGGTCACCGCGGGACAGCTTGGGCTTCGCCTTCGCGGCGGCCAGCTCCTGGTCTTCCTCGATGCCGATCGCCGCCAGCAGGTCCCGCTGGTCCTCCTCCAAGTCAGACCAGCCGGCCCGCTGCGCCCGTACCCAGCGGCCGAGCTGCTCGCCCTCGTAGACGGTGTCCTCGGGCAGGGTGGGCCAGTGGACCAGGCCGTCGGTGTCCAGCCACCAGAGCCGGGCGGTGGCGTAGGTGCGCTGCCACACAATGGGCCAGGCGGGGCACCACCATGGGTCGATCTCCTCCAACGCTGCCCGCCGTTCCGGCGCGAGCGCGCCAGGCTGGTCGGCCGGCACCGCCGCCGCGGCCCGCAGCTCGGAGAGCCAGGTGCCGATGGCGTAGCCGCCGATCGAGGCCCGCGCCGGCGCCGCCAGCGAGCCGCCGTGGCCCTTCGCCCAGACCCGCGCCCAGTCCAGCCCCGCCTCGAACCGCGCGTCGCTCACGGACCAGATCATCCCCAACGCATCCAGCATGTCGACCCGGTGGCGCGCCAATTCACCAGCGGCGTGCTCGCCACGCCGGTCCGAGAGCCATTTCCCGAGCGGGAAATTCCCCTCCTCACCGACCATCGCGGAATACGGGACATCGAGTCCGCCGGTCTCCTCGTTCCACCGGCGGGCGTGGCTGATGCCCTCCCGCCAGAACTGGTTCTCACCGGTCAGCACCCGGGAGGCGATGAACAGGGCGAGCACGTTCTCGTCCACCGGCGTCTGAAACCGCACCGGCAGCGTGAACGCCCCCGCACCCGCCGCGCCGCCCACGCCAACCATGCTCTCACCAGGCCCGACAGCAGCCTCGGCGCTGCGCCCCTTCGTCCGCTTGCCCGACTTCTGCGGCACCGCCAGGGCCTCCACGACCTTGGCGTCGTGGCTGCGCAGCGCGGTCAGAATCTTGACCAGCGGGCCGTAGGAGTCCGACTCCAGAATGTCCCCGGGCTCCTCTCCGAGCTTGAGGAAGACCGGCACGATCAGGCTGGCGGTCTTTCCCTCCCCAGGCTGCATACGCAGGGCCCGGCCGATGGCCTGGACGATATCCACCATGCTGCCCCGGCCCTGAAGGAGAACCGAATCCGCATTCGGCATGTCGACACCCTCGCCCAGGACCTTGCAGTTACTGAAGATCCGAAGTTTGAGACCGTCGTCCTCCTCGCCCTTTCCGAAGTCGCCGATGAGCTCCTTGCGGTAGTCGATCTCGTGCTCGCCGGAGAGCCACTGCGCCCAGACCTCTTCGGGGTATTTCTGCGGGTTCTGGAGGTGCAGCTTCTCAGCGGTCTGGTTCAAGGTCTCGGAGAAGTAGCGGGCCTCGATCGTGCGGCTGTGGAACGTGATGCAGCGCTCCAGTCCGCGCTCGGTGGCGGTTTTGAGGAGGCCGGCCTGCATGGCCGCGATCCGCTCGGCTGGCACCTCGTCCTCGCTGCCGTCCTCGGCCTCACCGACCCCCGGCCCCCACGGCACACCCTGGCGCTCGGCGCCCTGGCGGTCCCCGAGCGGGTCGCGCAGCTCCAGGACCACGATCTCGAACGGGGCCAACAGCTTCCTGTCGATGGCCTCCGCCAAGCCCAGGGAGTACACGTGCGGGCCGTAGATCCGCTGGTCGTCCATGGACACCGCCAGCTCCTCCGGCAACGGCTGCAGGGCGTCCTCACGCCGCCGCATGGCCCGGCTCGGCGGCGCCCAGATCCGCGGCGTCGCCGTCATGTAGAGCCGACGGTCCGCCGGGAGCTCCGCTTGGTCGTGCACCACCGTCCACGTCTTCTCCACGCTCCCCGACGAGCGGTGCGCCTCGTCGCAGACCATCAGGCCCAGCGGCGGCAGCACCTCGCCCCGGTGCCCCGCCCAGTGGGCGTAGGCGTCGGCGACGGCGCCGACCGAGGTGTAGGTGGCGAACAGGGTGGTCGGCCGGCGGTGCCTGGCCGCGTGCTCCAGCCACATCCCGATCATCAGCGGGCTGGTGCTCGCCATCACCCTGTAGGGCAGCTCGGAGTCCACCAGGGAGCACACCGCGTGCATGTCCCCGGCCCGGCCGGCCGCCCGCCAGGAACCGATCATCTGGACCAGGAGGTCCAGCGTCGGCACCACGACCAGCACCACCCCGCGCGGCACCAGCTTCTGCCCGGCCGCGGCGCCCACGTACGACTTCCCGGAACCGGTGGCCATCTGCACCGTGACCCGAAGGCCACCCGGGGTAGCCGGTCGACCCGGACGGGGCGTCAGGCCCCGCACGATCGCCTCCAGGGCCTCTTCCTGGTGCCCGCGCAGCGAGATGCCGGCGGCGGACTGAGCGGCCATCAGGCCCGGCTTCACGATGTTCAAAGACGTGTCTCCCCTCACCATTCCCGAGCCCACACCAGGGACCACGCGGGAAATTCTGACAATGCCTTACTGATACATTCGACGGACCGACACAGAGAATCAGCCGACCGGAATACGAGCCCAATGGAAGCGACTGTCCGCGAGGATATCAGAGCAGGGCCGCGGGTTCCGGCAGATACCGGAAAAGCAGGGGTCGGCACCCCAGATTCGGCGGGATCCCCTGACGGGTCGAGACTGATACATTCGGGGCCGTTGCTCACCCTGCCAGGGTAGCGCACCCCTCGTCGTCGGGGGAGCGAAACCCTGGTCTAGACCGTGGACTAGACCAATCTGAGAGGGGGGTGAAGCCGACCCGCACGTGCCCCCCTCAGCACCGCCCCTCTCCTAGTCGGCCTGTCGTGAGGTCAGTCAAAAACCCAGTTCAAGTCTATGATCCTGGCTCAGCGACCGGGCCTCATGGAGCGAAGCGGAGTGAGGCTGGCCAAGGCGCGAAGCGCCGGGCCCACCCGGGCGGAGCCCGGGTGCGGACACGCGGAGCGGGTCCGCCGCCTGACCGAAGGTCAGGCGCGAACGGAGGGCCGAAGGCCCGTAGGGACCCGCTCCG
>NZ_JBICZE010000027.1:0-34383 GCF_043201735.1 Kitasatospora sp. NPDC048286
TGCAGGGGGGACCCTGTGGGAGAGTAGGACGCCGCCGAACAATTCTTCTGAAAAGCCCCTGATCCATTCGGATCAGGGGCTTTTCGCATTTCCGGACCATCTCACTCGCTGGTGTCACTCTGTCCACCGGCAGGTGGTCCTAGGTCCACCCCGGAATTGGGGTGCCATGGCCAGTGTGGGTGATGGACGGTTCGTGAAGACTGACGGAGGACGATCGGTACCGGCATCAGGAGCTTCCCGTGACAACAGTGAGTCGTACAGGCGGCACGTCCGTACGTGCGCAGGCCCGGGCAGCCTTCGAGACCGGCGGCGAGGCCCTGACCCGGCTGGTCGTGGTGCTGCTGACCGCGGTGCCGGGGGTGGTGCTGCCGGTGGCGGCAGCCGTTCTCTCCGGGGTGACCACGGCCCAGTTCCTCCAGAACTACTCCCCGGCGATCCTCGCCGCGCTGCTGGTGGCGGCGATCGCCGGCTCGGTGGTGGCGGCCTTCCTGGTCCGCAGCGTCGCCGACCGCGCCCGCGGCCAGCTGGCGCGCTGGTTCGGCATACGGCTGCCGGCCACCTACGCTCCGCGCCCGGAGCTGGAGTTGGACGGGCGCGGACACTGGTGGACGGGGTACACCTACCACCGCTCGCGGACGGTGGCGAAGTACGCGCAGCTGGTCCACTGGGGCCTGCGGGACCGGACCACCCGTGCCGAGCTGCTCTGGATGCTGGTGAACCCGCTCCTCGTGGCGGCCGTGGTCGGCCCGGTGGCCGTTCTGCTTGGGCTGGGCGTCGTCTACATCCTGTCGGGGCCGGTGACGGTGAACGACTTCGGCCCGCTGAGCGGCCGGATGGCGTCCATCCTGCTGAGCACCGTGCTCGGGGCGGCCATGATCGTGGTCGGGGTACTCGTGGCACCGTTCGCGGTGCGGATGTACGCGGAGGCGGCCCGGCGGGTGCTGGACCAGGACGGCCGGGCGTCGCACGCCCAGCTGACCAGGCGGGTGGCCGAGTTGACGGAGACGCGGGCGGATGCGGTGGGCAACCAGGCGGCCGAGCTGCGGCGGATCGAGCGGGACCTGCACGACGGCGCCCAGGCGCGGCTGGTCGCGATCGGGATGACGCTGGGCACGATCGAGCACCTGATGGACACCGACCAGGAGGCCGCGCGGGAGCTCCTCGCCGAGGCCCGCCAGTCGTCCGCCCGGGCCCTCCAGGAGCTGCGGGACCTGGTGCGGGGCATTCACCCGCCGGTGCTCGCCGAGCGCGGGTTGGGCGACGCCGTCCAGCTGTTGGCGCTGGACAGCGCGCTGCCGACCGAGGTGTGCGTGAGCCTGCCGGACCGGCTGCCGGCCGCGGTGGAGGCCGCCGTGTACTTCAGCGTCTGCGAGCTGCTGGCCAACGCGGCCAAGCACTCCGGGGCGGAGCAGGTGTGGGTGGACATCCTCTACCGGGCCGGCTTCCTGCGGGTCACGGTGACGGACGACGGCGTGGGGGTGGCGGACCCTTCGCGCGGGACGGGGCTGCGCGGGATCGAGAAGCGATTGGGTACCTTCGACGGTGTCCTCTCCATCGACAGCACGTCGGGCGGACCCACCACCATCATCTTGGAGTTGCCGTGCGAGTTGTCCTCGCCGAGGACCTCTACCTCCTTCGCGAAGGCCTGATCCGGCTGCTGGAAGCGCACGGCTTCACCATCGCCGCGGCGGTGGAGACCGGTCCCGAGCTGTTGGAGGCCCTGCTGACCCACCGCCCGGACGTGGCCGTGGTCGACGTCCGGCTGCCCCCGACGCTCACCGACGAGGGCCTGCAGGCGGCGCTCAAGGCCCGGCGGGAGATCGAGGGCCTGCCGGTGCTGGTGCTGTCGCAGCACGTCCAGCAGCTCTACGCGCGGGAGTTGCTGGCCGACGGCACCGGGGGGATCGGCTACCTGTTGAAGGACCGGGTGTTCAACGCCGGGCAGTTCATCGACGCGGTCCGCCGGGTGGCCTCCGGCGGCACGGCGATGGACCCGGACGTGATCGCCAAGCTGATGCAGACCACCTCGCGTCGGTCCGGTCCGCTGCAGCGGCTCTCCCCGCGCGAGCGCGAGGTGCTGGAACTGATGGCCGAGGGCTGCTCGAACTCGGCGATCGCCGCCCGGCTGTCGGTGAGCGACGGCGCGGTGGCCAAGCACATCGCCAACATCTTCAGCAAGCTCGAACTCGCCCCCGACGAGGACGCCAACCGCCGGGTGCTGGCCGTGCTCGCCTACCTCAACGGCACGGCGGGGCGGCCCCGGTGACGATCCGACCCATCTCCACCGCAGCTCCGCGCGGTGCCGGAGACCGGCGTCGCTCCGCCCCACTGTGACACCCCAGGCTGTGGGAACGCTTAAACACGTGTACGAGTAAACTCCGGTGGGCCGAGCCCGGAGATTGCTCAGCCGTCCGGGGGCCCGAGCAACGGGACTCGGCAGCCGAGGCAGCGTACGGCAGCAGCCGACATCCAGGGGTTGATAGACGTAATGGCACGCCCAACGCTCACCAAGGCCCATCGGGGCCTGCTCGGCCTGGTCGCGGCCGGTGCTGTCATCATCTCGGGCATCGGCTTCGCGGGGTCGTACAACGCGGTGCGCGAACTGGCCGTGGAGAAGGGCTTCGGCGCCTTCTCCTACGCCTTTCCGATCGGTGTGGACGCCGGCATCGTGGTGCTCCTCGCGCTCGACCTGGTGCTGACCTGGCTGCGAATACCCTTCCCGATGCTGCGGCAGACCGCGTGGCTGCTGACCGTCGCCACCATCGCCTTCAACGCGGCCGCCTCCTGGGGAGACCCACTCGGCATGGGGATGCACGCCGTCATCCCGGTGCTCTTCGTCGTCGTGGTCGAGGCCTCGCGGCACGCGGTCGGCCGGATCGCGGCGATCACGGCGGACCGTCACATGGAGTCGGTCCGGGTGATGCGCTGGATCCTCTCCCCGGTACCGACCTTCCGGCTCTGGCGGCGGATGAAGCTCTGGGAGCTCCGCTCCTACGACGAGGTCATCCGACTCGAACAGAACCGCCTGGTCTACCGGGCGCAGCTGCGCTTCCGCTACGGCCGTGGCTGGCGCCGCTCGGCGCCGATCCAGGCGCTGCTGCCGCTCAAGCTCGCCAAGTTCGGCGTGCCACTGGACCCGGCCCTGCTCGACCGGTTGGACGACGAGGGACGCGAGCGCGAAGCCATCGAGCTGTCGGCGGAGGCGGAGCCGGAGGCGCAGGGAACGGCCCCTCAGGAGCACCGCGCCACCGCGGCCATCGCCCCGGCCGCCGAGGTCCAGGCCCAGCAGCCCCAGCGCCGGCAGCAGGCACCGGAGGCCGTCCAGCAGGCTGCCCCGCAGGTCGAGCAGGTCGAGCCCGAACAGCCGCAGCAGTCCGCGACCGTCGCGCCGATGTCCGCCGAGGTCGCCGCACCGATGCTCGCGAAGCTGGCCGCCGTCCGGCTGCGGGCCGCTCAGGAGCCGGAGGAGGCGGCGGACGCCGTCCCGCAGCCGCGTGGCGAGGAACTGAACGTCTGGACCGCCCGCCCGGTCCGCACCACCGGCCACCCGGCGGACGCCGCCCCGGGCGGGCGGGTGCCCGGCCAGGCCTCGCCCTGGTTCAAGCCGCCGCGCCCGGTCGCCGAGGAGCCCGACTCCACCCCCGTTCCCGCGCCTGAGCCCGCGCCCGGTCCGCAGGCGCAGCACCCGGTCGGCCTGCAGCAGCGGCCCGAGCAGCCCGCCGAGCCCGAGCAGCCGGTCCCGGCCGACGAGCGTGCCCACGCCGAGCAGCCGGTCCACGCCGAGCAGCGCGAGATCCCCCCGGTGCCCGCGCGCCTCGACCCGGACCTCGCCTACGAGGCGCTCGTCTCGTACATGGACAGCTACGGCCACCAGCCCGACCCCCAGCGCCTCGCCGACTGGCTGACCAGGGAGTTCGGCGTCACCGGGAAGGGCCCGGACGGTTCGGTGCACCCCAAGGAGGTCGCCGACCTGTACCCGGAGCTGAACGAGCGCTATGCCGCCGCCGGGAGGGACTGACCGCGGCCGCCACCGTCCGGGGCCCGGTCGGCCAGAGGTGCCGGTCATTGACGCCCGGTCCCGCCGGAGCTACCTTCACTTCAACAAAGTGTTGAAGTGAAGGTTCGGCATGGAGGAGCGCGGATGACAGGGGTCGGAGCCGACGCAACCGGGCCGGCGGACGGGGCCTCCTTCTCCACCGCGGCCCGCGCCGCCGTGGAGGCGCTGCTCGCGCCGGTCGACGCCGACCTGGCGCACCGTTACCCGGGCGAGCCCGGGACCAGGCAGCCGGTGCACACCGTCTACGTCCCGGCCGACGCCTTCGGGGCCGACACCGTGCGGGAGTGGGGCCGCCGGGCCCTGGAGGCCCTGGACCGCCACGCCGCCACCCCCGCCGAGCTCGCCCGCGCCCTCGGCGTCGCGGACGACGAACTGCTCGCCGACGTGTACGCCCGGGTCCGCGCCAAGCTGGAGCGCGAGCCGATCGAGGACCTGCGGATCGACTTCGAGGACGGCTACGGCCCCCGCCCCGACGCGGAGGAGGACGCGGCCGCCGTCCGCGCCGCCGAGCTGGTCGCCGCGACGGTGGCCGAGGGCGGCGCCCCGCCGTACCTCGGCATCCGGATCAAGTGCATGGAGGCCGCCGTCCGGGCCCGCGGCATCCGCACCCTGGAACTGTTCCTGGCCACCCTGTCGGCCGCCGGCGGGCTGCCGGACGGCCTGGTGCTCACCCTGCCCAAGGTGACCTACGCCGAGCAGGTCACCGCGTTGGTCCGGCTGCTGGAGGACTTCGAGGGCAGGGCCGGGCTGCCCGCCGGCCGGATCGGTTTCGAGATCCAGATCGAGACCACCCAGGCGATCCTCGGCCCGGACGGCCGGGCCACCGTCGCCCGGATGATCGAGGCCGCCGGGGGGCGGGCCACCGGCCTGCACTACGGGACCTTCGACTACAGCGCCGCCTGCGGCGTCAGCGCGGCCCACCAGAGCATGGACCATCCCGTGGCCGACCACGCCAAGGCGGTCATGCAGGTGGCGGCCGCCGGCACCGGGGTCCGGCTCTCCGACGGCTCGACCAACGTCCTCCCGACCGGCTCCACCGAGCAGGTGCACGCCGCCTGGAGGCTCCACCACGACCTGGTCCGCCGCTCGCTGGCCCGCGCCTACTACCAGGGCTGGGACATGCACCCGGCGCACCTGCCCACCCGCTACGTCGCGGTCTACTCCTTCTACCGCGAGGGCCTGGCGGCCGCGGCGGCCCGGCTGGCCGCGTACCTCGCGAAGACGGGCGGCGCCGTGATGGACGAGCCCGCCACCGCCCGGGCGCTGAGCGGCTACCTGGTGCGCGGCGTGGACTGCGGGGCCGTCGACCTCGCCGAGGTCACCGCGCTGACCGGCCTGGACCGCGCGCGGCTGAACGCGCTGGCCGGCCGCTGAAGCGCCGGCAGTCGGCCGCCGGTCCCTCCCGTCGGGCGCCAACTAGGCTGGCGGTGCCGCCCCGGTGCGCCGGAGCGTGCGCCGTCAGCCTTCGCCGTCCTCGGGAGGACCCCCACACCATGTCCGCCACGCCGGAGCCCACCGCCAGGCCGTACCTCACCATCCGGCGGGCCGGCAGCCACGAGACCGAGATCAAGAAGTCCCGGTTCATCTGCCACCTCGCCCGGGTCGCCGACGAGGAGGAGGCGCAGGCCTTCATCGCCGGCATCCGCAAGCAGTACTGGGACGCCCGGCACAACTGCACCGCCTTCGTGGTCGGCGACGACCAGCGCCGCGAGCGCTCCAGCGACGACGGCGAACCCGGCGGCACGGCCGGGGTGCCGATGCTGGAGGTGCTGCGCCGGCGCGGGCTGACCGACACCGTCGCCGTGGTCACCCGGTACTTCGGCGGGATCAAGCTCGGCGCGGGCGGCCTGGTGCGGGCGTATGGGAACGCGGTGTCGGAGGCGGTGGACGAGATCGGCCTGCTGGAGCGCCGGCCGGTCGCGCTGCTCGCGGTGACGGTGGACCACGTCCGGGCCGGACGGGTGGAGAACGACCTGCGGGCGGCCGGGTACGCGGTGAGCGACCTGGCGTACGAGGCCACCGGGGTGCGGATCGAGGTGGGCGTGCCGGAGCCGGACGTGGCGGACTTCCACACCTGGCTGGCCGAGGCGACCGGCGGCACCGCGGCGGCGGTCCCGGCCGGCCGCACCTACGTCGAGGTGCCGGTCTGACCGGCGGGGCGGGCGGCACCTCGTGGGGCCGGCGGGTCGCAGGAGCCGTCGGGCGGCCAGGGGACGGCCCCTGACCGGCCGTCTCTTGTAGCTCCGGCCCCGCGCCACGCGGAAGACCGCTTGAGCAGATTCACCCGAACGTAGTGTCGTAGCCCGGAGTTGGAACTTCCGCTCCGGGCCGTGGCGTTTCCTGGGCAAGGTTCCGGCAGAACCGGACGAAACCATCGATGGAGGACACAGGACCCCACCCCGCACCACGGAGGTATGCGCATGACCTCAGACCGTTCGACCTCGAATCCCCCGTCCGCGACGACTCCGACCCCCGACCGCCCGGCCCCCGGCCGCCCGACCTCGAACCATCTGACCTCGACCCACCCGGCGCCGACCCACCCGACCTCGAACCATCCGATCGCCAACCGCACCGCCCCGAACCGCGTCCGCTCGCACACCGCCGCCGACCTGCCCGGCCCCCGTGGTCCGGCGACGCCCTACCGGATGACGGTCACCACGGCCCTCACGCACGCCGACGCCGTCGCCCTGGCCGACGAACAACTGGCGGACTGGCTGAAGCAGGAGGGCTTCGAGGAGCCCCCACCGGTCCACCACGCCGCCGTCGGGCGGAGTGCCGAACCGGCTCCCAGCACCGAGCGCCTCCGCCTGGGCGAGCGTGTCCTGCTCGACCGCGACCAGGGGCCGCTGCGCGGCGACCCGGGCACCGGCCGCTACCACCGCCGCCGCCTGCGCACCCCGGCCCCGCACGGCACCCAGCAGCTCACCCTCACCGTGGCCACCGCTCCCGACGGCCCCACCTGGGTCCGGCTGGAGGCCGAGACCCACAACACCGGCAGCGGCGTGCGCACCCCGTGCCGGGTGCCGGTGCCCGAACTCGCCCGCTCGCTCCTCCCGCTGCTCGACGCCACCGACGGCCCGGCCGCCGTCCACTCCGCACCCCGGCTGATCACGGCGGACGAGGTGGACGCCCTGATCGACGAGCTGTGCGATCCCGAACGCAGGCTGCCGACGGTGGTGGCCAGCGTCCCGGTGAACCTCCCGCTCGACCACTGGGTGCAGGACGTGGTGGCCCCGCTCTGCCAGCAACTGCCCGGCCTCGCCACCGCCTACGTGCTGGACCCCGGCGCCCGCACCGGATTCAACGTCGCGCTGGAGTACCACACCGTCTACGGCGGCGCGGTGCGCACCTACCTGCCCGAGGTCGACCCGGCCTCCCGGCAGGACAGCGCCCGACATCCGGTACTCGCCCGGAGCCGAATAGAGGAGGATCTGCGCCGCGCCGCCGGGCTGCTCGCCCGCGAGCCGCGCCGCCTGGCCGCCGAGCGGCCACTGCCCCCGCCACTGGCGGCCGTCCCCGTGCTGCGTGTTCCGCCGCCACAGCTCCGCCGGCCGGCGGAGCAGGCCGTCGACCCGGCAGTCGAGTCGGCGACTGAGCCGGCGGCCGAGCGCGCCGTCGGGCAGGCCACCGTACGGACCGCGGACGGGGCCGTCCCTTCCCGGGGCGCCGAACCGGCCGTGCTCGTCCGCGAGGAGCAGCGGGACCGCGTCGGACAGCAGGCCAGGGCCGACGAGTCGGAGCCAGTCCGGCGCACCCCGCGCCTGGAGCGCCGCGACCACCGCGACCACCGCGAGCACGGCCAGGGCCGGGAGGGCCGCGACGGGCGGGACATCCGGGAGGGCCGTCTCCGCTCCGGAGCCCGCGCCCTGACCGGGCGCCACTGCGTCGCACCGGGCGGCGGGCCGGCCGCCGGGGCGCCGCACCCCACGGCCCAGCCCCCCGACCTCGGTGGCGTGCCCGAGACCTTCACCGAACTCATGGCCAGACTGGGCGAGTTCCCGCTGGTGACCTTCACCGGTGACCAGAAGAACGCGCTCGCCCTGGACGGGCTCCAGTGCGCGGGCGCGGGCTGGGCCCGGCTCGCCTGGGACGGGCTGACCGCCCTCCAGGAGTACGCCGAGGCGGCCGTGCGTGGTGCGGCCGGCGGGGACTTCAAGCAGTGGTGCGAGCGGACCCCTGAGGGCTGTCGCCGCTTCCCGCCCCGCAAGGCGGTCCGCGGGGAGTCCCGGACGGTGTTCAGTCACACCAAGTGGAAGCGCGAGCGGATGCTGCCGGTGCCGGAATGCGTCGACTCCTCCCGGCGCGCCTTCATGGGGGCGCACCTGCGGATCGGCGGTGGCCGCACCGCGCCCCGGCTGCACTACCTGGACGACTGCTCCGGCAGCGGCCGGATCTACGTCGGCTACATCGGTCTGCACCTGACCAACACCCGGACCAACTGAGCGGCTTGGCTGACCGCTGCGCCCGTTCGGGGGACAATGTCCGGCAGGAGCGGGTCCACAGGCTCGCCGACCGCCCCGGGCAGGAGCCGGACGAGCATGGGGGAACGACGACCGATGCAGTACTCAGCAGACGGCCAGTCCGACGGAACCGCCACCGTCCAGTTCCCCCGGCCGGGCTTCCTCGCCTCGGTCTTCCGTGACTTCGGTGCCGCGGAGGGTCCGGCACCGGACAGCGCCGTCACCGGCCGCCCCGACGGCGGCGCGTCCGGTGACGGCCCGTCCGGTGAGCACCCGTCCGGCAAGGGCCCGTCCGAGCCGGCCCCCGCCGGCCCCGGGTCCGCCGGCCAGGGAACCGACCGGGGCCCCGGCCACCCTGGCTCCGGCTCCGGCTCCGGTTCCGCCTCCGGTTCCGCCTCCGGTTCCGCCTCCGGTGAGGCCGACCCGGACGAGGCCGTGGCGGCCCAAGCCCGGGCCGCCGCCCTGGCCCACCACCGCACGCGCGCCGTCCAGGCCGACCACGACCGGCTGGCCGACCTGCTGCGGCGGGCCGCGCTGCCCGTCTCGGCCATGGACTTCGAGAGCCAGCTGCGCCACTACCAGCCCCGCCCCTACCCGGCCGACGGCCCCGGCGCCGACGACGGGGCCGAGCCCCGCTGGGAGGACTTCGCGCCCGCCGAGCCGCCCGCGGCCGACCCGGAGAGCGGCCCGTCCCGACGGCTGCTCGACTCGGGCTACCAGCGGGAGCTGGCCCAGGCGCGGCTCACCCACCAGCGCGCCCTGCGGGAGTGGCGCGCCCGCCGGGCCGAGGCCGGCAGCCCGGCCGCCGACGAGTCCCGGCGCGCCCACGAGGCGGCCGAGCAGGCCCGGGCCCGCGCCGTCCGCGAGTACAACGAGAGCCTGGAGGAGTGTCGGCGGGCCTACCGGCTGGCCGAGCCGGCCGCCGTGGAGTCGCTGCTGGAACGGGCGCTGGCCGCCGCCGAGACCGCCACCCAGGACCTGCCCACCCCCTGCCGGGCGGTCTTCCGCCCGCTCACCCGCACCGCCGTGCTGGACCTCGACCTGCCGGCGCTCGACCTGGTGCCCTCGCTCACCGGCTACCGGTTCGCCCCGGACGGCGACATCCTCCCGGTGCCGCGCCCGACCGCGGACCGGGCCACCGACTACCTGCGGCTGGTCGCCCGGCTGGCCCTGCGCGCCCTGCAGGCGGCCGACGCCGTCGACACCGACGAGATACTCGCCGGTGTCGTCCTCAACGGCTGGCTGCGCGATCCCGCCACGGCGGAGCCGGTCTGCCTGGTCAGCGTGGACGCCGACCGGGACGCGCTGGCCCGCACCCGGCTGCTGCCGCCGGGCACCCCGTACGAGGAGCGTGACGACGAGGGCGTCTACGCCGACGCCGAGCAGGACGAGGCCCTGGTGCGGCTGCGTCAGCTCGGCGCCGCCGTCACCCCGGACCCGTACGACCGGGCGGGTGTCCGGCCGGCCGCCCAGGCCGGGGCCGCCGTGCCGGCCGCCGCCGACCTGTCCGCCAACGAGTTCGCCCAGCTGGTGCGGGACCTGCTGACCCGCGGCGGGATGGCGCAGTGGAGCGTCCGGCTGCGCGGTCCGGCGGGGCTGGTCGCCACCGGCGAGGGCGCGCCCGGTACCGCGCTGCCCGGCCGCTGGGTGGTCTGGGCCTCCCGGGACACCGCGTCGGTCGGCGCCGAGCAGATCGAGACCCTGGCCGAGGCGGTCGGCGAGGAGTCCGCCGAGCGCGGCCTGCGGCTGACCACCGGACGGTTCACCGAGGAGGTGCTGGACCTCACCGCCGAGGAGGGCCACCGGCACATCCACCTGATCGACGGCGAAGGCGTCCGCGAACTCGCCCACACCCACCTCGGTCTGCCGCTCGCCACCGGCGGCTGACCGGCCCCTCGCCCCGGTCGGCGGACTCACTCCGACGGCCCACCCGGCGGCCGGTCCGGCAGGCGTCCCCGCAGGCCCGGGCCGAGGCTGGGGGGACGGCTCCCGACCGCGCCCCGGCACCCCGGGTGATCACCGCCGAACAGGCGTCCGGTACGGTCGGCGATCGGCCCGGTCACGGGCGGATCCCAGGGGGAGAGGAATGGGCAGAGCGCTCGGCGGACCATCCGACGAAGGCCCCGGCCGCCAGGCCGGACCGGCGGCGGAGCCGACCCGATGACCGCGGTACTGGTCGCCGCCGCGGCGTTCCTGATGACCCTGGTCGGCGGTTTCGTCGCCCAGCGGACCCGCGACCGCCGTCACCTGGTGCTCGGATTCGCCGCCGGACTGATGCTCGGCGTGGTCGCCTTCGACCTGCTGCCCGAGGCGCTCCACCAGGCGCCGGGCGAGGTGCACGGCGTGCCGCAGGCGCTGCTGATGTTCGCGGCCGGCTTCCTCACCATCCACGTGGTCGAGCGCGCGGTCGCCATCCACCGCGGCCACGAGGGCGAGTACGCCGCGCACTCCCACGGCCACCACGGGCACGCCCACTCCGCCGGGCGCCAGGGCATCGGGCTGACCGCCGCGCTGGCCCTGGTCGGACACAGCGTGATGGACGGCTTCGCGATCGGCGCCGCCTTCCAGGCCGGCACCACGGTCGGCACGGTGGTGGCCATCGCGGTGGTCGCGCACGACTTCGCCGACGGCTTCAACACGTACACGATCACCCGGCTGTACGGGAACAACCGGCGGCGGGCACTGACCCTGCTCGCCGCGGACGCTCTGGCCCCGGTGTCCGGCGCGGCGATCACCCTGGCGTTCACCATCCCGGGGCACCTGCTCGGCCTCTACCTGGGCTTCTTCTCCGGCTTCCTGCTCTACCTGGCGACCTCCGACATCCTCCCCGAGGCGCACAGCCCGCACCCCTCGCGCAGCACCCTGCTCTGCACCGTGGCCGGGGTGGGCTTCATGTGGCTGGTGATCGGCCTCGCCGGCTGAGCCCGCGCGACGCGCGTACGAGGCCCGTCAGAAGCCCAATACGAGTCCGGACACGAGGCTCGGGTCCGGACCGTCCGCCGCGCACCCGGACACGGCGGCCCTCAGACCGGAAGCCGCCCCCAGCACTCCCGCATCGACGCCAGCGCCTCGGTGATGGCCGGCCGCCGGGAGGCCTGGGAGCGCCAGAGCGCGAACACCCGGCGGCTCGGCTCCGGCGTCACCCGGCGGGCCACCACCCCCGGCGGCAGCGGGCCCCGTCCGAGCCGCGGCACCAGGCCCATCCCCAGCCCGGCCGCGACCAGCGCGATCTGCGTCTCGAACTCCCCGGCCTGGTAGCGCACGTCCGGCTCCTCGCCGGCCTCGCGCAGGGTGCGGACCAGCCAGTCGTGGCAGATGTTGCCCGGCGGCACGCTGATCCAGCGCTGCCCGCACAGCCGTTCCACCGGCACCGGGTCGAGTGCGGCCAGCCCGTCGCCGGCGGGCAGCAGCAGGTCCACCGGGTCCGTGCCGAGGTCCATCCGGGACACGCCCTCCTGCACCGGCAGCGGTACGGTCGGCCAGTCCTGCACCAGCGCCAGGTCCACCTCGCCCCGGGCCACCAGCTCGGCCGCCGGGTACGGGTCGCGTTCCAGCAGCCGGACGTCCAGCTCCGGACAGCGCCGCCGCAGATCGGCCAGCGCCCCGGGCATCAGGCCGCGGGCACCGGACGGGAACGCGGCCACCAGCAGCCGCCCGACGGCCTGGCCGCGCTGCTCCTCCAGCCGCACCTCGGCCTGCTCCACCAGGCCCAGCACGGTCTGCGCGGTGACGGCCAGCTCGCGCGCCGCGTCGGTCAGCACCACGCCCCGGCCCTGCCGCTCCAGCAGCACCGTCCGGGTCTCCCGCTCCAGCTTGGCGATCTGCTGCGAGACCGCCGAGGGCGTGAAACCGAGCGCGGCGGCCGCCCCGCCGACCGAGCCGTGCACCGCCACCGCGTGCAGCGCCCGCAGGCGCCCCAGATCCATCATGCAGTGATCCTAAAGTGTCCTCTTCAGTATTCATCGCTGGTGCTACACAGTCCGGCGCCACCATGCTCGACCCATGACCGCGACAACCGCCGCCGCCCCGAGCGGCCGGCCCAGCACAGGCAGCACGAGCAGCACGAGTGGCACGGGACGTACGGGGGGCAACGGCAGCCGGGGCGGCATGAGCCCGCGTCACATCGCCCTGGCCGTCCTGGTGGCCGCCGTCTGGGGCCTCAACTTCGTCCTGATCCACGTCGGCCTGGACAGCTTCCCGCCGCTGCTCTTCTGCGCCCTGCGGTTCGCCGTCGTCGCGGTGCCGGCGGTCTTCTTCGTCGGCCCGCCCAGGGTGGCCTGGCGCTGGGTCGTGGCGGTCGGCGCGGTCCTCGGCGTGGTCAAGTTCGGGCTGCTCTTCCTCGGCATGCACGCCGGGATGCCGGCCGGGCTCTCCTCCCTGGTGCTCCAGGGGCAGGCCGGCTTCACCGCGCTGTTCGCCGCCGTACTGCTGCGCGAACGCCCCGGCCGACAGCGGCTGGCGGGCCTGGCGGTCGCCTTCGCCGGCATCGCCCTGAGCGCCTGGGACCAGGGCGCCGGCGGGCCGCTCGGGGCCTTCGCCCTGGTCGTCCTGGCGGCCGTCGCCTGGGGACTGGCCAACGTGCTGACCCGCAAGGCCGCGCCGCCGGACGCGCTGCGCTGGATGGTCTGGGTCAGCGCCGTCCCGCCGCTGCCGCTCCTGGCCCTGTCCCTGCTGGTCGAGGGCCCGGAAGCGGACCTGCGCGCCCTGCGCGACATCACCCCGGCCGGGCTGGGGGCGATCGCCTACGTCGGGCTGGTCTCCACCCTGCTCGGCTTCGTCGCCTGGAGCTTCCTGCTGCGCAGCTACGACGCGACCGCCGTCGCGCCCTACTCGCTGCTGGTGCCGGTGTTCGGGATGTCCTCGGCCTGGCTGCTGCTCGGCGAGCGGATCAGCCCGACGGCCGCCGTGGCCGCGCTGCTGGTCATCGCCGGGATCGGGATCACCGCGCTGCGGCCGGGGACCAGGACCCGTCGCGTCGATCGGCTCGGACCGGGATCCGGGAACGACCGGTAGGACGGGCCGTGGCTACCGCCGTGGCGGCCCGGCTTCCAGGAAGCGGGCCTCGGCGGAGCGCAGCACCCGCAGCAGCACCTCCTCGTCGGCGGGGCTGACCTCGCCGAAGTACTCCTGGGCCACCTCGTCCCGGACCTGCCCGATCCGCTCCACCGCCGCCCGGCCCGCCTCCGTCAGCAGGATCCGCACCGCCCGCCGGTCGGCCGGGTCGGGGCTGCGCTCGACCAGGCCGGCCTCCTCCAGCGCGTCGACCACGGTGGTCGCCGAACGCGGGGCGATGTGCAGCTTGTCGGCGAGGTCGCTCAGCCGCATCGCACGGTCCGGCGACTCGCAGCCGGGCACGTGGGCGAGCGTGCGCAGCGCCCGGGCCTGGCCGGGGGTGATGCCGTAGGGCTCCAGTCGCCAGCCGGTCTGACGGCGGATCCGCTTGATCGCTCTGGTCATCGCGTCGGCCAGTTCGGCGGCGCTGCCCGCTGCGCCGGGCCGGGGGCCGGGGGAGGGGTCCGCCGGTTCGTCGGTCGGCGTGGTGGTCATCGGCGGTCTCCTCGGCTGGCGTCCGCCCCAGGGTAGCCGTCGGGGCGGAGCCCGCGGCCGGCGGCGGAGGGCGATCGCGGAAATATGTTGAGCCTAGCTCAGTATCTGGGTTAGCGTACTCCCAAGTGAGGGGACCCTAAGTTTCCCTCCCCAACCCTGGAGGGCCCATGCCCCGCTCCGAAGCCCGCGTCGCCACCGACCGCCCGGGCCGTTACGCCAAGCAGCTCACCGCCCACATGGGGCGCAAGATCGAAGCCGTCTACTCCGAGGAGACCGGCCGCGGCACGATGGTCTTCGGCGCCGGCACCGCCACCCTGGAGGCGCAGCCGGACGCGCTGCTGCTCACCGTCGAGGGCGAGCGCGAGAACCTGCCCGGCCTGGAGGACGTCGTCGGCCGCCACCTGGTCCGCTTCGGCGCCCGCGACGAACTCGTCATCGAGTGGCACCGCGACAACGGCGAACCCGGCCTGGTTCACCGCAACGAGGACCCCGAGGCCTGACGCCCCCCGGCACCCGGCCGGGGCAGCCACCGGGCGAGCGGCCACAGCACCAGGACGGCCAGGCACCAACTCGCCACCACGTCCAGCAGCCAGTGGAAGTCGCTCCACACCAGCCCCGCACCCACCCCGAGCGACAACAGCACCGCACCCGCCGCCGACCACCGGGCCGCGCGCGGCCCCACCACCCGGGCCAGCAACAGCGCCGCCACCCCGTACGAGATCGTCGCGGTCGCGGTGTGCCCGGAGGGGTACCAGCCCCACTGGCCCGCCGTCAGCGGATCCCCCAGCGGACCCGGCCGGGCGAAGACCGCCTTCGCCGGGACCACCAGCAGCGGGATCAGCCCCGCCGTCAGCGCCGCCACCGGCAGCGGCAGCCACCAGTGCCCGGCCCGGCGCCCCCGCCAGGCAGCCAGCGCGCCGGCCAGCAACAGCACCGGAATCGCCGGGACACCGCTGCCCAGGTCCGACAACACGTGGCCGAGCCGGTCGACCAGCGTGTTCGGGACGTCCGAGTGGGCCGTCCG
Source organism: Kitasatospora sp. NPDC048286 (assembly GCF_043201735.1). NCBI lineage: Bacteria > Bacillati > Actinomycetota > Actinomycetes > Kitasatosporales > Streptomycetaceae > Kitasatospora > Kitasatospora sp. NPDC048286. The sequence continues at coordinate 15,089 of NZ_JBICZE010000027.1, forward strand.
GACGGCCCGGCGGACCGACCGGTCCACGCCGAGCAGCGGCCCGTCCGCCGCGACCTGCCAGGACACCACCACCAGCAGCACCGCGGCCACCACCGGCACGGCCACCGACCGCGCCGCCCGGCCCGCAACAGCGGACAGCCGCCCCGGAGCAGGGGGGGAAGCTCCGGGGCGGCTCTGATGATCGCCGTTCCGCGCGCCCCGGGGGGTGTGGGTCGGACGGTCGGTCGATCGGCCTTCAGTGGGCGCCGACCCTCCCGGGCCGGCCTGGTCGTCCTCGTGCGGCACCCGCGGAACCGGCCCCCGAAGAGGCCCCGCGGACGGCCGCGCCGACGGCTGAGGCTCGCTGTCCATCTGCGATGACACTACGTCAACAGCCCTTCCGCGCCGAGCGCCTACAGCGATTCCGCACATCATCTTCACCCTGCGCCGGGCGACTTCTCGGGCCCTCCGTCGATCATGCAGGACCGCCCGCGGTGCGCGCACCGCGCGGCCGGGCACACTGTGCGCGCCATGCGCAGCGTGCGCCCGGAAACCGAACGGCCCGTGCGGACCAGAGGTCCCCACGGGCCGTTCAGCGCTGTCCGGACAACCCTCCGGAAGGGGGTTCACGACCCGACGGGCGACACCGCTCAGAGAGCGGCGAACGCGCCCTCCAGGATGTCCAGACCCTCGTTCAGCAGGTGCTCCGGCATGACCAGCGGCGGCAGGAAGCGCAGCACGTTGCCGTAGGTGCCGGCGGTCAGCACGACCAGGCCCTCGGCGTGGCAGGCCTTGGCGATGGCCGCGGTGACCTCCGCGTTCGGCTCCTTGCCGCCCGGCTTCACCAGCTCGACGGCGATCATCGCGCCGCGGCCGCGGACCTCACCGATGATCTCGTACTTCTCCTGCATGGCCCGCAGGCGGCCCAGCATGATCTCGCCGATCCGCTGCGCCTTGCCGTTGAGGTCCTGCTCCTTCATCGTCTCGATGGCGCCCAGCGCGGCGGCACAGGCCACCGGGTTGCCACCGTAGGTGCCACCCAGGCCACCGGTCTGCGCGGCGTCCATGATCTCGGCGCGGCCGGTCAGCGCCGACAGCGGCAGACCGCCCGCGATGCCCTTCGCCGTGGTGATCAGGTCCGGGACGATGCCCTCGTCCTCACACGCGAACCACTGGCCGGTGCGGCAGAAGCCGGTCTGGATCTCGTCCGCGACGAACACGATGCCGTTCGCCTTCGCGAACTCCACGATCGCCGGCAGGAAGCCCTTGGCCGGCTCGATGAAGCCGCCCTCACCCTGGATCGGCTCGATGATGATCGCGGCGACGTTCTCGGCGCCGATCTGCTTGTTGATGGTGTCGATCGCCTGGGCGGCGGCCTCGGTGGCGGCGTTCTCCGCACCGGTCAGCCAGCGGTACGGGTAGGCGACCGGCACCCGGTAGACCTCGGGGGCGAACGGACCGAAGCCCTGCTTGTACGGCATGTTCTTCGCCGTCAGCGCCAGGGTCAGGTTGGTGCGGCCGTGGTAACCGTGGTCGAACACCACGATGGCCTGGCGCTTGGTGTAGGCGCGGGCGATCTTCACCGCGTTCTCGACGGCCTCGGAGCCCGAGTTGAACAGCGCGGTGCGCTTCTCGTGGTCACCCGGGGTCAGCTCGTTCAGCTGCTCGGCGACGGCCACGTAACCCTCGTACGGGGTCACCATGAAGCACGTGTGGGTGAAGGCGGCCAGCTGCTCGGTCGTCTTCGCCACCACGGCCTCGGCGCTGTTGCCGACGTTCGTCACGGCGATGCCGGAACCGAAGTCGATCAGCGAGTTGCCGTCCACGTCCTCCAGCACGCCGCCGTTGGCACGGGACACGTACACCGGCAGGGTGGTGCCGACACCGGCCGCCACCGCACCCAGCTTGCGGGCGTGCAGCTCCTGCGACTTCGGACCGGGGATCGCGGTGACCAGGCGGCGCTCCTGCGGGAGCGGCGTTGCGGCGCTCATGGGGTTTCTCCAGACTTCTCGGCTCGGTGCTTCGCAGGCTACGGCCGCCCTCCCCACCCCGGCACGCGCCACTCGGTAGCAGTGCGCCGTCCGACTTGTCCGGCACGGCCAGCGCGGGTGGCGCGACTACCCGCAGGCCACGCTCCACTACCCTGAGCGCGGGCGTGTCGCCGGCACGGCGGCATGGGTATGGCGGCACCGACGGCGGTCGGGCCGGGGCGGGCGAGGGAGCGGGGCCGTACATGGCACAGGACGGGGCACACCACCACGGCGAGCACACCACCACCAGACCCCCGACCCCCCTGCCCCACCAACGCCCGGGCACAGGCCCGGACGGGGCCTTCGACCTCCCGGCGTGGGCCTGCGCCCCGCGACCCGCCGCCGACCCGGGCGTCTACCGGCTCGGCTACCGCCGCCTCGACCCGGAGCGGGCCGAGGCGGCCAAGGTCGCGACCTGGCCGCTGCTGCTGCGGGCGGGGCTGAACGCGGTGGTGGGCTGGCTGGCGTTCGTTTATGGCGTTGAGTTCGCCACGGACGGGGCAACGCTGATCGGAGTTCTTCCGTCGCAGTCGGCCTTTGTTGCGACATCGGTGGTCCTGACACTGAATGTCCTGGTGATGGGCATCGTCATCAAGATCTTCGGCCGCATGGGCCGCTGGCCCGAAGTCTGGCGCCGCTACGCCGCGCCGCTGCTGTCGCGCACGGTGACGCAGGAGCAGCCCGCCGAAGAGGACGCCCCGGGGACGCCCGAGGCCGGGCGCGGGCAGGACCCGTGGGACGGGCTGCGGCAGGGCGGTGCGGCTGAGGCGGCCGCCCGGCTGGACCGCGAGCCCGTGGGGGACGTCGACTACGTGCGGATCCGGCGCGCCTGGGAGTCCGCCCAGGCGGACCCGGCGTTCGTGCCCGCTTTCACCGAGCAGGTGGCCACCCGCGGTGCGGCGGCCTTCGCCCATCCCTCCGAGGCGCGCGAGTTGCCCGGCCGCGCCGAGCGGCACGATCTGCTGCTCGGTCAGGTCCGGCTCGGCACCGCCCAGGACGTCCCGAAGAACCCGTTGGGTCACCGATCGGCCGGTTTCGCGCTGGACCCGGCGGTGCTGGGCACCTCGCTGTTGGCGGTGGGCCCGGCCGGTACGGGGAAGACGGCGCGGCTGGCCCGGCCGGTGGCCGAGGCGCTGTGCCTGCAGGCGCTGTCCGGTACGGCCTGCGCGGTCGTCGTCGGGGCGGCGGACGCCGATCTCGGCCCGGATTCCTGGTACGACGTGGTGATCGCGCCCGGCGATCCGTCCTCGCTGTACGGGCTGGACCTCTACGGCGCCGCGCGGGATCCGGATGAGGCGGCCGCCCGGCTGGCCGAGGCGCTGTTGCCGGACGAGCTGACCGCCCGCGCGGAGCACGCCCGTACGGCGTTGCAGCAGGTGGTGGGTCCGTTCCACGCGGCGTACGGCCGCTATCCGGGGGTGCGGGAGCTGCGGGCGCTGTTGGCCGGTGAGGCGGACGTGCTGGCGGCGCTGGTGAAGGCGCTCGGGGTGGCCGGCCGGTTGGCGGTCCACGAGCGGGACCTGGAGTACCGGGAGCGGCAGCGCGACCGGGCGGACGATCCCGGGGCGCTGCTGGCGGACCGGCTGGCGCTGCTGGAGCGGCCGGCCTTCGAGGGCGCCTTCGCGACCGACGGCACCGGGCGGCCTCCGTTCGCGATGCGGGTGCTGGACCATCCGCTGCGGGTGCGGGTGAAGTTGCCCGAGCGGAGCCACCCGGAGGCGGCGCGGATGCTGTCCAGGCTGGTGGTGGGGCAGTTCGTGCAGGCCGCCGGGGCCCGCGAGGACCGTTCGCTGTTCGCCGGACTGGTGGTGGACGACGCCTCGGCGGCGTTGGACGCCACCGCGGTGCGCGGGCTGCAGCGGATGCGCGGGGTGAACGCGGGTGCGGTGCTGTTGTTGCGGACGCTGGTGGACCTGCCCGAGGCGCTGCGGGCGCCGCTGTTCGGCGCGGTCGGTTGCCGGATGGCGTTCCCGGGGATCGCCCCGTGGGACGGGAAGCTGTTCTCGGAGGCCTGGGGGACGCACCTGGTGCAGGAGACCGCGGTCACCCACACCCCCGACACCTCCGGAGGCGTGATAAGGCGCGCCGGCCGGATCGGGCGGAAGGCGTTGTCGGGGACGACGGCGCAGACGGAGTCGGTGACGACGCGGGACGTGGAGCGGCTGCGGTGGTCGCCGTCGGATCTGGCGCACGCGTTGCCGGCGGGGCATGCGGTGGTGTCGTTGACGGCGGTGTCGGGGGAGCAGGTGCCGCCGCTGTTGGTGGACCTCAGGGGCTGATGGCGGGGCGGTGGGGAAGTCGCCTTCGAGGTGGATTCGGCAGTGCGGGTTGTCCGGGGCGTCCATAATGAAGGGGAGAGACCCTCACCAGTCCCACGTCCCTCTCCTCGCCCGGCCGCAACGGCGCGGTCAGGTCGATCCCCCGAAGGTGCCATGCCCCCCACACTCGCCTCCGTCGTCCGCAACACGTCGCTCCATCTGACGGTCCTCGCCGGTGCGGATCACCTGGAGCGGCCGGTCCGCTGGGTGCACACCAGTGAGCTGGACGACCCGACGCCGTTCCTGGAGGGTGGCGAGCTGCTGCTCACCACCGGTATCAAGCTGGGCCGTACGGCGGCGCAGCTGCAGGCGTACGTGCACCGGCTGGCCGACGCGGGGGTGGTCGGGCTGGGGCTCGGGGTGGGGTTGTCGCACACGGAGGTGCCGCAGCCGCTGGTGGACGCGGCGGCGCAGCGCGGGCTGCCGTTGCTGCGGGTGCCGGAGCCGACGCCGTTCATCGCGATCAGCAAGGTGGTGTCGGCGGCGCTGGCCGCGGAACAGTACGAGGCGGTGACGACCAGCTTCGAGGCGCAGGAGGAGCTGACGAGGGCGGCGCTCGGCAAGGACGGCACGACGGCGGTGGTGCGCCGGCTGGCGGCCCGGCTGGGGGGCTGGGCGGCGCTGTACGACGGGTCGGGTGCGCTGTCGGTGGTGGCTCCGGACTGGGCGGCGCGCCGGGCGGGGCGGCTGGCGGCGGAGGTGGACCGGCTGCGTCGGCGGCCGGCGCCGTCGAGTGCGGCTTTGCAGGGGCGGGCGCCGGGGATAGACACGGCGGACGAGGACTACGTGGTGGTCCAGTCGCTGGGGGCGGACCGGCGGGCCCGGGGTTTCCTGGCGGTGGGGACCGAGGACCGGATCACGCCGACCGAGCGGTACGTGCTGAACGCGGCGGTGGCGCTGCTGACCCTCACCCTGGAGCGCTCGCGGGAGCTGCGGCAGGCGGAGGAGCGGATGGGCGCGGCGCTGCTGCGGATGGTGCTGGCCGGTGAGGTGGCGACGGCCCGCCAGGTGGCGGTGGGGCTGTTCGGGGGGCTGCCGGAGGGGACGATACGGGTTCTGGTGGCCGGGGCCGGGCCTGCGGGCACGGATGCCGCGGAGGCGCTGGGGGAGCTGGGCGACCGGGCCGAGCAGGCGGGTGCCCGGGTGGGCGAGAAGCTGCTGGTGGCGAGGGAGGACGGTGCGCACGGGCCGCGGCTGATGGTGCTGGCGTTGGACAACGGCGCGGTGCACCGGGCCTGTCTGGGGGCGGTGGAGGAGCACGAGGGCCTGTCGCTGGGCGTTTCGGCGCCGGCCGCGTTGGAGGAGGCCGGGACGGCGCACGCGCAGGCCGAGCGGGCGCTGGCGGTGGCGCTGCGTGGCGGCCGCCGGTCGGTGGACCATGAGGAGGTCGGTGCGGGGTCGTTGTTGCCGCTGCTCGGTGAGGACGCGGTGACGGCCTTCGCGGAGGGGCTGTTGCGGCCGCTGCGGGAGCACGACCGGACGGCGCGCGGGGACCTGGTGGCCTCGCTGCGGGCGTGGTTGTCCCGGCACGGCCAGTGGGACGCGGCGGCGGCGGACCTGGGGGTGCACCGGCACACGCTGCGCTACCGGATGCGCCGGGTCGAGGAGTTGCTGGGCCGGTCGCTGGACGACACGGACGTGCGGATGGAGCTGTGGTTGGCGCTCCGTTCCGGCGAGGAGTGAGACGCGGGGAGTGAGACGCGGGGAGTGCGGGCCGGCGGCCGCGCTCCGGTAGGACGTGGTGGAGTGGCCCCGGGGGCGAACGCTCCTAGTCGGCCAATCCGGTCGGCGTGCCGCCCCGCCTACCCTCAAATCCGGGTCCCACGTCCGTGGGCCGTAGGACAGACGAGGAGAGGGCCGGTACCACGGTGACCACCACGTACGATTTCTGGCTCGCCGGCCGCCGGGCGAGCGGTGACGCCGACTTCGAGGTGCACAACAGCTGGGACGGCCGTCTGGTCGGCAAGGTGAGCATCCCGACCGAGGCGCAGGTCGACGAGGCGCTGGACGCCGCCGTCGCCGCTCTGCCGGTGTTCGCCGCCACCCCGGCGCACCAGCGTGCCGCCGCCCTGGACCACGTGGCCAAGCGGCTGACCGAGCGCACCGAGGAGCTGGCCCAGCTGGTCAGCGCCGAGAACGGCAAGCCGATCAAGTGGGCCCGCGGTGAGATCGGCCGCGCGGTGTCGGTCTTCCGCTGGGCCGCCGAGGAGGCGCGCCGCACCAACGGCGAGACCATGCGGCTGGACACCGACCCGGGCGGCGTGGGCCGTTTCGCGCTGGTGCGCCGTTTTCCGCGCGGTGTGGTGCTCGGGATCGCCCCGTTCAACTTCCCGCTGAACCTGGTCGCCCACAAGGTCGCCCCGGCGATCGCGGTCGGCGCCCCGATCATCCTGAAGCCGGCTCCGTCGACCCCGCTGTCGGCGATGGTGCTGGGCGAGATCCTGGCCGAGACCGACCTGCCGGCCGGTTCCTGGTCGATCCTGACCGTGCCGAACGACCGGATGCCGGCCCTGGTGCAGGACGAGCGCCTGCCGGTGATCTCCTTCACCGGTTCGGACAAGGTCGGCTACCAGATCATGGACTCGGTGCCGCGCAAGCACTGCACCCTGGAGCTCGGCGGCAACGCCGCGGCCGTGGTCCTCGCCGACTGGTCCTCGGAGGCCGACCTGGACTGGGCGGCCACCCGGATCGCGATGTTCGCCAACTACCAGGGCGGCCAGTCCTGCATCTCGGTGCAGCGGGTGATCGCCGACGCGTCGGTGTACGACGCGCTGGTGGAGAAGGTCGTCGCCAAGGTCAGGGCGCAGGTCACCGGTGACCCGAGCGACGACGCGACCGACGTCGGCCCGCTGATCGACGAGAACGCCGCGAAGCGCGTCGAGTCCTGGGTCGAGGACGCGGTCGCGAAGGGCGCCAAGGTCCTCACCGGCGGTACCCGCGAGGGTGCGACCTACGCCCCGACCGTGCTGGCCGAGCTGCCCGAGGACGCCATCCTGGCCAAGGCCGAGGTGTTCGGCCCGGTGCTGTCGCTGCACAGGGTGGACGGCGTGGACGAGGCCTTCGCGGCCGTCAACGACTCCGCGTTCGGCCTCCAGGCGGGCGTGTTCACCCACGACCTCCAGACCGCCTTCCGCGCCCACCGGGAGCTGCAGGTCGGCGGTGTGATCATCGGTGACGCGCCGTCCTACCGTGCCGACCAGATGCCGTACGGCGGTGTCAAGGACTCCGGTGTCGGCCGCGAGGGCGTCAAGTACGCGATGGACGACTACACGGTCGAGAAGGTCATGGTCCTGAGCGGCCTCGACCTCTGAGAGAGCCCGTGACGGCGCCGTAGCGGTGTCGTGGAGGAGGGCCCGGTTCGGCCGAACCGGGCCCTCCTCGCGTTCGCGCCCGGAGGGTTCAGCCGTCGTGCCCGGCGGCCACGGCGACCGCGTCCTCGACGGTGGCGTTCCCGGCGACCAGTTCCAGGGTCAGTCCGGCGGTGCCGGGTTCGTGCAGCAGGGCGGCCAGGACGGTGGCCACGTCGGCCCGGTCCACCGTGCCGCGGTCGACCGAGGGGGCAAGCCGGACCAGGCCGGTGCCGGGGCCGTCGGTGAGCCGCCCGGGGCGCAGCACCGTCCAGTCCAGCGCGGTGCGGGAGCGGACGGTGTCGTCGGCGGCGCCCTTGGCCCGCAGGTAGGCCTCGAAGACCTCGTCGGGGTGGTGCGCCCCGGCGTCGGCGGCCATCGTCGAGACCATCACGTACCGGCGGACCCCGGCGAGTTCGGCGGCGTCGGCGAGCAGCACGGCGGCGTCCCGGTCGACGGTGTTCTTGCGGGCGGCGCCGCTGCCCGGTCCGGCGCCGGCGGCGAAGACCACCGCGTCGGCCCCGGTCAGCAGCCCGGCGAGCTGCGGGGCGGTGGCGGCCTCCAGGTCGAGCAGCAGCGGCTCGGCACCGGCGTCGACGAGGTCCTGGGCCTGTTCGGGACGGCGGATGATCCCGGCGGGGCGCTCGCCGCGCGCGGCGAGCAGCCGTTCCAGCCGGAGCGCGATCTGTCCGTGGCCCCCGGCGATGACGGTACGCATGGCTCCGACGGTAGCCCGGACCGGGCGCGGTGGCCCGGGGAATCCCGGGAAAGTCCGTCAAGGGCGGGGAAGGACCAGGGGCGCTCCGCGGAAGTCCGGGGAACCCCGCGGAGGTCGGGGACGGTGCCGCGGACAGGACACAATGGGCGCATGACTTCGCTCGCCCACCCGCAGCTGCGCTTCACGCCCACCGTGGCGGACCCCTCCGGCCCCCGGGAGCTGGTGATCCTGGGCTCCACCGGTTCGATCGGCACCCAGGCCATCGACGTGGTGCTCCGCAACCCGGACCGCTTCCGGGTGGTCGCCCTGTCGGCGGCCGGCGGCCGGGTGGAGCTGCTCGCCGAGCAGGCGGTGCGGCTGGGCGTGCACACCGTGGCGGTGGCCGATCCGGCGGCCGAGCCGGCGCTGCGCGAGGCGCTGGCCGCGAAGGCGGCGGGCCGTCCGCTGCCGACCGTGCTGGTGGGCCCGGACGCGGCGACGGAGCTGGCCGCCCTGGAGTGCCACTCGGTGCTGAACGGCATCACCGGTTCGATCGGCCTGCGGCCGACGCTGGCCGCGCTGCGGGCGGGCCGGGTGCTGGTGCTGGCCAACAAGGAGTCGCTGATCGTCGGCGGTCCGCTGGTGAAGGCGGTGGCGAAGCCGGGCCAGATCGTGCCGGTGGACTCCGAGCACGCCGCGCTGTTCCAGGCGCTGGCCGGCGGCACCCGGGCCGAGGTGCGCAAGCTGGTGGTCACCGCCAGCGGCGGCCCGTTCCGCAACCGCACCCGTGACCAGCTGGCCGGCGTGACCCCGCAGGACGCGCTGGCCCACCCGACCTGGGCGATGGGCCCGGTCGTCACGATCAACTCGGCCACCCTGGTGAACAAGGGCCTGGAGGTGATCGAGGCGCACCTGCTGTACGACGTGCCGTTCGACCGGATCGAGGTCGTGGTCCACCCCCAGTCGGTGGTGCACTCGATGGTGGAGTTCACCGACGGTTCGACCCTCGCCCAGGCCAGCCCGCCGGACATGCGGATGCCGATCGCACTGGGCCTGGGCTGGCCGGACCGGGTGCCGGACGCCGCCCCCGCCTGCGACTGGACCAAGGCCGCCACGTGGGAGTTCTTCCCGCTGGACGACGAGGCCTTCCCGGCGGTCGAGCTGGCCCGTGAGGTGGGCACCCTGGGCGGCACCAACCCGGCGGTGTTCAACGCGGCCAACGAGGAGTGCGTGGAGGCGTTCCTGAAGGGTCGCCTCGCTTTCACCGGAATCGTGGACACTGTTGCCAAGGTCGTGGCCGAGCACGGTCGGCGGGACGGCGGTTCGGCGGCGGGAACTTCCCTGACGGTGGAGGACGTCCTGCACGCGGAGGACTGGGCGCGTGCCCGGGCCCGCGAGCTGGCGGCCGGCTGACGGTCGGCTGACGACCCCGATTGCAGTAGGACGAAACGATGAGCGGAGCGGCATGACGGAGGACCAGCGGTGGCAACGGTTTTGACGGTGGTCGGCATCCTGGTCTTCGTCATCGGGCTGCTCGTCTCGATCGCCTGGCACGAACTCGGCCACCTCTCCACGGCCAAGCTGTTCGGCATCCGGGTGCCCCAGTACATGGTCGGCTTCGGCCCGACCCTCTGGTCGCGCCGGAAGGGCGAGACCGAGTACGGCATCAAGGCGATCCCGTTCGGCGGGTACATCCGGATGATCGGGATGTTCCCGCCGGGCGAGGACGGCCGGATCACCAAGCGCAGCAGCTCGCCCTGGCGCACCATGATCGAGGACGCCCGCGAGGCCTCCTACGAGGAGATCCAGGAGGGTGACGAGGACCGGCTCTTCTACACCCGCAAGCCGTGGAAGCGCATGATCGTCATGTTCGCCGGGCCGTTCATGAACCTGATCCTGGCGTTCGGGCTCTTCCTGACCGTCATGATGGGCTTCGGCGTCAACATGAGCGTGCCGACGGTCAGCTCCGTCGAGAAGTGCCTGGTCAAGGTGGGTCAGCCCAGGGACACCTGCCCGGAGGGTGCCCCGCAGACCCCGGCCGCCCAGGCCGGGCTGAAGGCGGGCGACAGGATCCTCTCCTTCGACGGCGACCGGATCGGCAGCTACGAGCAGCTCCAGGCGGACATCCGCCGGTCGGCCGGCCGGACCGTGCCGGTCGTGGTCGAGCGGGACGGGGAGCAGATCACCCTCAACCCGGCCATCGCGGTCAACGACGTCCAGAAGTACGACGGCAACGGCGTCCCGCTCAAGGGCCAGACCGTCCAGGCAGGGTTCCTCGGATTCACTCCGGCGAGCGGTGTGGTCCAGCTGGGATTCGGGCAGTCGGTCGACCGGATGTACGGCATGGCCGAGAACGGGGTGAAGTCGCTGCTCGCGCTGCCCGGCAAGATCCCCGGGCTGTGGAACGCGGTCGTCGGGGACACCCCGCGCGACCCGGACTCGCCGATCGGGATGGTCGGCGCCGCCCGGGTCAGCGGCGAGGTGTTCTCCCTGCACGAGTCGGCCACCCAGAAGATCGCGATCTTCGTGAACCTGCTGGCCGGCATCAACCTGTCGCTCTTCCTCTTCAACATGCTGCCGCTGCTCCCGCTGGACGGTGGGCACATCGCCGGCGCGGCCTGGGAGGCCGTGCGGCGCCGCTTCGCACAACTGTTCAGGCGGCCCGACCCGGGCCCCTTCGACGTCGCCAAGCTGATGCCGGTGGCGTACGTGGTGGCCAGCATCTTCATCGGTTTCACCCTGCTGGTGATGGTCGCCGACCTGGTGAACCCGGTGAAGATCAGTTAGGGCGTTCGGGTACCACGGGTGTGCTGGGCGCCATGGCGGTGCCGTACCGTGGAGGCCGGGTGCGCGATCGTCAGCGCGCCCGGCCTCGGCCGTGTCACGGCCGGGCGGTCGACCACACCTCAACCCCGGGGAACCCTGCGCACATGACCGCGATCTCGCTCGGTATTCCGTCCCTGCCGCTCAAGCCGCTGGCCAAGCGCCGTCACTCTCGGCAGATCATGGTCGGCAACGTGCCGGTCGGCGGCGACGCCCCGGTCTCGGTGCAGTCGATGACCACCACCGTGACGTCGGACATCAACGCCACGCTCCAGCAGATCGCCCAGCTCACCGCGTCCGGCTGTCAGATCGTCCGGGTCGCCGTGCCCTCGCAGGACGACGCCGACGCGCTGCCGATCATCGCCAAGAAGTCGCAGATCCCGGTCATCGCGGACATCCACTTCCAGCCGAAGTACGTCTTCGCGGCGATCGACGCCGGCTGCGCGGCGGTGCGCGTGAACCCGGGCAACATCAAGGCCTTCGACGACAAGGTCGGCGAGATCGCCAAGGCCGCCAAGGACGCGGGCGTCCCGATCCGGATCGGCGTCAACGCCGGCTCGCTGGACAAGCGCCTGATGGAGAAGTACGGCCGGGCCACCCCGGAGGCGCTGGTCGAGTCGGCGCTCTGGGAGTGCTCGCTGTTCGAGGAGCACGACTTCCGCGACATCAAGATCTCGGTCAAGCACAACGACCCGGTCGTGATGATCAACGCCTACCGCCAGCTCGCCGCCGCCTGCGACTACCCGCTGCACCTCGGCGTGACCGAGGCCGGCCCGGCCTTCCAGGGCACCATCAAGTCGGCGGTCGCCTTCGGCGCGCTGCTGGCCGAGGGCATCGGCGACACCATCCGGGTCTCGCTCTCCGCGCCGCCGGCCGAGGAGATCAAGGTCGGCAACCAGATCCTGGAGTCGCTCGGGCTGCGCGAGCGCGGCCTGGAGATCGTCTCCTGCCCGTCCTGCGGCCGCGCCCAGGTGGACGTCTACAAGCTCGCGGAGGAGGTCACCGCCGGGCTGGAGGGCATGGAGGTGCCGCTGCGGGTGGCCGTCATGGGCTGCGTCGTGAACGGCCCGGGCGAGGCGCGCGAGGCCGACCTCGGGGTCGCCTCCGGCAACGGCAAGGGGCAGATCTTCGTCAAGGGCGAGGTCATCAAGACCGTTCCGGAGTCGAAGATCGTCGAGACCCTGATCGAGGAGGCGCTCAAGCTCGCCGAGCAGATGCAGGCGGCGGGCGTCGAGGCGGGGGCGCCGACGGTGGTCGCCGGGGAGTGAACCCCGCGCGGTTCGCCGTTCGTGGTTCGTCGTTCGTCCCGACAGCCGTGGGTTGTCGGCAGTCCTGACCGCGCGGGAGCGCCCGTGCGGTGTTTACCGGAAGCGGGGCCGTCCGTTCGCGGACGGCCCCGCGGCCGTAGCCGGGTGGGGCCACGGATAGGGTGCGGCCAGAGTCGTCTCAGTGAGGTGCTGTCTCGATGCTCGATCGAGGTGTGATGCTCCCGAGCTCCTTCCAGGCCGCCCGGGCCCTGGCCACCACCCGCGTGCTGGAGCCGCCGGACCTCCCGGACGCCCTGGAGATCCTCCACCGCGACCCGGTCGCCAACGCCTTCGTCGCGACCAGGGTCGAGGCCGTCGGGCTGGATCCGTGGCGGCTCGGCGGGGAGTTGTGGGGCTGGTACGACGGGCAGGGCGTGCTGGACGCGCTCTGCTACGCCGGGGCGAACCTGGTCCTGATCAACGCCGGGTCCGAGGCGGTCGCGGCCTTCGCGGAGCGCGCCCGCCGGCAGGGGCGGCGCTGCTCCTCGATCGTCGGGCCGGCGGCGGCCACGGCGGCCTTCTGGGCGCTGCTGGAGCGTAGTTGGGGGCCGGCCCGGGAAGTGCGGGCGCACCAGCCGCTGTTGGCGACCGCGGTGCCGTCGGCGGAGATCGCGCCGGATCCGCTGGTGCGCAGGGTGCGGCGCAACGAGGTCGAGACCTTGATGCCGGCGTGCGTGGCGATGTTCACCGAGGAGGTGGGGGTGTCGCCGCTGGCGGGGGACGGGGGGCTCCTCTACCAGGCCCGGGTGGCCGAACTCGTGTCCACCGGACGGTCGTTCGCGCGCTTCGGGGAGGACGGGCAGGTCGTCTTCAAGGCGGAGATCGGGGCGGTGACGGAGGGGGCCTGTCAGATCCAGGGGGTCTGGGTCGCTCCGGAGCACCGGGGGCGGGGGCTCTCCGAGACGGGGATGGCCGCGGTCCTGGACGTCGCGCTGCGGGAGGTGGCTCCGGTGGCGTCGCTGTACGTCAACGACTTCAACCTGCGGGCCCGGGCGGCGTACCGGCGGGTGGGGTTCCGCGAGGTCGGGGCGTTCATGAGCGTGCTGTTCTGAGGGGCCCGCGGCGGGCCGTGGGGTGGGTCGCGAGGTTCCGGGCGGGGTGCTGTTGGGATCTTCGGCCGCGCCGCGGGGCCGCTGGTAGTAACGTCCGGAGCATGGATCAGCTGACCGGGGTGACGATCGAGGCCATCGACCTTGCGGCCTGGGCGCCGCAGGCGCTGGAGGTCCAGGCGGTGGCGTTCGGGCTGACGCCCGAGGAGGTCGCGGTACGGCTGCACATCGTGGGGCGGCACGCCCTGCAGCCGGGGGTGATCGCGCTCGGGGCGATGAGCGGGGGGCGGCTGGTCGGGTTCGGGTACGGGATGCCCAACCAGCGGGAGCACTGGTGGAGCACGGTGATCGAGCCCTACCTGACCGCCCGGGGGCACGGGGACTGGCTGGACGGGGTCTTCGCCATCACCGAGTTGCACGTGCTGCCGGAGTTCCAGGGGCAGGGGATCGGCTCGCGGCTCATCCGGATGCTGTGCGAGGGGTCGGGGTTGGAGCGGAGCATCCTCTCGGCGATCGACGCGGAGACGCCGGCGCGGCGGCTGTACCGGGCGCTGGGGTACCGGGACCTGGCGCGGGCGGTGCAGTTCCCGGCGACGGAGCGGCTGTACGCGGTGATGGGGGCTCGGCTGCCCCTGCGCGGGGCCGAGGTCGGGGCACTCGGGGCTTAGAGCCCTCAACGGCCGTCGGGTCAGAGGGTGTTGGCGAACTCGAGGTAGAGCTCGGCGTCCTCGCGGCGGTCCGCGGCGAGGGCGCGGAGGGCGAGGTCGACGGCGCGGAAGAGGGTCCAGCCGCGGAGGCGGTCCTGGTCGACCTCGAGGGCTTCGGAGAGTCGGCCCAGCCGGCGGCGGACGGCGGCGGGGGCGCCGGGGGAGCCGAACAGGGTGTCGGCGCGGTCCAGGGCGAGGCGGGCCAGGTCGAAGGCGCGTTCGCCGGCCAGCGGGCGCGGGTCGATGGCCAGCCAGGGGGCGCGGTCGGCGGCCAGGACGTTGCCGTGGTGGAAGTCGCCGTGCAGGAGGAAGGACTCGTCGGCGGAGTCGGCCAGGGCCCGGGCGGTGTCCAGGGCCTCGGCGATCAGCTGCCGCGCCTCGTCGGCGGCGTGGGGGAGTTCCGCCAGGCGGGCGGTGGTGGCGATCCGTTGGGCGGGGGCGGGGAAGGGGTGGCCCTCGGGGAGCTCCGTCCAGAGGCGGTGCAGCAGGCTGGTGGCCTCCAGCATGGCCTTGGGCTCGGCGAGGGAGCGCAGCGGGATCTCGCCGTGGAGGCGTTCGAGCAGGAGGGCGCCCTCGGTGGGGGCGGCGTCCAGGAGGAGGACGGCTCCGCGGCCGGCCCAGTGGCTCAGGGCGGTGTGCTCGTGGGCGGTCTCGGCGGTGGGGAGGCCGACCTTGAGGACGGCGGGGGAGAGGTCGTCGCGGTGGACGTACGCGATGAGGCTGAGGCTGCCGCCGGGGTCGAGGGTCCGTTCCAGGGTGAGGTCCCAGGCGGCGAGGTGGGCGGCGGCCCTGGCGGGGAGGGTGGCCAGCCATTGGCGGCCGGTCTCGCCGTGGGTGGCGGTGACGGAGTTCGTCAGCCAGCTGGGGACGGTGATGGTGGGTTCGGCTCCCGACATGGGTCCATTGTCGGGGTTTGGGGGCCGGTGTGGGGCTTTCGGGAGGGTTCGGGGTGGCGGACGTGCGGGCCCTTGCCCCGCGTGCCCGCCGCGTCAGATGGCGGGGATGCCGGGGAAGGCCGTGGGTGGGGCGCCCCAGCGGCGGGCGCGCAGGGCGGTCTCGCGCAGGGCGGTGGCGGCGAGCGGGCGGTGGAGGGCGGGGAGGGTGGTGACCAGGTCGGCGTAGGTGGCGGTGAGGCGGGTCTCCAGGTGGACGGCGAGCCTGGTGGCCTCGGCGGGGGAGGTGACGGGGAAGGGGAGCTGGTAGCCGCCGGCGGCCGGGGTGGGAGCGGCGGTGGCGGCGGTGAGGAGGCGCTGCCAGGCGTCGCGTTCGGCCTGGTGGGCGGCGAGGGTGGTGCGGGCGTCGGTGCGCTGGGGGTCGTCGGGGAGGTGGGCGCCGACCACGCCGTAGCCGTAGACGGCGGCGTGTTCGGCGCTGAGCGCGGCCTGGAAGGCCGGGACGGGGTCGGCGGCGCGTTCGGCGCGGGCCTGGCCGGCCGGGGTGTTGACGGGGGTCTGGTCGCCGAGGGCCGCGGCGTGCAGGGCGTTGGAGGCGGAGACGGAGGCGAGCAGCCGGGCGAGGTCCGGGCTGACCTCGTCGAAGCCGTAGAGGTGGGACTCGGCGGTTCGGTGCTCCATGAGGGCCAGCTCGGGGAGCGTGGGCAGGGAGCGGTACGGGGTGCTGGTGGGGGAGGGGGTCGCGGCCGGCAGGCCCTGGACGAGCGCGGCGCGGTGCTGGACGGTGTCGTCGCGCAGGGGTTGGAGCAGGGCGGTCTGGGCGCCGGGGACGGTGAGCAGGTTGTCGTAGGCGCCGAGCAGGAGGTCGGTGTCGGCGATCGCCCGGAGGCGGGCGGGGGTGTCCGGGTCGCTGGTCGGGGTGGGGCCGGCCGGGCGGCCGCCGGGGTCGGCGGTGCAGGCGGTGAGGGTGGTGAGCAGTCCGAGGGCCAGGAAGGTCCGTCGGCTGGGCGGATGCATCGGGATCACTCCGGGCGGGTACGGGAGGACGGCCTCCCCGCCTGCCCTCGTTGGCGTGAATGATTACAGAATCCCCACGTTCCCGGGCCCGGTTCGGGGATGCCGTGCCGGGTGTGAGCTTGCTCGCAGTGGGTGGCGTGCGCGCGGTCGGCGGAGGTCCGGAATCGGTGGTTGGGGGCTTGACCGGATAGGCTTTGGGCCGAGCTGCCGTGATCCGGTGCGTGACACCGGGGGCGCGGGGCGACCTTCTGACAACAGCAGACGCGGCCGAGGAGTCCACCCGGATGAGCACCACCCACACCGACCGGCTGCGAGCGTTGCTGGAGCCGCTGGCCGAGCAGGCCGGACTGGATCTGGAGGACGTCAGGGTCACCAGGGCGGGCAGCCGCCGGCAGGTCCAGATCGACGTCGACACCGATGGCGGCGTGGACATGGACGCCATCGCCGAGTTCAGCCGGGTGGTCGGCGAGGCCCTGGACGAGTCGGACCTGATGGGGGACGACGCGTACCTGCTGGAGGTCGGCTCGCCGGGTGCGGAGCGTCCGCTGGCCCTGCCCCGGCACTGGCAGCGCGCCGAGGGTCGGCTGGCCAAGATCCACCTGGTGGACGGCGGGGAGATCGTCGCCCGGGTGCTGGAGGCCGACGAGGACGGTGCACTGGTCGAGGTGCAGCCGGTGAAGGGCCGTGGCCGCCCGAAGGAGCGCCGTCTGGCGTACGCCGAGGTGGCCCGCGCCCGGGTCCAGGTCGAGTTCAACCGCAAGGACGACGAGAAGCTCCTGGACGAGGCCGCGGACTTCGACGAGGGGGAGGACGGCGCCGAGTGACCCCCGGGTGCCGTACGACCATGACGAACGTGACGAAAGACGAGGAGGCGTAGCCGTGGACATCGACATGAGTGCCCTGCGCACGCTGGTCAACGAGAAGAACATCCCCTTCGACCTGCTGGTCGAGTCCATCGAGTCCGCCCTCCTCACCGCGTACCACCGCACCGAGGGCTCGCGCCGCCGGGCCCGGGTGCGCCTGGACCGCGAGAGCGGCCATGTCACCGTGTGGGCCATGGAGGACCCGGCGGAGCTGGAGGAGGGCGTCGAGCCGAAGGAGTTCGACGACACCCCGAACGGCTTCGGCCGGATCGCGTCCAGCATCGGCATCCAGGTGATGATGCAGCGCCTGCGCGACGCCGCGGACGACCAGACCTTCGGTGAGTACGCGGGCAAGGAGGGCGACATCGTCACCGGTGTCGTCCAGCAGGGCAACGACCCGAAGAACGTGCTGGTCGACATCGGCAAGCTGGAGGCCATCCTGCCCCCGCAGGAGCAGGTCCCGGGCGAGGACTACCGGCACGGCACCCGGCTGAAGTGCTACGTGGTGGCCGTTCGCCGGGGCGTGCGCGGGGCTTCGGTGACGCTGTCGCGCACCCACCCCAGCCTGGTGAAGAAGCTGTTCGCGCTGGAGGTCCCGGAGATCGCGGACGGCAGCGTGGAGATCGCGGCGATCGCCCGCGAGGCCGGCCACCGGACCAAGATCGCGGTCTGGTCGCGCCGCCAGGGCCTGAACGCCAAGGGCGCCTGCATCGGCCCGATGGGCTCCCGGGTGCGCGCGGTGATGGGTGAGCTGCACGGCGAGAAGATCGACATCGTCGACTGGTCGGAGGACCCCCGGGAGATGGTGGCAGCCGCCCTGTCGCCCGCGCGGGTGACCAGCGTGGAGATCGTGGACGCCGCCCAGCGCTCCGCCCGGGTGATCGTGCCGGACTACCAGCTGTCGCTGGCGATCGGCAAGGAGGGGCAGAACGCCCGCCTGGCCGCGCGCCTGACCGGCTGGCGGATCGACATCCGCCCGGACACCGAGGGCCAGTCCGAGGAATCGCAGGCCCGGTAGTCAGTGTTGTCGTTGCCGAGCCCGCCGTCCTCCAGGATCGGCGGGGCGGCGCCATGTCGCTCCGGAGGGGTAGACTTGCCTTCGTCTGGCCGGACGCACGTCCGAGCACGCCCGGAACGCACCTGCGTGGGCTGCCGCAAGCGCGCGGCCAAGCACCAGCTGTTGCGTGTCACGGCGGTCGAGGGCGAGTGCGTCCCTGATCCCCGTGGCGCACTCCCGGGCCGGGGCGCTCACGTGCACCCCGATCCGGCCTGCCTCGACCTCGCGGTCCGCCGTCGGGCGTTCCCCCGGGCCTTCCGGCTCCAGGGAGCGCTCGACACGGAGCGGCTCCGCGGGTTCATCGGGGAGCGGGCGGGCGAAGCCTCGTAGCAGGACCGCCTCCCGCGACGGCTGCCGCTCGCGCGGCGGAGAACCACCGCAACAAGCACGGCACGCGGGCAGCCGCGCGTCGTGCCACCAGTCAGGTACCTCGCGATGTGGAAGTAGGTCGAGATTGCGATGAGCACTCGATGAGTACGCGATGAGTACGCGATGGGTACGCCCATGAAGTAGCGACAGTCCGGCGGACGAGACCCCCGGACTCATAGACAGGAGTGAAGTGGCTAAGGTCCGGGTTTATGAACTCGCCAAGGAACTTGGCTTGGAGAGCAAGGCCGTCATGGCCAAGCTCACCGAGCTCGGTGAGTTCGTCCGTTCGGCGTCCTCGACGATCGAGGCGCCGGTCGTACGCAAGCTGACTGACGCGCTTGGTGTGGCCCCCACCGGTGGTGGTTCCGCTGCCAAGCCGGGCCCGCGGAAGACCGCGGCGCCCTCCCCCGCCGCCGGCTCGGGTGCCCCGAAGCCGGGGGCTCCGACTCCGGGTCCGCGCCCTGGCGCGGCCCCTGGTCCCCGTCCGACCCCGGCTGCCGCCGCGCCTTCCGCGCCGGCCGCCCCCGCCGCCCCGAAGCCGGGCGCGCCGACTCCGGGCCCGCGCCCGGCCGCGCGTCCCGCCGCTCCGGCGGCCCCGGCCGCGCCCGCGGCCGAGTTCTCCTCGCCGGCTCCGGCCGGCGACGCCCCGCGTCCGTCCACCCAGGCCCCGCGCCCGAGTGGCCAGGCCGCCGGCGGTGCCCGTCCGGGCCCGCGTCCGGCCGGTCCGCGTCCGGGCAACAACCCGTTCACCTCGGGTAGCGCCACCGGCATGGGCCGTCCCGGCGAGCGCCGTCAGGGCGGTCAGGGTGGCGACCGTCCGCGTCCGGGCGGTGCTCCGG
>NZ_JBICZE010000027.1:34481-73081 GCF_043201735.1 Kitasatospora sp. NPDC048286
GGGTGCCGGTGCCCCGCGTCCCGGTGGCGACCGTCCGCGTCCGGCCGGTGCCCCCGGTGCCGGTGCTCCCCGTCCGGGTGGCGACCGTCCGCGTCCGGCCGGTGCTCCGGGTGCCGGTGCCCCGCGTCCCGGTGGCGACCGTCCGCGTCCGGCCGGTGCCCCCGGTGCCGGTGCTCCCCGTCCGGGTGGCGACCGTCCGCGTCCCGACGGCATGCCGCGTCCGGCCGCGCCGCGTCCCGGTGGCCCGACCCCGTCCGGCATGCCGCGCCCGAACCCGGGCATGATGCCGCAGCGTCCGGCCGGCCCGCGTCCGGGTCCGGGTGGCCGTGGTCCGGGTGGCCCCGGCGGTCGTCCGGGTGGTCCGGGTGCCGGTGGCGCCCGTCCCGGCTTCCAGGGCCGTCCGGCCGGTCCGGGCTCGCGTCCGGCCGGTGGCGGTGGCTTCGGCGGTCCGCGTCCCGGTGGCGGTGCCCCGGGTGGCGGCGGCGGCTTCGGTCCGCGTCCCGGCGGCTTCGGCGGCCGTCCCGGCGGCCCGGGTGCCCGTGGTGGCACGCAGGGCGCCTTCGGTCGTGGCCCGGGCGGTCGCCCGGCGCGTGGCCGCAAGTCGAAGCGGGCGAAGCGCCAGGAGTACGAGGCCATGCAGGCCCCGTCCGTCGGCGGTGTGATGCTGCCTCGCGGCAACGGCCAGACCGTTCGCCTGTCGAGCGGCGCCTCGCTGATGGACTTCGCGGAGAAGATCAACGCCAACCCGGCCGCGCTCGTCTCCGTCATGTTCAACCTCGGTGAGATGGTCACCGCGACCCAGTCGGTCTCCGACGCGACCCTCGAGCTGCTGGCCGGCGAGATGGGCTTCCAGCTGGAGATCGTCAGCCGGGACGACGAGGACCGCGAGCTGCTGGAGTCGTTCGACATCGACTTCGGCGCCGACGAGGGCGACGAGGACCAGCTGGCCCCGCGCCCGCCGGTCGTCACCGTCATGGGCCACGTCGACCACGGTAAGACCCGCCTGCTGGACGCGATCCGCAAGTCCAACGTGGTGGCCGGCGAGGCCGGTGGCATCACCCAGCACATCGGTGCCTACCAGGTGGCGACGATGGTGAACGGCGAAGAGCGTCCGATCACCTTCCTCGACACCCCGGGTCACGAGGCGTTCTCCGCCATGCGTGCCCGTGGTGCCAAGTCCACCGACATCGCGATCCTGGTGGTCGCGGCCAACGACGGTGTCATGCCGCAGACGGTCGAGGCGCTGAACCACGCCAAGGCCGCCGGTGTGCCGATCGTGGTCGCCGTCAACAAGATCGACGTCGAGGGCGCCGACCCGACCAAGGTCCGCGGTCAGCTGACCGAGTTCGGTCTGGTGGCCGAGGAGTACGGCGGCGACACCATGTTCGTCGACATCTCCGCGCGCCAGGGCCTGAACATCGACCAGCTGCTGGAGGCCGTGGTCCTGACCGCGGACGCCTCGCTGGACCTGCGGGCCAACCCCGAGCAGGACGCGCAGGGTATCGCCATCGAGGCGCACCTGGACAAGGGCCGCGGCGCCATGGCGACCGTGCTCGTGCAGCGCGGTACGCTCCGCGTCGGCGACTCGATCGTCGTGGGCGACGCCTACGGTCGCGTCCGCGCCATGCTGGACGAGAACGGCAACAACCTCACCGAGGCCGGCCCGTCCCGCCCGGTGCTGCTGCTCGGTCTGACCTCGGTGCCCCGCGCCGGCGACAGCTTCATCGTCGTCGACGAGGACCGCACCGCCCGTCAGATCGCCGAGAAGCGCTCGGCCCGCGACCGTAACGCCGCCTTCGCGCAGCGTCGCGTCCGGGTGTCCCTGGAGGACCTGGACAAGGCCATCGCCGCCGGCTCCATCGAGCAGCTCAACCTCATCATCAAGGGTGACGTCTCCGGTTCGGTGGAAGCCCTCGAGGATGCCCTCGTCAAGCTGGACGTGGGCGAGGAGGTCGAGCTCCGGGTCCTGCACCGCGGTGTGGGTGCCATCACCGAGTCCGACGTGGACCTGGCGATGGGTTCGGACGCCATCATCATCGGCTTCAACGTGCGCGCCGAAGGCCGTGCGCGTGCCGCGGCCGACAAGGAAGGCGTGGACGTCCGGTACTACTCGGTCATCTACCAGGCGATCGAGGAGATCGAGAACGCCCTCAAGGGCATGCTCAAGCCGGAGTACGAGGAGGTGCGCCTCGGCGCCGCGGAGATCCGCGAGGTCTTCCGCTCCTCCAAGTTCGGCAACATCGCCGGTGTCCTGGTCCGCGACGGCATCATCCGCCGCAACGCCAAGGCCCGCCTCATCCGCGACGGCAAGGTCGTGGCGGAGAGCCTCACCATCGAGGGTCTGCGCCGCTTCAAGGACGACGCGACCGAGGTCCGCGAGGGCTTCGAGGCCGGTGTCACCCTGGGGTCGTTCAACGACATCAAGGTCGAGGACATCATCGAGACCTACGAGATGCGCGAGAAGCCGCGCGCCTAGTCGGTGTCAGCCGGGGCCGGTCGACGGGTGGTATTTCCGTCGACCGGCCCCGGTCTCGCTGTGTAGGGTCCGGGAGTAGTCAGAAACAGTGGCGCCAGCCCGGTTCCGGGCTGCCCCCGAGGCCTTCCAGGTCGGCGAGACCTGTCACACATGTTCGTGGGAACACTCACCTTCGACCTGCTGCTGGGCGACGTCCACTCGCTCAAGGAGAAGCGTTCGATCGTGCGGCCCATCGTGGCCGAACTGCAGCGCAAGTACAGCGTGTGCGCTGCCGAAACCGGGAACCAGGACCTGCACCGCCGGGCCGAGATCGGCCTCGCGGTGGTATCCGGCGAAGCCGGGTACGTCACCGAGGTCCTGGACAGCTGTGAGCGGTTGGTCGCCGGCCGCCCCGAGGTGCAACTCCTCTCCACGAGGAGGCGGTACCACAACGACGACGACGAATGAGGACCGTGGAGCCGGCTGGCGGAAGTCGCCGTTCTCACACGGATCAGGACCGAGAGCGCCCGCAAGGCCGGGCGCGGGCCGGTACTTTGGGGCGTGGGCCCCGACGGGTGCGCAGCTCGCCCGGGTACCGGGCCCACTGCACGAGGAGGCAACGTGACCGACACCGCAAGGGCGCGCAAGCTCGCCGACCGCATCCAGGTGGTCGTCGCCCAGACCCTGGAGCGGCGGATCAAGGACCCCCGCCTGGGGTTCGTGACCATCACCGACACCCGGGTGACCGGAGACCTGCGCGAGGCCACCGTCTTCTACACCGTCTTCGGTGACGAGACCGAGCGCGAGGCCACCGCGGCCGCGCTGGAGAGCGCCAAGGGCGTGATCCGCTCCGAGGTCGGCAAGATCGGGGTGCGCTTCACCCCGACGCTGACCTTCGTCGCGGACGCGCTGCCGGACAACGCCCGGAACATCGACGACCTGCTCGACCGGGCCCGCACCTCGGACGCCGCCGTGCGCACCCAGGCCGCGGGGGCGAGCTACGCCGGCGACGCGGACCCGTACCGGGTTCCGGCGTCCGAGCGTGACGACGAGGACGAGTAGTCATGGCGGGTGAGCCGGCGCGGGTCGCCTCGCGAGCCGGATCGACCACGGGGGCGTCCTCCACCAGCACGGTGGAGGGTGCCCTCGCGGCACTCCCGGGCCCGCGCACCGAGGAGAGCGGGTTCGAGCTGCTCTGGCAGCAGGTGGTGGCGGAGATCGGGCGGGCCCGTTCGATCGACCTGATCTGCCACATCTGCCCGGACGGCGACGCGTTGGGCTCCTCGCTGGCGGCCGCGCTGGCGCTGCGCGCGCTCGGCAAGCGGGTGCGGGTCTCCTTCGGCGACGACCCGCAGATCGTGCCCGAGTCGCTGGCCTTCCTGCCCGGCCAGGAGCTGATCGTGCCGGCCGGCGAGGTGCCGGACGTGCCCGAACTGGTGCTCTGCTTCGACGTGGCCGCGGAGAGCCGGCTCGGCCTGCTCCGCGACAAGGCCTTCGCCGCGCCCGTCCTGGTGGTGTTCGACCACCATGCCTCCAACCCGGGTTTCGGCACCCACCAGTTGATCGACCCGACCGCGCCGGCCACCGCCGTGCTGGTCGACGAACTGCTGCGCAGGCTCGGCGTGGTGCTCGACCAGGAGCTGGCCACCTGCCTCTACACCGGTGTCGCCACGGACACCGGTTCGTTCAAGTACCGGGCCACCACGCCCGCCACCCACGAGCTGGCCGGCCGGCTGCTGGCCACCGGCATCCGGCACGACCTGATCTCCCGGCAGCTGTGGGACACCTCCTCCTTCGGCTACCTCAAGGTGCTCGCCGGCGCGCTCGACCGGGCCGTCTACGAGCCGGAGGCGGCGGACGGGCTGGGCCTGGTGTGGACCTGGGTGCCGTACCAGGACCTCGCGCTGTTCAGCGTCACGGTCGAGGAGATCGAGGGACTGATCGACATCCTGCGCCGCCCGGCCGAGGCCGAGGTGGCGCTGGTGCTCAAGCAGGACCCGGACGGCACGCTGCGCGGCTCCTCGCGTTCCAAGGGGGCGGTGGACGTCGCGGCGGCCTGTGCCGAACTGGGCGGCGGGGGGCACGTCTACGCGGCCGGATTCAGCGTCCGGGAGGACGTGGTCGCGGTGGTCGAGCGGTTCCGGGGCGCGCTGAGACCGGTACGTTGATCGTCTCCGCTGATGTTGTTGAGAGAAAGAACCCGATGAAGCGCAAAGGCACCGGCCCGGACGGCCTGGTGATCGTCGACAAGCCCGAGGGCATCACGTCGCATGGGGTCGTCGCCAAGCTGCGGTGGCTGGCCGGGACCCGGAAGGTCGGGCACGCCGGCACCCTGGACCCGATGGCCACCGGCGTACTGGTGATCGGCGTCGAGCGGGCCACCCGGCTGCTCGGCCACCTGATGCTCACCGCCAAGACGTACGAGGCGACCATCCGGCTCGGCCAGACCACCGTCACCGACGACCGCGAGGGCGAGGTGACCGCCTCGACCCCGGCCGACGCCGTCACCCGGGAGGCGATCGACGCCGGGATCGCGGCGCTCACCGGCGAGATCATGCAGGTGCCGTCCAAGGTCAGCGCGATCAAGATCGACGGCAAGCGCTCGTACGCCCGGGTCCGCGAGGGCGAGGACTTCGAGCTCGCGGCCCGGCCGACCACGATCTACTCCTTCAGCGTGCACGAGCAGCGCGCGGCGGTCGCCGAGGACGGCACCCCGGTGATCGACCTGGACGTCACCGTCGAGTGCTCCTCCGGCACCTACATCCGGGCGCTGGCCCGGGACCTGGGCGCCGGGCTGGGCGTCGGCGGGCACCTGACGGCGCTGCGGCGCACCAAGGTCGGGCCGTACGGGGTGGAGTCGGCGCGCACCCTGGAGCAGCTGGAGGCCGAGGTCACCGGCGAGTCCGCCAAGCCGCTGGAGGTGCTGCCGATCGCCGAGGCCGCGGCCGCCGCCTTCCCGCGCTGGGACCTGGACGAGGCCTCGGCACAGAAGCTGTCGCACGGCGCCCGGCTGAAGGCGCCCGGGATGGGCGTGGACGGGCCGATCGCGGTGTTCGGGCCGGACGGGCGCTTCCTGGCGCTGGTCGAGGAGCAGGGCGGGCAGGCGAAGCCGGTCGCGGTCTTCGTCGGCTGACGGTCCGGTCGTCGGCTGACGGTCCGGTCGCCGTTCGGAGCCCCCGTCGGGAGTCACCCCGACGGGGGCTCCGCCGTTCCCGGACGTCGTTCACCCGCACGAGGGAGCGCGCGGAGTGAACGCCCGTGGTGAGCGGCGCGGGCGCGGTCGGGCGGGCACCTCGGCGGGCAGGCTCCGGGCAGCGGGCGAGCGACGGCCGAGGGGGCACGAGATGCCGGGTTTTCCGGAGGGCGATCCGGGGCGGTACCTGCTGCGGATCCGCGACCTCAACGGCCGGCTGCACGGCTTGGGGTTCGTCGCCGACCCGCAGGGGGTCGTGCTGACGGCGCACGAGAGTGTGGCCGGACTGGACCGGGTCGTCCTGCACACCCCCGGCGGGCAGACCAGGGTGCTCGGCCCGGACGCCGTGCTGCCGCTGCCCGGGCACGGGCTGGCTCTGCTGCGCACCGAGGCGGTCGGCGGGCTGCCGGTGCCGCCGCTGCCGCTGGCCGCCGTCGCCGCCGGGCCCGAGGTGCTGCTGCCCGCGCTGGCGGGGGAGGACGGACGGGTGGTCGCGCTGCGCTGCGGACTGCTCGGGGTCGCCGGCGCGGCGTACGGCGGGCACCGGTCGGCCGGGGTGCTGCTGCTGGACGTGCCGGTGGTCGGCGGGGTCGCGGTGCCGGCCGGCTCGCCGGTGCTGGACGCCCGCAGCGGGGCCGTGGTCGCCCTGGCCGCGCCCGCCCTGCGCGGGCCCCGGCACGGCGGGGCACTGCCGGCCGTGCCGGTGGGCGCGGCGGCGGTCGGGGACGGCCCTCCGGGTGGAACGGGCGCCGCCGAGGTGCTGGCCGGGCTGCTGGCGAGCAACGCTGCGGCGGTGCCCGGCTACGGCCCGGCGCTCAACCTGGCCGGGGTGCTGCGGCTGACCGCCGCCCAGGTGGCGGCCGCCGGCGCCGGACCGGGCCGGCTGCCCCACCTGGCCGCCGACCGGGTGGACCGGCCGGACGGCCTGGCCGGGGACGAGCCGGTCGCGACCGTCACCGCGCTGGTCGGCGCCCCCGGCAGCGGGCGCACCACCGAACTGGCCGCGCTGGCCGCCCGCCGCACCGGCGGCGCCCACCCGCTGCCCACCCTCTGGCTGCGCGGCGCCGACCTGCGCGCCGGGGACCGCTCGCTCGCCGAACCGGTGGAACGCGCGCTGGCCGCCGCGGCGGCCGTCCTCGGCACCCCGGCGCCCGCGCCCGAGCCGGTGGCGACGCTGTGCGCGGCGGCCGGCCGGCCGCTGCTGGTGGTCCTGGACGGCCCCGAGGAGGCCCCGCTGCCGGTGGACGCCCGCTGGCTGCGCGGCGCCGGGCAGTGGCTGACCGGCTGCGGGGCCAGGCTGGTGACGGCCTGCGGGGAGGAGCTGTGGGAGCTGCTTGCGGCCGAGACCTGGGGGAACGGCACCCCGGGCCCCCGGCGCGCGCAGGAGCCGCACCCGGACGGTGACCTGGGCAGCGCCCCCACCGTGCGGATGGACGGCCGCGGCGCGGGCGGGCCGAGCCTGGCCGGGCAGCGGCTCGGCCCGCTGCCCCCCGAGGCGGCCGAGCGGGTGCGCCGCCGGTACGGGCTGCCGCCGGGCCACCCGGCCGCCGCCGAGGACGCCCGGCACCCGCTGGCCGTCCGGCTGGCCGGAGAGCTGTGGGCGCAGGGGCTGCACGACGGGCCGGTGCGCCGGAGCGAACTGTTCGGCGCCGTCCTGGACCTGCGCTGCCTGCGGGTGGCCCAGCGGCTGGCCGAGGACGGCCGGCCGCGCCGCCCGGGCGCCCACCGGCGGGGCGCGGTGCGCCAGGGCGGGCCGCGGCACCGCCGGGTGCGCCGGCTCGCGGCGGCGGTGGCCGGACGGGTGCACGAGGCGGCCCGGCGGATGCTCGGCGACCGGTCGGGCGGCGGGCTGGACCGGGCCGTCTTCGAGGAGCTGTTCCCGGTCGAGGGCGGCTGGGCCACGGCGGTGCTCGCCGAGGGCCTGTTCGTCCCGGCCGGGCCCGGATTCCGCTTCGCGCACGGGGAGTTCGCGGACTGGCTGCAGGGCCGGCACCTGGACCTGGACGCGGCGCTGCGGCTGCTGCTCGGCGAGGCCGAGGACACCCCGCCGTGGCCCGCCGACGAGGCGCGGGAGCCCGGCGGCCACCCGGCGGGGGAGCCGGCCGGGGCGAACGCCGTCGCCCGGCACCGGATCGGTCCGGTCGCCGCCGCACTGCGCCGGGTGGCGGAGACCTGGGGCGCCGGCGCCCTGGACCCGTGGCTGCACCGGATCTGGCGCGCCCTCGACCTGCGCCCGCCGGGCAGCGAACCCGCCTGGTGGGCGGCCCGGTTGCTCGCCGCGGGCCTCGCCGCCAGCCCGGACCGCTCCGAACACCTGGCCCTGCTCGACCAGTTGGCGTCCCGGATCGCCGAACGGGCGGGCGCGGCCGGTGCGGTGGCGCTCCCGGCGGCCGGACTCGGCCGCTTCGGCCCGGCCTTCTGGACCGGCCTCGGCCTGCCCGTCGAGACCGAACTCGCCCTGCTGCGCCGCCTGGTGCCCGCCGACGGCCCCGGGCAGCGCTTCCTCGCCGTGGTGGCAGAGCGGCTGCGCGCCGACCCGGTCGCGGTGTTCCCGCTGCTCTGCGCCTGGTTCGAGGACGCGCACGGCCTGCCGGGGCGCCCCGGGCGCACGACGGCCGACCTCGCCCACGACCTGCTGCACGCCCACCGCCGGCTCGCCCTGGACGAGTTGGCCGACGCGCTGGCGGCCGCCGCGCACCCGCGGGCGGACGCGCTGCTCACCGTGCTGGCCGCCGAGGAGCCGTCCGCGCTCTGCCGCGCGGTGGACCGCTGGAGCCACGACCGGCGGCCCGAGCGGCACGTCGCGGCCGCCGTGCACGCGCTGCGGACCTCCCCGTACGCCTCCGGTGCCGGGGTCGAGCTGCTGCGGTACACCGCGCTGACCCTGCTCGCCCGCGAGGACGAGCCCGGTCTGTACGGGGCGGCGCTGGCGCTGCTGGTCGGCGATCCGGTGACCAGGGCCGAGTACCTGCCGGCCGCGCTCGCCCGGTTCCGGGCCGGTGGCGACGCCTTCCTCACCCCGAGGGCGCTCGGCCCGGCCCTGGAGAGCGACCCGGAACCCGTCCTGGCCGCGCTCGCCGACCGGGCGGGCGCCCCCGGCGCGGCCCCCGCCGAGACGCTGCGGGTGCTGGCCGACGCCACCGCCCCGGCGGCCCTGCGGCGGGGCGCCGAGCTGGCCGCCGGGCTGCTGCGCGGGAACCCGGCGCTGGCCGGTCCGGTCGCCGTCGACTACCTCGGCCGTCGGCTGGCCCGGCCCGCCGCCGTCGGCCCGGGCGGCCGGCCGGAGCTGAGGATGCTGCTCGGCGCCGCGCTGGCCGACCGCAGCGCGGCGGTCCGGCGGCCGTTCGCCGAGGCGCTGTCCGTCCCGGTGGCCGACCCGGCGGCGGACGCGCTGCGCCGCGAGCTGCTGGACGCCCTGCTCGCCACCGAGACCGACCCGGCGGTGCTGACCGCCGTCGTGGAGCGGCTCGCCGAGCACTGCGCGGCCGAGGACCCGGCCCGGGCCCGGGTGGTGCTGGCCAGGGCCACCCAGGGGCTGCCGGGCGCGGACGAGCTGCTGGTGCGCTGCGCCGGGTGGTCGGCGGCCTTCGCCCGGCTGCTCGCCCGGTGGCCGTCCGGTGCCGCGCCGACCGCCCAGGACGACCCCCGGCCGGCCCGGATGCGGGCCCTGGCGGCGGCCGGACGGGACGCGCGGTACGCCGCCGAGGAGGCCGGGCGGGCCGTGCCCGGGCGGTCGACGGGGCCCTCGGCGGGCTCAACCCGTATTCCGGTGCCTGAGCCGGGGCAGGCGCATGGCACGCTATAGGGGTTCGGGTTTTGAGCGTTTGAGCGTACAGAGGGTACGCACCGTACGGAACAAGGAGCGGTCAGGTGCAGCGCTGGCGTGGCCTGGAGGAGATCCCCGGGGACTGGGGACGCAGCGTCGTCACCATCGGCTCGTTCGACGGGGTGCACCGCGGACATCAGCTGATCATCGGGCGGGCGGTCGAGCGGGCCCGCGAACTCGGCATCCCCGCGGTCGTGGTGACCTTCGACCCGCACCCGCGCGAGGTCATCCGCCCGGGCAGCCACCCGCCGCTGCTCGCGCCGCACCCGCGCCGCGCCGAGCTGATTGCGGAGCTGGGCGTGGACGCGGTGCTGGTGCTGCCGTTCACCACCGAGTTCTCCCAGGAGTCCCCGGAGGCCTTCGTCCGGCAGGTGCTGGTGGACGCCCTGCACGCGCGGGTCGTCATCGAGGGCCCCAACTTCCGCTTCGGGCACCGGGCGGCCGGGGACGTCGCGCTGCTCGGCGAGCTGGGCCGGGCGGACGACTTCGAGGTCGAGGTGGTCGACCTCCAGGTGTGCGGCACGGCCGGGGACGGCGAGCCGTTCTCCTCCAGCCTGACCCGCCGGCTGGTGGAGACCGGGGACATGGCCGGCGCCAACGAGGTGCTGGGCCGCCCGCACCGGGTCGAGGGCGTGGTGGTGCGCGGCGCGCAGCGCGGCCGTGAGCTGGGCTACCCGACCGCCAACGTCGAGACCGTGCCGCACAGCGCGATCCCGGCCGACGGCGTGTACGCGGGCTGGCTGACGGCGGACGGCGAGAGGATGCCGGCGGCGATCTCGGTCGGTACCAACCCGACCTTCGACGGCACCGCCCGCACTGTGGAGGCGTACGCCATCGACCGGGTCGGCCTGGACCTGTACGGGATGCACGTGGCCGTGGACTTCCTGGCCTACCTGCGCGGGATGGAGAAGTTCGACTCCATCGACGCGCTGCTGGACCGGATGGCCGACGACGTCAAGCGGGCCCGCGAGCTGACCGACGGCGTCTGAGCGCCGGGACGCCGGAAGGGGCCCACCGACCGGGTGTCGGTGGGCCCCTTCCGCCGTCTCACTGCTGGGGTGCCTGCGGCGGGTAGCCGTAGCCCGGGCCCGGCTGCTGCGGCCAGGGCGCCCCGGGAGCGGGCTGCTGCGGGTAGCCGTACCCGGGCGGGGGCGGCGGGGCCTGGCCGGGCTGCGGGGCCCACGGCGCCCCGGGGGCGGGCTGGCCCGCCTGCTGCGGGTAGGGCTGGGGCTGCCGCGGGTCGGCGTACGGCTGCGGGTAGCCGGGCTGCGGCTGGGCCTGCTGCTGCCAGCCGGCCTGCTGGGCGGCGGCCTGCTGGGCCCGGACGATGTCCTCGCCGACCAGGGTGGCCAGCTCGAAGTAGGCCTCCCGGACCTTGGGCCGCATCATGTCGAGGTTGACCTCGGCGCCGGCCGCCAGGCTCTCGTCGAACGGCACCACGATCACGCCGCGGCAGCGGGTCTGGAAGTGGGCGACGATGTCCTCGACCTTGATCATCTTGCTGGTCTCGCGCACCCCGGAGACCACCGTGATGCTGCGCTGCACCAGGTCGGCGTAGCCGTGCGCGGAGAGCCAGTCCAGGGTGGTCGAGGCGCTGGAGGCGCCGTCCACGCTGGGGGTGGAGACGATGATCAGCTGGTCGGCCAGGTCCAGCACCCCGCGCATCGCGCTGTACAGCAGGCCGGTGCCGGAGTCGGTCAGGATGATCGGGTACTGGCGGCCCAGCACGTCGATCACCTGGCGGTAGTCCGAGTCGTTGAAGGTGGTCGAGACCGCCGGGTCCACGTCGTTGGCCAGGATCTCCAGGCCCGAGTTCAGGTCCTGCGAGGTGAACTGACGGATGTCCATGTAGCTGCGCAGGTGCGGGATGGCCGTCACCAGGTCGCGGATGGTCGCGCCGGTCTGGCGCTTGACCCGGCGGCCCAGGGTGCCGGCGTCCGGGTTGGCGTCGATCGCGATCACCTTGTCCTGGCGCTCGCTGGCCAGGGTCGCGCCGAGCGCGGTGGTGGTCGTGGTCTTGCCGACGCCGCCCTTGAGGCTGATCACGGCGATCCGGTAGCAGCTCAGCACCGGGGTGCGGATGATCTCCAGCTTGCGGGCCTTCTCGGCCGCCGCGGCCTTGCCGCCGAACTGGAAGCGCGGCTGCTGGCGCTGCTGCTTGGGCTGGCTGCGCAGCAGCCGGTCCGAGGACAGCTCGACGGCCGCGGTGTAGCCGAGCGGTGCGCCGTGCGCGGTCTGCTGCGGGGCGGCGGCCTGCTGGAAGGCGCTGGGCTGCGGGGCCTGCGGCTGCTGCCACGGCTGCCCGGGGTGCCCCGGCAACGGCTGGCCGGGCAGCGGCTGGCCGGGCTGGGCCTGCGGGCCGGGCTGCGGCTGGGCCGGCTGCTGGTACGCGACGGGCTGCGGCCAGCCGCCCTGGCGCGGGTCCACCGGGCCGGGCTGCGGCTGGCCGGGCTGGGCCTGCGGGCCCGGCTGCTGGGGGGCGACGGGCTGCTGGGCGTGCTGAGCCTGCTGGGCGGCCCACGCGGCCTGCGGGTCCCAGCCCGCCGGCGGGCCCTGGGGGTCCTGGGGGTGCTGCGGCGGGGCCTGCTGGACCGGCGGCTGCGCGAAGTTCTGCGGCTGGACGGGCTGCCCCGGCTGCGCCGCCGCTGCGGGCCCCGCCGCCGGGTACGGCTGCGCTACGGGCTGCTGCGCCGCGGCCTCCGGCGTCGGCCAGACCGGGGCGCCGGCCTGCGGCTGCTCGGCGACCGGCGGGACCGGGGCGGCAACCGGGAACGGGACGTGCTGCGCCTCGGCCTGCACCGGCGGGACCGGCGCGGCGGGCGTGGCAGCGGGCGCCGGAACGGGGGCGACGGGAGTGGCGGTCGGCGCGGCCTCGGCCGCCGGGGCGGCGGCCTGGCCGGGCACCGGGGCGTGGGCCTGCTGCTGCACCGGAGCCTGCTGGGCCTGCCCCGGAACGACGGTGGGCACCGGTGCGCCGACCTCGGCCGGAGCGGGGGAGGCCGGTGCGGAAGCGGCCGGCGCGGCCGCGCCGGAAGCCCCCGCGGGCTCGGTCTGCACGTACCAGGACGGGGGAGTGTAGTCAGGCGCGTCCGACCAGTCGTCGTCGTCCTCCGCCGCGTTGTCGCCGACGTAGACGCCGTCCCGATCGCTGCTCACTCTGGCTCCCTCGTGTTCGCCGCCGCTTGTTCAGCGGTGCCGTTGCCGCATCAAAGACTAGGCCGTACGGCAACCCCCGCTGAAGGCGGCTTCGCTTCCCCGCCGGCCCGCCCGGTGCGGCGAGCCGGCGCTCAGTCCATCCGGCGCGGCCCGCCGAGCACCTGCTGTTCGGCCTGCCCGGCCACGGCCCGTACGTACTGTCGCCGCATCCGGGTCGCCCACAGGGTGAGGTCGTCGCCGAGGGTGGGAAGCGCGGCCACGTCCTCCGGCGGCAGCGACAGCACCCGGCCGGTCAGTTCCGCCTCCTGCGGCGAGATCCGCTGCACACCGACCAGGTCGGCCGCGTTCAGCACCCGGGAGGCGTTCGGGCCCAGGTAGGGCAGCAGCGTCAGGGTGGTCTGCCAGGGTGCGGCGGAGAGCCGGCTGCGCGGCGGGCGGGCGCCGAGGTCGCGCACCACCAGGACCGGCGAGGCCACCGAGGCGCCCTGCGGGCCGAGTCGGCCGACCTGGTGGATCGTCACGCACGGCTGGCCGCCGCCGGCCGCCTGGGCCATCGGGCCCCACAGCTGTCCGCGGGCGGTCTCCACCGCGACCCGGGCGCCGATCGCGGCCGCCCGCAGCGCGATGACCTGAGCCGTCCACATGCCGCCGACGAGCACCAGGTCGTACGAGGTCGGGCGGAACAGGCCGAGCACCGCGGGCAGCCCCTGCGGGTCGACGCCGATCACCACGCCGTCGTCGCCGACGGGGAAGGCCAGCGCCGCGAGGTCGGCGGGCTCCAGCACGTGCTTCTCCCGGCGCGGGCCGCGCAGCCCGAAGCCGGGCAGGATCCGCGGCCGGGCCCGGCGCTGCTCGGCGCCGGGCTGCGGTCCGGCGGTGGGGTAGGTCTGGTACGCCATCAGGAGGCCCCTCCGAGTGGCAGGGTGGCGAGCATGCCGGGGGCCTGCTCCAGGTCGAGCCGGACGAGGCCGAGCCCGGTGTTCTGGGCCCGGGTCTCCACCAGGCGGCCGATGTCGCCGACCTCGCTCTCGTTGCGGCCGGTCACCCGCAGGTGCCCGCTGACCGTCACCGAGCCGCCGGTGCCGTGCCCGGCGGTCAGGCTGAAGGTGCTGGCGAGGGCCGGGGAGCCGGTGATCAGGTTGACCAGGTCCGGCGCGGCGATCCGGCCGGGGGCGCCGCCGGGGCGGCTCAGCTGCGGCCAGCGGGAGATCCAGTAGGTGGTGTGCCAGCGGTCGTCGATCCGCCAGAACCGGTTGCCCTCCTGGGTGCGGCGGGTGGTGCCGCCGCCGCTGCCGGTGCCCTGGCGGCCGGCCACCGCGATCGGGTTGGCGCAGGTGGAGATGGCCAGCGCGGCGATCAGCTCGCGCTCGTCCAGCACGGTCGCGTTGAAGCCGGCGCTGTTGAGCCGGCCGGCCAGCTGGTCGGTGACCCGCTGCAGCGCCTTGCGGGCGCCCTCCTCGCCGCCGCCGCGGGCCCGGACGGCGGTCGCCGCGCGCTCCGGGTCGAGCTTCAGGGCGATCCAGGTCAGCCGCAGCCCGGGGGTGGCGGTGCCGTCCGGCAGCTCGCGGTAGGCACGGGCGGCCAGTGACTGGTCGGGCAGGTGCTGGGCCGGGGCGGGCTGGGTGTGCTGGACCAGCTGCACCGACTCCAGGGTGATGTCGTCGACCGTGAGCGCCGAGCAGATCACGTCCAGCGGCAGCGGCAGGGCGGTGCGCGCCGGGCGCAGCGGCTGGTCCTTGGCCTGGACGAGCAGCACCGAGCTGAGGAAGGTCCCGTCGCCGACCATGCCGGTCTCCCGGCGGACCGGGCGGCCGCCGAACTCGGCCTCGGTGGCGTGGGTGCAGGTGCGCAGACCCGGTTCGAGCTCCAGGGCCGGCGCCAGCGCCGGGTCGGTGCCGGCCGGCGGCAGCAGCGTCCTGGCCTGCCTGCGGCGGGACTTGAGGGCGGCGCGGACCAGCAGCAGCTCGGGGACGGTGCGGCCGCGCACCGGGACGAGCGCGAGCAGGACCAGCACCAGCGCGACCGCGCCGAAGCCGGCCGCGACCGTGCGGCTGATCGTCCAGCCGACCGCGACCAGGGCCGCCGCGACCTCGACCAGGACGAGCTGCTGGAGCTTCAACCGCCCGCCCAGCAGCCCCGGTCGGGGGTTGACCCGCACCTGGACGGCGCCGCCGCCCACGGTGCCGGTCGGCTGCGGTTCCGTGCTCGCGGGTCCGGTCCCCGTTCCCGTCCCGGTCGGCGGCGCGCTGCGCTGCGCCCGGCCGGCCCGGCGCGGCCTCCCGCCGCCCGCGCTGCGGCGGCGTCCTGGAGCGGTCTGGCTTGGCATCCCCCGGTGGCCCTCTCTGATCCGTTGTCGCGGCCCGGCTGGCTGTGTCGCGGACCGTACCCGTACCG
Source organism: Kitasatospora sp. NPDC048286 (assembly GCF_043201735.1). NCBI lineage: Bacteria > Bacillati > Actinomycetota > Actinomycetes > Kitasatosporales > Streptomycetaceae > Kitasatospora > Kitasatospora sp. NPDC048286. Next base: position 49,506 of record NZ_JBICZE010000027.1, read on the forward strand.
TACTCACCGTCTGCTGCCGCATCGTAGAGGGTTCGCGCCGGTTCGTGCCCGGCGGGTGACCACGGGGCAGGTCGGTCCGAGGAGGCCCGACGACGTCTGACTAGGGGGACGACGAGGTATGGCATCGCGCCGGGACGAGCTGAACGCGTACACCTTCGCCCGCAAGCGCACGGTGGGCGCCTTCCTGCTGCCCGCCGGCGGCGGCAGCGACGAGGACGCGCCGCGTCCGGTGAAGGCGGTGCTGCCGAGTGTGCTGGCCGGGGCCGTGTTCGTGGCCGGGTTCGGGATCTGGGGGGTCTTCAAACCGAGCGCGCCGGTGAAGTGGGACGACGGCAAGAACATCATCCAGGGCAAGCAGTCGACCACCCGGTACGTGGTGCTCACCGACCAGGACCAGAAGACCAAGCGGCTGCACCAGGTGCTCAACATGTCCTCGGCGCGGCTGGTGCTGCCGGCGGGCGCCAAGGTCGTGGTGGTGGACGACGGGGTGCTCGACCGCTACCCCAACCACGGGCCGACGATCGGGATCCCCTACGCGCCGGACAAGTTGCCGACCACGGACAACGCCAGCAAGCCGATGAAGTGGGCGGTGTGCGACCGCCCGGGCTCGGACGACAAGCAGGAGACGGTCAACCAGGCGGTGTTCGTGGCGGCCGGAGCGGATGCGGCGGCGCTGGCGGCCAAGGACCGGATGCTCGGCCCGGACCAGCTGATGCTGGTGCAGCAGGCCGACGAGCAGCAGATCTCGGCCGCGCCGGCGCCGGGTCAGCCGGCCGGCGGGGGCGCCGCGCTGTTCGTGGTCGACGCGCAGGGGCGCAAGCACCCGATCGGCTCGCCGCAGTCGGACGACAAGGAGCGCAAGGCGCTGGTCACCGCGGTGTTCGGGCCCAACGCGGTGCCGCAGCGGGTCAAGCGGGACTGGCTGGACACCCTGGTGAACGCCACCCCGATCACCTTCCCGCAGGTCGAGGCGGTCGCCGACAGTCAGGGCGCCAACTCCAAGGTGGAGCTGAGCAACCCGGCCGACCGTCGGATCGGCCGGCTGGTGCATTACCAGGACCGCCACTACGTGGTCGGCAAGGACCAGCTCTTCCTGGTCACCCCGTTCCAGGCGGAGCTGATCCGGCAGAACCCGGCGTACCAGATGCTCTACAAGTACGACCAGGACAAGAAGCCGCGCAGCGACGAGATGACCCCGGCCGACAACGCCCAGTGGGGTGGCGACGTCCCGCTGAAGGGCACCGCCCCGGACTGGCCGCTGAAGACCGGCGCGCCGGTGAACAACTGGCAGGACCGCCAGGACGCCCGGATGGTCGTGTGCAGCACCTACGACGGTGTCGCCGCGGACGGCAGCACCGCCAAGCGCAGCGTCTGGGCCGGGACTTCGTACCCCGCGCCGTACAACAACGGTGCCGGGGCGGCGTACGTGACCCCCGGTCACGGGCTGTTCTACCGCTCGATGGACAACGCGGCCGCCGGCTCCGGGACCGACTTCCTGATCACCGAGACCGGGTTGCGCTACTCCGTCCCGTCCAACGGTGACGGCGGCCAGCGCCCCGCGGCCTCGCCGCAGCCCGGCCAGAGCGGCTCCCCGAAGCCGTCGGCGCCGCAGCCCACCGCCACGCCGACCCCCGGGGCGCCGTCCCAGGAGCCGGGGCAGCAGCAGGACGAACCCGGCGGCAACCAGGCGAGGTTGGGCTACCAGGGGGTCCAGCCGCTGCCGGTGCCGAAGGAGTGGTCGAACCTGGTTCCGGCCGGTCCGCCGCTGACGGCGAAGAGCGCCACCCAGCCGCAGAACGCCTGATCGGCCAAGCGCGGCAACCGAATTGGCCCCAGTGTCATGGTCTGGTAACTACTCGATGATCGGTGTTGGGTGAGTTGCGTGTGCCGACTACAGTGCTGCTGGACATCACACAGGTGATGCGACGGTCGGCCCGCTGGGCCCTCCGTACACGCAAATGTTGTCTCATGGGGGACGTGGAGCATGGCTCAGGGTCAGTTCACGATGACCGCGCAGGAGATGCTGGCCTTCGCCAAGCAGATCGAAGAGGCCATCGGCAAGATCGAGGCTGAGAAGAACAAGCTGATCAGCACGGTCACCGGCATCACCAGCGGTTGGCAGGGCCAGGCCGCGACGGCCTACACGAACCTGCAGAACCGGGTCAACGAGGACATCGCGAGCCTCAAGGAGTCGCTCAACGCGATCAAGCACGCGATCGAGATGACCACCAAGCACTACGCGAGCACCGAAGAGGAGCAGAAGGCGATGTTCTCCTCGGCCCAGGGCTGATCACCGCATCCGCGCTGATCGCCGCACCTGCGCCGACCGCCGTTCTGTCCCGCTCCACCGCTCTGCGGAGCGCCCGCCGCTGACCGCGCGGTGCTCCTCATCCTCGTAAGGGAGACAACGTGTCCGAACACATCCTCGTCAACTTCCAGACCGTTCACCAGGCGGCCGAGGAGGTCAAGGCTTCGGCGAGCCGCATCGACCACCTGCTGAACGACCTCAAGGGCAACGTGACCCGCATCGCCTCCAGCTGGCAGGGTGCGGCCCAGCAGGGCTACCAGGCCCACCAGGCCAAGTGGGACGCCAAGGCCAACGACCTCCAGCAGGTCTGCGCGCAGATCGCGACCTCGCTCGAGAACGCCGCGCAGAGCTACCGGACCACCGAGGACGCCAACGCCAAGCTCTGGGGCTGACGTTCGGGTTCCGTAGGGAACGACAGGGGGCGGGTACCCGGATTCCGGGCACCCGCCCCCGGCGCGCGGCAAGGGTGGACGACATGAGGGGTGGCAGGGTGACCCGACACGGGTACCGGAAGGCGGCCGCGGCGATCGCCGCGCTCGCGGTGCTGGGCGGCCCGCTCGCCGCCCCGGCGTACGCCGACAGCGGGCCCGGCCTGGCCGCGGCCGGCGACTGCCCCAAGCCCGCGCCCGACGTGCAGACCGTGCCGTGGTCGCTGCAGCGCCTGCTGCTGAACGAGCTGTGGCAGGACGGGAAGACCACCGGCGCGGGCGTGACGGTCGCGGTCATCGACACCGGGGTGGACAACGGCAACCCGCAGCTGTCCGGCAAGCTCGACGCGGGCCCGAACCTGCTGGTCAACCGGGAGACCAAGGAAGCGATCCAGGGCAGCTCCACCGAGGACCCGGTCGGCCACGGCACCAAGGTGGCCGGCATCATCGCCGCCCGGCCCAGCAAGACCACCGGCTTCGTCGGGCTGGCTCCCGACGCCCGGATCCTGTCGATCCGGCAGAACGACAGCGACGGCAACGGCGACGTCTCCACCCTGGTCACGGCGATCAGGGAGGCGGTCAGGCGCGGCGCCAAGGTCATCAACATCTCCCAGGACGTGCGCGGGGCGGGCGACGCCCGGTTCGGCGGCTACCAGGAGCTGAAGGCCGCCGTCGAGTACGCCGAGGAGAACAGGGCCGTGGTGGTCGCCTCCACCGGGAACGACGGCAAGGAGGGCGACACCTACCCGGGCGCCTTCCCGACCGTGCTGGCCGTCGGCGCCTCCGACCGCAACAACGAGCGGGCGCCCTTCTCCCAGTACGGCGGCTTCGTGAAGGTCGCCGCGCCCGGCGTCGACATGCTGTCCACCGTGCCCGGGGGCGGCCAGTGCGTGGACAACGGCACCAGCTTCGCCGCCCCGTACGTCTCCGGCCTCGCCGCGCTGCTGGTCGGAGCCCACCCGAACTGGAAGCCGGCCCAGGTGCGGGCCTGGATCGAGCAGACCGCGCAGCGCACCCAGCGCGACCCGGACACGTTCATCGGCTGGGGCGTGGTGGACCCGGTGAAGGCCGTCACCACGGCCCCCGTCGACGCACCCCTCGCCGCCGTCCCGGACGCCCCGGTGCAGCTTGCCGCCGCGCCGATCGTGCCGCGCCCGGTGGGCCTCGGCGAGACCCAGGCCGACCGCGACGGCCGTACCGCGACGTACGTCCTCGGTGTCGGCGCGCTGCTGGTCGCGCTGCTGATCGGCGGCGGCGTGGTGCTGCGCGACCACCGGCGCAAGTCCTCCTCCTGACCCGCGGCTTGCGCCCGCCGCCCGGCGACCCGCCGGGAATCCGCCGGAACCCCTGTAACACCGCCGCCCGCCCGCCGCATCGATGAAGTGTCAGGGAGGGCGGACCACGGGGGGCAGGGCGCATGGGGTGGATCGGGTCGGGCCGGGAGGCCAAGGACGCGGAGTTCCTGGAGCTCGTCTCCGGCCGGACCGGTCACCTGTACCGCTCGGCCTGCCTGCTCACCAGCGGCGACACCCACTACGCCGAGGACCTCGTACAGGAGGCCCTCAGCCGGATGTACGTGCTGTGGCGGCGCAGCGCCTTCACCGGCCGCGGCCGGATCGACAACCCGGCGGCCTACACCCACACCGTCATGGTGCGCACCTTCCTGGCCCAGCAGCGCCGCCGCTCCAGCGGCGAGCGCCCCAGTGCCGCCCTGCCGGAGCGGGAGGGGCAGGACGCCGACAGCGCCCTGCGGCTGACCCTCCTCGACGCGCTCGGCCGGATGCCGCCCAAGGACCGCGCGGTCCTGGTGCTGCGCTACTGGGAGGACCGCAGCGTCGAGGAGACCGCCGAGGCCATGCGGGCCTCCTCCGGCGCCGTCCGCACCCGCACCACCCGGGCCCTGGCCAGGCTGCGCGCCCTGCTCGGCGACTCGCTGGCCGAGCTGGCCGCCCGCTGAGGCCGGCGCCTGCCGGCCGCAAGGAACTTCTCTCGCAACCCGCGACGCAAGGAGACGGTGAACACCCATGTCCGAACCGGACAAGTTCGAAGACGATCTTCTCTACGCCCTCACCCGTACGGGCGAAGGCTTCCGCACCGAGCAGGCCGAGCAGGCGGGCCTGGTCGCGGACGGCTACCGGCTCGGCCGCCGCCGCTGGCGCCGCCGCTCGGCCGCCGCCGTGGTGGGCGGCGCGGCCGCGCTGGCCCTGGTGGGCACCGGCACGGTGTACCTGGCCTCCCCGGGTGCCGGGGACGCGGGCACCGTGAGCGCGGCCTCCGCCCCGGCGGCCTCCGTCGGCATCACCGCGGGCGGCAGCGCCGCCGCGACCACCCCGACCGCGCTGCAGTCCGTGGCCCAGGCCGCGGTCTCCGGCGACGAGGTGCTGGCCACCTTCCGGGCCCTGCTGCCCAAGGGGGAGATCACCGAGGCCACGGGGCAAGGCACCGATCGCGGGCCGAAGGCCACCGACGCCTCGGCGAACCTGGTCTTCGACGACGGCCAGGGCAAGTCGCTGATCCAGTTCAACATCAGCAAGCACCGGCCCGGTCAGGTGCAGCTGCCCGGCTGCCCGCCGGACCTCACGTTGGTCCGGGTCGACGCCTGCACCGACACCGTCCTGCCGGACGGCTCCAAGCTCCTGCTGCAGCAGGGGTACGAGTACTCGGACAGCCGGGCCGACACCAAGGAGTGGTTCGCCGTGCTGAACGGCCCGGACGGCCGGTCCGTCTCCGTGCACGAGTGGAACGCGCCCAAGGAGAAGGGCGCGCCGGACAGCCGCCCCAACCCGCCGCTCACCCTCGACCAGCTGAAGGCCGTCGTCACCGACAAGTCCTGGGACCGGGTCGTCAAGGCCCTCAGGTTCGACGGCATCGACACCGAGGCGATCGACCCGGGCCTGTCGCCGGCGGACTACGAGACCGTCCTGACCGGGCTGCTGCCGTCCGGCGCGACCGTGACGGGCCGCAAGGGCCAGGACACCGGGGTGGCCTTCGAGCTGGCCAGGGCCGGGCGGGCCGGCACGCTGTCGGTGCTGGTGAAGAACTGGGCCAAGGCCCCCGACGACCGGCCGGCCCAGCACTGGTACCAGGACGCGGAGATCCTGCCCGACGGGACGAAGCTCCTCACCCACGCCCCGGCCGCCCCCATCCTGCCGGGCAAGCTGATCGCGGACGCGACGAGGCCGGACGGCCTGGAGGTCCTGGTCGTGACGGCGTCGAACGGCGACCCGCTGCTGACCGCGGCGGAGCTGAAGACGATCGTCACCAGCCCGGCCTGGAAGGCCAGGAAGTAGCGGAACACGGCGGTGCCCCGGGCTGGGGGAGGCCCGGGGCACCGCCGTGTGGGGGAGGGGTGGGGATCAGTCCTGCTGGTCCTCGGGAAGGCTGATCACCCAGCGGGTGTCCTGCCGGGGGCGCAGGTAGAACAGCCAGTAGAGGGTGGCGGCGGCGGTGATGCCGCCGGTCCACAGCAGGGGCTCGGTGTCCAGCTTGGTGATCACGTAGACCAGGACGGCGATCAGCACGACCGGGACGGCCGGCCACAGCGGCATCCGCCAGGCGGAGGCGTGCTTGTGGTGGGCGCGGCGGGAGAGCAGCGCGGCGATCGCGACCAGCAGGTACATCCCGGTGACGGCGACGCCGGTGATGTTGCTCAGCAGCTCGCCCTTGACGAAGCAGAGCGCGGCGCCGGGCAGGCCGACCGCCAGGGTGGCGATCCACGGCGAGCCGAACCGGCCGAGGGTGCCGAAGGCCTTGTTGACCGGCTCCGGCCAGGCCTTGTCGCGGGCGGAGGCGAACAGCACCCGGGAGTTCTGGATGACCATGACGATGCCGGCGTTGATGATGGCCAGCGCGACGCAGAGGCTGATGAAGGTGCCGACGGCCGAGTTGCTCCAGGCGGTGACCATGCCGGAGATGTCGCCGGAGGACAGGGTCTGCAGGTCGGGGGCGCCCATGGTGATGGCGACGACCGGGACCAGGATGATGGCCGAGGAGATGCCGAGCGTCCACAGCACGGTGCGCGAGACGTTGCGGCGGGGGTTCTCCAGCTCCTCCGACAGGTAGACCGCGGTGGAGAAGCCCTGGGTGATGAACAGGGCGATGCCGAGCGCGCCGACGATGGCGCCCACGCTCACCGTGGTGGTCGCGCCGCCCTCCCCGGCGACCACGCCGTGCAGCAGGCTGGGGGCGTCGCTGTTGGTGTGGGCGAAGCCGAGCACCGAGACCACGCCGGCCGCGATGACCTCCAGCACCAGGAAGATGCCGGTGATCCAGGCGTTGGCGCGCAGGTCGAGCAGGCCGGCCAGGGTGGCGGCCAGCATCACGGCGGCGCCGGTCATGGCCTTGTCCAGGTGCAGGACGGGGGCGAGGTAGTCGGCGGTGCCGAGGGCGATGACCGAGGGGACGATCATCACCACGATCAGCGAGAGCACGAAGACCAGCCAGCCCATCAGCCGCCCGGCGAGGGTGCCGACCATCGCGTACTCGCCGCCGGCGCTGGGGATCAGGGTGCCGAGTTCGGAGTAGCAGAACGCGACCGCGACGCAGAGCACGGTGCCGATCGCGATCGCCAGCGCCGTGGCGCTGCCGATGCTGGAGAACAGCTCCGGCACGATCACGAAGAGCGTCGAGGCGGGCGTGACGCAGGACAGCGTGAGCAGGGTGCCGCCCACGACGCCGATCGAGCGCTTGAGCTGCTGGGGCGCTGCCGCCTCGGCCGCCGTGGCGGCTACGGTCTGTGGCGGACGAAGCGTGTCGGTCATGTGGCTTCCGATCGGCTGTGCGGTGCTGGGGTGGGAGCGGTATCGCCTCCGCTGGCTGGTTGCTCGGTGTCCGGTTCCAGTCGCTCCCTGGCCGCAATGGAACATCGGCGTATTGATTGCGTCAATGTCGGAACTGCTTCGGAATCCGTTGTGGTGAACGGCATAAACATGCGATCCGATGATCACGTTCAGTCATTGCGAGCTTTGTCCGACTTGTTACCTAAGCCACATCGCGATTGAATCGAAGGTGAACAAAGCGGGGAGCGCCGTGATTCAAAGGTCGTGTTCCGGGTGGACGGTGGCACGCCCAGGCGCTCCCGAGGCGCCCGGCAACTCCCCGGCCGGGTACGGGAACCGCAGCTTCCGCCCGCAAAGATCTAGGTAACGTTTCGGCACTCGGGACGCCGAAGGGGTCGGACTCCACGAGTCCGACCCCTTTCGCTCACCGTCCGTGACGGTCGGCGCGGCTACGCCACCGGCAGCCAGCCCGTCTGGATCATCTGCCCGCCGGTCGCGCGGCGGGACACGTAGACCCCTCGGCCGGGCGGCAGCGCCTGCGGCTTGACCGTCCCCAGCAGCGCGCCCTCGTCCCGGTTGCCGGACAGGATCACGCCCTGGCCGCCGAGCTCGCGCATCCGCTGCAGCACCGGCTCGTACAGCGAGCGGCCGGCGCCGCCCGCGCTGCGGGCCACGATCACCCGCAGGCCGATGTCACGGGCGAACGGCAGGAACTCGGCCAGCGGGGCCAGCGGGTTGCCCGAGCTCGTCGAGACCAGCTCGTAGTCGTCGACGATCACGAACATGTCCTTGCCGCTGTACCAGCTGCGGTTGCGCAGCTGCTCGGCGGTCACGTCCGGGCCCGGCAGGCGGCGCGCACAGGCGCCGCGCAGCATGTCGACGATGGCCGCCATGGCCGGCTGCGCGGCCGCGTACTCCACCAGGTACTCCGGCGGTACGGTGCCGAGCAGCGCGCGCCGGTAGTCGCCGATCACGATGCCGGCCTGGTCCGAGGTGTAACGCTCGGTGATCTGCTTGATCAGCATCCGCAGCACCGCCGACTTCCCGGACTCGGTGTCGCCGAAGACGATGAACAGCGGGTCGGTCTCGAAGTTGACGAAGACCGGCGCCAGCTCCGCCTCGTCCACGCCGAACGCGACGCCGCGCTCCGGGTGCTCGAAGCCCTTCGGCAGCGAGTCGCCGTCCAGGACGGCCGGCAGCATCCGCACCTGCGGGGCGCGCGGGCCGGTCCAGGCCCCGTCCACCGCGCCGACCAGCCCGGCCACGCCGTTCTGCAGGTCGTCCACCGAGGAGGAGCCGTCCAGCCGCGGCAGGCCGGACAGGAAGTGCAGCCGCTCCGGGGTGATGCCGCGCCCGGCCAGCGCCGGGACGTTCTGCGCCACCCGGCGGTCGACCTCGGACTCCATCGCGTCACCGAGCTTCAGCTCGGTCCGGTTCTGCAGCAGGTCCTTCAGCGCCGGGCGCACCTCGGCGTACCGGGCCGCGGTGATGACCAGGTGCACGCCGTAGCCGAGACCGCGCTGGGCGATGTCGCCGATCACCGGCTCCAGGCCCTCGAACTCCTGCTTGAAGGTGTTCCAGCCGTCGATCACCAGGAAGACGTCACCGAAGGCCTCGTCCGGCAGCCGGCCGGCCGCCCGGGTGGCCCGGTACGTGGCGATGGTGTCGATCCCGGCGACCCGGAACAGCTCCTCGCGCCGGTTGAGCACCCCGTGCACCTCGGAGACCATCCGGCGCACCTTGTCCACGTCCAGGCGCCCGGCCACCCCGCCGACGTGCGGCAGCCCGGCCAGCGACTGGAAACTGCCCGCACCGAAGTCGAGCAGGTAGAACTGCACCTCCAACGGGGTGTGGGTGAGGCCGAACGAGGCGACCATGGTGCGCACCACGGTCGACTTGCCGGACCGCGGACCGCCGACGATCAGGCCGTGGCCGGCCGCCCCCGCGTAGTCGACCTCGAGGATGTCCGTCTTCTGCTCGCGCGGCTTGTCCACGATGCCGATCGGCACCCGCAGCCGGCCCGCCGGGTAGCCGGGCGCGGTCAGCCCGCGCTCCGGCACCACCTGCAGCGGCGGCAGCAGGTGGTCCATGCTGGGCGCGTCCTCCAGCGGCGGCAGCCACACCTGGTGCGCGGCCGGGCCCTGGCCGGCCATCCGCTGGACGAACACGTCCAGCACGGTGTCCACCAGCGCGTCGTCCTGCTCCGGGACCTGCGGCGCGACCTCCTCCTCCACCGGGTCCGGCAGCTCCACGAAGGCCGCGGTGAACTCCACCGGGCGGGTGTCGACCCGGCGCCCGCCGGTCGACCGCTGCTGCCCCGGCGCCCGGTACGGGCCCGAGACGTAGGCGGCCTTGAACCGGTCCATCACGTCCTCGCCGAACTTGAGGTAGCCGACGCCCGGCACCGGCGGCAGGTGGTAGGCGTCCGGTACGCCGATCGCCGCCCGGGACTCCGCGGCCGAGAAGGTGCGCAGACCGATCCGGTACGAGAGATAGGTGTCCAGGCCGCGCAGCTTGCCCTCCTCCAGGCGCTGCGAGGCCAGCAGCAGGTGCACGCCCAGCGAACGCCCGATCCGGCCGATCTGGATGAACATCTCGATGAAGTCGGGCTTGGCGGTGAGGAGTTCGGAGAACTCGTCGATGATCAGCACCAGCGAGGGCAGCGGGTCCAGCGCCGCGCCGGCCGCCCGGGCCCGCTCGTACTCGTGGATGTTGGCGTAGTTGCCCGCCGAGCGCAGCAGCTCCTGGCGGCGGTGCAGCTCGCCCTCGATCGCGTCGCGCATGCGGTCGACCAGGGTGAGCTCGCCCTCGAGGTTGGTGATCACCGCGGAGGTGTGCGGCATGTCCGCCATGCCGGAGAAGGTCGCACCGCCCTTGAAGTCGGCGAGGACGAAGTTCAGGATCTCCGAGGAGTGGGTCATCGCCAGCGCCAGCACCAGCGTGCGCAGCAGCTCCGACTTGCCGGAACCGGTCGCGCCCACGCACAGGCCGTGCGGGCCCATGCCCTCCAGCGCGGCCTCCTTGATGTCCAGGTAGACGTGCTCGCCGTTGGCGCCGACGCCGATCGGCACCCGCATCCGCTCGTGCTGGGCGCGCGCACGCCAGCTGCGGGCCACGTCGAAGGAGCCCGGGTCGCCCGAGCTCATCATGTCGGTGAAGTCGAGGTTGGACAGCAGCGGCTCGTCGTCCCCGCCGGCCGAGATCCGGTACGGCGCCAACTGCCGCGCCAGCGCCTCGGACTGCCACACCGAGAGCAGGTCCGGCTTGCCGGTGTACGTCGCGCCGGAGGCCGAGCGCAGCACCAGTTCCTCGGCGCCGACCGTCACCATCAGGTGCCCGCTGGGCTCGTCGACCTCGCCCGGCACCACCTCGATGACCGTCACGCCCTGCACGCCCTCCGGGCTCGCCAGCAGCGAGTCGTGCGGCACCCCGGCGCCGTCCATGACGACCACCAGGTGCGGCTGGTCGGCGGGCGGTGCCACCTCCCGCACGAAGCGCTGGCGGCCGGCCAGCTCGTCCTGGAGCAGGTACTCCAGGTCGCCCAGGTCGTTCGCGAAGAGCCGGCGCGAGCCCGCGCCGTCGGCCTCCTTGCGGTGCTGGTTGTGCGGGAGCCACTTGGTCCACTCCCACTCCTCGGCCGCACCGGGCGCGGCCGCGACCGCCACCATCAGGTCGTCCGGCGAGTGCAGGGTGGTCAGCTGGGCGATCATCGCGCGCACGTTCCCGTACACCGAGTCCGGGTCCCCGCACACCGTGATGTGGTAGAAGGCCCGCAGCGAGACCGCCAACGGCAGGTCCTGGAGGGTGCCGTGGGCCTTCAGGAAGGAGTGCATCGCGGCCGCCGACAGCGGCTCCAGCTCGTCCATCGGCGCGGTCTGCGGCGCCACCAGCGGGGTGGACAGCTGCACCGGCCCGAGGCCCACCCGGATCTGCGCGAAGTCGCCGTCCCCGATGCGCCGTTCCCACAGCCGCCGGCCGTCCTCGACGATCGACCAGAGCTGGTCCGGCGCCGGGTTCAGGAACAGCAGCGCGCCGCGCTGGCGCTCCGCGGTGCGGCGCACCTGGCGGCGGGTCTGCTGCAGGTACTTCAGGTAGTCGCGCCGCTCGTCCGCCATCGCGGTCGAACCGCCCTTGCGGGCCCGGACGATCTGCGCCAGCACCATGCCGAGCGTCGAGGCGATCATCAGACCGCCCATGATCTTCATCGGGGCCGCGGCCCCGGGCGAGAAGAAGAAGACCGCCGAGCCGCCCATGCCCAGCATCGGCAGGATGCTCATCAGCCAGTCCTCGCCGCCCTGCCTGGGCAGTTCGGGCGGGCTCACCAGCTCCACCGGTTCGTCCGGCACGGTCGGCGGATACGCCCTCGCCGGTCGCTTGACCGTGATCACACCCATGTGTCATCCACCCCGCGGCGTCGATCGATCACTTCGGCATCAGCCCTCACGCGATTGCGTACGGTCCGTACGGGAATCCGGTGGCTGAGGACGCCCCACCCAGCGCAGCCCCCGTACCTTGCGCAGGCGCCGATCCTAACGGTCGCCCCCGCACCGCCCGCCAGCACCCGGGTACGCACCGGCAGCGGACACGAACCGAACGGGTAGGGTAACGCCGCGCCAACTCGCGGCCCGGTCGGGCCGGTTCCGCAGCAACACCGAGCGCCGCCGGGCCTCGGCACCGTCAACAAGGGGGAGCGCCAAGTGCGTCGAAGGATCGAGGTGGGCGCATGAGTGCCGCCACAACCGGCTACTGCCGCGTGACCGTCGTCGCCCCGGACCGCCGGATCGACGTCGCCCTGCCCGAGGACGTCCCGCTCGCGGACGTCTACCCCGAGGTGCTGCGCCTGGCCAACCAGAGCCAGCCCGACGGCACCCCCACCGGCTTCCACCTGGTCCGCCGCGACGGCACGGTGCTCGACAGCGGACTGCCGCTGGCCGCCCAGCAGGTCCGCGACGGCGACCTGCTGGCGCTGCGCCCCTTCGCTGAGTCGCTCCCGCCGGCCGTCTACGACGACGTCGCCGACGCGATCGCCAGCGCCGTCGAGGCCGACCGCCGGTTCTGGACCGCCGAACTGATGCGCGGCTTCGGCCTGATCGGCGCCGGGGTGCTGCTCACCCTGCTCGGCTTCGCGCTCTGGTTCTCCGACCTGCGCCACGACATGCACGGCCTGCCCGGTGTCCTGGCCGGCGTCACCGCCGTCGTGCTCACCGCGCTCGCCGGGGTGCGCGCCCGGGTCTACCAGGACGCCCACGCGGCCGTCGCGCTCGGCCTCGGCGCGCTGCCGCACGCCATGATCGGCGGCAGCGGACTGATCGCCGTCGCCCACCCGTGGGAGGGCCCCGGCCGGCTCCAGTTCCTGGCCGGCTGCGTCGCCGCGCTGGTGGTCTCCGTCCTGCTGGCCGGCCTGCTGCCGGAGAAGGACGCGGTGTTCGTCGCCGCCGCCCTGGTCTCCACCGCCGGCGCGCTCGCCACCTTCGCGGCCGTCCTGCTCCCGCAGACCCCGGCCGGGCACATCGCCGCCGTCACCGGCGTCGCCGCCGTCGCCGTGGTCGGCTTCCTGCCCAGCCTCTCCGCCCGCTTCGCCCGGCTGCCGGTCGGCTTCAGCGCCCCCGGCCAGACCCGCACCCGCAGCCGCGACTACGACGAGGAGGCCGAGCGCGCCGAGGCCGTCCAGTACGAGCGGATCGCGCACCAGGCCCGCCGCGGCCACGAGGTGCTGGTCGGCCTGGTCGGCGGCTGCGCCGCGGTCGTGGTCGGCGCCTGCGCCGTCCTCGGCTTCACCGACGAGACCTTCCCCGAGCTGCTCGCGCTCGCCCTGGGCCTGACCACCATGCTGCGCGCCCGACTGTTCCGCTACACCGCGCAGGTGCTCAGCCTCACCGTGGCCGGCCTGCTCGGCCTGAGCCTGCTGATCGTCGGGCTGTCCCTGCACACCCCGCAGTTCTTCCTGCGGGTGGCCGGCTCCACCACCGAGCTCGACCTGCGCACGATCTGGCTGACCGCCTCCATCGCCTTCGGCGCCGCGCTGCTCACCGCGATCGCCCTGGTGGTGCCGCGGCTCGGGGTCTCCCCGTTCTGGGGGCGCATCCTGGACCTGGTGGACAGCCTCACCCTGATCTCGCTCGTCCCGCTGGCGCTCGCCGTCCTGGACGTCTACCGGCTGGTCCGCGGCGCCACCAGCTGACCCGCGCCGCCCACCCGTGCTGCCCACCCGTCGCCCTGCGCCACCCGCCGGACGGCCGGGTGGGCGGCACTGGTACGCTTGGCCACCGAGCGCAGCCGTGTGTCCGCAGCCCATCCGTGGGCGGCAGAGCGCCGGCCGCGCTCACGACACCGAGTTCTCGATGAGTCCTGTGTTGTCGACCAGGACCGCTCGGTAGACCCCGAAGGAGTTGCAGTGGCTCTCGCCTCTGACGTCAAGAAGCAGATCATCGCCGAGTTCGGCCAGAAGGAGGGCGACACCGGCTCCCCCGAGGTCCAGGTGGCCATGCTCTCCCGTCGCATCTCGGACCTGACCGAGCACCTGAAGTCGCACAAGCACGACCACCACTCGCGTCGTGGCCTGCTGATCCTGGTCGGCCAGCGTCGCCGCCTGCTCCAGTACCTGGCCAAGAAGGACATCGAGCGCTTCCGTACGCTCGTCGACCGCCTGGGCATCCGCCGCGGTGCCGCCGGCGGCGCCCGCTAAGACCGCCGCACGGGGCGGCTCCCCACACCGGGGAGCCGCCCCTCGCGCGTATGCCGTGGCCGTCCGGCCGCGGCACCCTGAGATAACAACTCGCGCGCACCTCCCCAGGTGGCCGAGGATTGCACCGTAGGGTTGTGGGCATGTCGGGTGATGGCGCACCAGCGCGCCACCCGGGCAGTAGGACCCGAACCCCCCCCGCGGGACGAAGGCTTCAAACGGAAGCCGCCCGCATCCGAGAGAGCGTCCAGACGCGGACCGCCCATCCCGGCCCGGCAGCCGTGAGGCGCCGGTCCTCGGTAGTGGCCGTCGGAACCCCCGCAGACCGAGCGGGGCACTCCGGAGGCTTCGATCGAAGACCGGCCCGACTGCCGCCCTCCCTGACGAGGGCCCGGGGCCCACCGCAGGCAGTGCGCGGGGACGCTCTCCCGGAGACGTACGAAAGAGGAGATCTTCCAGGTGGAAGAGAACGTGTTCTACGCCGAGGCCGTGATCGACAACGGTTCCTTCGGCACCCGTACCATCCGCTTCGAGACCGGCCGTCTGGCCCGTCAGGCCGCCGGTTCCGCCGTGGCCTACCTGGACGACGACACCATGGTGCTGTCGGCCACCAGCGCGTCCAAGCAGCCGAAGGAGCACTTCGACTTCTTCCCGCTGACCGTGGACGTCGAGGAGCGGATGTACGCCGCCGGCCGCATCCCCGGCTCGTTCTTCCGTCGCGAGGGCCGGCCCTCCGAGGACGCGATCCTCACCTGCCGCCTGATCGACCGCCCGCTGCGCCCGTCCTTCGTCAAGGGCCTGCGCAACGAGGTCCAGGTCGTCGTCACCGTGATGGCGCTCAACCCCGACCACCTGTACGACGTGGTCGCGATCAACGCCGCCTCCGCCTCCACCCAGCTGGCGGGCCTGCCGTTCTCCGGCCCGATCGGCGGCGTGCGCGTCGCGCTGATCAACGGCCAGTGGGTCGCCTTCCCGACCCACAGCGAGCTGGAGTCGGCCGTCTTCGACATGGTCGTCGCCGGTCGCGTCCTGCCGGACGGCGACGTCGCGATCATGATGGTCGAGGCCGAGGCCACCGACAAGACCATCAAGCTGGTCGAGGGCGGCGCCGACGCGCCGACCGAGGAGATCGTCGCCTCCGGCCTGGAGGCCGCGAAGCCGTTCATCAAGGTCCTGTGCGCCGCGCAGTCGCAGCTGGCCGCCCAGGCCGCCAAGCCGACCGGCGAGTTCCCGGTCTTCCTGGACTACCAGGACGACGTCCTCGCCGCGCTGAGCGCCGCCGTCAAGGACGAGCTCGCCCAGGCCCTGACCATCCCGGGCAAGCAGGAGCGCAACAACGAGCTGGACCGCGTCAAGGCGCTGGCCGCCGAGAAGCTGCTGCCCGAGTTCGAGGGCCGCGAGAAGGAGATCAGCGCCGCCTACAACGCGCTGACCAAGAAGATCGTCCGCGAGCGCGTCATCACGGACAAGGTCCGCATCGACGGCCGCGGCGTCACCGACATCCGCACCCTGGCCGCCGAGGTCGAGGCCATCCCGCGGGTGCACGGCTCCGCCCTGTTCGAGCGCGGCGAGACCCAGATCCTGGGCGTCACCACGCTGAACATGCTCCGGATGGAGCAGCAGCTGGACACGCTCTCCCCGGAGACGCGTCGCCGCTACATGCACAACTACAACTTCCCGCCGTACTCCGTCGGTGAGACCGGCCGCGTGGGCTCGCCCAAGCGCCGCGAGATCGGCCACGGCGCGCTGGCCGAGCGCGCCCTGCTGCCGGTGCTGCCGACCCGCGAGGAGTTCCCGTACGCCATCCGCCAGGTCTCCGAGGCGCTCGGCTCCAACGGCTCCACCTCGATGGGCTCGGTCTGCGCCTCGACCATGTCGCTGCTGAACGCCGGTGTGCCGCTGAAGGCCGCCGTCGCCGGCATCGCCATGGGCCTGATCTCCCAGGAGATCGACGGCGAGACCCACTACGTCACGCTGACCGACATCCTCGGCGCCGAGGACGCGTACGGCGACATGGACTTCAAGGTCGCCGGTACCCGCAACTTCATCACCGCCCTCCAGCTGGACACCAAGCTGAACGGCATCCCGGCGTCGGTGCTCGCCGCCGCGCTGAAGCAGGCCAAGGACGCCCGCCTGCACATCCTCGACGTGATGAACGAGGCCATCGACTCGCCCGACGAGATGTCCCCGAACGCGCCGCGCATCATCACCATCAAGATCCCGGTGGACAAGATCGGTGAGGTCATCGGCCCCAAGGGCAAGATGATCAACCAGATCCAGGAGGACACCGGCGCCGAGATCACGATCGAGGACGACGGCACCATCTACATCGGTGCCGCCGACGGCCCGGCCGCCGAGGCCGCCCGCACCACGATCAACCAGATCGCCAACCCGACCATGCCGGAGGTCGGCGAGCGCTACCTGGGCACCGTGGTCAAGACCACGACGTTCGGCGCGTTCGTGTCGCTGATGCCGGGCAAGGACGGCCTGCTGCACATCTCGCAGATCCGCAAGCTGGCCGGCGGCAAGCGCGTCGAGAACGTCGAGGACGTCCTCGGCGTCGGCGCCAAGGTGCAGGTCGAGATCGCCGAGATCGACCCGCGCGGCAAGCTCTCCCTGATCCCGGTCATCGAGGGCGAGGAGGGCGGCGAGGCCGCTTCCGAGTGAAGCGCCGCTAGCTGACCCCGCGGCCCGTACGCCTCCCGGCGTGCGGGCCGCACCCCGTTGTCCACGCGTTCGTCCGTACGTGCCCATCCGCACGTGCGTTTCCTCTGGAGGTACCCCCCGTGGCGCAGGCCCCGGCGGTAACGCAGCGTCCCGGCACCACCCGGACCCTGCTCAAGGGCGTCGACGGCGCCGGCACGGTGCGCCGCACCGTCCTCCCCGGCGGCCTTCGGGTCGTCACCGAGACCCTGCCGACGGTGCGCTCCGCGACCTTCGGCATCTGGGTCGGCGTCGGCTCGCGGGACGAGACCCCGCAGCTCAACGGCGCGACCCACTACCTGGAGCACCTGCTCTTCAAGGGCACCGAGCGGCGCAGCGCGCTGGACATCTCGGCGGCCCTGGACGCGGTCGGCGGCGAGATGAACGCCTTCACCGCGAAGGAGAACACCTGCTACTACGCCCGGGTCCTGGACACCGACCTGCCGCTGGCCGTCGACGTGGTCTGCGACATGGTCACCGGCTCGCTGATCCGGCCCGAGGACGTGGAGTCCGAGCGCGGCGTCATCCTGGAGGAGATGGCGATGGCCGAGGACGACCCGGGCGACGTGGTGCACGACCTGTTCGCCAAGGTGATCTTCGGCAGCGGCCCGCTCGGCCGCCCGATCCTCGGCACCCAGGAGACCATCAGGACGCTCACCCGGGACCAGATCGCCGGCTTCTACCGCCGCCGCTACCGGCCCGAGAACCTGGTCGTCGCCGCGGCCGGCAACCTCGACCACCGCAAGGTGGTCAAGCAGGTCGAGCAGGCCTTCGCGCCGGTGCTGGCGGCCTCCACCGCGGCCCCCGCCGAGGCCCGCCGCGGCCACAAGGCGCTGCGCACGGCCGGCAAGGTCGAGGTGCTCAACCGCTCCACCGAGCAGGCCCACCTGGTGCTGGGCGTGCCCGGGGTGCCGCGGCACGACGAGCGCCGCTGGGCGATGGGCGTGCTCAACGCGGCCCTCGGCGGCGGGATGAGCTCCCGGCTGTTCCAGGAGGTCCGCGAGAAGCGGGGCCTGGCGTACTCGGTCTACTCGTACTCCTCGTCCTACGCGGACAGCGGCCTGTTCGGCATCTACGCCGGCTGCCAGCCCAAGCGGGTCGAGGAGGTGCTGCGGATCTGCCGCGCCGAGCTGGCCAAGGTGGTCGAGGAGGGCATCACCGAGGAGGAGCTGAACCGGGCGATCGGCCAGATCTCCGGCTCCACCGTGCTCGGCATGGAGGACAGCGGCTCGCTGATGAACCGGATCGGCAAGGCCGAGCTCAGCTACGGGCACCACCTGTCGGTGGACGACATGCTGGAGCGGATCGCGTCGGTGACCCTGGAGGACGTCCACGCGGTGGCCCGTGATGTGCTGGGCGCGTACCGGCCGTCGCTCGCCCTGATCGGCCCGGTCAACGACAAGCGGGCCGCCAAGCTCGCCGATCTGCTGGTCTGATCCGCCGATTTCCGGGTGAGAGGAATTTTGCTATGACGCTGCGTGTCGCCGTGATCGGCGCCAAGGGACGGATCGGCTCCGAGGCGGTCAAGGCCGTGGAGGCCGCGCCGGACCTGGAGCTGGTGGCCGCCCTCGGCCGCGGCTCCAAGCTGGAGGAGCTGACCGAGGCGGGCGCCCAGGTGGCCGTCGAGCTGACCCACCCGGACTCGGTGATGGGGAACCTGGACCACTGCCTGCACCACGGCATCCACGTGGTCACCGGCACCACCGGCTGGACGGACGAGCGGCTCGCCACCGTCCGCGGCTGGTTGGACCAGGCCCCGGAGCTCGGCCTGCTGATCGCCCCGAACTTCTCCATCGGCGCCATCCTCGGCATGAAGTTCTCGCAGGTCGCCGCCCGGTACTTCGAGTCGGTCGAGGTGGTCGAGCTGCACCACGACCGCAAGGCCGACGCCCCCAGCGGCACCGCCACCCGCACCGCCCAGCTGATCGCCGCCGCCAGGGCCGAGGCCGGCCGCCCGCCGCAGCAGGACCCGACCACCCACAGCCTGCCCGGCGCGCGCGGCGCCGACGTGGACGGGGTGCCGGTGCACGCGGTGCGGCTGCGCGGCCTGCTCGCCCACCAGCAGGTGATGTTCGGCGACACCGGCGAGACGCTCACCATCCGGCACGACTCGCTGCACCACAGCAGCTTCATGCCGGGCATCCTGCTGGGCGTGCGCAAGGTCGTCGGGACGCCGGGGCTGACCTTCGGCCTCGAACACTTCCTGGACCTGTGACAGTGTCGACCTCCAGGAGGGCGTCATGACCTCTCGTACCGGTTTCTTCGTCCTGTCCGGCGTGCTGCTGCTGGTCGCCCTGGTCTGCGTGGGCGAGGGCGTCCAGCTGATCGCGACCGGCAAGCCGCTCGGCATCGGCATCGGGATCTGCGCCTTCGTGATCCCGGTGATCGGCGTCTGGTTCCTGCGCCAGACCGTCCGCTTCGGCCGGGACAGCGAGCGGCTGGCCCGCGAGCTGGAGGCCGAGGGCGGCCTTCCGGTGGACGAGCTGGAGCGCAGCAAGGGCGGGCGGATCGACCGGGCCTCGGCCGACGCGGTGTTCACCCGCCGCCAGGCCGAGGCGCAGGACGCGCCGGGCGACTGGCGGGTCTGGTTCCGCCTCGCCGTGGCCTACGCCGACGCCGGCGACACCCCGCGCGCCCGCAAGACCATGCAGCACGCCATCAAGCTGCACAGCACCGAACCCGCAAGGAGTAACGCGTGAGCGACGAACCGACGGCCCCCAGCTTCCGCAGCGACGTGACGGTGGAGCTGGTCCGCAGCGCCGCCGCCGACTCGGACGTCATCTGGGCGGCCCGGGTCTCGACCGCGGGCGAGCAGTCCCTGGAGGCCCTCGACCAGGACCCGGAGAAGTCCAAGGGCCTGATCAACTTCCTGATGCGCGACCGGCACGGCACGCCGTTCGAGCACAACTCGATGACCTTCTTCATCAGCGCGCCGATCTTCGTGTTCCGGGAGTTCCACCGGCACCGCAGCGGCTGGTCGTACAACGAGGAGTCCGGCCGCTACCGCGAGCTCCAGCCGGTCTTCTACGTCCCGGGCGAGGAGCGCAAGCTGGTCCAGCAGGGCCGCCCCGGCAAGTACGAGTTCCACGAGGGCACGCCCGAGCAGCACCGGACCACCACCGAGGCGATGGAGGCCGCGTACGTCGAGTCCTACGCCCGCTACCAGGAGATGCTGGCGGCCGGCGTGGCCCGCGAGGTGGCCCGCGCGGTGTTGCCGGTGGGCCTGTTCTCCTCGATGTACGCGACCTGCAACTCGCGTTCGCTGATGCACTTCCTGTCGCTGCGCACCCGGCGGGAGAACTCGGCGGTGCCGTCCTTCCCGCAGCGCGAGATCGAGATGGTCGCGGAGCAGATGGAGGAGCAGTGGGCCCGGCTCATGCCGCTCACCCATGCGGCCTTCGAGAAGCACGGCCGAGTCGCCCCCTGACCTGGGACGACAGGCATACGGGCAGAGTGTCTGGCATGTCTGGATTGCGGCTTTTCTGGCCGCTCCCTACATTCGTGAACACGGATTCCGGTGCTGTCCGAACCCCCGAGCGGGCAGCACCGGAATCCCACGTACGCGCCACGAATGCGCCGCACCTGTCCGAACACCGGACCGGCATGGGTACCGCCCCACCGCCTACGAGTAGCTTTGGACGCATGGCTCCGACCTCCACCCCCCAGACGCCGTTCGGCCGGGTGCTGACCGCGATGGTCACCCCGTTCACCGCCGACGGCGCGCTCGACCTCGACGGCGCCCAGCGCCTCGCCACGCACCTCGTGGACTCCGGCAACGACGGCCTCGTCGTCAACGGCACCACCGGTGAGTCCCCGACCACCAGCGACGCCGAGAAGGCCCAGCTGGTCCGCGCCGTGGTCGAGGCGGTCGGGGACCGCGCCCACGTGGTGGCCGGCGTCGGCACCAACGACACCCACCACAGCATCGAGCTGGCCCGCCAGGCGGAGGCGGCCGGGGCCCACGGCCTGCTGGTCGTCACGCCGTACTACAACAAGCCCCCGCAGGAGGGCCTGTACCGGCACAACGTCGCCGTCGCCGACGCGACCGGGCTGCCCGTCATGCTGTACGACATCCCGGGCCGCAGCGGGGTCGCGCTGAGCCACGAGACGCTGGTCCGCCTCGGCGCGCACCCGCGGATCGTCGCCAACAAGGACGCCAAGGGCGACCTCGGCGCCGCGGCCTGGGCGATCGCCCGCGCCGACCTCGCCTGGTACTCCGGCGACGACATCCTCAACCTGCCGCTGCTGTCCGTCGGAGCCGTCGGCGTGGTCAGTGTGGTCGGGCACGTGGTGGCCGGGGACCTGCGGGCGATGGTCGAGGCCTTCCTGGCGGGCGATGTGGTCAAGGCCACCAGCATCCACCAGCGCCTGCTGCCGGTGTTCAGCGGTATGTTCCGCACCCAGGGCGTCATCCTCGCCAAGGCCGCGCTGGAACTCCAGGGCCGGCCGGCGGGCCCGCTGCGGCTGCCGCTGGTCGGCGCGACGCCCGAGGAGATCGAGCGATTGAAGCAGGATCTCGCCGCCGGCGGGGTACACCTCTAACAGACACGGACGTGCGCGCCCCGGCTCGCCGGACCTCCCAGGGTCCGCCGCTGGACCGGACCGAAGGCGCGAGAGCACAGACCCAGTAGGAAAACGACACTGAGAACGCACGCCATATGTCTCCAGGGGGGAGGACCCCGGGCATATGGCGTGCGTCGTGAGGAGAGTCTTTTGAGCCACCCGCACCCCGAGCTCGGCGCGCCCCCGGCCCTGAAGGAGGGCGCCCTCCGCATCACTCCGCTCGGCGGCCTCGGCGAGATCGGCCGCAACATGACGGTCCTGGAGTACGGCGACCGCATCCTGATCATCGACTGCGGCGTCCTCTTCCCCGAGGACGAGCAGCCCGGCGTGGACCTGATCCTGCCGGACTTCAGCTACATCCGGGACCGCCTCGACAAGATCGACGGCATCGTCCTCACCCACGGGCACGAGGACCACATCGGCGCCGTCCCCTTCCTCCTGCGGGAGAACCCGGACATCCCGCTGATCGGCTCCAAGCTGACCCTCGCGCTGATCGAGGCCAAGCTCGTCGAGCACCGCATCCGGCCGTACGTGCTGGAGGTCAAGGAGGGGCAGCGCGAGCGCATCGGCCCCTTCGACTGCGAGTTCATCGCGGTCAACCACTCCATCCCGGACGCCCTGGCGGTGGCGGTCCGGACCCCCGCCGGCATGGTCGTGGCCACCGGCGACTTCAAGATGGACCAGCTGCCGCTGGACGGCCGCCTGACCGACCTGCCGACCTTCGCCAAGCTGGCGGAGGAGGGCATGGACCTCCTGCTGGTGGACTCCACCAACGCCGAGGTCCCCGGCTTCATCCCGCACGAGCGGGACATCTCGGCGGCGCTGCGGAACGTCTTCGCGAACGCCGAGAAGCGCATCATCGTGGCCTCCTTCGCGAGCCACGTGCACCGCATCCAGCAGGTCCTGGACGCCGCCCACGAGTACAAGCGCAAGGTCGCCTTCGTCGGCCGCTCGATGGTCCGCAACATGGGCATCGCCCGCGACCTCGGCTACCTGAAGGTCCCCGGCAACATGGTCGTGGACGTCAAGCAGCTGGACGACCTGCCGGACAAGGAGGTCGTGCTGATCTGCACCGGCTCGCAGGGCGAGCCGATGGCCGCGCTGTCCCGGATGGCCAACCGCGACCACCAGATCCGCATCGTCGAGGGCGACACCGTCGTCCTGGCCTCCTCGCTCATCCCGGGCAACGAGAACGCCGTCTACCGGGTGATCAACGGCCTGACCCGCTGGGGCGCCAAGGTCGTGCACAAGGGCAACGCCAAGGTGCACGTCTCCGGCCACGCCTCGGCAGGCGAGCTGCTGTACTTCTTCAACATCTGCAAGCCGCGCAACCTGATGCCGGTCCACGGCGAGTGGCGCCACCTGCGCGCGGCCGCCGAACTGGGCATCGCCACCGGGGTGCCGCGCAACCGCGTGGTCATCGCCGAGGACGGCGTCTGCGTCGACCTGGAGGGCGGCGTCGCCCGGATCGCCGGCAAGGTGCAGGCCGGATACGTCTACGTGGACGGCTCCTCGGTCGGCGACATCAGCGAGGCCTCGCTCAAGGACCGCAAGATCCTCGGCGAGGAGGGCTTCATCTCGGTCTTCGTCGCGGTCGACTCGGCCAACGGCAAGATCGTCGGCGGCCCGACCATCCAGGCCCGCGGCTCCGGCATCGACGACAACGCGTTCGCCCCGGTGGTCGCCAAGCTCCAGGAGGCGCTGGACCGCTCGGCGAGCGACGGTGTGCTGGAGCCCCGTCAGGTGCAGCAGCTGGTCCGCCGGACCATCGGCAAGTGGGTCGCGGACAACTACCGCCGCCGGCCGATGATCCTGCCGGTCGTGGTCGAGGTCTGACGCTCGCTCAACACCGGCTGAGGCCGGTTTGACGTGGGGCGACCCGGTGCGTAATGTTCTCCGGGTTGCCCCACGGGACGGCCCCTCGGAAACGGGCTCGAATCTGAATTCGAGAACGACCGGGGAAAACGGACCGAGTAACTCTGATAGAGTTCGGGAGCGCCGAAAGGCGAAAGCAAATCGGATGAATGAAACTCCGGAAAACGGAGCGGAAAACATCTGATAAGCTGGAAACACGAAAGAACGAAGCCCGGAGGGTCCGCTGGAAGGCGGTCCGA
>NZ_JBICZE010000028.1:0-54503 GCF_043201735.1 Kitasatospora sp. NPDC048286
CTCCAACCCCAGGAAACCTGAGGCCGGGGATGTCAACATATCTGGCGTTGACTTTTGGCACGCTGTTGAGTTCTCAAGGAACGGACGCTTCCTTCAGACCGCCTTCCAGCGGACCCTCCGGGCTTCGTTCTTTCGTGTTTCCAGCTTACCAGACGTTTTCCGCTCCGTTTACCGGGGCTTTCCACTTCCGATTTGCCGGTGTCGCCCGGCGCTTGCGCTCCGTTCGACGTTCCGAACCTTAGCCGAGCTCTGCTCCGAAAAGCGAATCGACCGCAATCCGATTAAATGAACACGCCACATTCAGGCCAGGCCGTATCTGCCCATGACAGATCCGCCCCAGCCCGAGCCGGGAAGTGTTGCTTCAAGGGATTGGCCGCCCCGGGACCGTCCGCGCCGATGCGTGTCCGGTGCTCCCAGTCGAGCGACTCGGAGACAGTACTCCTCCTCGGCGCCCGAGACAAACGCCCTGTGCCGAGGGCTGCCGGTCACTTCCCGTGGATCGAGAACCGGGGGGCGGTCCGGGCGGCGTCCGCCGAGCTGACCGTCCTACTGGAGGGCGGCGCCCGGTGGCCCGCGCCGGTTCGCCGCCTCTTCACCGCCTCACGGGCGAGCGGCGATGCAGTCGGTGTCCTGGGCGGGCAGGACGCCGTCCAGGAGGTAGCGGTCGACGGCCGCGTCGACACAGGCGTCCCGCGGCGCGAACATGCCCGCGTAGACGGTGTGGTGGAAAGCTCCGCGCAGGGTGACGAGGCGGGAGCCGGTCAGGGCCCGGTGGGCGGAGAGCTGGCCGGCGCGGGTCGCGGCCGGGTCGCCGTCGGCGCCCACCAGCAGGACGGGTACGGCGTTGCGCACCCGGGTGGGCGGTTCGGCGGGCTGCGCGGGCCAGAAGGTGCAGGGGGTGAGGTTGCGGGTGAGCGGGCCGAACAGCGGCTCGTCGGCGCGGTGGGCCTGAACGTCCCGGTAGTAGGCGAGCGGGTCGCGCGAGGCGGCGCGGTCCGCGCACATGATCGCGGTCTGCACGGCGGCGGACCCGCCCGTGTCGGGGGCCTCCAGGCCGGTGAGCACGGCCTCCAGCAGCGCGCTCGGCTCGGCGGTCCGGCCTTCGGCGGCGTCGACCAGGACGCGCACCAGATCGGCGAACTCCGTGTAGGCGGCGGTGTCGTCGCCGGCCGACACCGTCCACAGCACCTGCGGCAGGGTGCGGGCGTCGACCCGGTGGGTACCGACCATCAGCGGGGCCCGCTCGGTCTGCCGGCGCACCCGCTCCACCGCGGCCAGCACCCGGGTGGTGCTGGTGCCCAGGTGGTGGCGGTCGTCGTGGCGGGCCGTCCACTCCGCCCACGCGGTGAGCGCGGCGTCCATCGCGGGGCCCTGGGTGGCGGTCAGGTCGGGGCCGAAGCGGTCGGGGTCCAGGGCGGCGTCGAGCACCGCCCGTCCGACCCGCTCGGGGAACAGCTGCAGGTACACCTCGCCGAGGTAGCTGCCGTAGGAGGAACCGAGGTAGGCGATGGTCGGCTCGCCGAGGACGGCGCGCACCAGGTCCATGTCCCGGGCGGTTGCGCGGGTGGAGACGTGCGGCAGCGCGTCGCGGTACGGCGCGCAGCGGGCGGCCAGGTCCTCGGCGAGTGCGGCAGACCGCTCGAAGGTCGCGCGGGTGGGGCCGGCCGACCCCGGGCCGCTGGTGGGCCAGCCGCAGTCGAGCGGGGTGCTGGCGCCAACGAAGCGCGGGTCCATGGCGACGATGTCGTAGCGGGCGGCGAGGGCGGGCGCGGCCCGGCTCAGGGCGAGGCCGAGGTGCCGGGCGGGGACGCCGGGGCCGCCCGGGTTGTAGAAGAGGGCGCCCAGGCGGTGGGCGGGGTCGGTGGCGGGCAGCCGGGAGAGGGCGACGCTCAGGGTCGGGCCGTCCGGTCGGCGGTGGTCGAGCGGGACGGTGACCTCGGTGCAGCCGGCGCCGGCGTCGTCGAGCTCGGCGCCGGCGGTGTCCTGCGGGCCGGTTCGGCACGGGTGCCAGGCCGGCTGTTGGCGGCGCAGCGCGGCGAGCGGTTCGACGGCGTCGACACCGTCGCCGGTCGCCCGGGCCTGGCCGGTCACGCCGGCCGCGCCGGAGACGCGGCCGGCGTCCGCCGCGGCGGACGGCGCGGTGAGGAGGGTCAGGGCCAGCGCCGCCAGGGCGGCGGCCGGCTTGGCGGCGCGGATCACGATGGTTCCCCTCGGGTGTTCGGCAGGCCGTCGGGGCGACGCCAGGCGGCCCGGCCGACCGGGCACATCCACCGAAGGTACCGGCCGACGGCGTCGAACTGCGCCTTCCGGTCTACGACTTGAGGATCACACCCCCGGGTGCCGCGTTCGGCCCGGGGGTGTGGACGAGAAGGCGGAACCCCCGGGTGGGCGCCCGGCCGAACCACCGCGCCGACCTCCCGGTTCGCCCCTCCGGGCCGCCTACCTGAACAGACGGTCGCCGGCGGTGGCCATGCGGTGGGTCCCGCTGTGGCGGTTCACCCAGTCGCGTACGAGGTTGACGGCGTTGGCGCACTGCCAGCTGTTGTCGTACTCCCGCACGCCGGTGAAGGCGCCGTAGCCCGCGATGATGCCGTCGACCTGTGCGTCGCCCAGCAGCTTGTCGACGTACCACGGGTCGTTGTAGGTGGTCGTCCAGGAGAGGGTGGCCGCGAGCCGTCCGGCGGCCCGGTCGGCTGCTCCCTTCTTCAGTTCCGCGCAGGTGTTGTAGGTGGCCTCGGTGCAGTTGCCGAAGCCCTTGGTGATGTCGCTGTCGCCGTAGTCCATCGCCCGGCGGCCGGCCGGGAATCCGGCGCCGGACTTGGCGAAGGCGCTCTGCACCTGGTCGCGGGTGCCGGTGGTGGTGATGCCCTCCAGCGGGCCGAGCTTGCCCTCCAGGCTCTTCCAGCCGCGGCCGCCGACGTCCGGGGTGCTGCCGCCGTGGTACTCGTAGAAGCCGTAGAGCACCTGGATGCCGGCGGCCGTCAGCCGCTGGGCCTTGTCGCGCAGTCCGGCGACGCTGCAGGTGCGGTTCGGCTCCTCGCCGCAGTAGTTGGGGTCCTTGATGTCCAGCCAGACCAGCGACAGCCGGCGGCCCGCGTTGGCGTTGGAGAGGATGCGGTCGAGCATGCTGTCGAAGCCGGGGCCGAGCCGGTTCTCGCCGGCCGAGGAACAGTCGTGGTAGGCGCGCCACTCGTTCGGGTTCCACCAGGCGCAGACGTCGATCTCGATGGCGTTGGCGCCGTGGTTGATCGCGGCGTCCACACCGTCCAGGGTGTCGACCCGGTGCGCGATGGCGTAGATCGGGTGCCGCTGGTCGGCGGCGGCCGACGGGGTGGCGGCGGCCGCCGTGGTGCCGTACGCCGTGGTGCCGATGATCCCGCAGAGCGCCGCGGTGAGGGCCGGCAGCATCCGCACCTGCGCACGGCGCCGGTGGTGAGTCGTCACGAGGGTGCTCCTTCGTCGGTGCAGCAGTTGTCTGTGTTCTGACAACCGATATCACCAACTGTCCGTTGACGTACGGTAAATGGGCACTGAACGAGGATGCGCGCAAGGCCCGCACATCGGTCGGGTACGGCCGGATCCGGCAGGTGGGCATCGACGTGGTGGCGGTCGGAGCGCCCGCGGAGACCCTCCGCCGTCGAACAGACGGCCTCTTCTCCTGCCCCAGCCGCCTCACCCGGACCACCGTCCCGGTGAGCGCCCGCGGAGTCGAATCCCTGCCCGAGCCACGACCAGGTGCCCGGGGTCCGTTTCCGTCATTTCTTCGCACACGCAGCTGTCCGCTGCCACGGCGTGAAAGTCTGAAGTGGCCACCGGGTGAAGGCGCCGACGAGGGTGAGGCACCGGTATGCCCGTTCCGCCCTTCCCGCGCCCCCGTTCACCCGGAACCGCTCGATCGAATCGCTCGACCGAACGCCCGAAGGAGACGTCATGCCCGTCGTTCGCAGGTTGCTGCTCACGGCCGCGGTCCTCGCCACCACCGTGATCGTCGCCCCCGCCTCCTCCGCCCAGCCCGTCACCCTCTCGGCCTCCCACTCCGCCGCCACCAGCCCCCTCGCCCGCCAGCCCAGCTTCCACGCCTTCAGCGACACCGGCTTCTCCGGCGCGGACCGGTGGTTCTCCGGCAACGACGGGGCCTGCACCTACGTCGGCGACAACTGGAACGACCGGATCCGCTCCGCCCGCACGGAGGGCGGCGACCGGGTCGAGCTCTGGGACAACTTCGACTGCACCGGGGGGTCGATCACCATCGACGGCTCCGGCTACCGCAGCATCGGCGCCTGGGTCAGCGCCTACCGCGCCCACCTCGGCTAGCCACTCCCCCACGGCACCGAGACGGCGGCTCGTCGACCGGGACAGGAAGCGACGAGCCGTCCGGTGCTCAGCCGAGCGGGGAGAGCACCCCGTAGGCGTCGGCCGAGTACCCGGCGAGGTCGGGGTGGCGCTTGACCAGGCCCGCCACGTCGTCGAGCGCCCCGGGCTGCTCCGCCATCCGCTGCGGCACCACCAGCCGGCCGCCCTGCTCGGGCGGGACCAAGCCGCTCACCAGGGTGCGGCGGACGGTCCGCTCGTGCCGGGTGCCGCGGCCGGTGCCGCCGTACGGGTCCCGGGCCAGGGCGCTGACGCCGCCGCGGGCGGAGAGCTGGTCGAGCTCCGGGACGAGCCGCCAGACCTGCTGGGCCTGGTGGCTCTGCAGCGAGCCGGCCAGGTTCGCCTCCATTCCGTGGGCGTGGCAGAGCTCCACGAAGAACCTGATCTCCTCCAGCGAGAGGATGCCGGTCCTGGCCAGACCGTGCCGGTCGGTGTCGTGGCGGTCGAGGTCGACGAGCTCCGGGCTGCCCGCGGTGGAGACCAGGCCGATCCGGGCGACCTTCAGCAGGATGCTGGTGTCCACCATGATCGCGTCGGCCCCGGCCGCCGCGCTGGCCTCGACCATCGCGCGGATCGCCTCCCGATCGGTGCGACGGGCCGCCGTCAGGCCGTAACTGCCGTGGGCGAAAGGCTCGTTGACGGCGACGAAACCGCCGGCCGCGTCCGCGGGCAGGGCGCCGGAGGCCCTGAGCTCGGCCAGGTCCGGCCGCCGACTGCCGAACAGCGGCCCCCCGTGCGCGTCGAGCAGCGCGTCCGCGTACTCGGCGAGGTCGAACGCCCCGGGCGTGGACGGCTCGCACGGGTAGTACTCCCGCAGGCCCACCAGGGCGCGCCGCACCTGCGGCAGGGTCTTGCGGGCGTCCCACAGGTCGAGCTCCTGCGCGAACAGCACGGACATCACCCGGGTGTGCGACAGCTGCTCGGTCCGGCGCAGCGTCGACGTGATCTCGCCGAGCACGTCGGCTAGTTCGCCGACCCGCATGCCGTCCAGGCCGACCTTGACGATCCCGCAGGGATGCACCCGGGTGCCCATCGCCAGTGCGACGCCGAGGGCCGCCTGCGACGCCTTGCCGATCCGCTCGTAGGCCGACTTGGGCAGGGCGAGCCCGTTCTCCGCCCGCCGGAAGAGCAGTTGGTCCTCACCGATGTTGGTGCTCAGCTGGACGGGCAGGTCCCGCCGGGCGGCCAGCACCGCGTCCGCGATGTCCATGATCCGCCGCGGCTTGATCGTCCCGAGCGCGCTGCGCGGATCCTCGCTGTCGATGATCCGCGCGCCCCCGAGGACCGCCTCCCGCGCCTCCTGCGGATCGAAGACGCTGACCAGCAGCCGTCGATCCGCCCCGACCTCGCCGGGTATGCCGGGCATTCCGATGGTCGACACCGCTCCCCCTCCGAGAACTGACCGTCCGTTCGGGGGCCAGTCTCGACCGGCGGAAGACCGCTGCCGACCGATCGGTGACCGACTGCCACTCGAAGGAGTGAATCCGCTTGACAACCGGCCACCGTGAAGCCGTCAACGGCCGGTCGGATCAGGCGGGTTGACCCCGCTCTCCGCCCGTCGCGCGCGGGCCCTCGCACGGACGGAGATCAGTGTGATGTGAACACTTCACCACACGGCGTGATCGTGTTAGCGTCCCTCGGATGTCGAGGATTCTGGTCACCGATCTGGACGGCACCTTACTCGGCGGCACCCGGGACGACCGGCGCCGGTTGCGCGACGCCCTGGCCCGCCATCCCGAGGTGACCCTGGTCTTCGCCACCGGGCGCGGACTGGCCTCCGTCCGGGAGGTCCTCCGCGATCCGCTCGTCCCGAGGCCCCGCTGGATCATCGCCGACGTCGGCGCCACCGTCCTCGACGGCTCGGACTTCACCCCGGTGGACCCGGTCCAGGAACACCTGCGGACCGGCTGGCCGGGACCGGACCGGGTGCGCGCCGCGCTGCGCCGCTTCCCCGCGCTCGGCTACCAGCACGGCGTCGTCCAGGACGGGCGCTGCTCCTACCACCTCGCCCCCGAGCGGCTCACCGGCGAACTCACCGCGGCCGTCGAGTCGCTCGGCTGCACCTGGGTCTACTCGGCGAACCGTTTCTTCGACGTCCTTCCGGCCGGAGCCTCCAAGGGCAACGCCCTACGGGCCCTGGCCGGGAAGCTGGGCTGGAAACCCGAGGAGATCCTCGTCGCCGGCGACTCCCTCAACGACCTCTCGCTGTTCCGGGCCGGTACGCACGCGGTGGTCGTCGCCGGAGCCGAACCCGCGCTGCTCGCCGCCCTCGCCGACAGTCCGCTGCTGCACCGCCCCGGCCGGGCGGGCGCGGCCGGCATCCACGTGGCGCTCCGGGCGCTCGGCTGGCTCTCCCCCGAGACCGAGCCCGGGACCGGGACCGGGACCGGGACCGGGACCGGGACCGAGCCAGAGCCCCAGGCCGAGCCCCGGACCGAGCCCGGGTCCAGCCCCGGTCCCACCCGCTCCGCCGTCGAACGCGGCCCGGGCCGGCACTCCCTCGTGGTGGCCTACCACCGCCCGCCGCTGCACTGGAACGGCGAGGCCTGGCAGCCGCCCAGCAGCCCCAACGGCATCCTGCCCACCCTGACCAGCGCCTTCACCGACGGCCTGCCGGGCGTCTGGGTCACGGCACAGGTCGGCGACGGCCCACCCGAGGGCCCGCACGGCAACGCGTACGGCGACCGCCCGCACCCCGCCGGGCTACCGCTCTCCCCCGTACCGCTCGACACGGACACCTGGACCGGCTACTTCCACCGCGCCTGCAAGGAGACGCTGTGGCCGGTCCTGATGTCCGAGCCCGGCCGGTCGGTCTTCGACGAACGCGCCTGGGCCGACTACCGCACGGTCAACGAGCGCTTCGCCCGCCACATCGGCGCCCGGGCCGCGCCCGGCGCCACCGTCTGGCTCCACGACTACAACCTCTGGCTGGTCCCCGGCCTGCTGCGCCGCGCCCGGCCCGACCTCAGGACCGGGATCTTCCACCACACCCCCTTCCCGGCCCCGGAGGTCTTCGCCACCCTCCCGGTCGCCGCCGAACTGCGCGACTCCCTGGCGCGACTCCACTGGGCGGGCTTCCACACCGAGGACTTCGCCGAGCACTTCCGCCGGACCCTGGCCGGCCTGCCCGATCGGCCGCGCACCGGCGTCCACCCGCTCGGGGTCGACCGGCCGGCCATCGAGAGGCTCGCCGTCGAGAGACACACCCGCCTCCGCACGCCCTACCGCGATCCGGCGGCCGGCCGGGTGGTGCTCTCGGTCGAGCGTCTCGACTACGCCAAGGCGCCGATCCAGAAGGTGGAGGCCGTCGACCGGCTGCTCACCCGCCGGCCCGGACTGCGCGGCCGGCTCACCTTCCGGCTTGTCTGCCCGCCGCCCGAGCCCGGCATCACCGCCTACGACACCACCCGCCGGCAGCTCGAACAGCGCGTCGCCGAGGTCAACGCCCGCTGGCGGCAGGGCCCCTGGCAACCGGTCGACCACGTGCCGCGCGCCCTGTCCACCACCGAGGTCGTCGACGCCTACCTGACGGCGGACGTGCTCTGGGTGACCTCGCTCCAGGACGGGATGAACCTCACCGCCAAGGAGTTCATCGCCGCCCGGGCCGCCCTCCCGCACCGCGAGCCCGCGCCCGGCGTCCTGGTGCTCTCCCGCCACGCCGGCGCCGCGGCCGAACTCGGCGGGCCCGCCCTGCTCACCGACCCGCACTCCCCCGAGGACCTCGCCACCGTCCTGGCCCGCGCCCTCGACCTCACCCCCGCCGAACGCCGGGCCCGCATGGAGCGGCTCGCCGAACTCCTCGGCCGGGAGCGCCCGGCGGACTGGGCCGCCCGGATCGTCGCCGCCATCCGGGACCACCCCGCCGAGGTCGGGCCGCCGAGCACCCGGCCCATCGCCACCCCGCGCCCGCAGACCGCGGGGTGGCCCTGAGCGGGATGGCCCTGACCCGAAGCCACCCCCGGCTCGCCGGTGTCCGGACGGGCTCGACAGCCGGCGGGCCCGCCCGTCAGCGCCGCGGGCCGGACACGGCGTACAGCGTGCCGCCGATCACCAGCAGTGCCACCGCGGTCCAGGTGGACGCCGCCGTGCCAGGGGGATAGGTCATCCAACCGACCACCTTCCCCACGGTGCTGGGCGGCAGTGGCGGAACGAGGACGGCGAACGCGAGCCAGGCGGTCGGCAGCGTCCAGGCGAGGTGCGCCCCGCAGAGCACCGCCCCGAGCGCGGCAAGGCCGACCAGGCCCGCGCTGTCCCGGACGACGACCTCGGTGGGGACGAACCTCGGGCCCACCGCCTGGACCGCCAGCAGTGTCGCACCGGCGACCGCGCCGACCAGCACCGCGTGCGCCGCCCGGCGGGGCGCCCACCGGATCGCGGCCGTCCGGTCCAGTGCGGGGTCCTGACCGCCGAACCCGACGGAGCCGGCCGCCACGCCGGCGGCGAGCACGAAGAACGCGGTCGGGTCCATGGCGTCCGGCGCACCCGTGGCGCCGCCCCGGGCGAAGGCCCACACCGCCGACGCGAGGAGAATGACCGCCGCGGCGGACACGGGCACCTGACGTGAACGCGCGTACAGCATCAGCCACCTCATCGCGGCACACCCGCCGCGGGCAGCTCGCGCAGGCGCGCCGTGCAGGACAGGGCGGCCGTGCGCAGCCCGGCGATCCGCGAGCGCTGCTCGGCCGGTGCCAGCGCCTTCAGCTCCCGCCAGGCGACGTCGGCATTCGCCCAGATCCTGCGCGAGTACTCGTCGGTGGCCTTCTCCTCCATCGGCTGGAGGGCCGGGTCGCCGAGGGCCCAGCTCGCGGCGATGCTCCGGAGCGCGACGTCGTCCTGTCCTCCGCCCTCCCGGGAGGTCCGGGGGTGGCAGCTCGGTGCCAGCCCCTCGGCGACCAGCGCGCGGGTCAGGTCCCGGCCGGTCGCGTCGGCGAACAGCTGGTCGTCGAAGTCGACCAGCACCGCGTCGCCGGGGAGGGAGCGGGGATCGCCGAGCGCGCGCAGCGCGGTGTCCTGCCGCACCGAGGTCGGCGCCCTGTCGCCCAGGACGTCGTGCAACACGCCCAGTGCCTCCCGGCCGCGCGGCGCGAGCTCGGCCAGGTGCGACCGGCTCGCCTCGGTCACGCACACCGGCCCGTCGCAGACCGGAGCCGCGGCGGCCCCGTCGACGACGTAGGTGTCACGTGCGGCGGCCGGCAGGACCAGCAGGGCCACGGCCGCGCCGGCCAGGGCGGGGGTCACCGCGAGCAGCCGGGCCCGGCGGGTGACGGCGGCCAGCAGCGCGAGGCCGGTGGCGAGCAGCCCGAGCAGCCAGATCGTCTGGCCGAGGTGCACGGAGCCGGACAGGGTCAGCAGCATCTGGCGCGGGTCCCCGGTCACCGGGGACAGCAGGCCCAACCGGTTCGGCCCCCTGGTCGACGGCACCTCCCCTTCGATCCGCACCCGCAGCATGCCCGTCACCGCGAGGCAGGCCACGACCAGGGCCGGCGGGGTGAGGACGAAGGGCAGCGTCCGTGCGACGCCCATGCCGAACACGGCGGCCGCGACGAGTCCCAGGACCGCCACCAGGGAGATCGGCAGCCAGCCGAGACCCGTGTAGGTGGTCGGGCCGAGGGCCACCTGTACTCCGCCGGCGAGGCTGAGGAGGCCGAAGCCCGCCGCCAGCGCGATCGCGATCGCTCCGGCCGGCACCGCCGCGCGGCGCCAGGTCGGCAGCGGCGTGGTCGCCAGTAGTTCGGTCATCCGCGAGCGGGGTTCACGCAGCCCGTACACCGCTCCCATGCCGACCACGAGCGGCAGCCAGAAGGCCAGCAGGGAACGGGTCCACAGAGCCATGGTGGTCCACTGGGCCGTCCACCCCGCGGTGCCCTTCCACCAGATTCCGTCGATCAGGAAGAAGATCGCCAGGCTGCCGCCCAGGACGACGGCGCCGGCCCACGGGGCGGCCGAGCGCTTGAATTCGGTGCGCAGCACACGTCCGTTCACCAGGCGCTCCCCTGCTGTCCGGAGTCGCGGAGCAGTGCCGAGTAGCCGCGCTCCAGGGGGCTGTCGCCCGGGTGCTCGGTGCCGCCCGCGGCGGCCAGCTCGTCCGGCGTGCCCTGGAAGACGAGGCGGCCGGCGGCGAAGAGCACCACGTCGGAGCAGGCGGCCGCGACGTCCTCGACCAGATGGGTGGAGACGACCACGCAGGTGTCGCGGCCCAGTTCGTTCAGCAACTCGCGGAAGCGCAGCCGCTGTGCCGGGTCGAGGCCGGCCGTCGGCTCGTCCAGCAGCAGCACCGTCGGGGAGTTGACGATGGCCTGGGCGATGCCGGCCCGCCGCACCATGCCGCCGGAGAGGGTCTTCATCCGGTGGTCGGCGCGGTCCGCCAGGCCCACCCGTTCCACGGCACGCTGGACGGCTTCGGGGATGTCCTTCTTCGGGACCTCCTTCAACCAGGCCATGTACTCGACGAACTCGCGCACCGTGAAGCGCTTGTAGTAGCCGAAGTCCTGCGGCAGGTAACCGATGCGGCGGCGCAGGGCCCGGTGGTCGCCCGTCCTGTCGAGGGAGGTGCCGAGCATCTCCAGTTCGCCCTCGGTGGGGCGCAGCACCGTGGCCAGTGTCCGGATCAGGGTGGTCTTCCCCGCTCCGTTGGGCCCCAGGAGGCCGTGGGCGCCGAGGCCCAGGGAGAGGTCGAGCCCGTCGACGGCCATCCTGCTCCGTCCGACGCGCACCCTCAGGCCGCTGGCCCGGATCTCCCAGGCGTAGGTCTTCGGCGCGGTGTCGGCCGCGCTCGTCACGGGTGTCATGCGGTGGTCCCTTTCGGTGGTGGACACGGGTTGCACAGCGGGTTTCACAGCGGGTTTCACAGCGTCGAGTAGGCGTTCCTGCGGGCGATCACGGCGCCGGTGCCGAGTGCGAGGAGCAGCCCCCACACCGGCAGCCGGTCCGGCTGCAGGGCGAGTCGCAGCACGTCGGGGACCCGGCCGGTGACCGACGTGGGTACCAGGACGACGACGCCCCACGCGGCCGCCAGCCCGACGGCGGCGCGGGTCACCCCGACCACGCTGCCCAGCGCCAGAGCCGTGGAGGTGAAGGCCAGGGAGGGCAGCAGCCACTGCGCGGCCGTCGTGGTCCCGGTCAGCCATCCGCCCAGCAGGAGCACGGGCAGGACCAGCACGAGGACCGAGGTGGTGCGCCTGAGCAGCAGGGGCAGACCGGCCCTGGCGGTGGAAGCGGTCAGTTCGTGTGCCGGGTCCAGGCCGCTCGACCACGACACGGCGACACCGCACAGCGGCAGCACCGGCGCGATCAGCGCCACCGGTGAGGTGCCGCCGAAGACCTCCGGCGGCGCGGCCGCGTCCAGCAGCAGCGCCATCAGGGTGACCACGGCCGTCATGGCCAGCCACGGGGCCATGACCGGCGTCAGCCAGGAGGACACCCAGCTCGGGCGGCGCCACCGCGCGGGCGCCGTGACGGCGGCGTCCAACTGCGGTGCCAGACCGGCGCGGACGGTGTCCACCAGCGCGGCGATGTCGGGCGCCCCGGTGGCCACCGCGGCAGCCAGGCGGCTCCGGCAGGGCGCGCACGCCTCCAGGTGGGCCTCCAGTGCCCAGACCGTGTCCGCCGCGATCGTCGCGTCGCCGCGCGCGTAGTCGTCGATCAACCGCCCGGAGGCGTGTTCCCCGCTCATGCGCCCACCTCGCTCCGCTCGACAGGCGCTTCGCGCAACGCGCACCTCTCGACGACTCGCTCGCTTCGCTCACTCATGCGCCCACCTCGCTCCGCCCCGGCGGGCGCTTCGCGCAACGCGCACCTCTCGACGACTCGCTCGCTTCGCTCACTCATGCGCCCACCTCGCTCCGCCCCGGCGGGCGCTCCGCACGGCGCACACCTCTCGACGACCCGCTTTCTCCGCTTGCTCACGCCAGCGCCTCCCGCATCGCGATCCGGGCCCTGCGGGCACGGGTCTTGACCGTGCCTTCGGGCAGTCTGAGCAGGACGGCGGTCTCCCGGACGGAGAGCCCGTCGAGCACCGTGGCCTGCAGTACCTCTCGGAGTTCCGGCGCCAGCCGTCGCAGGGCGTCGCCGACGTCGCCGCCGACGGACCCGGCGAGCGCCTCCTCCTCCGCGGCGGGCACCACCGCCCGCTCGGCGGCTGCGACCGGCGGTTCGGCGTGGTGGGCACGGCGCCGGAACGCGTCGACGAGGCGGCGTGCCGCGATCGTCCAGAGCCACCCGACGGCCGTCCCGCCGACCGCGCTCCCGGCGAACGCGCCGGCCGCGCGCCACACCGCGAGGTAGGTCTCCTGCATGACCTCGGCGACGATCTGCTCGTCCGCGCAGCGGCGGCGCAGCCGCACCGCCAGCCACGGCGACGTACGCCTGTACAGCTCGTCGAACGCCCCGCGGTCCCCCTTGGCCACCAGCCGGAGGAGCCGTTCCTCGTCCATGTCGTCCAGTGCTCTCCTGCGTGATCTCACACCAGCCAGACGCGGGATCCGGCACCCGGGTTCTCCGTCCGGCGTGACCTGCGTCACGTGCCGCGGCCCGGCCTTCGGGTCCGTTCCGGCCGCTGCGACCGAGGTCAGCGCGTCGGGCGCCCGGTGGCTGCGGAGGTCGGGGACCCGGCGCGGGCCCTGTCCGTCGGCTCCGCGGCCGTGTCCGGTGGCCGTTCGATCCACTCGCCGGGGTCCGCGCGGCACGTCGCTTCGCCGCCGGGACGGCGTGCTTCCCCACCCGGTCGTCTCCGGCTGATCAGCCGGTCAGTGAGCGGGCGGAACCGGCGCCGGCGCCACCGGTAAGGTGGTGGATCGTGGCCAGTCGTAAAACGTCGATCATGGAAGCAGCGGCGCGGGTGATCGCGCGGCGCGGGGTGCGTGGGCTTCGGGTGGAGGAGCTCGCGGCCGAGGCGGGGGTGTCCACCGCGCTGATCTACTACCACTTCAAGGACCGCACGGGGATCCTCCGGCAGACGCTGGAGTTCATCAACGACCGGGCGGAGCGGTACACGACCGAACGCGCCGAGGACGCCCCGCCGCTGACGCCCCGCGAGGAGCTGGAGCAGACCCTGCTGCTGGAGCTCCAGGACACCACCGAGGTGCGGGAGAACAGCACCGCCTGGGGCGAGCTGCGGGCGAGCGCCGTGTTCGACGAGACGCTGCGCGAGGACCTGGCGCGGGCCACCCGGATCTGGGTGCAGGAGATCGCGGAGCTGCTCGGCACCGTGCGGCCGATGTC
Organism: Kitasatospora sp. NPDC048286; assembly: GCF_043201735.1. Taxonomy (NCBI): domain Bacteria; kingdom Bacillati; phylum Actinomycetota; class Actinomycetes; order Kitasatosporales; family Streptomycetaceae; genus Kitasatospora; species Kitasatospora sp. NPDC048286. The sequence goes on from NZ_JBICZE010000028.1 coordinate 13,591, forward strand.
CTCGGCGGTCGCGCTGGCCGGTGCGGCGGAGCGGCTGACGGCGCTGCTGGAGGGGCTGAGCACGCGCTGGCTCAGCGGGAGCCTGCCGCTGGCGCACGCCCGCACCCTGCTGACCGAGGCGATCGACGTCGAGGTGGCCCGGCTCGGGTCCTGAGCCGTACGGACCGCGCAGGGGTCGTCACTCTGCGCGGGAAACCCGTCAAGGATGCGTCATGGCACGCCCATGAGTTTGACTGAACTTTCAGTCAGTGCGAGCCTGAAGCCGCGGGCAGGGCGCTGCCGCCGACCCGGTCCCGTGGTGCGCCGCCGCGTTTCGGCGCGAAGAGTGGGACTCGGCGGCCCTCGGCGCCCTTCCCGGCACCGTCGCACGATCTGGAGATCCTCATGACCCACCACCTCGACGACCGCTCCACCGGGCCGTACCCCTGGGTGCCGGCGGACGACGTCCCGCACGCCCGGACCTGGATGTCCTGGCCCTCCCGCCGGGGTGTGTGGGGACTGCGCCTGGGCGGCGTGCAGGAGGACATCGCGCTGATCGCCCGCACGATCGCCGAGTTCGAGCCGGTGGTGATGTGCGCCCCCGACGACTGGACCGCCGGCAAGGCGCAGTCCCGGTGCGGTTCCGGGGTGGAGGTGATCACCGCCATCCCCACCGACGACCTGTGGATGCGCGACACCGCGCCGGTGTTCCGCCGGGACGGGTACGGCGGCCTGGACGCCGTGATCCTCAACTTCAACGGCTGGGGCAACAAGCAGGTGCACCACGACGACGCCCTGGTCGCCGAACGCCTCGCCGCCCGCCGCGGCCTGCGCCACACCTACGCGGACTTCGTCGGCGAGGGCGGCGCGATCGAGACCGACGGCGACGGCACGGTGATGGCCACCGAGAGCAGCCTGGTCAACAAGAACCGCAACCGCGGCATGAGCCGGGACGAGATCGAGGAGGCCGTCCTGGAGGCGTACGGCGCGGACACCATGATCTGGCTGCCGGGCGTCAGGGGCCAGGACATCACCGACGACCACGTGGACGTCACCTCCCGGTTCGTCCGCCCCGGCGTGGTGATGGTGCAGCTGCCGCCCGCCGACCGGAACGACTCCTGGGCGCGGGACGCCCGCGAGCAGTTCGCGATCCTCTCCACCGCCACCGACGCCCGGGGCCGCCGGCTGCAGGTCCTCCCGGTGCACGGCCCGGACACCGTCCGCTCCCGCAGCTCCAAGTTCGTCGACTCCTACCTCAACTTCGTCCTCGTCAACGGGGGCGTCATCACCGCCCAGTTCGGCGACGCGTACAAGGACGCCGCCGCCAGGGAGGCGCTCGCCGCGGCCTTTCCCGGCCGCGAGGTGGTGCAACTCGACGTCGACCGCCTGATGGCCGGCGGCGGCGGCATCCACTGCTCGACCATGCACGAACCACTGCCGTAGCCACCGGGCCGCCCAGCAGCCGTACCGCACACCTCGTCCACCGCACCGACCACCACAGCCGGAGTGCCCGTATGTCCCCTGCCCTGTCCCGCCGTACCCTGATGCGCCGCCTCGCCGGTGTCGGCGCCCTCACCCTCGGCCTCACCGCCTGCGACCCCACCGGCATCGAGGACGGCGCCACCCTGCCGCCCCCGCAGCCCGGCGGCACCCCCGGCGTGCGCCGCTTCGGCGCCGAGTGGGAGAAGCACCTGCGCACCGTGATGTCCTGGCCGGCCTCCGAGAACATCTGGGGCGAGCAGCTCCCGGACGTCCGCCGGGACGTGGCCGGTCTGGCCCAGGCCATCTCGGCACGCGAACCGGTCGTGCTGATGGCCCGCCCCGAGCAGCAGGACGCCGCCCGCAAGGCCTGCGGCTCGGCCGTCGAGGTGGTACCGATCGCCGTCGACGACCTGTGGGCCCGGGACACCCTGCCGGTGTTCGTCGAGGAGGGCGGCACGGTCAAGGGCGTCGACTTCAACTTCAACGGCTGGGGCGGCAAGCAGCAGCGCGGCAACGACGCCAAGGTCGCCCGGACGGTGCTCGCCAAGTACGGCGTGGAGCGGGTCGAGACCCGGCTGGTCGCCGAGGGCGGCTCCTTCGAGACCGACGGCGAGGGCACCCTGATGGTGACCGAGAGCTCCGTGGTCAACGACAACCGCAACCCCGGCATGACCCGGGACCAGATCGAGGCCGAGCTGAAGCGGCTCCTCGGCGTGACCAAGGTGATCTGGCTGGCGGGCGTCAGGGGCAAGGACATCACCGACGCCCACGTCGACTGCCTGACCCGCTTCGCCGCCCCGGGTGTGGTCCTGCTCGACCAGGCCTTCCCCGGCACCCCGCCGGACGTCTGGTCCCGCTCGGCCGACCAGGCCCGCGCCGTCTTCAAGGACGCCGTCGACGCGGCGGGCCGCAAGCTGCAGGTGGTGGAACTCCAGCAGCCGGACCCGGACAAGATCACCGGGCGCGGCGACGCCTTCGTCTCCTCGTACATGAACTTCTACATCGGCACCAAGGGCGTCTACCTGCCGAAGTTCGGCGACGCCAGGGCCGACGACCGGGCGCAGCAGATCCTGAAGCAGTACTTCCCGGGCCGGGAGATCGTGCCGGTCAAGATCGACGCGATCGCGGCCGGCGGCGGTGGCATCCACTGCGCCACCCACGACATCCCCGCCCTGGGCTGAACGGGCGCCGGGCCGGCTCCCCGGGGAGACCCGCAGGGGCCGGCCCGGCGCTCGGGGCCGGGTCCGGTCGGCGGGCCGGACCCGGCCCCACCGCCTCACACCGCGGGCTGCTGCTGGGTGACGCAGTGGATCCCGCCGCCGCCCGCACCCAGGTTGTCGATGTCGAGCTGCTCGACGGTGCGGCCGGGGAACAGTCGGGCGAGGGCCGCCCTGGCGGCGGCGTCGGCCCCGGTGTCGCCGAACTGCGCCGCGATCACGGCGTTGTTGCACAGGTAGTAGTTGGCGTAGGAGCCGACGAAGTTCGGGTCGGTGGAGCGGATGAGGTTGTAGTCGGGCCCCTGGATCCGGCTGACCGCGAACGGGGTCCCCTGGGCGCTGGTGGCGGAGGTGAGGATCCGGTACTGCTGCCGGGCGTCGTTCGACCAGGCGTCGGTGTCGCTCGCGAGCGGCATCTGGACGGCGGCCGTCCCCGCGCCGAGGAAGCGGGAGGTGGCGTCCACGTGGTCGTCGGTGATGTCGCGGCCGGCGACCCCGTTGAACCAGATCACCTCGGTGGCGCCGTAGGCGGCGCACATCGCGCTCTCGGCCGCCGCCTGGGACATGCCGGGGTTGCGGTTGGCGTTGAGGATGCTGCTCCGGGTGGCCATCAGCGTCCCGGCGGCGTCGGTCTCGATGGCGCCGCCCTCGGCCACCAGCCCGGCGGCCGTGAACGGCAGGCCGAGGTAGGCGGCGACGCGCCGGGCGACCAGGGCGTCGTTGCCGTGCGGGTTCTGGTGGTTGCCCCAGCCGTTGAAGTTGAGGCCGATCGTGTCCAGGCCGCCCGCGCCGTCGGTACGGAAGACCGGGCCGGTGTCGCGCATCCAGCAGTCGTCGACCGGGACGTCCCCGATGACGGTGACGGCCGAGCCGCACATCGACCGGGCCTTGGCGACACTGGCCGGGTTGGCGCACAGGGTGACCGGCTCGTACTTCGCGATGGTCCTGGCGATGAGGGCGATGTTCGACTGGACGCCGCCGAGCCTGCCGCGCCAGATGGTGCTGCTGTCCGGCCAGGCCATCCAGGTGCGGGTGTGCCGGGCGGTGTCCAGCGGCACCCGGAAGCCCGCGGCACCTGCCTCGCCGGTAGCGGTGCCGCGGTTCGCCGCCAGGGCCCGCCCGCCGGTCGTGGCGGTCAGCGCGGTGCCGGCGGCGGCGATCCCAGCGGCCGTCAGGAACCGACGGCGGCCCAGCGTTCCCTCGGCCGTCGTCCCGGATCTGGAGCGGTCGTCCATCACTGCCTCCATGTCAACGTCCGCTGCTCGTGCAGCAGTTGACCGAAAAGGTAAAACTGACCAAGCGCTCGGTCAATACTTTGCGCAGCCATCGTTCCCGATGCGGCCCTACGAAACTCCCCCGGTCGTTACAGTGACCGCCATGGCGACACAGGCGACAGGCACAGCCGCGGGAACGGCCTCCACGGCGGGCGGGCCCGGCCGGGCGCGGGCCTCGGCCAAGGGCGAGCAGACCCGGGCACGGCTGATCGCCGCGGCCCGCACCCTGCTCGCGGGCGACGGCGCCGGGCGGTTCACCACCCGCAACGTGGCCGCCCTGTGCGGGGTTTCGCACGGGATGTGCCACTACCACTTCGCCGACCGCACCGAGCTCGTCGTCGCGGTGGTCGAGGACATCCGGCCCGAGTGGATCACCCCGCTGGAAGAGGCGGTGGCCGGACCGGGTGGTTACGCCGAGCGCGCCGAGCGGGTCGTGGCGCTGCTCACCCGGCCCGAGAGCCCCGACCTGGCCCGACTGCACTCCGCCCTGCACTGGCTCGCCCTCAACGACGAACGCGTCCGCGCGAGCCTGGAGGCCGAGTACGCACGCTGGCGGGCCGCCTTCGTCGGGCTGTTCCGCTGCCTGGTGGACGAGCGCGGCGAGGACCGCGACCCGGTCCCCCTCGGTGAGGCCTTCGCCGCGGCCGTGGACGGGCTCGCCGCCATCGGGGCGCTCGACGGCACGGTGGACGACGAGCGGGTGCTGCGTACGCTGCTGGACTCGCTGTCGTCGGCCGGCTGACCGTTCGACCGCCCGCCGCCCCGGCCGGTCACGGGGTGGCGCCGGGCGCGACGGGCTGCTGCTGGGTGGCGCAGTGGATGCCCCCGCCGCCCGAGGCGATGTGGTTGATGTCGACCTGGGTGACCTTGCGGCCCGGGTGGAGGTCTCCGATGATGCCGGCCGCGCTGTCGTCGGTGGCCTGGTCGCCGAAGCGCGGGACGATGACGCCGCCGTTGCAGACGTAGTAGTTGACGTACGTGGCCAGGAAGTCCTTGCCCGCGCCCGGGATCCGGCCGATGTCGGGCTCGGGGAGGTCGACCACCCTGAGCGTGCGCCCCCTGGCGTCGGTCTGCGTCCGCAGCACCTGCAGCGCCTGCGCGGAGGCGGTGGTCCAGACGTCCGCCGGGGCGTCGGCGGCGGGGCGGTGCAGGACCACGGTGCCCGGCTCGGCGAAGCGGGCGAGGGCGTCGACGTGGCAGTCGGTGATGTCCTGCCCGGCGACGCCCTGGAACCAGATCACCTTCGAGACGCCGAGCAGCTCCCTGAGGCTCGCCTCGATCCGGTCGCGGGACGTGCCGGGGTTGCGGTTGCCGTTGACCCAGGAGCTCTCGGTGGCCATCAGCGTGCCCTCGCCGTCCACCTCGATGCCCCCGCCCTCGCCGGTGATCGGGGCCTGGATGCGGGGGATGCGGTAGTGGTCGAGGAGGTTGCGGGCGACCAGGGCGTCGTTGGCGTGGGTCTGTTTGCCGCCCCAGCCGTTGAAGTTGAAGTCGACCCCGGCGAGGCCCTGCGGGCCGGTGACGAAGGTCGGGCCGGTGTCCCGGGCCCACAGGTCGTCGACCTCCAGTTCGAGCACCTCGACCGAGGAGCCGCAGGCCTGCCGGGCCTGGGCCGCCTGGTCGGGGCGGGCCAGCAGGACGACCGGTTCGAAGCCGGCGATCGCCCGGGCCAGCCCCGCGATGTCCTGCCGGACCCCGGGCAGTTGGTCTCCCCACACCTCCTCCAGCGCCGGCCAGGCCATGAAGGTGCGGGTGTGCGGGCCGGACTCGGCCGGCATGGCCCACCCGCCGGCGGACGGGCTCGCGGACGGGGCCGCGCCCGAGGCCGTACCGCTCGGGCCCGGCCGCTCCTCCCCGCCACCGTCGGAGGAGCAGCCGCCGGTCAGCGCGAGGGCGGCGAGCACGGCCCCGGACCGCAGGAGTGAACGGCGGGACGGCCGGGGGTGAGCCATGGGGCCTCGTTTCGCTTGGGGTCGGGTTCGGCTCCGCAGGCTACTGACCGGGAGGTCGGACTCCGGCGCGGCGCGCACCCGCCGTTCGGGGGAATCCGCTCACGACGCCTCGGCGGCGGCTCCCCGGCCCGGGCCGTCCTACAGGGCGCGGCGCGCGGCGGCGATCCGGTCGGGATCCCAGCCGGGCCGGGGGACGGACTCCAGCAGCAGCCGGGTGTAGGCGTGCTGCGGGGAGTCCAGGACGCGGGCGGTGGGCCCGGATTCGACGATCCGTCCGTGACGCATGACGATGACCTCGTCAGTCACGCAGCGGACGACGCCGAGGTCGTGGGTGATGAACAGGTAGCCGATGCCGGTCTGTTCGCGGATGTCGGCGAGCAGGTTCAGGACCTGCGCCTGCACGGACACGTCCAGGGCGGCGACCGCCTCGTCCAGCACCAGGACGGCCGGCTGGACGGCCAGCGCCCGGGCGATGGCAACGCGTTGGCGCTGGCCGCCGGAGAGCCGGCCGGGCAGTGCGTCGGCCGCCCGGGTGCCGAGGCCGACCTGGTCGAGGAGTTCCCGGATCCGGGCCTCGTGGTCGGTGCCGGGGAAGTGCAGCCGGAGGGTCTCCCGGAGCACGGCCTCGACGCTGGTGCGCGGGTCCAGGGAGAGGTACGGGTCCTGGAAGACCATCTGGACCTCGCGGGCGCGGGCCAGCCGTTCGGTTCTCCCCCGCACCCGGCCGCCGCGGGCCCGGCCCCGGACGGTGACCCGCCCCCCGTCGGCCTGTTCGAGGCCGACGACGATCCGGGCGGTGGTGGTCTTGCCGGAGCCCGACTCCCCGACGATGCCGAGCGATCCGCCCGCCGCGAGCGTGAAGGAGACGTCGTCCACCGCCCGTACGGTGCCGAAGGTGCGGCGCAGTGCGGTGACCTCCAGTGCGGCCTCAGGCATCGGCGCGGCTCCCTTCGAGCGGGTGGTGGCAGGCGACCGGGTGGGTCACCGGGGTCTCCTCGCGGCACCGGGAGGTCGCGTACCGGCACCGCGCCGCGAACGCGCATCCCGTCAACTCCTCGCGCAGGTCCGGTGGTTGGCCTTCTATCGCGACGAGCCGGCGGTTCTCGGACTCCAGCCCGGGGGTGGAGGCCAGCAGCGCGGCGGTGTAGGGGTGGCGGGGCCGGTCGAAGAGTTCCTCGGCGGGGCCGGTCTCGGCGATCCGCCCGGCGTACATGACGTACACCCGGTCGCTGATGGCGGCGGCGAGGCCGAGGTCGTGGGTGACGAACAGCAGGCCGGTGCCGAAGCGCCGGCGCAGCTTCCCGAGGAGGGCGACGACCTCGGCCTGGCTGGTGACGTCGAGCGCGGTGGTGGGCTCGTCGGCGAGCAGCAGGACCGGGTCGCCCATCAGCGCAGCGGCGATCATGACGCGTTGGAGCATGCCGCCGGAAAGCTGCCCGGGGTGGCGGCGCAGCAGTTCCGGGCCGAGGCCGACGGCGTCGAGCAGTTCGGCGGCGCGGCGGTCGGCGTCCTCCCGGCCCAGGGTGCCGGTGAGGCGGACGCTCTCGGTGAGGAAGTCGCCGATGCGGCGCAGCGGGTTGATGGCGGACCGGGGGTCCTGGAAGATCATGGCGGCCCGACCGGCGCGCAGGGCGCGCAGCCGGTCGGGGCCCATGGTCAGGACGTCCTGTCCGTCGACCAGGACGCTGCCCTCGGCGGTGGCGCCGGGCGGCAGCAGGCCGAGGGCGCTGCGGGAGGTGAGGCTCTTGCCGGAGCCGGACTCGCCGACCAGGGCGACGGTCTCCCCCGGGCCGACGGTGAGGTCGACCCCGTCGAGGACGGGTCGGGCGGTGCCGGGCAGCCGGAGCCGCAGGCCCCGGATGTCGAGGGCGTTCACGTGTTGCTCCGGTCGGTCGCTGCTGGGGTTCACGGGATCCTCCGGGCGACGCGGTCGGCCCATCGCTCGCCGACGACGTTGAAGGCGACGACGGTGAGCACGATGAGGACGCACGGCAGGATCGCGGAGAGCGGGTAGCCGTGCTGGATCGCGGTCTGGCCGTCGAAGACCATCCGCCCCCAGTCGGGGGTGAGCGCGGGGACGCCGAGCCCGAGGAAGGAGAGGCCCGCGAGGTCCATCAGGGCGTATCCGAAGTTGATCGTGGACTGGGCGAGGACGGTCGGGGCGATGTTGGGCAGGACGTGCCGCAGGCAGATCTGCGCGGTGGAGTGGCCCTGGACCTGGTAGGCGCTGACGTAGGGGCGGGCCCTTTCGGCGAGGACGAGCGAGCGGGTGAGCCGGGAGACGTACGGCAGGTAGGCGACCGCCAGGGCGATGACGGGGGCGAGCAGTCCCTCCCCGTACACCGAGACGATCAGGATGGCCAGCAGCATGCCGGGGAAGGCGAAGACGAGTTCGGTGCCGCGGGAGAGGACCGAGTCGAGCCAGCCGCCCCGCCAGCCCGCGGCCAGGCCGACGGCCACGCCCGCGACGGTGGAGAAGGCGACCACGCCGAGCGGGCCGAGCAGGGAGGTGCGGGCTCCGAGCAGGAGCCGGGAGAGGGTGTCGCGCCCGGCGGCGTCGACGCCGAGCGGGTGGTCGGGCGAGGGGCCGGCCAGGGCGTTGCCGAGGTCGACGCCGTTCGGGTCGTCCGGCGCGAGCCAGGGCGCGAGCAGGGCGGCGAGCACCACCAGGGCGACGATGCCGAGGCAGGCGAGGTGGAGCGGGGCGCGGGCGGCCTTGAGGCGGCCGAGGCCGGGCCGGCGGGCGAGGGCGACACTCATGCGTCGGTCCTCCTCGTGCCGAGGGCGACCCTGGGGTCGACCAGCGGGTGGAGCAGGTCGACGACCAGGTTCACGGCCATGAACAGGGCGACGACGAGCAGCGAGATGGCCTGGACGGTCGGGAAGTCCTTGGTGGTGGTGGACAGTTCGAGGAGCTGGCCGATGCCGCCGACGCTGAAGGCCGACTCCACCAGGACCGTGCAGACCAGCAGGGTGGAGACGACCAGGCCGCCGGTGGTCAGCACGGTGCCCAGCGAGTTGCGGAACACGTGGCGGCGGATCACCTCGCGTTCGGGCACGCCGCGGCTGCGGGCGACGGTGACGTGTTCGCCCTCCAGGGCGTCCAGCATCGCCGAGCGGGTGACCCGGGCGAGCATCCCGATCAGGTACAGCGCGAGGGCGATCGCCGGCAGGGTGAGGTGCCACAGCAGGTCGGGGAAGCCGTCGCCGGTGCCGCTGGTGGGGAACCAGCCCAGCCGGACCGCGAACAGGCCCTGGAGCAGGACCGCCGCGACGAAGGAGGGGGTGCCGACGGCGAGCGTGGTGGAGAGCAGGATCGCCGAGTCGGTCCGGCCGCCGCGCACCGCACCGATCCAGCCGAGCGCCAGGCCGATGACGACGACCACGACCAGGGCCATGGCGACCAGCGTCAGGGTGGCGGGCACCCGGTCGGCGAGCAGCGTGGAGACGTCGGTGCGGTAGGTGATGGAGCGTCCGAAGTCCCCCTGCAGCACTTGGCCGAGCCAGCGGAGGTACCGCACCAGGAACGGGTCGTCGAGGTGGTACTGGTCGTTGATCGCCTGGAGGGCCGCGGGTGAGGCCGACCGGCCCGACAGGAGGAAGCTCGCCGGGTTGCCCGGCGCCAGGTACATCGCGCCGAAGACCACGAAGGAGGCGGCGAGCAGGGTCGCGGCCATCTCCACCAGTCGCCGGGCGGCGAATCTCAGGAAGTTCACCGGGCGGCCCCCACGTCGGCGGCCCACGGGTAGTACATGTACGCGATGGTGGTGGGGGCGCCGGTGAGGCGCTTGTTCAGGAAGACGGCGGTGGGCCACTCGGCGACCGGGATCCAGAGCAGCTTCTCGGAAGCGGTCCGCTGGAGCTTCGCCTCGATCGCGCCGCGCGCGGCCGGGTCGTACTCGGCGGTGGCCCGGTCGACGAGGTCGTCGTACTCCTTGTCGCTGTACCCGGCGAAGTTCTGGTAGGCGCCGGTCCTGAAGTTGACGAGCAGGTCGAGCGGGTCGGTGATCGAGTCGTAGTACGTCTCGGGGAACAGGTCCAGGCCCTCGCGGGCCTTGGGGTCGGTGAACAGCGCGGTGAAGGCGTTCGGGGCGATCGTCCTCAGCCGGACGTCCAGGCCGATCCTCGCTCCGGCGGCCTGCACGGCGGTGGCGAGCAGGGAGACGTCCTGGCCGACGGTGCTGGTGGCGACGGTGACGGTCCGGCCCTCGGCGCCGGCCTCCTTGACCAGGGACCTGGCCCGGTCGATGTCCTGGGCGGTGGGGGCGAGGTGGTCGAAGGCCGTCCTGCGGACGTCGTCGGGGGCGCCGGCCCAGACGGCCCGGGTGGTGAGGGAGCCGGTGACGGTGCCGGCGCCGCCGAGGCCGGCCCTGACGAAGCCGGAGCGGTCGAGCGCCAGGGACAGCGCCTGGCGGACCCTCAGGTCGCCGAGCGGGCCCTGCATGCTGGTGACGTTGAGGTTGACGGTGCTCAGGCCCTCGCCGAAGTACAGGGTGCCGGCGCCGCTGCCGCGCAGCCGGTCGTAGCTCTCGGTCGGGATCAGGTAGCCGCCGTCGACGTCGCCGGTGAGCATCGCGTTGGTGCGGGCGGACGGGTCGGTGAGGAAGCTGAAGACGACCTTCTTCGACTTGGCCCTGGGGCCCCAGTAGCCGTCGAAGCGCTGGAGTTCGATGGACTGGCCCTTGGCCCAGGTGCCCAGCTTGAAGGGGCCGGTGCAGTCGAGGCCGCCGCTGGTGCCGTAGTCCTTGCCGGCCGCCTCCACCCCCGCCCTGGCGACGACCACGCCGGCGGCCGTCGCCATGTACTGGGGGAACTGGGAGTCGGGCTGCTTGAGCTTGACGGTGACCTGGAGCGGGCCGGTGGCGGTGACGGAGTCGACGTTCTGGAAGACCTGGGCCCAGGCGGGGGCGTTGTTCGGGTCGGTCTGCCGGCCGAGGCTGAACACGACGTCGTCGGCGGTCATCACCGTGCCGTCGTGGAAGTGCACGCCGGGGCGCAGGTCGTAGACCCAGGTGGTCGGGTCGGGGTTGGACGCCCGTTCGGCCAGTCCGGGGGCCAGGGTGAGCCGGGGGGTCCAGCGCATCAGGCTCTCGCAGACGTTGGCGAGCACGGTGTTCTGCGGGTAGTCGAAGGCCTGGACGTAGTCCAGGGTGGGCGGTTCGGCGTAGGTGGCCCAGGTGAAGGAGTCGAGGTCGCCCTGGGCCGGTGGGGTGTCGGCGGAGAGCTGTACCGCCGCCAGGCCGGCGCCACGGGGCGGGCCGGAGCAGGCGGTGACCAGGGCGGCGGCCGAGAGCAGGGCGGTGGCGAGGACGAGCCGGCGCCGGGGCGCGGTGCGTCTCGCGGGTGCGGTGGGAGTCATGTGGGGGTCTTCTCCGTTCGCCGGCGGGGGTCAGGCGCGATCGGCCGCGGCCGGCGCGGCGGCGGACTGCGTGGTGGCGGACGGCGCGGCGGCCGGGATCTGCTGGGTGATGCAGTGGACGCCGCCGCCGCCGTACGCGATCACCCGGGCGCGCACGCCGACGACCTTGCGGTCGGGGTAGGCGGCGGCGAGCACGGCCAGCGCCGCCGCGTCCTCGGGGTGGCCGGCGACCGGTACGACGACGCCGCCGTTGGCGAGGTAGAAGTTCAGGTAGCCGACCTCGACCTCCCGGCCGTCGACCTCGACGAAGGCGCTCTGCGGCAGGTCGACGATCTCGAAGGGCCGGCCCTGGGCGTCGGTGGAGTGCTCCAGCACGGTGCGGTTGGCCCGCATCCGCACGAAGTCCGGGTGCCCGGGATCGGCCGGGAGCTGCACCACGACCTTGCCGGGGGCGACGAAGGCGCAGACACCGTCCACGTGCCCGTCGGTCTCGGTGTCCAGCGCCCCGCCGTACGGCAGCCAGATGACCTTGGCGACACCGAGGCGCGCCTTCAGCTCGGCCTCGATCTCCTGCCGGGTCATCTCCGGGTTGCGGTTGGGGTGGAGCAGGCACTGCTCGGTGGTGATCAGCGTGCCCTCGCCGTCGACGGTGATCGCGCCGCCTTCGAGGATCATCTCGGAGCGGATCGCCGGGGTGCCGAGGTGCTCCAGCAGCAGGCCGCTGATCCGGTCGTCGGCGTCCCAGGGGCTGTGCTTGCGGCCCCAGGCGTTGAAGCGGAAGTCCACGCCGGCCCGGCGGCCGTCGCCGTCGAGGACGAAGATCGGCGCGGAGTCGCGGAACCAGGAGTCGTCGGTGGGCAGTTCGACGACGGTGAGGTCCGCGTCCGTGCCGCAGTGGGCACGCGCGTCGTCACCGTGTCCGGGCGGGGCCACCATGGTGACCGCCTCGAACTCCGCGATGGCGCGGGCGACCGCCGCGTACTCGCGCTTCACCTCGGCCAGGGTGTCGCCCCACAGGTCCGGGCGGACGGGCCAGGCCATCAGGCAGCCCTCGTGCTCGGTCCACTCTGCGGGCATTCGGTACGTCACGGGAAACCTCTTCCGGTCGGGGTGTGGGAAGTGCCCGCATCCTCCACCGTACTGAAAATTCAGTCAAGCTTTTGTCCCGTGGTTGGCGCCGACCCCTGAAAGAATCATCAGGACGTGCTCCGACCGGCCGGAGGGCCCGGTAGAGTGGACGACCATGTCGGATCGTCGGACGGAAATACTCAAGGCCTCGACCCGGGTGATCGCCCGACGCGGCGTACGCGGACTGCGGGTGAACGAACTGGCGGACGAGGCCGGGGTGTCCGCCTCGCTGATCTACTACCACTTCACCGACCGGGCCGGCCTGCTGCGCCGGACGCTGGAGTTCATCAGCGACCGCGCCGACCGCTACACCGCCGACGAGGACCCGGCACCGCGGGGCGGGGACCCCCTCGCCGACCTGGAGCAGGTGCTGCTCCTGGAACTCCAGGACACCGCCGAGGTGCGGGAGAACAGCACGGCCTGGGGCGAGTTGAGGGCGACCGCGGTCTTCGAGCCGGAGCTCCGCGAGGACCTCGCGAGGAGCACCCACACCTGGGTGCACGACGTCGCCGAGCTGCTCGCCCGGGCCGACCCGTGCGGCACCGCCCCGGCCCACGCGGCGGCGGCCGAGCGGCTGACCGCACTCGTCGAGGGCCTGAGCGTGCGCTGGCTCAGCGGCTCCCTGCCGGCCGAGCACGCCCGCCGCCTGCTGCGCGGGGCGATCGAGGCGGAGCTGGGGCGCGCACCGCAGGACACCGGACCGGGCCGCGGAGCCGGATTGGGCCGATCCTGACGAAGCCTCTAAACTCGGCGAGTCCGCGCCAGCCGTGCGCCCGCTTCCGGGCCGTCGGCCCCGCGCGTCCCGACTCCCCGACCGCCGAGAGAGGCAGCCCGCATGCCCGCTGACCGATCCCCGTCCGCCCTCCAGCCGGTCTTCCAGGAGCTGACCCCGGACGACCCGCGCGAGGTCGGCGGCTACCGGCTGTACGCGCGGCTCGGAGCGGGCGGCATGGGCCGGGTCTACCTCTCGTACACCCCGGGCGGGCGGCCGGTCGCGCTCAAGGTGGTGCGGCCCGAACTCGCCGAGGACCCGGAGTTCCGCGCCCGCTTCGCCCAGGAGGTGGCCAGCGCCAGACGCATCCACGGCCTGTTCACCGCCCAGCTCGTGGACGCCGGTGTGGAGGCCGCCACGCCGTGGCTGGCCACCACGTACGTGCCGGGCCCGTCCCTGCAGCAGGTGGTGCGGCGCTTCGGCCCGCTTCCCGAACGAACGGTCCTGCTGCTGATCGCCGGCATCGCCGAGGCGCTGCAGGCGATCCACGCCACCGGGGTGGTGCACCGCGACCTCAAGCCGGGCAACGTGCTGATCGCCCCGGACGGCCCCCGGGTGATCGACTTCGGCATCGCCCGGGCCGCCGACGCCACCGCGCTCACCGGCACCGGACTGCGTATCGGATCCCCCGCCTACATGGCGCCCGAACAGGCGATGGGCCGGCCCGCGACCCCGGCCACCGACGTGTACGCCCTCGGGGCCCTGGCCGTCCACGTCGCCGGCGGCAACCCGCCCTTCGGTGACGGGCCCGACCCGTCCACGCTCTACCGGACCGTCCACGAGGAGCCGGACCTCGGCCCGGCCCCGGCGGGCCTGCGCGACCTGCTGCTGCACTGCCTCGCCAAGCGGCCCGAGGACCGGCCGACCACCATCGAGGTGATCGCCGCCGCCCGGAACCACCCGGCGGTCGGCGGCCACCTCAGGTTCGGCGACGACTGGCTGCCGCACCCGCTGACCAGCCAGATCACCCAGCACGCCCACCTGCCGCAGGTGCCGGCCGAGGCCGCGCCGGGCGACTCCGGCGGGCACGGCGGCACCGGCGGGCACGGCGACCGGACGGCCGAGCCCGGCTGGGCCTCGGCCCGTACGGTCCTCGCCCCGGCGGCCGTCCCGACCCCCACCGTCCTCGCTTCCGGGCCGGTGCCGCCGCCCTCGGTGTCCGGCTCCGGGCCGGTACCGCCCCCCTCGGCGTCCGGCTCCGGGCCGGTGCCCCCGGCCGAGGGCGGCCCGGCAAGACCCGCCCGGGCCGGCCGAGGCCGCGGACGGGCCCTCGGACGAACGGCGCTGACCGCCGCCGTGGCCCTGACCGTCGGCGCCGCGGCGGCGGTGTTCCTGCTCGACGACCCGGACCAGGTGGAGGCCGCGCCCGCCGACGCCCCGGTCTCCGGATCCGCCGCGCCGGGCACCCCCGCGCCATCCGTCCCGGCAGCGCCCGCCGGAACCCCGTCCCCCACCCGGACGGCCCCGGCCGCACCGACCGCCACCGCGCCGCCGCCCGCCGCCGGCTACGCCCCCGGCTACCGCGGGGTCGAGCTGACCTCGCCGGATTCCGGCCACGAGTTCGACCTCGCCACGGCCGCGGTCGTCCCGGCCGACAGCGCGACCTGGTACGTCGGCCGCGGCGACGGCGAGTTCCTCCTCCCGGAGGCCGCCGACTCCTTCGTCGGCCGGGACACCGGCCTGGGCCTCGCCGACTGCCTCAAGGGGCTCGGCAGCCGTCCGGCCGGGCATGTGCCGTTCAGTGCCGTCGGGCCGCGCGGCGCGTTCTGCGTCCGGTCCGCGGACGGCCGGGACCTCGCCGTGGTCCGGGTGCTGTCGACCGCCGGCGCGGACGGGCCGGTCAAGGTGTCCGTGGACCAGTACCGCCGCAACGGCTGAGAGCCGCCGTTCCCGCACCGGGTGGTCGGGGAACGGCGGCTCTTCGATGCCCTTCGGACGGCTTCGCCGACAAGCTTGACTGATTTTTCAGTCAATGTAAGAGTGCAGGTCCCGGCGATGCCGGAGCCTCCTGAACCACCCCAGCCCCACCGGAGTCCAGCGTGTCCCAGTCCTCCCTCGCCCGCCGCACGGTCCTGCGCTCGCTCGCCGGCGCCGGTGCGATCGCCCTCGGTGCGACCGCCTGCGCCGCCGCCGGTGACGACCCGGCCGGCTCCGCGGCTCCGACGGACACCGGCGGCCCCGGCCAGGCGTCCACCCAGGTGCCCGCACAGCCCTCCGCCCCCGCCCCGGCTCCCGCCCGCGGACGCCGGCTCGGCGGCGAGTGGGAGAAGCACGAGCGGACCTTCATGGCCTGGCCCGCCTCCGAGAACGTCTGGGGCGAGCAGCTCGGGTCCGTCCGCCGGGACATCGCCTCGGTGGCCAGGGCCATCGGCGAGCGCGAACCGGTGGTCCTGCTTGTCCGCCCCGGCCAGGAGGCCTCGGCCCGCAACGCCTGCGGCTCGGCCGTCGAGCTGCTCTCCGTCCCCGTGGACGACCTGTGGGCCCGCGACACCGTCCCGGTCTTCGTGGAGGAGGGCGGAAGGGTCCGGGGCGTCGACTTCAACTTCAGCGGCTGGGGCGGCAAGCAGGAGCACACCAATGACGGCCGGATCGCCCGCGCCGTCCTGGAGAAGTACGGGATCGAACGGGTCGAGACCCCGGTCACCGCCGAGGGCGGCTCCTTCGAGACCGACGGCGAGGGCACCCTGCTGGTCACCGAGAGCTCCGTCGTCAACGACAACCGCAACCCGGGCCGCACCCGCGAGGAGATCGAGGCGGAGCTCAAGCGGGTGCTGGGCCTGACCAAGGTGATCTGGCTGGCGGGTGTGAAGGGCAAGGACATCACCGACGCCCACGTCGACTGCCTCGCCCGGTACGCCGCCCCCGGGGTCGTCCTGCTGGACCGGGCGTTCCCCGGCACCCCGCCGGACGTCTGGTCCCGCTCGGCCGACCAGGCCCGCGCCGTCCTCGCCGAGGCCACCGACGCCGCCGGCCGCAAGCTCAGGGTGATCGAGATCAGCCAGCCCGACCCGGACCGGATCACCGGCCGCGGCGACGCCTTCGTCTCCTCGTACATGAACTTCTACATCGGCAACAAGGGCGTCTACCTGCCGAAGTTCGGCGACGCCAGGGCCGACGGCCACGCCCAGGAGGTCTTCAAGGAGCAGTTCCCGGACCGCGAGATCGTCCCCCTGTCCATCGACACCATCGCCGGCGGCGGGGGTGGCATCCACTGCGCCACCCACGACCAGCCCGCCGGCTGACCCCGCCCCGTTCCGCCCGTTCCGCCCGCCTCGCACCGAGGGAGAAGGGAACCCCCGTGCAGCTGACCCCCACCGAACGCGACCGGCTGCTGATCTTCACGGCCGCCGAACTCGCCCGCGCCCGCCGCGCCCGCGGCCTGCGGCTCAACGTCCCCGAAGCCGTCGCGCTGATCTCGGACACCGTCTGCGAGGCCGCCCGCGACGGCCTCCGGCTGGCCGAGGCCGTCCGGCGGGGGCGCTCCGTCCTCGCCGCCGCCGACGTGCTGCCCGGCGTCCCCGACCTGGTCACCGAGATCCAGGTGGAGGCCGTCTTCGAGGACGGCACCCGGCTCGCCGTCATCGCCGACCCGTTCGGCGGCGGCACCCTCGGCGAGGCCGCGCCCGGCGCGGTGCTCCCCGACGGCCGTACCGCGCCCGAGCCGGAGCCCGTGCGCGTCCTCGCCGTGCGCAACACCGCGGACGTGCCCATCTCGGTCACCTCGCACTTCCACTTCTTCGAGGTCAACCCGCGTCTGGCCTTCGACCGGGCCGCCGCCTACGGCACCCACCTGGCCGTCCCGGCCGGCTCCTCGGTGCGCTTCGACCCCGGCGCCACCGTCGAGGTCGGCCTGGTGCCGATCGGCGGCGAACGGGTCGCGATCGGCTTCGCCGGACTCGTGGACGGCCCGCTGGACTCGCCGCGGGCCCGGCGGGAGGCCCTGCGCAGGGCGGCCGAACAGGGCTACCTCGGAGCAGTCGACGACGAACGGGAGAACCAGCGGTGAGCAGCAGCATCGAAGCGTCCGAGTACACCGCCGTGCACGGCCCGCGCGCCGGGGACCGGGTCCGGCTCGGCGACAGCGGACTGGTCGTCCGGGTCGAGTCCGACTCCCAGCGACCGGGCGACGAGTTCCTCGTCGGCTTCGGCAAGACCGCCCGCGACGGCCTGCACCTCAAGGCCGCCGCCGTCCGGGACACCTGCGACCTCGTCATCAGCAACGTGCTGGTGATCGACGCCGTCCAGGGCATCCGCAAGACCTCGATCGGCATCCGGGAGGGCCGGATCGCCTCGATCGGCCGGGCCGGCAACCCGGACACCCTGGACGGCGTGGACGTGGTCGTCGGCACCGGAACGGCCATCGTCTCCGGCGAGGGCCTGATCGCGACCGCCGGTGCCATCGACACCCACGTCCACCTGATGTCCCCGCGGATCATGGAGGCCTCGCTGGCCTCCGGCGTCACCACGATCATCGGCCAGGAGTTCGGCCCCGCCTGGGGAGTCGGCGTCAACTCCCCCTGGGCGCTGCGCCACGCCTTCAACGCCTTCGACGCCTGGCCCGTCAACATCGGCTTCCTGGGCCGCGGTTCGTCCTCCCATCCCGCTCCCCTCGTCGAGGCCCTCGCCGAGGGCGGGGCCTGCGGCTTCAAGGTGCACGAGGACATGGGCGCCCACACCCGCGCCCTGGACACCGCGCTGTCCGTCGCCGAGGCCCACGACGTCCAGGTGGCCCTGCACACCGACGGGTTGAACGAGTGCCTCTCCGTCGAGGACACCCTGAGCGTGCTGGAGGGCCGGACCATCCACGCCTTCCACATCGAGGGCTGCGGCGGCGGGCACGTCCCCAACGTGCTGAAGATGGCCGGTGTGCCGAACGTCATCGGCTCCTCCACCAACCCCACCCTGCCCTTCGGCCGGGACGCGGTGGCCGAGCACTACGGCATGATCGTCTCCGTCCACGGGCTGAAGACCGACCTGCCCGGCGACGCCGCGATGGCCCGCGACCGCATCCGGGCCGGCACGATGGGCGCCGAGGACGTCCTGCACGACCTCGGCGCCATCGGCATCACCTCCTCCGACGCCCAGGGCATGGGCCGGGCCGGCGAGACGGTGCGCCGCACCTTCGCCGTGGCCGGGAAGATGAAGGCCGAGCGCGGCCCGCTGGAGGGCGACGGCCCGGACGACGACAACGAGCGCGTGCTGCGCTACATCGCCAAGCTCACCGTCAACCCGGCGATCGCCCACGGCCTCTCCCACGAGGTCGGCTCGATCGAGGTCGGCAAGCTCGCCGACATCGTGCTGTGGCAGCCGGCCTCCTTCGGCGCCAAGCCGCAGCTGGTCCTCAAGGCCGGCTTCCCCGCCTACGGCGTCACCGGCGACCCCAACGCCGCCACCGAGACCTGCCAACCCCTCGTCCTGGGGCCCCTGTTCGGCGCCCACGGCGCCACCCCGGCCGACCTCTCCGTCGCCTTCACCAGCCGCGCCGCCGCCGAGTCCGGCACCCGGGACCGCCCCCACGACACCATGACCACCCGGCGCCGTCGCGTCGCCGTCCGCCACACCCGCGGCATCGGTCCGCGCGACATGGTCCGCAACACCCGCCTCGGCGAGGTCCTCGTCGACCCGCGCGAGGGGCTCGTCACCCTCGACGGCACACCGTTGCGGTCCTCCCCCGCCGAGGAGGTCCCGCTGAACCGCCTCTACTTCCTCTGAACGCGTACGCCGCCGCCCCGGGCACGTGGGTGTGCCCGGGGCGGCGGCGTACCGGGGGCGTCAGCGGGTGAGGATGCCCGGGTCGGAGAGGCCGGGGGCGCCGGTCTCGACGTGGCCGGCGAGCCGGCGCACGAAGTCGGCGGTCGCGCCGGAGGTGACGGTGACGTCGTACCAGTTGCGGCAGGCGCTCAGGTCGACGGTGCTGGTGACGGTGGCACCCCGGCGGACGGTGAGGGTCTGCGGCGTGCCGCCGTAGGCATTGGTGAGGGTGAGCACGACGTCGGCGCCGCCCGCGTTGGTGAGGGTCAGGTCGAGGTTGCCGGTGGCCGGGTTGTGGCGGGCGGTGACCTCGGGCCCGGCCGTCTTGCCGGGGTTGCGGAAGCGGCGCAGGAAGCCGTTGGGGCCGAACACGGTCAGGTCCGTGACGCCGCCGGAGTACGTGGTGTTCCAGGCGTCCGCGATCGTCTTGCCGGCCTCCGTGGTGTAGGTCCACGGGCCGTCGGTGCGGTTGGGTGAGGTGACCAGGAACTGGCCGCCGGCCGCCGTGCCCGCGCTGAAGGTGAGCCGGTACTTGCCCGTGCCGGTGTCGGCCGCCCCGTCCACGTAGGGCGCGTACGCCAGCGGGCGGGTGGGCTTCGCCCCCGGCTCCTGCCTCGGCATGGTGCCGGTGGCGGGCGGGGTGGGCACGTAGTCGGGGTGCCGGTTGCGGTCCTGCGGGGCGTAGCCGGCCGTGGAGGGGAGCGCTGCCGGGGTCGCGTTCGACGCGGTGAAGTCGAAGGCGGAGGTCAGGTCGCCGCAGATGGCGCGCCGCCAGGGCGAGATGTTGGGCTCCAGGACGCCGAAGCGGCGTTCCATGAAGCGGATGATCGAGGTGTGGTCGAAGGTCTCCGAGCAGCTGTAGCCGCCGGTGCTCCAGGGCGAGACGACCAGCATCGGCACCCGCTGGCCGAGTCCGTACGGCCCGGCCGAGTAGCCGATGCTGCCGCCGTGGTAGTCGGTGCCGGTTGCCACGGTGGACAGGCCCTGTGAGGCGGAGGAGGGTGGGAACGGCGGCACGACGTGGTCGAAGAAGCCGTCGTTCTCGTCGTAGGTGATGAACAGCGCGGTCTTCGCCCACACGGCGGGGTTGGACGTCAGCGCGTCCAGCACCTGGGAGACGTACCAGGCGCCGTAGTTGGCGGGCCAGTTGGGGTGCTCGGTGAACGCCTCGGGGGCGGCGATCCAGGAGATCTGCGGCAGGGTGCCGGCCTGCACGTCGCGCCGCAGCTGGTCGAACAGGCCGTCGCCCGCCTTGGCGTTGGTGCCGGTGCGGGCCTTGTCGTACAGCGGGTCGCCGGGCTTGGCGTTGCGGTAGTTGTTGAAGTAGAGCAGCGAGTTGTCGCCGTAGTTGCCGCGGTACGCGTCGCCGATCCAGCCCCAGGATCCGCCCGCGTCCAGTCCGTCGCCGATGTCCTGGTAGATCCTCCAGGAGACTCCGGCCTTCTCCAGTCGCTCGGGGTAAGTCGTCCAGGTGTAGCCGGCCTCCTGGTTGCCGAGGACCGGGCCGTTGCCGGTGACGCCGTTGCCGGTGCAGCCCGTCCACATGTAGTAGCGGTTCGGGTCGGTGGAGCCGATGAACGAGCAGTGGTAGGCGTCGCAGATGGTGAACGCGTCGGCGAGCGCGTAGTGGAAGGGGATGTCGTCGCGGGTCAGGTAGGCCATCGTGGTGGCCGTCTTGGCGGGGACCCACTGGTCGTACTTGCCGCTGTTGAAGGCCTTGTGGCCGCCGGCCCAGTCGTGGTTGAGGTCCTGGACGAACTGCATCCCGAGGTCGCTGACCTGGGGGCGGAACGGCAGCACCTCCCGTTTGAGGGCGTCCGTCTGGTGCCACACCGACTTGCCGCTCGGCAGGGTGACCGGGCGGGGGTCGCCGAAGCCGCGGACGCCCTTCAGCGCCCCGAAGTAGTGGTCGAAGGAACGGTTCTCCTGCATCAGCACGACGATGTGCTCGACGTCCTGGATCGTGCCGGTGCTCCCCTGCGGGGCGATGGACGCGGCGCGCGCGATGCTCTGCGACAGTGACGAGAACGCGACGGTCGCGCCCGCGAGTTGGAGGAATCGGCGGCGGTTCAGCTCAGCCATGGGTGGGTTGACCTCTGCATGTCAGGAACGAGGGTGGAGGACGGCGCCCACAAGGACAGCGGGTGCGGGGTACCGTCCGGAGGACCGTTCATGACTGCCCGCCGTACAGCAGAAGAACGCATCGAGTTGTACGGACAAGACCTGAGCGAGGCCTGAGGCGGACACAGGTGGTCCCGTGCGGGTGTGCGGCCGGAGAACTCCGACCGCACACCCGCACGGGACCACCCGGGCCGGGACGTCAGCTGCCGGCGTCGGCCGCCACGGGCTCGGCCTGCACCGGCACCCCGGCCGGCCGGCGCTGCGCCGCGCGGACGCCGGTGAGCTGGAGGACCAGGCCGAGCAGGGCGGCTCCGGCGGCGAACAGCGGGAGGACGGCACCGTCCCAGTCGAGGGAGAAGGCGATGCCGCCGAGACCGGAGCCCACCGCGCTGCCGAGGTAGAGGGCGGACTCGTTCAGCGCGACGGCGACCGGGCCGCCGCGGTCCCCCCGGGCCAGCAGCAGGTCGTTCTGCTGCGGGACCTGGAGCGCCCAGCCCACCGCTCCCCACACCGCGATGGGCAGCAGGGCGAGCAGCGGGGTGACCGTCGCGGCGGGGCGCAGCAGGGCGAGGGAGGCGGTGAGCAGGACGAGGATGCCGACGACCAGCGAGTACGGGCGCCGAACCCGGTCCACCAGCGGGCCGATGAGGAAGCTGCCGATGACGCCGCCGATGCCCCAGGCCCACAGGTAGGGCGTGATGTTGTCGACGCCGCCCATGATGTCGCTCGCCATGACGGGCGCGAAGTAGGTGTAGAGGCCGAGGCTGGCGACGGCGGCGAGGAAGGACACGCCGACGATGGAGGCGACCCGGGGGTCGGTGACCACCTGGGCGCGCTGACGCAGCGTCACCGAGGTGGTGGCGGGCAGGACGGGCAGCCGCAGGGCGAGTCCGGCGAAGGAGACCAGGCCGATGGCGGTGACCAGCCACAGCGTGGTGCGCCAGCCGGAGTGCTGGGCGATGAAGACACCGAGCGGCACGCCGATCACGGTGCCGGAGCTCATCCCGCCCATGATGACGGCGAGGGCGCGGCCGCGGCGCTTCTCGTCGACGAGGGACGCGGCGGCCGAGGCGGCGAGCGCGAGGTAGAGGCCGGCGCCGACACCGGCGAAGGCCCGGGCGACCAGCAGCAGGCCGAGCGAGCCGGCGATCGCGCTGCCGGCGTTCGCGAGGGAGAAGACCGCGAGGGAGCCGAGCAGGCCGAGCCGGACCCGCGACGCGGACAGCAGGGTGGCGAAGATGGGCGAGGCGATGGCGTAGGCGAGGGTGAAGGTGGTGACCATCTGTCCGGCGGCCGACACGGAGGCGTGGAAGTCGTCGGCGATGACGGGCAGCAGGCCGGCCGTGACGTAGGCGTCGAGACCGAGCGCGAAGGCTCCGAGTCCGAGGAGGTAGACGAGTTTCACTGGCGCCCCAATGTTTGATAGTCGCGGTACATAGATACATAGTGCGAGGGCGCGGCTCCGCCGCAAGCTCGGCGTCACTTTTCAGCCATCCGGACCCGGCCTTGATCGGATGTGCGATTCTTGGCGGGTGCGCCGCTACTTCCACCCGGACCCCAAGGACATCCGACTGCCCGCCGTCCTCTTCGCGTTGAGCGACGCGACCAGGCTGGGCATCGTGCTGACCCTGTCCGACGGCAGGGAACACACGGCCGGTGAACTCGGCGGTGACATAGCCAAGTCCACGATGACCCACCACCTGAAGATCCTCCGGGAGGCCGGAGTGCTCTGGGTCCGCTCCGAGGGGACGCGCTGCTTCAACTCGCTGCGCACGGCCGACCTGGAGCAGCGCTACCCCGGCCTCCTCGACCACCTGCTCGGCTCCGCCACGCGGGACGGTTACGGAGCCGCCGGCGCCCGCGGCGAGGACCGCCCCGCCCTCCCGGGCGCGGGCCGGGCCGGGGCCGCGGCCGGCACCGACTGAACGGCACCGCCCCGGCCCCGGCCCGCCCGCCATCGGGCCCCGGCCCGCCCGGTCAGAGGTCCAGCGTCACGTCGTACGCGACCAGCCAGTCGTTGACGCCGAGCGCCAGCTCCAGACCCGAGCGGTCGTACTGCGCGCTGGTGGCGCCGACCGGCGAGTCCAGCAGCCGGCGGGCCGCGTCACGGTCCAGCAGCGACAGCACCGGCGAGTCCGCGTCCTTGAGGATCGCGGTGAACGCCCGGCGCAGGCCCTGCTCGTAGGCCGGGTCCTGGGTGGTGGGGTACGGGCTCTTGACCCGCTGCACGATCGACTCCGGCAGCAGGTCCTTCGTCGCCGCCCGCAGCAGGCTCTTCTCCCGGCCGTCGAAGGACTTCATCCGCCAGGGCACGTTGAACACGTACTCCACGAGCCGGTGGTCGCAGAACGGGACCCGCACCTCCAGGCCGACGGCCATGCTCATCCGGTCCTTGCGGTCCAGCAGGGTCTGCACGAACCGGGTCAGGTTCACGTAGCTCATCTGCCGCATCCGCCGGTCCGTGGCGTCCTCGCCCGGGAGCACCGGGGTCTCCCCCACCGCCTGGGCGTAGCTGTCGCGGAGGAAGTCGGGCATGCCCAGCTTGTGCAGCAGGCCGGGGTCGAACAGCGACTTGCCGTCGAAGTACTTGCCGGTGGCCGACGTCAGCCACGGGAACGTCTGGGCCTTGACCGCCTCCTCGTCGAAGAACCAGCGGTAGCCGCCGAACACCTCGTCCGCGGACTCCCCGGACAGGGCGACGGTCGACTGGGCGCGGACGGACTGGAACAGCCGGTACAGCGACGGCCACATGTCGCCCCAGTAGGCCGGCGGCAGGTCGAGGGCGCGCAGGACCTTAGCCCGCAGCTGCGGGTCGGCGAGCTGGGCGCTGTCGATGAGCACCTCGCTGTGCTCGGCGCCGATGTGGTCGACCAGGTCCCGGACGAACGGCGCGTCGGAGGTTCCGCGCACCGGGTCGGCGACGAAGTTCCCGCCGTGGTCGGCGAAGTCGACCGAGAAGGAGCGCACCGGGCCCTCGCCGCGGGCCACCAGCTTCTGGTGCGCGAGCGCGGTGATGGCCGAGGAGTCCAGGCCGCCGGAGAGCAGCGAGCACAGCGGCACGTCCGCGACGGTCTGGCGGGTGACGATGTCGTCCAGGAGGCCGCGGACGGTGGCGATCGTGGTGTCGAGGTCGTCGGTGTGCTCCCGGGCCTCCAGTGCCCAGTACACCCGCTTGGACAGCCCCGCCCGGGTCAGGCGCACGAGCTGACCGGGGCGCACCTCGTACATGCCGGAGAAGACGCCGTGCTCGGGGGTCTTCACCATCTCCAGGATCTCGCGCAGGCCTTCGGCGCTCACCCGGCGGGGCACCTCCGGGTGGGCGAGGATCGCCTTGGGCTCGGAGCCGAAGACGACGCCGTTCGGGGTCGGGAAGTAGTAGAGCGGCTTGACGCCCATGCGGTCGCGGACCAGCAGCAGGGTCTGCTCCCGGACGTCCCACACGGCGAAGGCGTACATGCCGTTGAGCCGGTCCACCAGGCCCTCGCCCCACTCCAGGTAGCCGCGCAGGACCACCTCGGTGTCGCTCCTGGTGCGGAACTTGTGGCCGCGGGCGAGCAGTTCCTGGCGCAGTTCCTGGAAGTTGTACACCTCACCGCTGTACGTCAGGCAGGCCAGCGTGCGGCCCGCCTCGTCGGCGACCATGGGCTGGGCGCCGCCGTCGAGGTCGATGATGGACAGCCTGCGGTGGCCGAGCGCCGCGTGCCGGTCGCTCCACATGCCCTCGGCGTCCGGGCCGCGGCAGGCCATCGTCCGGGTGATCGCCTCCAGGATGTCCTGTTCCTGGCGCACGTCGCGGCCGAAGTCCACCCAGCCGGCTATTCCGCACATGTCGGTCTCCTTCTCGTCCTCACGCAGGGGGGACGGGGTCAAGGGCGTTGGAAAACAAGGGAATCGAGGGGATGCAGGGAGCGGGGCGGTCAGCCCAGCCGCTCCCAGTCGGCCTCCTGGAGCACGGTCCGGCCGTCCGGGAAGTAGGCGACCGGCTCCGGGCCGCGCGCCGCGCGCTCCATGGAGGTCAGCAGGTCCTGAAGGGCCAAGGCGTCGGCCAGGCCCGGGAAGGGCTGTGCGGGCTGCTCGCCGTGGACGACGAACCGGGCGACGTCGGCGGCCATCCGGCCCAGCTTGACCACCGTCGCGGCGCCCTCGGGCACCGGCTGCTCCCCGGTGTCCAGCTCGGCCAGCACCGTGTCGCCCTCCGAGGTGCGCCGCCAGATGCGCAGCCGGTCGGCGTCCCAGGCCGGTGTGTCGTAGACGGCGGTGGCGTACTCGAGTTCGCCGTCCGGTGTGCGGAAGACGAAGTCGACCTCCCGCTTGCGGGTGATGTTGACGAAGCTGCTGTAGCCGGTGACCACGCCCGGGCCCAGCCGGCCGACCAGCGCCACGCTGTCGAGGACGTCGGCCCCGGAGACGGAGAAGTCCGACCGGGTGCCGATGACCGAGTGCAGCTCCAGGTCCGCGCCGTCGCCGGCGATCCAGCCGACGAGGTCGAGCGGGTGGATGACCTCGCTCGCCACGCCGCTGGTGGGACGGTGGTCGTTGATGCGGTCCTTGCCCCAGGTGAAGTGGGCCCGCACCAGGCTCAGGCCGGTGCGGCGGACGTGGTCGCGCAACCGCGTCGTCGCTTCCGAATAGCGTTCCACGAGATCCATGCAGAAGCCCGAGGTCTTCGCCATCGCCGCCGCCACGGCCGTCGGGTCGTCGCGGGAGGTGGTGAGCGGCTTCTCCGTCACCACGAAACCCTGGAAGCCGGAAAGCTCCCCGAGTATCTCGGCATGGGCGGCGTCCGGCACGGTGACCACCACGACGTCCGGGCGGAACCGGTCGATCCCCTGCCGCACGGAGGTGTGGTACGGGATATCCGGGTCGCGCCGGGTCCGGCCCACGTGCGCGAATTCCATCGGAATTCCGGTGTTCCGGAACGCGATGCGGAACCGCGTTCCGGCATATCCGAGTCCGACGATGAGGACTTTCATGCCTCGATCACCTCGCAGCTGGTTTCGGCGCCCCGCAGGTCGAGGGCCAGGAGGTCTTCGCCCGTCGGCACGAAACCGAGGCCGCGGTAGAGGGCCGCACCGTCCGGCGTGGTCTGCAGCACCACGCTGTGCACGTCCCGCGAACGCAGCCAGTCCAGGGCGTGTCGCATGACGCGGGTGCCGAGTCCGCTCCGCCGCCGGTCCGGGTCGACCACGACCGACTGCACCCATCCGGTCAGGCCGTTCGGGCAGTGCGCGGTCGGCGCGCGGTCGTCGATCACGGCGACGGCGCAGGCGGCCAGCCGGTGCGCCGGACCGATCACCGTCACCTGCACCCGGCCGGTCGGCCCGGTCAGCCACCGGATCAGCCAGGAGCGGTACGCCGCACGCCAGGCGGCGTCCTCCTGCGGGGTGCGGGCGGAGTAGGGGGCGGTGCCGGCACCGAGCAGGTGGCCGCGCAGCCTGACGAGTTCCTCGATGTCCATGGTCGTCGCCGACCGCGGCAGGTCGTGTGACTGAGCGATCATGATTCAGGACTATAGGCAAATCACCGATACAAGAGAAATGTCCCGGACGGTGATCCATGCGGTCGGCGAATAACTCCCCGAGGCGCTCTCCACCTCGATTTATCCGACCCGCTCATGGGCGGCCGGAAACAGAATTTACGAGAACCCGGAGCAGTTGTCTATCTTTCCGGTGTCCGTTCTGAACCGGCGAACCGGAGGAATGATGTTCGACTACGTCGAATTCTTCGCATCCCAACTGGACGACCTGCGCGACCGCGGCGGCTACCGGACGTTCCTCGAGGTCGAGCGCCTGGCCGGCTCCTTCCCCGCCGCGCTGAAGCACGGCCCCGGCACCGGGCGCCGGATCCACGTGTGGTGCAGCAACGACTACCTCGGCATGGGCCAGCACCCGCTCGTCCTGGAGGCCATGAAGCGGGCCGTCGACGAGTCCGGGGCGGGCAGCGGAGGCTCACGCAACATCTCGGGCAACCACCGCTACCACGTGGAGCTGGAGCGCGAACTGGCCGATCTGCACGGCATGGAGTCCGCACTCGTCCTCCCCACCGGCTACGCCGCCAACGACGCCGCCCTGACCGTCCTGGCGGGCCGGCTGCCGGGCTGCGTCGTGCTGTCCGACGAGCTCAACCACGCCTCGATGATCGCGGGCATCCGGCACAGCGGCGCGGAGAAGCTCATCTTCCGGCACAACGACATGGAGCACCTCGAGGAACTGCTGGCCGGCACCGATCCCGCCGTCCCCAAGATCGTGGCGCTGGAGAGCGTCTACTCCATGGAGAGCGACGTGGCACCGCTCGCGCGGGTGGCCGAACTCGCCCGCGAATATGGCGCGTTCACCTACCTCGACGAGGTGCACGCGGTCGGCATGTACGGGCCGCGGGGCTCCGGCAAGGCCGCGGAACTCGGCCTCCAGGGCCGGTTCGACGTCGTCCAGGGCACCCTGGCCAAGGCCTTCGGCGCGGCCGGCGGCTACATCGCCGGCCCCGCCCCGGTGGTGGACGCCGTCCGCAGCTTCGCCTCCGCGTTCATCTTCACCACCTCATTGCCCCCGGCCGTCGCGGCCGGCGCGCTGGCGGCCGTACGGCACCTCAAGCGTTCCGAGAAGGAGCGGAGCCAACTGCGCGAGAAGGCCACGCTGTTGCACACGCTGCTGCGGGAACGCGGCATCCCCGTGGTCTCGGACGCCGCGCACATCGTCCCCGTGCTGGTCGGGGACTCCCGGGCCTGCCGGGAGGTCGCGGACGAGTTGCTGGAACGCCACGGCTTCTACGTCCAGCCGATCAACGCGCCCAGCGTTCCCGCGGGCACCGAGCGGCTGCGGGTCACCCCGACCCCGCAGCACGACGACAGCGGGATCGTCGCCTTCGCCGACGCGCTCGACGACATCTGGCGGCGCGCCGACCTGCCGCGCCGCCTCGCGGCCGAGCCCGTCGCATGACCCCGCCCAGCCGCGCCGACCGGTCCGCACCGAACGGTCGGCCGCACCCGTCCGAGGAGAACACCACCATGGGGAAACCCGTCGTCGTCGTGGCCGACCCGCTGGCCCCGGAGGCACTCGCCGAACTGGACGGCTACGACGTCCGCAGCTGTGACGGACGCGATCCGCAGGCACTGCACCGCGCGCTGGCCGACGCCGACGCCCTGCTGATCCGCAGCGGCACCCGGGTGGACGCGGCGGCACTGGCCGCGGCGCCCCGGCTGCGGATCGTGGCCCGGGCCGGGGTCGGACTGGACAACGTCGACGTCCAGGCGGCCACCGCGGCCGGCGTCCTGGTCGCCAACGCGCCGCTCTCCAACGTCCTCAGCGTGGCCGAGCTCACCGTCGGGCTCATCATCGCCGCCGCCCGCCAGATCGTGTCCGCCGACGCGTCCCTGCGGGCGGGCCGGTGGGAGCGGTCCCGGTTCCAGGGCAGGGAGCTGGCGGGCAGCACGGTCGGGATCGTGGGCCTGGGACACGTCGGCGCCCTGGTGGCCACGCGGCTCGCCGCGTTCGGCATGCGGCTCCTCGCCCACGACCCGTACGTGACCCGAGGACGGGCCCAGGACCTGGGTGTCCGGCTGGTCGAGCTGGACGAGCTGATGGCCGGGAGCGACGTCGTCACCGTGCACGTGCCCAAGACGCCGCAGACCACGGCGCTCATCGGCGAGCCCGAACTGCGGCTGGCCCGCCCCTCCCTCATCCTCGTCAACACCGCACGCGGCGGCATCGTCGACGAGAACGCGCTGGCCGTCGCGCTGAAGGAGGAACGCATCGCCGGGGCGGCACTCGACGTCTACGCCGTCGAACCGGCCGTCGGCAACGCCCTGCTCTCCTTCCCCTCCGTCGTCGCCACCCCGCACCTGGGGGCCAGTACGCGGGAGGCGCAGGAGCGGGCCGGCCGAGAGGCGGCCCAGGCGGTGTGCCGGGCGCTCGCCGGCGAGCCCGTCCCCGGCGCGGTCAACGCCGAGGCCCTGAAGGGGAGAAGCGCGGCCGGCGAGTGACGTCGGCGCACCCCCGCCGGCGGCCGACACCCCGCGCTCCGCGGTGTCGGCCGCCGACCCGGCTCAGCGCCCCGCCAGCACCCGGCCGGCCCTGACACCCGGGCTCTGGCCCAGGGCCGCGCGCCCGGAGCGACGGGACAGCAGGACGCGCCGGGTGACCTCGGTGAAGCGCTCGGCGAGCGGGTGCGCGCCCTGGGCGGGGCGGATCAGGGACAGCGGGATGCTCGGTGCTCCGCGCAGCGGCACGAACTCCAGGGCCGGGTGGAGGTTGCGCTGCAGGACGAGGTCGGGCATCACGCTGACGCCCCGTCCGGCCGCCACCGACTCCAGGCACTCGTCGAAGTTGTCGCAGTGCACGATCCGCGGGTGCTCGGCGCCCAGTTGCCCGTCCGGGTCCAGGAGGGCCCGGCCGGTCGAGTTGATCACCAGCGGGTGGTCGCCCAGCTCCGTCCAGTCCACCCACGGGCGGCCCGCCAGGGGGTGGCGGTGGGGGACGGCCGCGGCGCACCCCTCGGTGCCGAGCCTGGTGGCCTTCATCCGGTCGGCCGGAGGGTGACCGCGCAGCAGCGCGATGTCCACGACGGCCCGGTCCACGCCCGCCCAGCGGTCGTCCCTGCGGTGCAACTGCACCCGGGCGCCGCTCTCCCGTTCGAACTGGACGATCGCCTCGTGCACCCAGCCGTCCGGAAGCAGCCAGGAGAACCCCAGCCGCAGGACGGGGCTGGACGGTTCCGGATCGAGCGCCTGCTTGAGCTGGGGCAGCAGGTCCTGCAGCCGGTCCCGCAGCCGGGCCCCGGCCGGGCTGAGGGCGACCTGACGGGTGGTGCGCAGGAAGAGCGGAACCCCCAACTGCTCCTCCAGGCGCTGCACGGAGCGCGTGAGAGTCGGCTGGTTGCTTCCGAGCTGGGCCGCCGCGGAGGTGAAGCTCAGGGTGTCCGCGACGGCGAGGAACGCCTGAAGATGCTTGAGGTTGAGATCCCAGAGAGGCGTCTCCGGATCCGGCCGGCGTGACCCAGGGGCCGTCGTCGTCATGCCGCGTCGCTCACCGTGCGACCCGGCCGCTGTCCGCCAGAACGGGAGCGGCGTAGGGGACGAGGTCGGCGGTGAAGCGCCGCCGGCCGTCCTGGACGGCCGTGATCCTCGTCCATCTCACCGCTCCGCTCCCGCTGTCGGCCGGTTGCGCGTCGGGGTCGAGCGGGGTGGTGACGACCGTGCAGGGGGTGTCGAGTTCGACGTACCGGTGGAAGGTGCAGTCGAGCGTGCTGACCGCGCCGCCGACCGCCTGGTGGGCCGCCTCCAGCAGCAGCATGCCGGGCACGTGGTCGACGGGGTGGTCGAAGTAGATCGGGTGGTTCGGATTGACCCGGAGCTGTCGGCCGCCGTCGACCGGGGAGGCCAGGAGCACGTCCCCCGCCCGCTGGCGGCCGGTACCGGCGCACGGCGCGGACGCGGGGGCGGGTAACGCCTTCGCGACGGCGGCCTCGGTGTCGGCGTACGCACCGCGCAGCCGCTGGTACACGGCCCTGGACTGGACGGTGAACCGCGTGTCGACCGTGGCCACCGGCAGGCCGCCCCAGCTGACGACCGCCCGCAGGGACAGGGCCGTCGGGTACTTTCCGCGGTAGGACACGTCGAAGCAGCGGACGTCCAGTTCCACGTCCGGGCCGCGGTCGACCCCGGCGTACGCGGCGTCGTCGACGTCGTAGCGGATGCGGTCCCAGATCAGCTGGTAGCCCCGCGGCACGTCGTAGGCGGCGTGGCACAGCAGCGGGAAGGTCTGACGGACGGTCTCGCACAGCAGGAGCGGGTCGAAGTCCGCGGCGACCCGGTAGAACGGGTGCCGCGACGGGCGCCGGGCCCGTATGTGGAAGGCGTCGGGCCCCGTACGGCGCCAGCGGGTGAGATACACCTCGTCAGGACGCAGCTTGTGCACCTGCCAGGGTTCGACGGGGACGGTGTCGTCGGAGGCGTCAGCGCTGCCGGCGCCCGTGATGCCGGGTTCGCCGGCGTCGCCCGGGCGGCTGCGGTCGAGTTCCTTGCAAACAAGCATGAAAGACCCCCAGTGAAGGCGCCGGGTCGCAGCGACGACCCGTAGGCGATAGGTTCATGTGTAACATAGAGATCGTTCTGTATCCAGATTTGTTGCTCGACGATGACAGGCGGACTACGCGCGGATGACGAGTGGACACAAACACGAACAAGCCTTGAGAACACGGGCCGCGCTGGTCTGCGCCGCGGCCGAGGTGTTCGACCAGGTCGGCTACCACGGCGCGGGGATCAACCGCATCCTGGCGACGGCGGGCCTGACCTCAGGGGCGATGTACTTCCACTTCAAGTCCAAGGAGGACCTCGCCCGGGCCGTCATGCTGGAGCAGGCGAGCGACCTGCGACTGCCCGCCGAACCGCAGGGGCTGCAGCAGCTCGTGGACGTCACGCTGACCCTCGCCGTCGAGCTGCAGAGCAACACGCTGCTGCGGGCCGGGGTGCGCCTCGCGGTCGACCAGGGCGGCCCCGCCCTGAACGACGACTCGGCGTACGACTGGTGGGCGCAGCGCTTCCGCGGCGAACTGGACGTGGCGCGCGAACGGGGTGAACTGCGCGAGGACGTCGACGGGAGCGAGTTCGCCGAGGTCCTGGTGGCCGCGTTCACCGGAACCCAGCTGAAGTCGCAGATCTCGGCGGGCTGGTCCGACCTCCCCGAACGCATCGTCTCCCTGTGGCGCTACCTGCTGCCCGGCGTCGCCTCCGCCGAGGCACTGCCGCGGATCCGCGTCGCCCCGGAACGGGGGCGGCAATGGGTGTGACACCACGCCGGGTGGTGCTGACCGGTGCCACGGGATTCATCGGCTCGCACGTGGCCGCCCTGCTGCTGCGCGATCCGGCGTGGCAGGTGCGCGTCGTCGGGCGCAGGGCACCCGCCGAGCTGATCGCCGCCGGAGCGGAGTGGGTGGAGGCCGACCTCTCCGCCCCGGACAGCCTGCGCGGCGTGTGCCGGGACGCCGACGCGCTGCTGCACCTGGCCTCCCTGATCAGCGGCGACCACGACGCCTGCACCGCCGTCAACGTGCACGGCACCGCGCGGCTCATGGCGGAAGCCGTCCACTCCGGTGTGACCCGGGTGACCCACCTGTCGACGGCCGCCGTCTACGGCCACGGCCCCCACCGGGGCACGGACGTGGGCGACGTGGAACCGGCACCGGTCTCCCCGACCAGCGCCACCCGCCTCGCCGGTGAGCGGCCCGCCCTCGACGCCGGCGCCGTCGTCCTGCGCCCGGGACTCGTCCTCGGCGCCGGCGACCGGTGGGTGGTGCCCGCCGTGGCCGAACTGCGCCGCCGGGTGCCCGCGCGCTGGGCCTCCGGGGCCGCGCTCCTCTCCGTCGTCCCCGTGGTGGACCTGGCCCGGCTGATCGTCGCCACCCTGTCCACCGCCCGCCCGCTCGGCCCGTCCGTCCACCACGCGAGCCATCCCCGACCGGTGCGCCTGCACCGCCTGCTGGACACGCTCGAGGAGCACGCGGTCCTCCCGCCGGTCCCCGACCGCGACTGGACCTGGCCGCAGTGCGTCGCCGCCCTCGACGCGAGCGGCTCGCGGTTGAGCGCCCGCCAGTTCTCGCTGCTGGCCCAGGACAACTGGTTCACCAGCGAACGCGTCTGGGCGCTGGCCGGCGTCGACTGCGGCGAGGACGCCCTGGCCGCCCTGCCCTCCTGGGCCCCCTGGTACCGGGAGCACTGCGGCACCGCCTGACACGCGCACACCCCCCCAGCAGCCCGCGGAAGGCCATCGGCCCCGTGCGCTCCCCGAGGCCATGCCTCCGGGAGCGCGCGGGGCCGATTCGCGGTCTGCCTCCGGCCCGTCCCGTCCGTCTCGCGCACCCCGATCCGGCCTCGGTGCCCCGGCCGACTGATCACCACCTCACACCGGCGCTAGGGGCGCTTTAGACCGTCTGCCGAGCATGACCGGCGTCGTATCGACGTACGGGAGAGCTGGGATGGGCGAGAAGATGAGCGGCACCCTCCGGTTGTTGCACGAGGACGGCCTGCTGGCCACCGAGTACCCCCGCGTCCGGGAACTGATCGCCGCGATCGACCAGGAGGGCGACGCGGACGGGCTGCGCCGGGCCGGGAACATGCTGGCCCGGGTGGGCGCGGACGCGGTCCTCGACGAGCATCCGCAGACGCCGGTGGTGACGGTGGCCATCACCGGCCACAGCACGGTGTCCGGGCTGACCGGGCCCCTGACCGCCCAACTGGCGCGGCACGGCGTGTTGTTGCGCCCGCACGTCGCCGACTTCGACTCCTACGTCTTCGACCTGTCGGACCCGGACAGCGCCCTCTACCGGGCGCGGCCGGACGCCGTGGTGTGCGTGCTGGACGCCTCGGTGGTGTTCGACGAGGTGCCGACGCCGTGGACGCCGGACGACGTGGAGCTGGTCCTCGCGGAGAAGCTGGCCCTGTTCGAGCGGCTCGCCTCGGTCTTCGCCGGTGCGGGGCGCGGCACGCTGGTCCTCAACACGTTGCCGCTGCCGCGCGCCTGGTCGGCGCAGCTGGTCGGGCTGCGCGACCGGGCCCGGCTGGGCGCCGTCTGGCGGGAGGCCAACGCCCGGCTGCTGCGGCTGATGGACGCGCACCCGGCGCTGACCGTCCTGGACCTGGAGCCGCTGGTCGGCGCGGACGTGCCGCTGCGCGATGCCCGGCTCGGTGTCTACACCAAGACCCAGCTGTCGCCCGAGCTGCTCGCGGAGTACGCCCGGGAGGTGGCCCACCTGCTGCGCGGGGCGACCGGCCGGGCGAAGAAGTGCCTGGTGCTGGACCTGGACAACACGGTCTGGGGCGGGGTGCTCGGCGACGACGGCAGCGAGGGCATCGAGGTCGCGGGCAGCTACCGCGGCGAGGCCTTCCGGACCCTGCAGAAGGCGGCCAAGCAGCTCGCCTCGCAGGGTGTGCTGCTCGCGGCGGTGAGCAAGAACGACCTGGAGCCGGTGCGGGAGGTCCTGCGGGACCACCCGGAGATGACGCTGCGCGAGGCGGACTTCGTCCGGGTGATCGCCAACTGGCGCCCCAAGCACGAGAACCTGCGCGAGCTGGCGGCGGACCTGAACCTCGGCGTGGACAGCTTCGTGTTCGCGGACGACAGCCCGTACGAGTGCGGCCTGGTCTCCCGGGAGCTGCCGGAGGTGGCCGTACTGCGGCTGGACGAGGAGGCCGCGCTGCACGTGGAGAAGGTACTGCGGGACGGCTGGTTCGACGTCCGGGACATCACCACCGACGACCTGAAGCGTCCCGCGCGCTACCGGGAGGAGCTTGACCGCAAGGACTTCCTGCACAGCTTCACCTCCCTGGACGACTACCTGCGGGAGCTGGACGTCAAGGTGCGACTCGCCGACGCGGACGAGTCGGAGATCGCCCGCGTCTCCCAACTGACGCTGCGCACCAACCAGTTCAACCTCACCACCCAGCGCCTCCAGCCGGCCGAGGTGACCGGGCTGGCGGCCGACGAGGACGCGCTGGTGCTGACGATCCGCTCCAGCGACCGGTTCGGGGACAACGGTGTGGTGGGCGCCGTGCTGGCCCACCGGGACGGGACCGTCCTGCGGATCGACAACTTCCTGCTCAGCTGCCGGGTCTTCGCCCGGGGCATCGAGCAGGCCTGCCTGTCGGCGGTGCTCAGCCACGCGCGGGAACGCGGGCTGAGCGCGGTCGAGGGCAGCTTCCGGCCGACCGCCAAGAACGGCAAGGTCAAGGAGTTCTACCCCGGCAACGGCTTCCGGCCGGTGGCCGAGGGGACCGACGGCGCCGGATCGACCACCTTCCGCCACGACCTGGCGGAGATCGCCGAAACCCCGGAGCACATCCGGCTGACGCTGAGCCTGGGAGGGCCCCAGCAGTGAACACCATCGACGACTTCCTCACCCTGGTCCACGCCGAGATCGGCCTGTCGCTGACGCCCGACAGCCTCGCGCTGGGCTTCGACGAACTGCCCGGCTGGGACTCGCTCCACCTGCTGACGCTGCTGACCGCGCTCGAGCGGGAGACCGGGCAGCAGGTGTCCATGCCCAAGGTGCTGGAGGCCGGCAGCCTGCGCGACATCTACGAGCTGACCGCCAGGTCCGGAACATGACGGCGGCCCCCGGCGCGCTCGCACCGCCCGGGCGCCTGAGCCCGGGCCGCTCGCCCTACCTGCTGCCCCGGCAGCCGGATCCGGGCGACGCGCCGCTGCGGCTGTTCTGCTTCCACCACGCGGGTGGCATGGCCTCGTCCTTCTCCACCTGGCAGCAGCAGCTGGGCGCCGAAGTCGCCGTCGTGCCGGTGCAGTTGCCCGGTCGCGAGCACCGGGTCCGGGAGGCCCGGCTGCACGACTTCGACCGCCTGCTGGACGAACTGGACGAGGCCCTGGACCCGCTGCTCGACGCGCCGCACGCGTTCTACGGGCACAGCATGGGCGGCCAGGTCGCCTTCGAGCTGACCCGGCGGCGCCGGGCCCGCGGCCGGGAACTGCCCGAGCGGCTGCTGCTCGGGGCGGCCCCGCCACCGCACACGCCCCGGCAGGAGATCGAGCCGGCGATGCGGACCGACGAGGAGCTGACCAGCTGGATGGCGGGTCTCGGCGGGATCCCGGAGCTGGTCCGGGCCTACCCCGAGTGGCTGGCCCACGCGGTCACGCTGCTGCGCGACGACCTGCGGCTGGCGCTCAGCCGGGTCGATCGCGGGCACCCGCCGGTGCCGGTGCCGCTGAGCGTGCTGGTCGGGTCCGGCGATCCGCTGATCGGCGCGGCCCTGGCCCAGGAGTGGGCCCGGCACACCACGGCCGACTGCCGGGTGTTCACCCTGCCCGGCGGCCACTTCTTCCACCGGGACTCGCCCGCCGCGACGCTGGCGCTGATCCGCTCGCTGCTCGCCCCGGCGCCGGCCGTACGGGCCTGAGGCGCCGGGCGCCCGGCGCCCCCGAACCCCGAAACCCGAAACCCGAACCCCAGAACCACCAGAAACCGCCGACGCACCTCGGCGGACCCGATCTCGGAGACGGTAGACGATGACTGCTGAGCCCACCCCCGTCGTGCTGTGGACCGTCTCGGCGCCCGGCCCGGCCTCGCTGCGGGCCCGCGCCGCGGCCGCGGCGCGACTGCTCGACACCGAGCCCGCACCGAGCCCGGCCGCCGCCTCCGCCGCCCTGCTCGCCGCGGACCGGGCGGCCCGCCACCCCGCCGCCACCGCGTACCGGGCCGCCCTGGTCGGCCGGGACCGGTCGGAGCTGCTGGCCGGGCTGCGAGCGCTCGCGGAGAGCGGGACGGAGGCGGTCTCCGAGGGCCTGTGGACCGGTCGGGCCGTCGGTGCCGAGGGAGGGGTCAGGCCGGTCTTCGTCTACCCGGGCTTCGGGGCGCACTGGGCGGGCATGGCCGCCGACCTGCTCGACGCCGACCCGGTCTTCCGGGAGCGCGTCGAGGCCTGCGAGCAGGCCCTCGCCCCACTGGTGGACTGGCGGTTGACGGAGGTGCTGCGGGGCACCGAGGGCGCGCCGCCGCTGGTGGCGCCGCAGGTCGTGATGCCCGCACTGGTCGCCGTGATGATCTCGTTGACGGCGGTGTGGCGCTCGCGCGGCGTCGAACCGGCCGCCGTGGTGGGCCACAGCCTCGGCGAGCTACCCGCCGCCCACGCCTGCGGCGCGCTCTCCCTGGAGGACGCCCTCCGGGTCGCGGTGGTCTGGGGTACCGCCTTCGCCGAGGACCTCTCGGGCCACTGGGGCATCGTCGCGGCCCTGCTGCCGGAGGCCGAGATGCGCGCCCGCCTCACCGCCTGGGACGGCCTGCTGGACGTGGCGGCCGTCAACGGCCCGGGCTCGGTCACCGTCTCGGGCGACGACCGGGCGCTGTCCGAGCTGCTGGAGCAACTGGCGGCGGACGGGGTACGGGCACGCCGCGTGCAGGCCGACTTCCCGGCCCACGTACCCCAGGTCGACGCGATCATGGACCGGCTGCTCACCGAACTGCGCACCGTCCGCCCGCTCGACGGCGGTCCGATCCCGTTCTACTCGGCCGCGACCGGGACCCGGCTGCCTTCCGAGCAGCTGGACGGGGAGTACTGGGCCCGCCACCTGCGCACCCTGGTGAGCTTCGAGTCGGCCGTACGGGCCCTGCTCGCCGACGGGCACCAGGTCTTCCTGGAGGCGAGCCCGCAGCCGCTGCTCACGATGGCCGTCCGCGACATCCTGCAGGACTGCGCCCGGTCCGACCACAGCGAAGGACTGGTGATCGGCACGCTCGCCCGGGGCAAGGACAGCCCGCTCGAACTGGCCGGCGCACTCGCCCAGTTGTACGTCCACGGCGTGTCCGTCGAGTTCTCCGGAGCAACGACCGACGAGCCGGCTCCGCGGCTGGAGCTGCCCGAGTTCGACGCGGAGCCGGCCGAGGACGAGCCGTCCGCACCGGCCAACCCGCTGCGCGCCCGGCTGGAGGCCCTGCCGCCCCACCAGCGGCAGCCGTTCCTCCTGGACCTCGTCCGGGAGCAGGCCGCCGCGGTGCTCGGGCCCGGGGACCCCGCCGGGCCGCCGCCGGACGACCGGCGGAAGTTCCGGGACCTCGGCCTGGAGTCCGCGGGCGCGGTGGCGCTGCGCGACCGGCTGACCCGGCTGCTGGGTGTGCGGCTGCCCGTCGCCGTGGCCTTCGACCGCCCCACCACGCAAGCCCTCGCCGAGCACCTGCACACGCTGCTCTTCGAGGCCGGGACGGACGACGGCACGACCGTCGAACGCCGCTCGCCGGTACTGCCGAGCGAGCCGATCGCCATCGTCGGCATGGCCTGCCGCTACCCGGGCGGCGTCTCCTCCCCCGAGGACCTGTGGCGGCTGGTCGCCGAGGAGACCGACGCCATCGGCCCCCTCCCCGCGGACCGCGGCTGGAGCGAGGACCTCTACGATCCGGACCCGGAGGCCACCGGCCACTCCACCACCCGCCACGGCGGCTTCCTCACCGACGCCGGCGGCTTCGACAGCGCCTTCTTCGGCATCAGCCCACGCGAGGCCCTCGCCATGGACCCGCAGCAGCGCCTGCTGCTGGAGACCGCCTGGGAGGCCGTCGAACGGGCCGGCATCGACCCCGGCACGCTGCACGGCAGCGACACCGGCGTCTTCACCGGAACCTACGGCATGGAGTACGGCCCCCGACTCGCCGAGGCCGCCCCCGGCGTCGACGGCTATCTGCTCACCGGCCAGCTCGGCAGCGTCTCGTCCGGCCGGATCGCCTACACCCTGGGCCTGGAGGGCCCGGCGCTGAGCGTCGACACCGCGTGCTCCTCCTCCCTGGTGGCGCTGCACCTGGCCGTACGGGCACTACGGGCGGGCGAGTGCTCCCTGGCGCTCGCGGGCGGCGCGGCGGTCATGGCGAGCCCCGGCATGTTCGTGGAGTTCAGCCGCCAGCGCGGACTGTCCCCGGACGGGCGCTGCAAGGCCTTCTCCGACGAGGCGGACGGCACCGGCTGGAGCGAGGGCGTCGGCCTGCTGCTGGTCGAGCGCCTGTCGGACGCCCGCCGCAACGGCCACCCGGTCCTCGCGGTGATCCGGGGTACGGCGACCAACCAGGACGGTGCCAGCAACGGCCTCACGGCCCCGAGCGGACCGGCCCAGGAGGCGGTCATCCGACGCGCCCTGGCCGACGCGGAGCTGACCCCGGCCGACGTGGACGCGGTCGAGGCGCACGGCACCGGCACCCGCCTCGGCGACCCGATCGAGGCGCAGTCCCTGATGAACACCTACGGGCGCGGCCACGGCGCCGAACGGCCGCTCTGGCTGGGTTCGATCAAGTCCAACATCGGGCACTCCCAGGCGGCGTCGGGCGTCGGGGGCGTGATCAAGATGGTCATGGCGATGCGGCACGGCGTCCTGCCGCGCACCCTGCACGCCGAACAGCCGACCAGCCACGTCGACTGGTCCGACGGAACGGTGCGACTGCTCAGCGAGGCACGGCCCTGGGACGTCGAGGACGAGCGACCGCGCCGGGCCGCCGTGTCCTCGTTCGGCATCAGCGGCACCAACGCCCACCTCATCCTGGAGCAGGCCGACACCGAATCCGACCACGAGGACACCGAACTCACCGCACTGCCCTGGCAGTTGTCGGCGAAGTCGGCACCGGCACTGCGCGAACAGGCACAGCAGCTGGCGGAGTACCTGGAGCGCCAGCCCGAGGCGGACACCGTCGCGGCCGCGCACACCCTCGCCGCGCGCACCCGCTTCGACCACCGGGCGGTCGTCAGCGCGACGGACCGCGAGGGCCTGCTCGCCGCACTGCGGGCACTGGCCGAGGACACCGAGGCCCCCGGCCTCGTCACCGGCACACTCCGGCCCGGCAAGACGGCGTTCCTGCTCACCGGACAGGGCAGCCAGCGCCACGGCATGGGACGCGAACTCTACGAGGCCGTACCGGCGTTCGCCGCCTCACTCGACGAAACCGCCAGCCTGTTCACCCCCCACCTCGACCACCCGCTGACCGACGTCCTCTGGGGCGACGACCCGAAACTGATCCACCAGACCGCGTACACCCAGGCCGCGCTGTTCACCCTGCAGACCGCCCTCTACCGGGCCCTCGAACACGAAGGCATCGTCTCCGATTACCTGATCGGGCACTCCATCGGCGAAGTCACCGCCGCCCACCTCGCCGGCGTCCTCTCCCTCGAAGACGCGGTCAGCCTCGTCGCCGCCCGCGGACGCCTCATGCAGTCCGCCCGCAACGACGGCGCGATGGCCGCCCTGGAAGCCACCGAGGAGGAGGTGCTGGCGCTACTGGAGACGCTGGGCCACGAGGTGGGCCTCGCCGCCGTCAACGGCCCGCGCTCCACCGTCGTCTCCGGCGACACCCCGGCGGTCGAGGCCATCACCGCGCACTTCACCGCCCAGGGCCGCCGCACCACCCGCCTCCAGGTCAGCCACGCCTTCCACTCCCCCCACATGGAAGACATCCTCGACGACTTCCAGGCCTCGATCGGCAAGCTGACCTTCCGCCCGGCCCGGATCCCGGTGATCTCCAACCTCACCGCACAACCCGCCGCCACGGAACTCACCGACCCCGCGTACTGGGCCCGCCACATCCGCGAAGCCGTCCGCTTCCACCCCGGAATCCAGTACCTCGAAACCGCCGGCGTCACCCGCTACCTGGAACTCGGCCCCGACACCACCCTCACCGCACTCACCCGCCAGAGCCTCACCACCGACGCCATCGCCGTCCCCACCCTGCGCAAGAACACCCCCGAGACGCAGTCCCTCACCACCGCCCTCGCCACCCTCCACACCACCGGCCACACCCCCACCACCTGGACCACAACCACCCCCACCCCCCACACCGGCCTCCCCACCTACCCCTTCCAACACCAGCACTACTGGCTCACCCCCCAGCAACCCACCGGTGACCTCGGCACCGCCGGCCTCACCTCCCCCGGCCACCCGCTCCTCGGCGCCCTGATCACCCTCGCCGACAGCGACCAACTCGTCCTCACCGGGCGCATCTCCACCACGACCCACCCCTGGCTCGCCGACCACACCATCGCCGGGTCGGTCCTCCTGCCCGGCACCGCCTTCGTCGACCTCGCCCTCCACGCCGCCCAGCACACCGACACCCCGACGGTCGAGGAACTGACGCTGGAGGTCCCGCTGTTCCTGCACGACCGCAACGCGGTCGACCTGCAGGTCAGCGTCGAGGCGCCCGACTCCGAGGGCCGGCGCGCGCTCACCATCCACTCGCGCGCGGACGAGGACCACCCCTGGACCCGCCACGCCACCGGCACCCTCACCAACACCACCCCCCACACCCCCGACACACCCGACACCGACACCACCTGGCCCCCCACCACCGCCACCCCCATCGACCTCACCGACACCTACCACCACCTCACCCAACGCGGCTACACCTACGGCCCCA
>NZ_JBICZE010000029.1:0-54333 GCF_043201735.1 Kitasatospora sp. NPDC048286
TCCGGCCCCCGCGCCGTGGGCCCCCCCCCCGGGGGTTTTTTTTTACAACCCCCCGGCGGCGGCCCCCGGGCCCGGGGGGGGGGGGGGGGGGGGGGGCCCCGGGGGCCCCCCCCCCCCCCCCCGACGCGCCCCTCCCGACCCGCTCACGGGCCGGGAGGGAGCCGACCTCAGGAGGTCAGCGAGGTCTTGCGGGTGGAGATGATCTGGTCGACCAGGCCGTACTCGACGGCCTCCTCGGCGGTGAGGATCTTGTCGCGCTCGATGTCGTCGCGCACCTGCTCCGCCGACCGGTTGGAGTGCTTGGAGAGCATCTCCTCCAGCTGCTCGCGCATCCGGAAGATCTCCTTGGCCTGGATCTCCAGGTCGGACACCTGGCCGCGGCCGGTCTCGGTGTACGGCTGGTGGATCAGGATGCGGGCGTTCGGCAGCGCCATCCGCTTGCCGGGGGTGCCGGCGGCGAGCAGCACGGCCGCGGCGGAGGCCGCCTGGCCCATGCAGACCGTGGTGATGTCCGGCTTCACGTACTGCATGGTGTCGTAGATGGCCGTCAGGGCCGTGAACGAGCCGCCGGGCGAGTTGATGTACATCTGGATCTCGCGGTCCGGGTCCATCGACTCCAGGCACAGCAGCTGCGCCATGATGTCGTTCGCCGAGACGTCGTCGACCTGCGAGCCGAGGAAGATGATGCGCTCCTCGAACAGCTTGGCGTACGGGTCGTACTCGCGGATGCCCTGCGTGGTGCGCTCGACGAAGCGCGGGACGATGTAGCGGCCCTCGGCGCGCATGTCCTCGACGCGGGCCTGGGCGGCCGACAGGCTGGGGATGTTCATGGGGGTCCTTGTCCTCCGGGGCGTTGGGGCTGTGGTGTCGCGGGCCGGGCCGAGGCTCAGGCAGCGCCCGTGCCGCCGCCACCGGGGACGTCCGCGGCGCTGTGCATGATCGCGTCGATGAGGCCGTACTCCAGGGCCTCCTCCGGGGTGAACCAGCGGTCGCGGTCGGAGTCGGCGGTGATCTGGTCGAAGGACTGGCCGCTGTGGTGCGCGATCAGCTCGGACATCCGCTTCTTGGTGCGGAGCAGCTGCTCGGCCTGGATGCGGATGTCGGTGGCGGAGCCGCCGAGGCCGGCGGAGGGCTGGTGCATCAGGATGGTCGAGTTGGGCAGCGAGAAGCGCTTGCCCGGGGCGCCCGCGGTCAGCAGGAACTGGCCCATCGAGGCCGCCATGCCCATCGCGATGGTGACGACGTCGTTCTTGATGTACTGCATGGTGTCGTAGATCGCCATGCCGGCCGAGATCGAGCCGCCCGGGGAGTTGATGTAGAGGAAGATGTCCTTGTCCGGGTCCGCGGCCAGCAGCAGCAGCTGCGCGGTGATCTTGTTGGCGATGTCGTCGTCGACCGCCTGGCCGAGGAAGATGATCCGCTCGTTGAGCAGCCGGTTGTAGACCTGGTCGCCAAGGCCGCCGAGCACGTCACCAGCGGCGGCGTGCGGCGCCATCGGGCCAGGCATCTGCATCTGCGGGAACGTCACTTAGCCACCTGCTCAGTCGGTTTGGACGGTCGCTCCACGGCCGTCACGGTGTCGCACAGCTTCCGGGTATCACGTCGTGATTGTTGCTGTCCAAGGACCCTAACGCGCAGGCCGGGCCGCAGAATCCCTCACGCAGAACTGTTCGCTGTGAGCGCAGGGTCGTGGCGGCCGCGGGGTGGGACGACAGCGGGCCCGGACACCGTACGGCGTCCGGGCCCGCTGCAGCCTGGAGGGGCTACCGGGGCGCTCAGGCCTCGGTCTTCTCCTCGGCGGCGGTCTCCTCGGCGGCGGCCTCGACGGCCTCGGCCGACTCGTCCTCGTCGTCGAAGTTGATCTCGTTGCCCTCGGTGTCGACGACCTTGGCGGCCTCGACCACGGTGGCCAGCGCCTTGCCGCGGGCGACCTCGCCGACCAGCAGCGGAACCTGGCCGCCCTGGACGACCTGCTGGGCGAACTGGTCCGGGGTGAGGCCCGAGCCGGCGGCGCGGCGGATGAGGTGCTCGGTCAGCTCCTCCTGGTTAACACCCAGCTCCTCGTTGGCGACGATCTGGTCCAGGACGAACTGGGTCTTGATGCCCTTCTTCGCCTGCTCCTCGATCTCCGCGTCCCACTCCTCGCGGGTCTTGCCCTGGGTCTCCAGGAAGGCGTCGAGGGTGAGGCCCATCGGCTGGAGCTGGTGGTGCTCCACGTTGTGCTTGCGG
Organism: Kitasatospora sp. NPDC048286; assembly: GCF_043201735.1. NCBI lineage: Bacteria > Bacillati > Actinomycetota > Actinomycetes > Kitasatosporales > Streptomycetaceae > Kitasatospora > Kitasatospora sp. NPDC048286. Next base: position 2,230 of record NZ_JBICZE010000029.1, read on the forward strand.
GTCTCGACCTCGTCCTTGAGGAGCTTCTCGGGGTACTCGATCTCAACCAGGGCGAGCAGCGCGTCCAGGACCTTCTCCTGGGCCTGGGTGGCCTGGTCGTACTCCTTCATGCGCTCGAGGCGCTTGCGGGAGTCGGCGCGCAGGTCCTCCAGGGTGTCGAACTCGCTGGCCAGCTGGGCGAACTCGTCGTCCAGCTCGGGCAGCTCCTTCTCCTGGACGGCGGTGACGGTGACGGTGACCTCGGAGGTCTTGCCCGCCTGGGTGCCACCCTTGAGCTCGGTCTCGAAGGTCTTCTCGTCGCCGGCCGACAGGCCGATGACGGCCTCGTCGATGCCGTCGATCAGGCGGCCCGAGCCGATCTCGTAGCTGACGCCGTTGGCGGTGCCGTCCTCCGGCACCTCGCCGTCGACCTTGGCGACGAGGTCCACGACCACGATGTCGTCGGCCGTGGCGGCGCGCTCGACGTCCTTGACCGAGGAGAAGCGCTCGCGCAGCTGCTCCAGCGACTTCTCGATGTCCTCGTCGGAGACGGCGATCGGGTCGACGGTCACCTCGATGGAGGAGAACTCCGGCAGGGTGATCTCCGGACGGACGTCCACCTCGGCGGTGAACTTGAGGTCACCGCCATCGGCGATCGTCTCGACACCCTCGATGTTGGTGATGTCGGGCTGGCCGAGGACCTCGATCTTGCCCTCGTCGACGGCCTGCGTGTAGAAGCGCGGCAGGGCGTCGTTGACGGCCTCCTCCAGCACGGCACCACGGCCGAAGCGCTGGTCGATGACCCGGTTCGGGATCTTGCCCTTGCGGAAGCCCGGGACCGAGACCTGCTGGTTGATCTTCTTGTACGCCGCGTCGAGGCTGGGCTTGAGCTCCTCGAAGGGCACCTCGACGGTGAGTCGAACCCGGGTCGGGTTCAGAGTCTCGACGGCGCTCTTCACGGTTAGGTCTCCTATGGGCTTGCGGTCAGGTTGTCTCCGCCCGTCCCCGTCACCCGGCCGGAGCCGGAAGGGGTCGGACGAGACGGGCGATGGGCGGTTGGAGCTGCATCTCCCGTGGGGTGGACGGTGAGCTTGACTCCTCGCCCTCGTGCGGTTGACCTGGGTGGACGCCACAGGGACTACCGCCAGCGCCCCATCCTACCGGTACCACGAAAGGCGGACGCCAGACGCCACCGTACCGTCGTCGTGCAGCTCCGATACAGAACAGGGCCCCGCCCCGGTGGGCGAGACCCTGCCGCACTGTCGGGGTGACCGGATTCGAACCGACGGCCTTCCGCTCCCAAAGCGGACGCGCTACCAAACTGCGCCACACCCCGTGGTGCCGAGAGGAAGCGTACACGCCGGGCCTGCACGGCTCGCCGAGTTGTTCAGCTTGTTCCGCACGGGCGCGACGCGCCCGAACCGCGCGGGCGCGCAGGGGAGGCGTGCGCGATGGGGTGTGCACTCGGGCGCCCGGACCAGGTAGGCTGTCCCCCGAACTTCCGGCCGGTGACGGCTGGGAGCGTCGTGCGGGCGTAGCTCAATGGTAGAGCCCTAGTCTTCCAAACTAGTCACGCGAGTTCGATTCTCGTCGCCCGCTCTCCGGTCCGGCCCCGGTGTGCCCAGCACACCGGGGCCGTCGGCGTTTCCGGGCCGGGCGGGCGCCCGAAGCCCGGATCGCGTTCAGAGCCCGAGCCGGGCGGCCCGGGCGGCGGCCCGGTCCAGCAGCTGGTGGACGTCGCCCTCCCGGGTGGTGGGGCGGTCGTTGTACTCGTCCGGGGAACGCGCCGGGCGGCCGGTGGCGTGCAGCACCTCCATCAGCTGGACCCGGGCGGTGCGCACGGTGACCGGGGTGCCGTAGCCGTGCGCCAGGACGGCGGCCTGCGCGCCCAGCAGGCAGACCCGGCCGGCCTCGTCCCACATCGCGCCCTGGAGCCAGCCATGCGCCCCGATGTAGCGGGAGGCGAGCCTGAGGTGGTCGGCCGCGCTGACCGGGACGGGGCGGGCGGGCCGGCCCAGCGCCCGGTCGAGCAGGGTGGCCCTGGGCTCGGGGTGGCCGGCCTGCCAGGGCCGCGGGGTGCTGCCGTACGGGCAGACGTACGGCACCGGGGTGCGCGCGGGGGCGGGCAGCGAGGCGAGGTAGGCCTCGATCTCGGCGACCAGCCCGGAGCCCGCGGGGCCGGACGGCGCCGGCCCGGGGGCGAGGAGGACGGGTGGCGGCGGGGCGGTGGTGCGGGGCATGCGGGTCCTCCGGGCGGACGGCCTTCAGGTTCCGCTGCCCAAAGTGGGGCATACAGGAAATTTCCGCGACCGGAGGACCGCGGGGTCCGCGCGGTTTCCCGGTGGGCGGTCGGGCCGATAGCCTCGGCGCGTTCGAGCGCAGTTCGAGCGCGACCCCAACCGCCGCGCTCCCCGAGGTGGAGGAGTCCCGGTGCATCCGCAGGAGCGACTGGCCGTCATTCAGCGCTGTGTGGTCCGGGAGATGGCGCGACTGGGCCAGGTGTTCCGCCCGGACGGCGAAGTGGTCCGCGGCCCCGGCACCACGGCGGTGGCGGTCCGCGAGCACCCCGGGGACGACGGCGCCGGGCACGTGGACCTCGGCTTCGTGCTGCACCTGGGCCGGGCGGACGCCCCGGTGGTGTGGGACTGCGCGGCCGGCCTCGGCCAGACCGAGGAGGAGAAGCTCGCCAACGCGGTGAAGATGTGGGCGACCACCACCGCCTCGGTGCTGGTCGGGTTCGCGGACGGCCGCGGGGGGCACGCCGACCGTCCGGACCTGCCCGGACTCCCGGGCTGGCGCGCGGTGCAGGGGCCGGCCGCGGTGTTCGGCTTCGGCAACGAGCACCTGGCGGGCTGGCTGGCCGAGCACCGGGTGCTGCCCGCGCTGGCGCCCGCGCTGCGCGCGGAGTTGACCGGCCCGGGGCCGGTGGGCGTCAAGCTCTTCCTGGGCGGGAAGGCGGGGGACGACGTCGCCGAGGTCCGGGTGGGCGGCGAGGTGTCGGAGGCGGCGTCGGCGGCACTGCGCGCGCTGGACTGGCCGCGGGGTGAACGGCTGTGCTGGGCGCGGCTGTTCGTCCTGCTGGCGGCCGAGCCCACAGCAGCGGGGCAGCACACGTCGGCGGGTGCCCTGACACCCGCACCGATGCGTGTCCCGGCCCCGGCGGCGGCACGCCCCCGGGGACTGTTCGCTCGCTGGCGGGAAGCCAGACGGGCCGGCCGGTGACGGTGGCTCGCCCGATCGCCTCCGGGCGTGCCGACGCCGGTGGTCGGCCCGGCCGGATCAGCCGCCGGTGATGCCGGAGATGCTGTGCGCCAGGTTGGCCAGCAGCGAGTTGATGGAGCCCGCGACCGTGGTCTCGTGCAGCATGAAGCCGAACAGGGCGGCGACGATCGCGTGCGGGATCTTCATCTGCTTGTTGCGGATGAAGATGATGCACAGGATCGCGAACAGGACCAGTGCGGAGACGGAGAGTGCCACCCGGACTCACTTCCTCGTTTTCATAGCGGGGTGCCACCGCCCGGCGGCACCTGCGAAAGCCGGACCCCGGCCTGTCCGACGGTCCCGAGGCGGAATCGCGGACCGTCCGGCACGCCGCCGGCGAGGGAGCCCACAGTCGACCGCTGTCTGTCGTGCCGCACGTGACGCCCCCCATCCCCCGAATCCTGAACAGTCCCGCCCGGACTCAGTGTGGTCGACCGTGCCGATTGCGTAAAGGTCTGAAAGTCAGTCCAACGCCGATATCCTGCGGCGCGAGACGACTTTCCGCCGACCGGGACGATAGCGGAGCCATCCTGACGAATCGTCGGCGGGGCCGGGCTGAGCGGCCGGAAAACGGTCTGGGGCGGGTAGCGGAAGCCACTGGTCCGGTCAGTCGACGGGCCGTCCGATTTGGCTGAAGATCAGCTGCCAGGCTTGACAGCGGCGGGCGCCCTCGGCATGTGCCCCGGGACGGGTGTCAGTCCCGCCAGAGCAGCAGCACGGCGCGGTCGTCGTTGATGTCCCGGGCGACCGTCTCGATCAGCGCGGCCGCGGCGCCGGTGCCCGTGCCGGGTCCGCCGCCGGGCACCAGCCGGTCCGCCTCCCCCATCAGCCGGTCCATGCCCTCCGTGAGGTCCCGGCCCGGCGCCTCGACCATGCCGTCGGTGCACAGCATCAGCACGTCGCCGCGGTTCAGCCGGCCGCGCACGCCGTCGAACTTGGCGCCGTCGTAGATCCCGAGCAGCGGGCCCTCGGCCTGCTTGACCTCCCAGCGGCCCTCCCCGGCCAGCCGCTGCATGCCCGGCAGGTGCCCGGCCGAGAGCAGTTCGTACTCGCCGGTGTCCAGGTCCAGCACCAGGTGGACGGCGGTGGCGAAACCCTCCTCCCAGGACTGGCGCAGCAGGTAGCCGTTGGCGGCGGGCAGGAAGTCGTGCGCGGGCAGCGAACCGACCAGGCCGCCGAAGGCGCCGGAGAGCAGCAGCGCCCGGGAGCCGGCGTCCATGCCCTTGCCGGAGACGTCCGCGAGGACCACCTCCAGCAGCCGCTGGCCGGGGCCGGTGCGCGCGGCGACCACGAAGTCCCCGGAGAAGGACTGGCCGCCGGCCGGGCGCAGCGCCATGTCCGCGTGCCAGCCGTCCGGCAGCTCGGGCACCCGGCTCTGCACCCGCAGCCGCTCGCGCAGGTCGAACAGCATGGTGGAGCCGCCCCACCAGGGCACGCCGACCCGGGCCCGGAACTGGGCGAGCAGCAGGCCGCCCACCCCGGCGGCGCCGACCACCAGGGCCGCGCCCGGGGTCACGCCGTAGAGGTAGGCCTCGGGGTTGTCGCTGGCGACCCGCTGGCCGGTGTGGATCACGGACTCGGAGGAGAGGCCGAGCGCGGCCAGCGCGTAGAGCACGACCAGGCTGCCGGGGCGCAGCAGCAGGGCGCCGGCCAGGATCGGCAGGACCAGGGAGGTGGGCGGGGCCCAGTCGGGCATCCAGATGTTGAGCAGGATCAGCAGCGGCACGAGCAGGGCGAGCGCGCAGAGCACCGGCCAGTCGGCGGCGCCGCCGCGGAAGTAGTCCACACCGGCCGTGCGCAGCCTTCGGCGGACCCGGCGGACCCTCTTGCGCAACCGGGCCGTCACGGACTCGGACGCCGGGGCGGCGCCGGGCCTCGTCGCAGTCGTCTGGGGCGGTGTGCCCGGCGCTCTGCCAGCCATGGGGTCCGACCCTATCCACGGGCACCGCCCGGCGTCGACGGGCCGGGGGCGGGCACGGGTGCCGGAGCGCGGGGCGCCCAGTGGGTTTCGGCCGATCGGCGGGGTTGCGGGCGCGTCGTCAGGAGGCGTACGCGGGTTGGGCGTACGAACCGCGCGGGCGGCGCGTGCGCCCCGCGTGCGGGGGTGCCGGCGAGCGGTGGCCTGTGGCCGATCCCACAGGCGGTGCGGGGTCGTCCCGGGCGCGTCCCGCGGCTTCCGGAGCCCCCGTCCCGCGGTTTCCGGTGCCCGTCCCGCGGTTTCCGGGGCGGCCGGAGACGGCGGCGGCCGGTCGCACGGGAGCGTGCGGCCGGCCGTCCGGGGAGGGTGGGTGGTGGGATCAGCCCTGGGGGTGGTGGGCCGGGATCGGCGGGAGCTCGCCGGTGGTCTCGTACTCGCTCAGCATCTCGATCCGGCGGGTGTGCCGGGGCTCGCCGCTGTACGGGGTCTTGAGGAAGACCTCGACGAACTCGGTGGCCTCCTCCAGGGTGTGCATGCGGCCGCCGATGGAGATCACGTTGGCGTTGTTGTGCTGACGGCCGAGCTCGGCGGTCTGCACGCTCCAGGCCAGCGCGGCCCGGACGCCCTTGACCTTGTTGGCGGCGATCGCCTCGCCGTTGCCCGAGCCGCCGATCACGATGCCCAGGGCGTCCTCGTCGGCGGCGGTGCGCTCGGCGGCACGCAGGCAGAACGGCGGGTAGTCGTCCTCGGCGTCGTAGATGTGCGGCCCGCAGTCGACCGGCTCGTGGCCGGCCCCCTTGAGCCACTCCACGAGGTGGTTCTTCAGTTCGTATCCGGCATGGTCGGAGCCCAGGTACACGCGCATGCCATGAGTGTGGCATGCGCGTGCGCCCGGGCCCGACAACGGGTGCGCCGACCGGGGTGGCCGGTGGGGCCGGCCGGTGGAGCCGCCCGGTGGGTCGGCGCCGGCCGGGCGGGTCAGCGCCGGCCGACCAGCTTCCAGGCCAGCGGCAGGGCACCGGCGGCGAGGGCGGCCTTGAGGGCGTCGCCGACCAGGTACGGGTAGAGGCCGAGCTCGGCGGCCCGGGCGAGCGACACGTGCAGCGACAGGGCGAGGTACGGGACGCCGACCGCGTAGATGGCGAGGCTGCCGAGGACCATGGTGACGGCGGTGTTGACCGGGGTGCGGTCGGCGCCGCGGCGGGCCAGCGCGCCGGTCAGGGCGGCGGCCAGGACGAAGCCGAGCACGTAGCCGAAGGAGGCCATCGCCCAGCCGGAGGTGCCCTCGGCGAACCAGGGCAGGCCCGCCATGCCGGCCAGCATGTACAGCACGAGCGAGGCGACGCCGCGGCGGGCGCCGAGCGCGGTGCCGACCAGCAGGGCGGCGAAGGTCTGGCCGGTGACCGGCACCGGCGAGCCGGGGACGTTCACCGACAGCTGGGCGGCCACGCCGGTCAGCGCGGCGCCGCCGGCCACCAGGGCCAGGTCGCGGGCCTGGGCGCCGAGCCGGGTGGAGGCGGCGGGCAGCAGGTCGGCGAGGACGGCGCGGCGCGGTATCGGGGTGGTGGCAGTGGCCATCGGGGCTCCTCCGTGAGGTCCAGGTGAGTGAACACCTGTGAACCTACGCGGTGATCCACTGCGCGAACGGCACGGTTTCGGACAAACCCGGGCCGTCGGGTGTTGTCGGAACCGGTCCCGGACGACTCCTGGTCACAACATGATCACGTTAGGTTTCGACGTGGTCCGCATCGTGAGCCCGAAGCGATCATCTTTGGCATGGACAGGGGCGCCCCCGGATATTGGACAGCTCATGTCGCATACCGCACAGTCTGGAACCGCCTCTATGGCCCCCACCCCCGCCCCTACGGCGACCGGGACCCCCGCCGGTCCCCGCCCGGCCGCCGACCCGGCGTCGGGTGGCCAGCAGCTCACCCACGGGCTGAAGCAGCGCCACCTGTCCATGATCGCCCTCGGCGGCGTGATCGGCGCCGGCCTCTTCGTCGGCTCCGGCGCCGGCATCGCGGCCGCCGGCCCGGCGATCATCCTGGCGTTCGTGCTCTCCGGCCTCCTGGTCATGCTGATCATGAGAATGCTCGGTGAGATGTCCGCCGCCCGTCCGGCCTCCGGATCGTTCTCGGTGCACGCCGAGAAGGAGATCGGCCCCTGGGCCGGGATCACGGCCGGCTGGATGTACTGGGTGATGCTCTGCTGCGGCGTGGCCGCCGAGGCCACCGCCGCCGGGAAGATCGTCAACGGCTGGATACCCGGCGTCTCCGCCTGGGTCTGGGTCGCCCTGTTCATGGTCTTCTTCTGCGCCAGCAACCTCACCGCGGTGAAGAACTTCGGCGAGTTCGAGTTCTGGTTCGCCGCGATCAAGGTCGCCGCCATCGTCACCTTCCTGGTCCTCGGCGGGCTCGGCATCGCCGGCGTGATCGGCCCCGGCGCCCCCGGCACCGCGAACCTCACCGGCCACGGCGGCTTCCTGCCCAACGGCATCGACGGGCTGATCATCGGCCTGCTCGCCTCGGTCTTCGCGTACGGCGGTCTGGAGACCGTCACCATCGCCGCCGCCGAGTCCGACGACCCCAAGAAGAACGTCGCCAACGCCGTGCGCACCGCGGTGTGGCGGATCGGGATCTTCTACATCGGCTCGATGGCCCTGGTCGTCACCCTGGTCTCCTGGAAGGACCCGAAGGTCGTCACCGACGGCCCGTACGTCACCGTGCTGAGCCACCTCGGGGTGCCCGCCGCCGGGACGATCATGCAGGTGGTGGTGCTGGTCGCGCTGCTGTCCGCGATGAACGCCAACATCTACGGCGCGTCCCGGATGGCGTACTCGCTGGTCGGCCGCGGCCAGGGCCCCAAGGCGCTGGCCAAGGTCAGCGGCGGGGTGCCGCGCAGAGCCGTGCTGGTCTCCTGCCTGTTCGGCTTCGGCGCCGTGCTGGCCGCCAAGTTCTGGCCGGACACCGTGTTCACCTGGCTGATGAACACCACCGGTGTGGCGATCCTGGTGGTCTGGCTGTTCATCTGCGTGGTCCAGCTGCGGATGCGCCGCCGGCTGCAGCGCGAGGCGCCCGAGCTGCTCACCGTGAAGATGTGGGGCTACCCGTACCTGACCTGGGTCGCGATGGCCGCGGTGGTCGGCATCCTCGCCCTGATGACCACCACCGAGGGCAACCGCGACCAGCTGTACGCGGCCGGCGTGCTGGTCGCCGGACTCACCGTCGCCGGGCTGCTCAAGCAGCGCCGGGACGCCGCCGCCCTGCGCTGACCCACCCGGACGCGCGGACGGCGAGGGCCCGGTACCGATGGGTACCGGGCCCTGCCGCGTTCCACGCCGCGCTCACGCGTTCCGCGCGGTGCTCATGCGTTCCGCGCCGTGCTCACTCGAAGGAGGGGCCGGCCGTCCGGCTGCGCTTGATCTCGTAGAAGCCCGGGGTGGAGGCCACCAGCAGGGTGCCGTCCCACAGCCGGGCCGCGGCCTCGCCCTTCGGGGCGGGGGTGACCACCGGGCCGAAGAAGGCCACCCGCTCGCCGTCCACGCCCTCGACCGCGATCACCGGGGTGCCGACGTCCTCGCCGACCAGGCCGATGCCCTCCTTGTGCGAGGCGCGCAGGGCCTCGTCGTACGCGTCCGTGTCGGCCGCGTCGGCCAGCTCGACCGGCAGGCCCGCTGCCACCAGGGCGGCCTCGACGGTCTCCCGGTTCTGCGGCAGGCCCTGGTTGTGGAAGCGCAGGCCCAGCTCGGTGTAGAGCCGGCCGAGGACCTCCGGCCCGTGCTGCTGCTCGGCGGCGATGCAGACCCGCACCGCGCCCCAGGCGTTGTCCAGCAGCTCCCGGTAGCTCTCCGGGAGGTCCCGGTGCTCGTTGAGCACCGACAGGCTCATCACGTGCCAGTGCACGTCGACCGGACGCAGCTGCTGGACCTCGGTCAGCCAGCGGGAGGTCATCCACGCCCACGGGCAGGCCGGGTCGAACCAGAAGTCGGCGGTCTTGCGCTCAGCGGCAGTCGTCACTGCGTGTCGTCCTTCGTGAGGTGGTCCGAGGCAGGGAGGAGTTCCGTCCCCGGAACGCCAACACCCGCCCGGCGCCGGTGATTCCGGTGCGAACGCGGCGGCCTGTGCAATGGTACTGACGGCGCGGAGCGTGAAAGGATGGCCCCGCGCGCGGAGCACACCCCGCGCCGAGACCGCACCACCCACAGGCGCACCACCGTGCGAGCCGGACAAAGGAGTACCGCCGTGCCGGGCAAGAACCTCAGCCGCGACGAGGCGCAGCAGCGGGCCAGCATCCTGGCCGTGGACGGCTACCAGGTCCGGCTGGACGTGACCTCGGCCCCGGACCAGGCGGCCGGCACCTTCCGGTCCACCACCACCGTCACCTTCCGCTGCTCCCAGCCCGGTGCGGACACCTTCCTCGACCTGCTCGCCCCCGCCGTCCGCTCGGTCACCCTCAACGGCCGCGCCCTCGACCCGGCCACCGCCTACGACGGCGCCCGGGTGCACGTCGGCGGCCTGGCCGCCGAGAACGTGCTGACCGTCGAGGCGGACTGCGCCTACAGCCGCACCGGCGAGGGCCTGCACCGCTTCGTCGACCCGGTGGACGGCGAGACCTACCTCTACACCCACTACGAGCCGGCCGACGCCCGCCGGGTGTTCGCGAACTTCGAGCAGCCCGACCTGAAGGCCCCGTTCACCTTCACCGTGACCGCCCCCGCGGCCTGGGACGTGTGGTCCAACGCCCCGCACGAGAACGTCACCGCCGAAGGCGACGCCCGCACCTGGGAGTTCACGCCGACCAAGCCGATCTCCACCTACCTCACCGCCGTCGTCGCCGGCCCGTACCACGTCGCCCGCGACCACTACCGCCGCGAGCTGGCCGACGGCACCGCGCTGGAGATCCCGCTCTCCGCGATGTGCCGCAAGTCGCTGGCCCCGTACTTCGACGCGGACGAGATCCTCGGCGTCACCAAGCTCGGACTCGACTTCTTCCACGAGGAGTTCGACTACCCGTACCCCTTCGGCAAGTACGACCAGGCCTTCGTCCCCGAGTACAACATCGGCGCGATGGAGAACCCCGGCTGCGTCACCTTCCGCGAGGAGTTCATCTTCCGCTCGAAGGTCACCGACGCCGCGTACGAGGGCCGGGCCAACGTCATCCTGCACGAGATGGCGCACATGTGGTTCGGCGACCTGGTCACCATGCGCTGGTGGGACGACCTGTGGCTGAAGGAGTCCTTCGCCGACTTCATGGGCTCCTACGGCCTGATCGGCGCCCGCACCCGCTACTCCTCGGCCTGGGTCACCTTCGCCAACCAGCGCAAGGCCTGGGCCTACCGGCAGGACCAGTTCCCCACCACCCACCCGATCACCGCGGACATCCGGGACCTCGAGGACGCCAAGCTCAACTTCGACGGCATCACCTACGCCAAGGGCGCCTCCGTCCTCAAGCAGCTGGTGGCGTACGTCGGTTCGGAGGCCTTCTTCGAGGGCGCCCGCCGCTACTTCAAGCGCCACGCCTTCGGCAACACCGAGCTGGGCGACCTGCTGGAGGTGCTGGAGGAGACCAGCGGCCGCGACCTCAAGGCCTGGGCCGCCGCCTGGCTCCAGACCTCCGGGGTCAACGCGCTCACCCCGCAGGTCACCACCGACGCCGAGGGCCGGATCACCGAGCTGGCCGTGCTCCAGGACGGCGCTGCGGACGATTCCGCGACTCCGTCGCGTGGCCTGCGCCCGCACCGGATCGCGGTCGGCCTGTACGACCGGGACGCCGACGGCGCCCTGGTGCGCACCGGCCGGATCGAGCTGGACGTCACCGGCGCCCGGACCGTCGTCGCCGAGGCCGTCGGGCTGGCCCGCCCGGCGCTGGTGCTGCTCAACGACGACGACCTGACCTACTGCAAGATCCGCTTCGACGAGGAGTCGCTGGAGGGCCTGCGCACCGGCCTCGGCGACATCCGCGACGAGCTGGCCCGCGCGCTGACCTGGTCCGCGGTGTGGAACCTCACCCGGGACGGCCTGATGCCGGCCCGCGACTACGTCGCCCTGGTACTGCGGTTCGCCGGCCAGGAGGGCAACATCGGCGTGCTCCAGTCGCTGCACGCCCAGGCCAAGACCGCCGTCGACCTGTACGCCGACCCGGCCTGGCGCGGCGAGGGCGGCCGGCTGCTCGCCGACGGCGCCCTGCGCGAGCTGCGCGACGCCGTCCCCGGCAGCGACCACCAGCTGGCCTGGGCCCGCTTCCTCGCCCAGACCGCGGGCGGCGCCGAGCACCTCGGCCTGGTCCGCGGCCTGCTGTCCGGCAGCGCCCGGATCGACGGCCTGGAGGTCGACCAGGACCTGCGCTGGTCGCTGTGGCTGGCGCTGGCCGCGTCCGGCCAGGCCACCGACGAGGAGCTGGCCGCCGAGCTGGCCGCCGACAACACCGCGAGCGGCAAGCGGCACCACACCCAGTGCCTGGCCGCCCGGCCCACCGCGGAGGCCAAGGCCGCCGCCTGGTCGGCCGTGATCGACTCGGACGAGCTGCCGAGCGCCCTGGTCGAGGCCAACACCGCCGGCTTCTCGATCCCCTCCCAGCGCGACCTGAGCGCCCTCTACGCGGCGCCGTACTTCAAGCTGCTGGAGCGGATCTGGGCCGAGCGGAGCATCGAGATCGCGATGCGGATCGTCGGCGGCTTCTTCCCGATCGCCCAGACCGACGAGCAGACCCTGGCCGAGGCCGACGCCTGGCTGGCCGGGCACCCGCAGGCCGCGCCGGCGCTGCGCCGCCTGGTGCTGGAGCGCCGGGACGACCTGGCCCGCGCGCTGCGGGCGCAGGCCTGCGACCGGGTCTGACGGGCAGCGCGCACCGCGACGGCCGCGGGCCGCGCCGGCCGTACGCCGCCGTGACCGGGCCGCCATGACCGGGCCGCCGTGAAAGAGGGCCCCGGCCGCTCCCTGGATTCAGGGAGCGGCCGGGGCCCTCTGCCGTGGGAGGCCGGTCAGTCGCGGCGCAGGCCGCGGTCCAGCGCGGCGATCGCGCTGCCCTGGGCGTCGTCGCCGTCCAGCGACCAGACCATCACCCCCGCCAGGTCGTTCCAGCGCGTGTACCGCGCCTTCTGGGTGAGCACCTCGGCGGTGTCGTAGCTGTAGAAGGTGGTGCCGTCGTACTTCCAGGACGCGCCGTGGTCGCGGTCCAGGTGGACCTTGCCCGGCAGCTCGTTGATCTCCCGGTAGGAGCGGTCGGGCGCGGACGCGGTGGCGCTCTGGAAGAGGCCGCCGCGCTTGCCGGGGGCGACGCCGGTCCAGCCGTGGCCGTACAGCGGGGCGCCGAGGACGAGCTGCTCGGAGGGCATCCCGCGCTCCTGGTAGTGGGTCACGGCGGTGTCGGCGCTGCGCTGCCGGGGGTCCGGGTCGGTCGGGTCGGAGTACAGGTTGGCCTGGTGGTTGGCCGGGCCCTTGCCCTCCCAGGGGCCGTGCAGGTCGTAGGTCATCACGTTCAGCCAGTCCATCGACTCGCTCAGCTGCGGCAGTTCGAGCCGGTCGGCGACGGTCTCGTTGGCGGCCACGGCGGCGGTCAGCAGGTAGTGCTTGCCCTTCCTGCCGCTCAGCGCGTCCAGCTGGTCGCGGAACTCCCGCATCAGCAGGGTGAAGTTGTGCCCGTCCTCGGGGCGGACCACGTTGCCCGCGTCCCCGCCGCCGCCCGGGTACTCCCAGTCGATGTCGATGCCGTCGAAGACGCCCGCGGCCGCGCCCCGGCCGCCCTCCGGTGAGTCGGCCAGGACCGGCAGGTCGCCCTTGAGGTAGAGGTCGATGCAGGAGGAGACGAACTTCCTGCGGGACTCGTCGGTGGCGGCCGCGTCGGAGAAGTACTTGGACCAGGTCCAGCCGCCCAGCGAGATGACCGTGCGCAGCTGGGGGTTCTTCGCCTTGAGCTTGCGCAGCTGGTTGAAGTGGCCCTTCAGCGGCTGGCCCGGGGCGTCGGCCACGCCGTCCACCGACTCGGCGGCGGAGAAGGAGCGCTGGTAGTCGTCGCGGGCGTCGCCCTGGCCGGGCTCGTTGCTCTCGAAGCAGGTGCCGTCGGCGGAGACGTTGCCGAAGGCGTAGTTGATGACGGTGAGCCTGGCCGCCTGGCCGGACTCCTGGACCCGCTTGGCGGAGCTGTCGGCGCCCCACTGGGTGAAGTAGCCGACCCGCTGGCCCTTCAGCTTCGGGCCGTGCCGTCCGTCGGCGGCGTTGGCGGTGGCGGGGGCGGCGAGCAGCGCGGCGACGGTGGCGGCGGCGAGCAGGGCTGAGGCGCGAGTGGGCATACCGGACCTGTTCTCTGAAGCGACGTCAAATGGTCTGGACCAGATGGCACAGAGGTTTAGTCCATCCGCCGTTCACCGCACAAGGGGTCGGCGGCAACCGGCGCGGTATGCAAAAGCCCGGCGCAGTATGCAAAAAGGAGAGGGGCCGGACCGCGAAGTGCGGTCCGGCCCCTCTCAGGCCTGTGCCGGGACTCAGCCGATCAGCGAGCGCAGCACGTACTGCAGGATGCCGCCGTTGCGGTAGTAGTCCGCCTCACCGGGGGTGTCGATGCGGACGACCGCGTCGAACTCCTTGTCACCGGCCTTGACCTTGACGGTCTTCGGGGTGCGGCCCTCGTTGAGCTCGGTCACGCCGGTGATGGAGAAGGTCTCCTCGCCGGTCAGGCCGAGGGACTCGGCGTTCTCGCCCTCCGGGAACTGCAGCGGCAGGACGCCCATGCCGATCAGGTTCGAGCGGTGGATGCGCTCGTACGACTCGGCGATGACGGCCTTGACGCCCAGCAGCGCGGTGCCCTTGGCGGCCCAGTCGCGGGACGAGCCGGAGCCGTACTCCTTGCCGGCCAGGACGACCAGCGGGATGCCGGCGGCCTGGTAGTTCTGCGAGGCGTCGTAGATGAACGACACCGGCGCGTCGGCCTGGGTGAAGTCGCGGGTGTAGCCACCCTCGGTGCCCGGCGCGATCTGGTTGCGCAGGCGGATGTTGGCGAAGGTGCCGCGGATCATCACCTCGTGGTTGCCACGACGGGAACCGTAGGAGTTGAAGTCGCGCTTCTCGACACCGTTGGCGGTCAGGTACTGCGCCGCCGGGGTGCCCGGCTTGATGTTGCCGGCCGGGGAGATGTGGTCGGTGGTGACCGAGTCGCCCAGCTTGGCCAGGACGCGGGCGCCGGCGATGTCGGTCACCGGGCTCGGGGTCTTGGCCATGCCCTCGAAGTACGGGGGCTTGCGGACGTAGGTGGACTCGGCGTCCCACTCGAAGGTGTTGCCGGTCGGGACCGGGAGCGACTGCCAGCGGTGGTCACCGGCGAAGACGTCCTGGTAGCCCTTGTCGAACATGGCCTCGTCGATGGAGCCGGCGACGACGTCGGCGACCTCCTGCTCCGACGGCCAGATGTCGGCGAGGAAGACGTCGTTGCCGTCGGCGTCCTGGCCCAGGGCGTCCTTGGTGATGTCGACGTTCATGTTGCCGGCGAGGGCGTAGGCGACCACCAGCGGCGGGGAGGCCAGGTAGTTCATCTTGACGTCGGGGTTGATCCGGCCCTCGAAGTTGCGGTTGCCGGAGAGCACCGAGACGACCGCGAGGTCGGACTCGTTGACGGCGGCCGAGACCTCCTCGGGCAGCGGGCCCGAGTTGCCGATGCAGGTGACGCAGCCGTAGCCGACCAGGTTGAAGCCCAGCTTCTCCATGTACGGGAGCAGGCCGGCCTTCTCGTAGTAGTCCATGACGACCTTGGAGCCGGGCGCCAGGGTGGTCTTGACCCAGGGCTTGACGTGCAGGCCCTTCTCCACGGCCTTCTTCGCCAGCAGGGCGGCGCCCAGCATGACGGAGGGGTTGGAGGTGTTGGTGCAGGAGGTGATCGAGGCGATCACGACCGCGCCGTTGTCGATCTCGTAGGACGAGCCGTCGGGGGCGGTGACGGCGGTCGGCTTCGAGGCCTCGGCGGAGTAGGTCGGCAGCGCCTCGGCGAACTTCTCGGCGGCCTCGGCCAGGATCACGCGGTCCTGCGGGCGCTTCGGGCCGGAGATCGACGGGACGACGGTGGAGACGTCCAGCTCCAGGTACTCGGAGTAGACCGGCTCGTGCGACGGGTTGTGCCAGAGACCCTGCTCCTTGGCGTACGCCTCGACCAGGGCGAGCTGCTGCGCGTCACGGCCGGTGAGCTTCAGGTAGTTGATGGTCTCGGCGTCGATCGGGAAGATCGCGCAGGTCGAGCCGAACTCCGGCGACATGTTGCCGATGGTGGCGCGGTTGGCCAGCGGGATGGAGCCGATGCCGTCGCCGTAGAACTCGACGAACTTGCCGACCACACCGTGCTTGCGCAGCATCTCGGTGATGGTGAGCACCAGGTCGGTGGCGGTGGTGCCGGCCGGCAGCTCGCCGGTCAGCTTGAAGCCGACGACGCGCGGGATCAGCATGGAGACCGGCTGGCCGAGCATGGCGGCCTCGGCCTCGATGCCGCCGACGCCCCAGCCCAGCACGCCCAGGCCGTTGACCATGGTGGTGTGCGAGTCGGTGCCGACGCAGGTGTCCGGGTAGGCCTGGCCACCACGGACCATGACGGTGCGGGCCAGGTGCTCGATGTTCACCTGGTGGACGATGCCGGTGCCCGGCGGGACGACCTTGAACTCGTCGAAGGCGGTCTGGCCCCAGCGCAGGAACTGGTAGCGCTCCTTGTTGCGGCCGTACTCGATCTCGACGTTCTGGGTGAACGCGTCCTTGGTGCCGAACTTGTCGGCGATGACCGAGTGGTCGATGACCAACTCGGCCGGGGCCAGCGGGTTGATCTTCGCCGGGTCGCCGCCCAGCTCCTTGACGGCCTCGCGCATGGTGGCGAGGTCGACCACGCACGGCACACCGGTGAAGTCCTGCATGATCACGCGGGCCGGGGTGAACTGGATCTCCTGGCTCGGCTGGGCGTTCTCGTCCCAGTTGCCGAGGGCGCGGATGTGGTCGGCGGTGATGTTCGCGCCGTCCTCCGTGCGGAGCAGGTTCTCCAGCAGCACCTTGAGGCTGTACGGCAGCCGCTCGGAACCCTCGACGGCGGAGAGCTTGAAGATCTCGTACGACTCGTCGCCCACCTGCAGCGAGCTGCGGGCGTCGAAGCTGTTCGCGGACACGACTGACTCCTTCTGGGTGCTTCGTGCGATATCCGGCCGTCACGCGGTGGTAAGGTCAGCCTTACTTAGGCTCACCTTGCCCGCATCGCCGGCGAGCGCCTCTCGGCAAGTATCTTGATGTCGAGATATATCCTAAGGGGCAGTTATCTCGATGTCGAGATAAACCATAGTGCATGCCGTGACTCACCGGTCGTCCGGGCCGCGCCGCTTGCGCTCCAGCCTGATCAGCCAGACCGCACCCGCCACGACAGCGGCCGCCATCAGCAGCACCACCACAAGCTCACCACCGGATCCGCCGGTCGGCGAGGGGGCGATGTCGGCCAGCAGGGTCGTCGTCACTCTTCTTCCTCCGTTCGCGCCCGGTTCGCTCCCAGGCCCAGAACCAGCATCAACAGCACCGGGAACTCCAGATACGCGTGGTAACTCGCCAACGCCGCGTACACCGACCGGCCCTGGGCGTAATCCACGGCGAACAACAGGGCCAGCAGCACACCCGCGCCCGCGCCCAGCCCCCAGGCCCGCACCCCGCGCAGCCCCGGCACCCGGGCGTCGAAACGCTCCGCCGCCTCCGGCGCGTAGCGGGGCAGGAACCAGACCCAGACCACGTAGTGCATCGTCTGCAGGAACGCGAACACCGCCAGGAAACGCAGCCCCACCTGCGGCGTCAGCCAGCCGGGCGGGGTGTAGGCGGCGGCCAGCCGGTCCGTCCAACCGCCCGGGCGCCGCGCCAACAGGCCGTCCAGCAGACCGCTCAGCAACAGCGCCGGAACCAGCAGCACCCAGGCCGACTGCAGCGTCAGGAACGCCGCACGGCCCCGCGCCAGCCGGCGCGACCACTCGGCCAGGAACAGCAGCGGCACCACGTTGTGCAGGTGCGCCAGCACCACGAAGTGGTACGCGGGGAAGGCCAGCGAGACCGCCCCCGCCGCCACCAACAGCACCGCGCCCACCACCGACAGCCGCCGGCGTCCGCGCAACCCGTACCGGCAGGCCGCCGCCAGCAGGCCGTACGCGAGCAGGATCTCCGCCGACTGGGCGACCCGGGAGGGCGGCAGCAGGCGGCACAGCACGATGCCGGTCACCAGGACCAGCAGCAGCCGCAGCAGCGGGCCGGCCAGGACCGCGGCGAAACGGCCGGCCACGTAGCGCAGCTCCAGCACGTTGTGCAGCAGGCCGAAGGCGGCCAGGCCCAGCACCGCCAGGCCGGTCGGCGCCCGCAGGGCCAGCGCCAGGGCGAGGACGGCCGACAGGGCGAAGCCCGCGAACGGCGCGGCGCCCAGCCGGGCGGCCGGGCCGGGCGCGGGCCAGGCGGTGGCCGCGGGGGCGGGTGCCGTCGTGGGTGAGGTCATGGGGGCGGGTGCCGTCGTGGGTGCGCCCGCGCTCGTCGTCGCCATGTCCCCCCTTTCCATGGCACGATCCCCGCCGTGCGCTACCCGGTGGCCCTCGCCCTCACCCTGCTGACCGAGACGCCCGTCTACACCGCCGCCCTGGTACGGGTGGGGCGGGTCCGCCCCGGCCGGGCGGCCGCGGCCGCCGTCCTGGTCAACCTGGTGACGCACCCACTGCTCTGGTGGCCCCTGCGGCACTGGACCGACGGACCGGCGGCAGCGTACTGGACGGGCTTCGCGCTCGGCGAGGGGGCGGTCTGCGCGATCGAGGCGCTGCTGCTGTGCCCGCTCGCCGGGCTGCGCCCGCGCGACCCGCTGCCCTGGCTCGCCGCCGGCACCGCCAACGCCGCCTCCCTGCTGGCCGGGCTGCTGATCGGGTCCTGAGCACCGCCCTCCCCCGGCCGCAACCCGGCCCCCCGGGCTCGGGCGTCCGACCATGCGCAGCGGGCGGAGCCCGCCACGAGGGGCGCGACCGGGAACATCCCGTCCGCCCTGGGCGCCCCGAGCCCGGCTCCGCCGGATGAGGGCCGCCCCGGTACCGTGGCCGGTGAGTTGACGTGCGGGAACGGGCAGGGGCCGACTGATGATCGTGGTGGACGCATCCGCGCTGGTACTGGCACTCGCCGACCAGGGCCCGCGCGGGGTCAGGGCCCGCGCGGAACTCGCCTCCGGCGGCGAGTGGGTGGCGCCCGAGCACGTCGTCGTCGAGGTGATGCAGTCGCTGCGCGGGCTCTACCTGGCCAAGGAGCTGACCGCCGAGCGGGTCGCCGAACTCACCGAGGAGCTCGCGGCGGTGACGATCCGCAAGATCGAGGTGGCGCCGCTGCTCGGCCGGATCTGGGAACTCAAGGACAACCTGACCCCGGACGACGCCGCGTACGTCGCGGTCGCCGAGCGGTACGGGGTACCGCTGGTCACCGCCGACCTGCGACTGATGCGGGCCAGCGGGCCGCGCTGCGAGATCCGGGGGATCCGGCGGGACGCGGACTGAGGGCGTCGCCGGCGCGGGGAGGACCGGGGGTGTCCTGGGAGCCCCGGCCGCGTTAGCAGGGCGACCGTCGCCCCGCCCCCGGAAGGCCCCGTCCCGATGACCGCTCCGCTCGCCGCCGCCCTGCTGCCGCTGGCCCTGCTCGCCCCCGCCACCTCGCCGGTCTCCGTCACCGAGGCCGCCTTCGACCCGGCCACCGCCTTCGTCCCGCCCACCGCGATCAGCTACGCGAGCGACCTGGTGCCGTACGGCTCGCACGCCCGGATCGTCACCGACCGCTCGCTGCCCGGGCGGACGGTGCTCACCCTGACGGTCTCGGGGCTCGCCCCCGACCACGAGTTCCCGGCGCACCTCCACACCGGCGACTGCGGGGTCGACCCGGCCTCCTCCGGCCCGCACTACCAGAACGTGGTCGACCCGGTGCAGCCGTCCACCGACCCGGCGTACGCCAACGAGGGCAACGAGCTGCGGCTGGCGCTGCGGACCGACCGGCAGGGCGTGGGCAGCGCCGCCACCGCGGTGGCCTGGCAGCTGCGGCCGGGCGAGGCGCGCTCGCTGGTGTTGCACGCGGGCACCCCGGCCGGCCGGCACGCGGCGGGTGACCGGGTGGCCTGCGTCAGGCTGGACGGCTGAGGCCGGCGCCGCCGCGGGGAGCCGCCCGCGGCCCGGGGAGCCGTTCGGGCCAGGAGTCGTTCGGGCCCAGGAGCCGTTCGGATCGGAAGGGTCCTCGCCCCTCACCCCTCGGTCAGGAATCGGGAGTCAGGAGCCGAGGGTGGCGACCAGCACCGCCTTGATGGTGTGCAGCCGGTTCTCGGCCTGGTCGAACACGACGGAGTGCGCCGACTCGAACAGTTCGTCGGTGCACTCCAGCTCGCTCATGCCGGTCGCCTCGTGCATCTGCCGCCCGACCACCGTGCCGAGGTCGTGGAAGGCGGGCAGGCAGTGCAGGAACTTCACGTCCGGGTTGCCGGTGGCCCGGACGGTGTCCATGGAGACCTGGTACGGCTTGAGCAACTCGATCCGCTCGGCCCAGACCTCCTTGGGCTCGCCCATCGAGACCCAGACGTCGGTGTAGAGGAAGTCGGCGCCGGCCACGCCCTCGGCCACGTCCTCGGTGAGGGTGATCCGGGCCCCGGTCGTCTCGGCCAGGTCCCGCGCCGACTTCTGCACCTCCTCGGTCGGCCAGAGCGCGCGCGGGGCGACGATCCGGATGTCCATGCCGAGCATGGCGCCGGTGACCAGCAGCGAGTTGCCCATGTTGGAACGGGCGTCGCCGAGGTAGGCGAGGGCGACCTCGGGGAGCGGCTTGGGCGTGTGCTCGGTGACGGTGAGCACGTCGGCCAGCATCTGGGTGGGGTGCCACTCGTCGGTCAGGCCGTTCCAGACCGGGACGCCGGCGTACTCGGCCAGTTCCTCGACGATCTCCTGGCCGTGGCCGCGGTACTCGATGCCGTCGAACATCCGGCCGAGCACCCGGGCGGTGTCCCTGATGGACTCCTTGTGGCCGATCTGGGAGCCCGTGGGGTCCAGGTAGGTGGTGGTGGCGCCCTGATCGTGGGCGGCGACCTCGAAGGCGCAGCGGGTGCGGGTGGAGGTCTTCTCGAAGATCAGCGCGATGTTCCTGCCGCGCAGTCTGGGCTGCTCGGTGCCCGCGTACTTCGCCGCCTTGAGCGTGGCGGCGAGGTCCACCAGGAAGCGGAACTCCTGGGGCGTGAAGTCGAGCTCCTTGAGGAAGTGCCTGTTCCGGAGGTTGAAGGCCATGCCGGGCTCCTGGGGTGACGGGACTGGAGGAAGCGGCAAGTCTATACGATACTCGGAATTTCTATACAGAGGCGGGGCCGGGACGGTCCCACAGGAGGGGGTTCCGGGGAAGCCCACGGGGAGCCCGCGGGGAGCCCGCGAAGGGCTCCCCGCCTTCCGGCACCGCGCTCACAGTCGCGGATCGACCGGCTCCGACTCCAGCGCGAGCACCGCGAAGACCGGCTCGTGCACCCGCCACAGCGGCTCCCCCGCCGCCAGCCGGTCCAGCGCCTCCAGGCCCAGCGCGTACTCGCGCAGCGCCAGCGAGCGCTTGTGGCCCAGCGCGCGCAGGCGCAGCCGGTCGAGGTGCTCGGTGTAGTCCGGGCCGTAGATGATCCGCAGGTACTCCCGGCCGCGCACCTTCACCCCGGGCTGCACCAGGCCGCCCGGCCGTCCCTCGCCGCGCACCGTGCAGACCAGCGAGGCCAGCGGCTTGACCACCATGCCCTCGCCACCCGCCGCGGTCAGCTCCTCCCACCAGGCGGTGGCGGCGGCCATCGAGGCCTCGTCCTCGGTGTCCACCAGGATCCGGCGGGTACGGTGCAGCACCGGCTCCTTCCGGTGCTCCGGGTGCTGCGGGTCCTGCGGGTGCCGAGGGTCCTGCGGGTGTTCCGTGCCGTCGGCGGCGCCGGTCGCGTCGGCGGCCACCAGGCGATCGATCCAGGCCAGGTGCTCGTCGTGCGGGCGCACCGCCAGGTTCACCCCCTCGGCCGCGAGCAGCTGGAACGGTGCGAGCCGGATGCCCGACAGGCCCTCCGTCGGCCAGCAGTAACGCCGGTACGCCTCGGTGAACGCCTGCGCGTCGGCCGCGCGCTGCCGCTGGCGGGCGGTCAGGTGGGCCAGGTCCAGGCCGCGCCCGGCCGCCCGCTCCAGCGCGGACAGCACCTCCGGCAGGACGGCGCCCGCCGCCGCGCCGACCGCCGCGTACTGGCGGCGCAGCAGTTCCACCGCCTTCAGCGACCAGGGCATCAGCTCGGCGTCCTGCAGCAGCCAGTCGGTGGCCAGCTCCTCGAACAGCCCGGCGCGCTCGGCGGCCTCCCGGACCCGGCCGAGCACGGCGCCGGTCAGCTCCTCGTCGACGAGGAAGGCGCGGCCGGTCCGGGTCCAGATCGCACCGGGGCCGGCCACACCGAAACGGCGCTCCAGCGCGGCCTCCTCCCGGGCGACCAGCAGCACCGCGCGCGAGCCCATGTGCTTCTCCTCGCAGACCAGGTGCCGCACGCCGTCGGCCCGGTAGCCGAGGAAGGCCTCCTCCGGGTGCTCCAGGTAGCCGTCCCGTCGGGAGGTGGCGCTCGGTGCCATGGTCGGCGGCAGGTAGGCGAGCAGCCGCGGGTCCAGCGCGAAGCGGCTCATCACCTCCAGCGCCGCGGCCGCGTTCTCCTCCCGGACGGCCACCCGCCCGTGCAGCCCGGTCTCGACGATCCGGCGCCCGGCCACGTCGGCGAGGTCCAGCGGACGGCCCTCGCGGGCGCCCGGCGCGTCGGTGACCAGCGGACGCGCCGGGGCGTACCACTCGCGCTCCGCCTCGACGCTCACCAGCTCGCGCTCCGGGTAGCGCAGCGCGGTCAGGCTGCCGCCGAAGACGCAGCCGGTGTCCAGGCAGACGGTGTTGTTGACGAAGCTCGCGGCCGGCACCGGGGTGTGGCCGTAGACCACCAGCGCCCGGCCCCGGTACTCCTCCGCCCACGGGTAGCGCACCGGCAGGCCGTACTCGTCGGTCTCGCCGGTGGTGTCCCCGTACAGCGCGTGCGAGCGGACCCGGCCGGAGTTGCGACCGTGGTACCTCTCCGGCAGACCGGCGTGGCAGACCACCAGGGCACCGCCGTCCAGCAGGTAGTGGCTGACCAGGCCGCGCATGAACGCGCGGACCTCGGCCCGGAACTCCTCGCTCTCCCCCGCCAGCTGGTCCAGCGACTCCTGGAGGCCGTAGGCGACGTTGACCTTCTTGCCGTCCATCGCCCGGCCCAGCTTGTTCTCGTGGTTGCCCGGCACGCAGAGCGCGTGGCCGGCCGCCACCATGCCCATCACCAGGCGCAGCACGCCCGGGGTGTCGGGGCCGCGGTCGACCAGGTCGCCGACGAAGACGGCGGTGCGGCCCGCGGGGTGCGCGGCGTCCACCGGGCGGCCCTCGGCGTCCCGGGTGAGCGTGTAGCCGAGCCGGGTCAGCAGGGTCTCCAGCTCGGAGCGGCAGCCGTGGATGTCGCCGACGAGGTCGAACGGGCCGGTGAGGTGACGCAGGTCGTTGTAGCGCTTCTCCAGCACGATCTCGGCGGCCGCGACCTCGGCCTCGCCGCGCAGGACGTGCACCTTGCGGAAGCCCTCGCGCTCCAGGCCTCGGAGGGAGCGGCGCAGTTCCCGGTGCTGGCGGGGGATCACATGGGCCGGCAGCTGACGGTCCGGGCGGGAGCGGTTGCGCTCGGCGCACACCCCCGGTGGGACGTCCAGGACGATCGCGATCGGCAGCACGTCGTGCTCGCGGGCGATCGCGACCAGCTGCCGGCGGGCCTCGGGCTGCACGTTGGTGGCGTCCACGACGGTCAGCCGGCCGGCCGCCAGGCGCTTGCCGACGATGTAGTGCAGAACGTCGAAGGCCTCGGCGGAGGCGGACTGGTCGTTCTCGTCGTCGGCGACCAGACCCCGGCAGAAGTCGGAGGAGACCACCTGGGTGGGCAGGAAGTGGCGGCGGGCGAAGGTGGACTTGCCCGCGCCACTGGTGCCGATCAGGACGACGAGGGAGACGTCGGTGACGGGGAGGCGGCGGGGGGTGGCGCTCTCCGCGCGGTCCTGGTCCCGGCTCTCGCCGGGGGTGTCGGGGGTGTCGGTCGTGTCATCGGTCATCGGGGCTCGCCTCCTTCGGGCGTCGTGGTCGGGGTGGGCGTGGTGGGTGCCGTGGTCGTGGCGGTCGGAGCGGACGTGGTGGGCATGGTGGTCGCGGTGGTCGTGGTGGTCGGAGCGGACGTGGTGAACAGGGCCAGCTGGGTCGGGGCGCCGACCTCCTCGTCCTGTGGACCGACCGGGCGCAGCTCCACGGTGTAGCCGTACGCGGCGGCGACCTTCCCGGTCCAGGCGCGGAACTCGGCCCGGGACCACTCGAAGCGGTGGTCGGCGTGCCGGACGGCGCCCGCCGGCAGGCTGTCCCAGCGGACGTTGTACTCGGCGTTCGGCGTGGTGACCACGACCGTCCTCGGCCGGGCGGCGCCGAACACCGCGTACTCCAGCGCGGGCAGCCGCGGCAGGTCCAGGTGCTCGATCACCTCGCACAGCACCGCCGCGTCGAAGCCCTTGAGCCGGACGTCGGTGTAGGTGAGCGCTCCCTGCACCAGCGACAACCGGGCCGCCTGACGCTCCGACAACCGCTCCAGGCCCAGCTTACGACTCGCCACCCGCAGTGCCCTGGTGGAGACGTCCACGCCGAGGATCCCGGTGAACCGGGCGTCCTTGAGCAGCTCGCCGATCAACTCGCCCTGGCCGCAGCCGAGATCGGCGACGCGGGCGGCGCCGGTCTCGCGCAGCGCGGTGAGGATCGCGGCGCGGCGCTGCTCGGCGAGCGAGGGCTGCCTGGGCTCCGGCTGTTCCCGCACCTCCTCCTCGGGCCGGTCGTCGACCGCGTTGTCGATCTCCTCGACCTCGCGGTCGTCGGCCTCCGCCAGCCGGGCCAGCTCCAGTCGCTCCATCGCGGCCCTGGTCAGCGACCAGCGCCGGGCCAGGTAGCGGCGGGTGATCAGGGCGCGCTCCGGGTGGGCCGCCAGCCAGCCCTGGCCGGCCGCGAGCAGCTTGTCCACCTCGTCCGGGGCGACCCAGTAGTGCTTGGCGCCGTCCAGCACCGGCAGCAGCACGTACAGCTGCTGGAGCGCGTCGGCGAGCCGGACCGCGTCGGAGGAGAGCGCGATCCGCACGTGGCGGGACTCGCCCCACTCGGGGAAGGACTCGTCCAGCGCGATCGCCGTCGCCTCGACCCGCCAGCCCAGCGGCTCGAACAGCCGGGCCACCAGGGCCGGGCCGCCGGCCTCGCCCGCGCCGTTCGCGGGCACGGCGGGCAGCTCGATCCGCAGCGGGCGCACCCGCGCCGGCAGTTCGGGGCGGGCCGGGCAGGCGCCCTTCATGGCGGACCGGAACACCGTCCGCAGCGCCACCGCGAGCAGCGAGGACGCGGCGTACGGGCGGTCGTTGACGTACTGGGAGAGCGCGAAGTCGGGCGAGCCGCCGCGCCCCCTGCCGTCGCCCCGGCCCTTGCGGACCAGCGCGATCGGGTCGATGTCCAGCAGCAGTGCCGCCGTGCAGAGCTCGTCCCCCGCCTCGGGGTAGAAGACGTGGGCCTCGCCGTGCGACGTGGTGAATTGCTGGACCTTGCCGGGGTGCTTGTGCAGCAGGAACCCGAGGTCCGTGGCCGGGGCCTCGGCGCTGCCGGTGGTGGAGATCGACATGAACACCCGCTGAAGTATTGCCCAGCACCGGAGCGCCGAGCACCGGGTTTTCCCGCCCCGCGGGCCGCCGACCAGCGCGTCCGCCGGGCGCGTCCGCCCGGTGGGCGTGTTCGGCACCGGGGCCCCGCATTGGTTAACGTGCACGGTGTGACTGCTGAATCCACCTCGCTCGAATCCACCTCCGCGGCGACCGGCGCCGTGGCCGCCGGCCTGGCCACCATCGCCGCCGACGGCACCGTCCTCGACACCTGGTTCCCCGCTCCCGCGCTGGCCGCCGAGCCCGGCCCGGCCGGCACCGTCCGGCTGACCGCCGAGCAGGCCGAGGCCGAGCTCGGTGCCGGCGCGGCCGAGGCGCTGCGCGCCGACGCGCGCCGCGGCGTCGAGGTGGTCGCCGTGCGCACCACCATCGCCTCGCTGGACGAGAAGCCGCTCGACACGCACGACGTGTACCTGCGCCTGCACCTGCTCAGCCACCGGCTGGTCAAGCCGCACGGCCAGAACCTGGACGGCATCTTCGGCCTGCTGGCCAACGTCGCCTGGACCAGCGTCGGCCCCGTCCCGGTGGACAAGGTCGAGCAGGCCCGCCTGGCCGTGCGCGCCCAGGGCGGCCAGCTGGCCGTGTACGGGATCGACAAGTTCCCGCGGATGACCGACTACGTCGCCCCGACCGGTGTGCGCATCGCCCACGCCGACCGCGTCCGGCTCGGCGCGCACCTGGCCGCCGGCACCACCGTGATGCACGAGGGCTTCGTCAACTTCAACGCCGGCACGCTGGGCACGTCCATGGTCGAGGGCCGGATCAGCGCGGGCGTCGTCGTCGGCGACCACAGCGACATCGGCGGCGGCGCCTCGATCATGGGCACCCTGTCCGGTGGCGGCAAGCAGGTCGTCTCGGTCGGCGAGCGCTGCCTGCTCGGCGCCAACGCGGGCATCGGCATCTCGCTCGGCAGCGACTGCGTGGTCGAGGCCGGCCTGTACGTGACCGCCGGCACCCGGGTCACCACCCCGGACGGCACGGTGGCCAAGGCCGTCGAGCTGTCCGGCCAGGACAACCTGCTGTTCCGCCGCAACTCGCAGAGCGGCGCGGTCGAGGTCATCGCCCGCTCCGGCTCCTGGGGCGGTCTGAACGCCGACCTGCACGCCCACAACTGACCTACGGGCAGGGGCTGTCGGGGTCCGGCGCCGGGTGGCGCCGGACCCCGCGCGCTTCCGGGGGGCCGCGCGCTTCCCGGGAACCGCTCCTTCCCCGGGTTCGGCCGCGACCGGGGCGGCTCGTGGTCCGGGTGCGGCTCGGGCACCGCTGCGAGTGGACCTGCCCGCGCGGGCGTCAGGGCTTGCGGTGGCGCCCCGGCGCCTTCCTCGGCCGCCGGGCCTGACGCCCGGGCCGCGGTGCTCCCGCGCCCTCGATCCCGTACAGGATCCGTTGGGCGGTGGCGTAGTCCTCGGCCACCGTCTCCGGCAACCACTGGTAGCCGTCCCAGCGTACGATCAGCCTCGGTTCACCCGGCGTCACATGGGCACCCCGCTGTCGCCCGCCCGTGAGCCGTACGGCCCGCAACTGCCCGACCGGCCGTAGCCGTTGCGCCCGCCTGGCCGCCCACGACGCCAGTGGTTCCTCCTCGTCCATCGCCCCAGTCTGGCCTCCCGCCGCCGTCACCCGACACCCGCGTCACCCGACCGGGCGAGGCGCGTTTCAACCCCTCCGCTCCCTTCTTCCACACCCCGCTCCCTCCGCCGCCCGCCGCCGTCTTCTCACGTGCTCCTGAGGACCACCAGCCGTTGCGTCGCCCTGGTCATCGCGACGTAGCGGTCGACGGCTCCCTCGACGCCCCCGCCGAACGCCTCCGGGTCGACCAGGACGACCAGGTCGAACTCGAGCCCCTTGGACAGCTCCGGGGTCAGCG
This sequence comes from Kitasatospora sp. NPDC048286, assembly GCF_043201735.1. Lineage (NCBI taxonomy): Bacteria > Bacillati > Actinomycetota > Actinomycetes > Kitasatosporales > Streptomycetaceae > Kitasatospora > Kitasatospora sp. NPDC048286. Next base: position 29,017 of record NZ_JBICZE010000029.1, read on the forward strand.
ACCGGACCCGCGGCCGCGCCTCGAAGCCGGGGGCGCCGATCACACAGGCGATCCCCTCGGTGTGCTCGGCGAGCCAGCCGTCCAGGACGGCGTCCAGCTCCGCCGCCGACCCGTGCGCGACGGGGATGCCGCTGCTGCGGACGGAGGTCGGCACGTTGGCGTCGGGCAGCGCGGCCCGGATCGCGGGCTCGGCTTCGGCCATGACCTCTTCCGGCGTCCGGTAGTTGATGCTCAGCGAGGCCACCGTGCTCCGGTCGAGCCCGATCCGCTCCAGCCGCTCCCGCCAGGACTCCGTGAAACCGTGCCTGGCCTGTGCCCGGTCCCCGACGATGGTGAAGCTCCGGGACGGGCAGCGCAGCAGCAGCATCTGCCACTCCGCGTCGGTCAGCTCCTGGGCCTCGTCCACCACGATGTGCGCGAACGGCCCGGCGAGCGGTTCCGGGTCGGCGACGGGCAGGGCCGTCTCGTCGACCAGGGTGTCCTGGAGGTCGCGCCCGCGCAGCATCGCCACCGCGCCCTCACCGTCGTCGTCGGCCTGCAGGAGGTCGCCGATGACGTCGGCCATCCGTTCGCGCTCGGCGGCGGCCGCGGCCTCCCGCCGGCGCCGCCGCAGGTCCGCCTCCGGATCGCCGAGCCGCTGCCGGGCCGCGTCCAGCAGCGGCAGGTCGGAGACCGTCCAGGCCTGGGGCGCGTCCTTGCGCTGGAGCCTGCGGACCTCTTCGGGCGCCAGCCAGGGCGCGCACATCCGCAGGTAGGCGGGCACCGACCAGAGGTCGCCGACCAGGTCGGCCGCGTCGAGCAGCGGCCAGGCCCGGTTGAGCGTCTCGACCAGCTCGCGGTCCTGCCGCAGCGACCGGCGGAACAGCTCCGGTGAGACGCCCTCGTCCTCGTCCAGCTTGTCCATCAGGATCGTGGCCAGCTCCTCCCAGATCTGCTCGCGGGCCTCGTTGTGCGGGGTGCCCGGGTCCGGTGCGTCGAACGCGTCGGACCAGTCCTCGGCGCTCAGCCAGAGGTCGGCCCAGTGGGTGGTGACCTCCATGCCCTCGGTCGGCGGCTCCTCGTAGAACCGGACGGCCTTCTCGATCGCCTTCACCATGTCGACCGAGGACTTCAGGCGGGCCACCCCGGCGTCCCGCTCGGCCCCGGCCTTCGCCCCCTCGGCGACGAGGTCCCGCACGGTGCAGGTGCGCACCCCCTCCTCGCCGAGGCTGGGCAGGACGTCGGCGACGTAGGCCAGGTAGGGCTGGTGCGGGCCGACGAACAGCACGCCGCCGCGCCGGTGGCCGAGCCTGGGGTCGGAGTAGAGCAGGTACGCGGAGCGGTGCAGCGCGACGACCGTCTTCCCGGTGCCGGGGCCGCCGTCCACCACCAGGGCGCCCCGGGACCCGGCCCGGATGACGGCGTCCTGGTCCGCCTGGATGGTGGCCAGCACGTCCCGCATCCGGGCCGACCGGTTGCCGCCCAGGCTGGCGATGAACGCGGACTGGTCGTCCAGCGCGGCGTGCCCCTCCAGGGCCTCGGCGGTGAACACCTCGTCCCAGTAGTCGCCGATCCGGCCGCCCGTCCAGCGGTACCGGCGCCGGCTCGCCAGACCCATCGGGTCGGCGTGGGTGGCCGCGAAGAACGGCTCGGCGGCGGGCGAGCGCCAGTCGACCAGCAGTCGGCGCCCCTCACTGTCGGTGAGGCCGAGCCGCCCGATGAACACCGGCTCCGGGTCGTCCGCGAGGACGACCCGTCCCAGGCACAGGTCCAGCCCGAAGCGGCGCAGGGCACGCAGCCGACCGGTCAGCCTGTGCACCTCGATGTCCCGGTCCATCGCCTCCCGCCCGAGGCCGCCCGGCGCGCGGCGGAGCGCGTCGAGGCGGTCGGACAGCTCGGCGATCGACTGCTCCAGGCTCTCCGCGATGGCCGCGAAGTGCCGCTCGTCCTCGCCGATCAGCTCGGGATCGGCCTTGGCGGCGAGGCGGGCGGGAAGGTCGAACGCGCTGGTGGTCCGGCTGTTCATGGCATCAGCTCCGATCTGAGGCCTGCGATTGTGCGCCACCACGGGGGCCTTGCCGCAAGACCCCCCATGCGCTATACGTTGAGAGTGGCAAGGGGTGGGTTCTCCCCCGAGCCGTCTCCACCTCACCTCCGGTCTCCTCTCCGGGCGTGTCCGCCGACGCCCCGCTCCACGCGGCCGACCACCACCCGGCTCCGCGTCACCGGCCGCCGTCCCGCTCCGTGCCCCGAGCCGCTCCGCGCCTAGCCGAGGCAGCGCCGCGACGGCAACCCCGCCTCACCCGGGAGGCTTACCGCGCGCCGGAGTTGGACCGCATCGGGTGGTGTCCGGGTGACGACACCCGGAGCGGTTCGTTGGGTGCAACGGCGGGGTGGGTGCCCCGGTGGCGGGCAACTGCCGCCTCCCGCCGTGCGGCCGAGCCACCGTCGGCCGCTCCACGCCGCACCACCGATCCGAAGAGGTCCCGTGATGTCCGAACCATCTGCCACGCCGCAGTTCCCGAGCAGCCCGACGGGCTCGGCCGACGGCACCTCGGCCGGACCCACCACCCCCAAGAGCCTGCTGGAGCAGATGCAGGAACTGCTCGCCTCCGTCACCGCGGACCTCGACGAACTCCAGGGCTCCGTCCCCGGGAGCGGCGACTCCACCGCCTATCCGACCGGCACGGACACCTCCGAGGCCTCGGACGCCTCGGGCTCCCGGTAGCCCGCCGACCGTTCCTCCTCGGCCGGCCCGCCCGCCCCGGGTGGGCCACTGCCGGGGGGCGAGCCGCGGCCACTCGCCGCGCCGCCGCCCCGCGGACCGGCCTCGCCCGGCGGGCCGAGCCGGACCACCAGTAACGGCGCCCCGCCACCGGCCCGCTCCCGTTCCCGTTCCGCCCCGCCGAGCACCGCGGGCTGCGCCTCTCCGCCCCGGACCGCCGCCTCGCGCAGCCGCGCGGTGAGGTCCTTGCACTCCGACACCGCGTCCACGCCGTCGATGCACGTCCAGTAGAGGCTCTCGGTGTCCGCCCCGCAGGCCAGCACCACCAGCGTCTCGCCGACCTCCTGGAGCAGCCCGTCGAGCGCTCCGAGAGCGGGCTCCAAGTCCCCGAGGTCGGTGGGCCGCGCGGCCCGGCCGCCGCTCACCAGGGCGGCGCGGACCACGGAGCGGTCCAGGCAGACCGCCGCGTGCGCCCCGGCCTCGGACAGCTGCTGCCCCAGCCCGGTGAGCTCCTCGTCCTCCGACTCCGCCAACCTGGCGCCCACCGCCTCGGTGAGCAGCGCGGCCTGCCGCGCCTCGGCCAGGACGTCCGGTACGTGCCTGGCCTCGGCCAGGGCGTGCCGGGCCGTCTTGATCAGTCGCAGCGCCTCCATGGCCACCGCTCCCCTCGCTCGCTGTCGCCGTCGCCCCGGCCGCCGGGAGGGCGGTCCGTGTGGTGACGGCTGGTCACGGCGAAAGCGTGCGAGGAAGAGCGCGAGCGCGCATCCACGTTGTCAGAAGCTGTGGACAAGTGGGGGGTTGTGGATGACTCCCGTCCCTCACAAGGGTTGGTCGCCCACCTCCGAGTTGACGCCGGCCACATTTTCACCTGGTTCGGCCGCGTCCACCGGCACCGGGAAGCGGAGCTCGTTCCGCTCGATCTTGGCCGCCAGGGCCTCCAGCGGATCCACCCCGACCGCCGTGCAGAACTGCAGCAGGTAGGCCAACACGTCCGCGACCTCGTCGTGCACCCGGTGCGCGCGCTCCGGGTCGGACATCACCGACGCCGCCTGCTCGGGCGTCAGCCACTGGAAGATCTCCAGCAGCTCCCCCGCCTCCACGCTCAGCGCCGCCGCCAGGTTCTTCGGGGTGTGGAAGGGCTCCCACCGCCGGGCCGCCGCGAATTCCACCAACCGCTGCCGCAGGGCCGCCACGGTGGGCTCCGCCGGCCCCGTCACTCGTTCGCTCACCCCTCCAGGTCTACCGCATCGCGGCCCGCCGCCCCAGCGCCCGTCGTGGACGCCCCACCGCCCACCGGGGATCCGGCCGCCCCCGCCTGCTCCGCCGACCGCTCACCCGACGGCTCGTCCGACCGGTCCTCATCCGCTGCCGCGCCCCCTGCCGGCACCCCGTCGAACGGGTCCGCCGTCTCCCCGGCCGCCTCCCCTCGTCCGCCCTGGACCGGCACCCGCGCCGTCTCCGGCCGCAGCACCGTGAACCCGGAGTCCGGATCCCGCCGGCACTCGACCAGCACCATCCCGCCCCCGGGCGCGCCGCCCAGCACCTCCCGCGCCGCCGCCGGCTCCTGCAGGGCCGCGACCACCCGCAGCTGGCTGCGGTCCGCCATGTCCCGCGCCAGCCGCAGCAGCGTGGCGGTCTGCTCGCCGGAGAGCCCCGCTCCCAGGTCCTCGGCCAGCACGGTGAGCTGCCGGTGCGCCCAGGGCACCTCGGCGGCCACGTCGAGGTCGAGCACCCCGGCCCCGGTCAGCAGCACCGCGGCGAAGGCGAGGTGGCGCAGCATGCCGTCGGAGGCCTGGTCCGCGCCGGTGCGCCCGAGGACGCCCTCGTCGAAGACGGCGAGGACCCGCCGTACGCCCGCGCTCTCGCGCTCGGCGAGGGTGAGCCCGAGCAGCGGGTGCGGTGCGGCGGACTGCACGGCGCGCAGCAGTTGCCCGTACCGGCGCGGGCACTCGTTGCTCAGCCGGGCGACGACGGCGGAGATGTTGGCGGCGTTGCTGCGCAGCCGGGCCTGCGGGTCGGCCCGCGCCCAGCCGCGCATCAGCGCGGGGACGGGGTGCAGCGGGAAGACCTCGCGCAGGGCGGTGAGCAGGTCCTCGGTGGCGGCGAGGACGAGGCACTCCCCGGCCGACGAGCCCGCGACCCGCAGCGGCAGCTGGGCGGTGATCATCGTGCCGCTGGGGAACGGCGCGCGGATGTCGCCCTGGCGGGTGTCGTTGTGCCAGCAGACGTTGACCCGCCGATTGCGGACGTCCTGTTCGCCGGTGTCCATCAGGGTCCGGCCGTCGAGGGTGAGCGACTCCCGGGCGATCCGGACCGGGCCGTCGGTGCGGACGACCACGTCGAGCCGGATCAGGCCGTGCGGCGAGCGGACGGTGCAGCCGAGGATGATCGCGTCCCGTCCGTGCGGGACGCACCCGTCCAGGCCGCCCCGGACGGGTGCGGCGAGCGGGCCGGTGCGTTCGGGCAGCCCGTCCAGCGAGTCGGCGATCTCCTCGCCGAGGGCGAGCCGGGACAGCACGGCCAGCGCGTCGAGCGCGTTGGACTTGCCGACCCCGGCGGGCCCGTGCAGCACCGTGAGGGGCGCGAGCGGCAGCACCGCGCGCCGGTAGGACTTGAACGAGGTGAGCCGGAGCTCCTCGACGGTGGGGCGCGGCACGGGCGGCCGGTCGGGCCCCGGGGCGCCCGGTCGGAGCTGGGACGGCCTTGCGGACCTGGTGGCGTCGCGGTTCACCCGTCGGACGTTAGCCGCAGGCCGAGCGGCAGAAACGTGCCTGCGCGGCAGATTCATCCCAACGTGGCGCTCGACGGCGGTGCGCGGCCGGCGTCGCACGCGGGGCGGCCCACATCGATGCGGAGCGCCGGCACGCGGCCCACGTCGGTGGTCAGCGCCGGCACGCGGCCCGCGTCGGTGCTCAGCGCCGGCACGCGGCCCACGTCGGTGGTCAGCGCCGGCACGCGGCCCACGTCGGTGGTCAGCGCCGGTACGCGGCCACCGTCACCGAGGCCGTCACCTCGACCGGCTCCGGCAGCTCCGCGAGCGCGGCGTCGAGCCGCTCCGGGTCGGTGTGCCAGGCGCTCGGCCCCATGCCGACGACGGTGCGCACGTCCTGCGGGCCCAGCCGCAGGGTGAACTCGACCTCCTGCCGCCCCGCGGGCTCCAGGTGCGGCCCGAGCTTCTCGTCGATCCGCCGCTGCTTCTCCTCGTCCACCGACAGCAGCCCCAGCGCGTCGACGAGTTCGCGCAGGTGGCGGGCGGTCGGCGAGACCAGCAGCAGGGTGCCGCCGGGGCGCAGCACCCGGCGGATCTCGGGCCCGTTGCGCGGGGCGAAGACGTTGAGCATCAGCTCGGCCGAGGCGTCCCGCAGCGGCAGCGGACGCCAGGCGTCGCACACCACGGCGCCGATCCGGGGGTGCGCCTTGGCGGCGCGGCGCAGCGCGAACTTGGAGATGTCGAGGGCCGCGCCGACGGTGCCGGGCAGGGCGTCCAGGACGTGTGCCAGGTAGTGGCCGGTGCCGGCGCCGAGGTCGGCGACCAGGCCGTCGGACTCGCCGGCGACCACGGCGGAGGCGGTCTGCGCCAGCGCCTCGGCGATCGGCCGGTAGTGCCCGGCGGCGAGGAAGTCCGCGCGGGCCGCGACCATCTCGGCGGTGTCGCCGGTGCCGGTGTGGGCGTCGCCGGCGAGGAGGCTGACGTAGCCCTGCTTGGCGAGGTCGAAGCTGTGCCCGGCCGGGCAGCGCAGGCTGCGGTCGTGCCGGGTGAGGGCCTGCGCGCAGTGCGGGCAGGCCAGGTAGCGCTCGATGTCCTGGAGCAAGGTTCCGTCTTCTCTCGCCGTACGCCTCGGCCGGTCGGGGCGCCAGCCAGCCTAACGACCTCGGCGGCCCGGCGCCCCGGGCCGCCGACCCGCCCCCGGCGAAGGGCCCCACCGCGCAGAGGGCCCCACCCCAGCCCCGGCCCCGCGCCCTACCGCACACCCCTCCCGAGCCCGAGCCCGAGCCCGGCGAGCGCCCGCCCCCGCTCCTCCCCCACCCGCAGCGCGAGCGCCACGAGCGCCTCCGGCGCGCCGGGCCGGCCGCGGACCCCGGGGAAGGCGTTGACGTCCACGATGACCGGCTCCGCGGGCCCGTCGAGCAGGTCCACCCCGTACACGTCGAGCCCGAACACCTCGCCGACGCGCAGCGCGAGCGCGGCCCGCGCGGCGGACGGCTCCCACTCCTCCGCCCGCCCCGACTTCCCCGTGCCGGTGGCGAGTTCGGACTGCCGCCGGGCCGCGAACACCTGCCCGTCGACCACCCACAGCTTCTGGTCCCAGCCCGTCCCCGGGACGAACGGCTGGGTGACGACCGGCTCGTCGGGCCAGCGCTCGGCGAGTTCGCGCAGCCGGGCGGGCCCATCCACCCGGGCGACCAGGTCGTGCCGCCTGCTGTGCCGGCTCTTGACCACGAACGGGTAGGCCGGATCGGCGAGTTCGCCCAGCCGTCCGACCGCTTCGGTGGCCGCGAAGGGCAGTCCGGCGGCGCGGGCGAGGTCGGCCATCCGCACCCGGTCCTGGCACAGCCCGGTGGCCGCCGCCGAGTTGACCACCGGCGCGCCCCGCCGCTCCAACTCCCCCGCGAGCGCCAGCGCCTGCGGCGTACGGGCCTTGAGCAGGTAGACGTCCGCCGACCCGGTCACGGACCCGGCGGGCGGGACGACCCCGACCTCGTGCCCCTGCCGCACCAGCAGCTCGGCCGCGGCCGCCAGCACCGGGTGCCCCGGGTCGCCGGTGATCAGCCCGACCTTCATCGCAACTCCCCCTCACCAAAGCCGAGTTGCCCGTACGGGTCGCCGCCGGCGGGCACCAGTTCGGCGGGCCCGCCGGGCACCGACACGGCCGTCCCGCTGCGCGCGAGCCGCAGCACCGCCCGGGCGACCCTGGCCACCGCGTCCGGCACCTGCCGGAAGCTCGGGAAGTCGTTGACGTCCACCACCACCGGCCCGTCCGGCCCCAGCAGCACGTCCACCCCGTACAGGTCCAGCCCGAACACCTCGCCGACCTGCGCCACGATCCGCGCGACGCTCCCCGGCAGCGGCACCTGCCGCTCGCGCACGCCCTGCCCGGGGTGCAGCGGGGAGGAACGTTCCGTCGCGAAGAGCTCGCCGTCGACGCAGTACACCTTGAGGTCGGTCCCGGAGTTGGGCACGTACGGCTGCGCGATCAGCAGCCCCTCCCCCGCCAGCTCGGGCCCGACCTCCAGCAGCTGGTCGGGGCCGCGCACCAGCCGGACGGCGCGCCCGGAGCTGCCGTCGGCGGGTTTGACCACCAGCGGGTACTCGGCGGCCGGGATCTCCGCCAGCCGCTCCCAGCGCGCGGCCGCGTACGTCACCGGGACGGGCAGGCCGCGGCTACGGCCGATGACCGCGGCGAGCGCCTTGTCCCTGACCCCGCGGATCGAACGCACGTCGTTCACCGTAGTGAGGCCGACGGCGGCGGCCGACTCCAGCAGGGTCAGCCCGGGTCCGCCGGAGACGGTCTTGAGCACCCAGGCGTCGTGACTGCCGGCCCGGACCTCCTCGGAGATCGCCAGCAGCGAGTCCCCGGGGCGCAGCACGTCCACCCGGTGCCCCCACGCCGTGAGTTGGCGCGCCACGTCGAGCGGCATGCCGTCGTGCCGGTAGTGTTCCTCCACCAGAAAGCAGAGCCTCATCGGCCTGTCTTCCCCCTTGCCTCGCCTAGTGCAGACGTCCGCCGTCCCCCTCGGCAGAGCTGTAAAGGCTTCAGCATGCACGTCGTGTCCGCACAAGATCGCTGCGAGCGGGTAAGCGTTCGGCAACAATCGGCCCGGAACGACGACAGCGAACCCCCGGGTCGACGGCGCGGACCCCGGGTCGACGGCGTGGGCCCCGCGCCCCCGACAGGAGCAGACCGCGCGACCCCGACAAATCGGTGGCACCGCACCGCCGCCCCTGCTTGGATGCACGCCGTGACCTCTGCCGATCATGCCCCCGACAGCCCCCTGCTCGACGAGATCGAGCGCTACTACGACGCCGTTCCGCGCGGCGCCGCCCGCACCGAGGACTTCGGACCGCTGACCCTGTTCGTCCGCGAGGATGCCGGCTGGCCGTACTACGCCCGCCCGACCCTCGACCACACCGGCCCGGCCGCCACCGCCGAGGACGTCCGTCGGGTACTGGAACGGCAGCGGGAGCTGGGCGTGCCGGAGGCCTTCGAGTGGGTGGCCGAGCAGACCCCCGGGCTGCGCGCGGCGGTCGAGGCGGCGGGCCTGACGGTGCACGAGCACCCGCTGCTGGTGCTGGGCCCGCAGGACGAAGCGGCCCCGGTGCCCGAGCTGCCGGAGCGGGTGGAGGTCCGGGTGCTGACGCCGGACGCGCCGGAGCTGGCGGCCGCCATCGCCGTCCCGCACCTGGCCTTCGACGATCCGGGCACCGCCATCGGCCCGGCCGGTGCGGACGAACTCGCCGAGTCCGCGGTGAAGTTGACGGCCGACGGCACGGCGGAGCGGATCGCCGGGCGGATCGCCGCCGGTGCCACCGTGCTGGCCGCGGCCGTCGAGGACGGTACGGCTCTGTGCGCGGGCCAGCACAACCCGGTGGGCCCGGTCACCGAGGTGGCCGGGGTGGGCACGCTCCCGTCCGCACGCCGGCGCGGGCTGGGCCTGGCGGTCACCGCGGCCCTGGTCGCCCACGCCCGGGCGAACGGGGTGCGGACGGTGTTCCTGTCCGCCGCCGACGAGGACGTCGCCCGGATCTACCGCCGGATCGGCTTCCGCGCCTTCGCGACCGCCCTGATAGCGGAGCCCACCGCCCAGCAGGAACCCACCGACGGGCAGTAGCCGGCGGCAACCGGCCGACCGGCGGGCTCCGGCCGGAGCCCGCCGCGTAGCAGCACCCCCGGGAGCCCCCGCCGGGGACGGGGACGGCGCCGGTCAGTCGTCGTCCTCGTCCTCCTCGTCCGCTCCGGCGACCCCCTCCCCCTCCGCCTCGTCGACCACCCAGGCCGCCAGCCGCTCGGCCACGCCCGACACCCCGAGCCGCCCCTCGCGGATGGCCCGGGAGAGGCTGCGTACCTCGCGGGCGGTGGTGGCGACGGTGCAGCCGCTGGCGACCAGGTAGGCGTAGGCGACGGCGGTCGCGAAGAGTTCGTTGGTCTTCTCCAGGGCGGGCACCCGGATCAGCTGGTGCATCAGCGCCGCGGCGCGGTCCGGTGGTTCGGGGTAGACCGCGATGTCGAATATCTCGGCCTGGTGGCGGGTGACGGCCGCGAGCAGTGAACCGTAGTCGGTGACCTGTGGGTCACCGGGGGTGTACTGCTCGGCGGTCATGAGCAACCACGAGAGGTCGACCTCCAGCTTCAACGGCGCACGTCCTGGAGGTCGCCCGGCTCCGCGAACTCGGCGAGGAAGGCCGACTCGTACTCCTTCATGAACTGCGCGGCCGCGTCCACGAAGGCCCGCCCGGACTCGCCCATGTCCTGTTGGACCAGGCGCTCGATGTACTGGTTCATGGAGATCCCCTGCTGCTCCGCCCGTTCCCGGGCCATCTCGGCGGTCGTGGCGTCGACCCGCACGTTCAGCTGCTTCTTACCCATGCCGTTCAAGCTAGCGCTCAAGTGCTAGCACAACAAGGGCGCACGCACACCGCCCGCACACCTGTGGCACGCCCCCGCGCAACCTCGCCGTCACCGGAACGCGGGAAACCGGGGAACACCGGAGCGTCGGAGTACCAGGACACCGGAACGCCGGACGGCCGGGCCCGCGGCTGCTGCCACGGACCCGGCCCGCGCCCGGAGGACGGCGCACGGCGGACGGCGGATCAGAACTGGGTGCTGACGGTCACCCCGCTGAAGTCGGTGTTCGCGTAGAGGCTCACGTACCGGTAGCCCGCCGTCGGGTTGGTCACCGTGATGCTCTGGGTGGTGCCCGGGTTGGTGGACGAGGCGGTGTACGCGCTCGGCGAGGCCCAGGTGCTCTCGTTGTAGTACAGGGAGGCGGTGCCGGTGCCCCCGGAGGCGGTGATCTTCAGGGTGCTGGTGCCGGCCGGCAGGTAGACGTACAGGTAGTCCAGGTTGCCGGCGGTGGCGGAGAGGTTGGCGCGCGAGCAGTTCTTGCCGAGCGCGTCGGTGCGCGGGTCGGTGCAGGCCGGCGGGGTGGTGGGGCCGCCGCCTCCGCCGGTGGTCACGGTGACGGAGGCGGGGGTGCTGGCGGTCCTGCCGGTGTCGTCGGTGACGGTCAGCGCGACGGTGTAGGTGCCGGCGGCCACGTAGGTGTGGGTCGGGTTCTGCTGGTCGGAGGAGCCGCCGTCGCCGAAGGTCCAGTGCCAGGCGGTGATCCGGCCGGACCCGGTCTGGACCGACTTGTCGGTCAGGGTGACGGTCGGGCCGCTCACGGTCTGGCCGAACAGCGCGGTCGGGCCGGCCGCGTAGCAGGCGCCGCCGGCGCAGGCGTCGAGCCAGGCGTCGAAGTCGGCGTCGTAGCCGGTGCCGATGCCGTTGTAGACCGCGTAGCCGCCCTGGTAGTCGCCGGTGCGGAAGTGCCCGAGCATGGCGTCGACGTCCGCCGGATGCTTCTCGAACATGTACCGGACCGCCAGGTAGCCCCACGGGTAGGTGCGCACGGTGTCCGAGTTGCCGTACGTGCTCTGGAAGAGCGTGCTCAGCTTGTACGTGTGCTTGGCGGCCTCGGCCATCGCCTGGGTGTCGGTGGTGCCGCGGTAGGCGTAGGACTCGTACTCGGCGACGCCCTCGATCCACCAGATGTCCGGGACGGAGATCTCGGTGGAGAAGTTGCCCTTGAGGTCGTAGATGTTGTCCAGGTAGTGCGTGTACTCGTGGTTGAGGTTCCACACGTTGGCGGTGAAGCCGTCGTTCCAGGACTTCTGGTACATCACGCACACGGCCCGGTTGTTCGGGTCGGTCGGGTCCATGACGGTCTGTCCGCCGTTGTCGGTGGAGTTGTTGAAGATCGCCCAGGAGTAGGTCAGGTAGTCGGCCTGGTTGGCGAAGACCGCGAGGGTCAGCTCCTTGTCGTACTGGCCGGGGATCGGGCCGCTGTCCTTGACCAGCTTGTGGAAGAAGGTGTCCTCGCCGCGCAGGCTGGCGCAGACCGCGGACAGGTCGGCGGGCGAGAGCGCCTCGGTCTGGATGGTGCGGTTGTCGCAGACCAACTGGTTCGGCAGCACCGCGGCGGTCAGCTTGGCCGGCAGGTCGCAGGTGCCGTAGTAGGAGCACTGGCCGGGGTCGAAGCTGTTGGCCTGGTAGGCGGTGTGGACGTACAGCGGGCCGGTGGCGCCGGTGATCTGCGCGCCGTCGAGGACGGCCTTGACCTTGCCCTTGACCGCGGCCTCGACCGTCGGGCCGTCGCCGGCCATCCGGCCGAGGTCGTTGCCCGCGTTGACGTCCAGGTAGGCGTTGGCCGTGCCGAGCAGGTCCTTGTGGTTCAGCGCGAAGTCGCCCAGGGTGGCGCCGATGCTCGGGTCGGCGCCGACCGCGCTGACGAAGTCGGGGTTCCAGTTGCCCCGCCACAGCGGCGCGGAGAGCACCGCGTTGACCGCCTTGAGCATCTTCGGGAAGGCGTTGTACGAGTTGTCGTACGCCGTCAGGACCTGCTTGTAGACGCCCAGGTAGCTGCCCTGGAGGTTGGCGCTGTCGGTGAGCACCAGCACCTCGTTGAGCACGGTGCCGTTGGCGTCGCTGACGTCGGTGCGGTGGGCACTGGCGAAGAAGGCGTCGAGGGCGGCCTTGGAGGCGCCGGTCAGCGCCGCGTCGTACGGGCCCACCGCGCCCGCGTTGTACGACTGCACGTACCAGCCGGCCCGCTGGAAGAGCACCAGCTGCAGGATGCCGGTCGAGTTGTCGCCGGTGTAGCCGCCCGCCGCGGCCTGGAAGGCGTTGGCGACGGTGAGCATCTTCGACTCCTTGAAGATGCTGCCCGCGTCCGCGCCGGTGACGTTGAACAGGGTGTTGACGCAGTCCGGGGTCGAGGCCTCCAGGAAGGAGACCAGGTCGGCCCCACTGCGGCTGCCGAAGTCGGCCGGGGTGCAGCTCTGCCCGGCGGCGGCCGCACCGGCGGCACCGCGGGCGGCGAGGGCCGCCTTGGCCTGCGCGGCGGTCTTCGGATCGGCCGGGCGCGGCGCGGTCTGCACGGCGGTACCGGCCGGCTGGCCCATCACGGCCTGGCCGAGCAGGGCCGGGGGCAGCGGCTTGGCGACGGGGGCGGGTTCCTCGGCCGCGCGGGCCTGCTCGGCCGGGTCGACCGTGAGGAAGGCGCCGAGCGGCTTCGGCAGGACGGAGCCCGGGTCGGCCGCAGGGGTCGCCGGCCGGGCGGCCGCACCGGAGGGGGCGGAGGCAGCGGAAGCGGCGGAGGCGGCGGAGGCGGCGGAGGCGGTGGCCGGCAGCAGCGTGGCGGCGGCGCAGCAGCCGGCGACGAGGCCGGCCAGCAGGGTGGGGAGGGGTATCCGTGGGCGCACTGGTGGGTCCTTCTCCTGTGGGGGAGGCGCTGGGAGGACTGCCGAGACGGTGGGGGAACGCGTCATGATCCTGCCAGCGACGGAAGGTCAGAACAATGTCACAGGTCATATGACATTGCCTGGCCCTGCCATAACACTCCGGCCCTGACCCCGCCCCGCTACGGCCGGTACGTCCGCGCCGCCCACGCCTGGAAGCCCGGCGCGGCCGCGACCAGGTCCCGGTACGCCGCGACCGCCGCCCCGAACAGCGCCTCCACGACCTCCCCGTCCACCCCGGCCGGCCGCCAGACCAGCAGCTGCCGGACCCAGATCGGCGTCCCGGCGAGCGGTTTGACCAGCACCTCGGCGAGCGGCCGGGTGGTGGCCCGGACGACGGAGACGCCGAGCCCGGCGGCGACCATCTCCTGGAGCTCCAGCCGGCCGCCGAGGAACTCGTGGACGCTCGCCGGGGTGAACCCCGCCGCGGCGCAGGCCCCGTGGAACACGCCGTGCCAGCCGGCCCCGTCGTCGGGGGCCAGGAGCCACTCCTCCTCCGCGAGGTCCGCCAGGGCCACCTCGGCGTGGTGCCGCAGCCGGTGGCCGACCGGCAGCGCGACGAAGACGGGCTCGGTGACGATGCCGCGGTGCGCGACGGACGGCGAGCGGCCCAGCTCCCGGCCCGGGTAGTCCACGGCCACCGCGGCGTCCGCCTCGCCCAGCTCCAGCAACTCGACGGCGTCCGAGGGGCGGTGGACCGACGTCACGGTGAAGCGCTGCCCGGGCCGCTGGTGCCGGGCCCTGGCGAGCAGCCCGGGCAGGATCGGCTCGCTGGCCGCCGCCAGCCGCAACTCGCGCGGGGCGGGCCCGGCCTGGGCCTCCGGTCGGCGCCCCAGACTGTCGGCGCGGGCGAGCAGCTCCCGGGCGGCGGCCAGCACCTCCACCCCGAAGCCGGTCGGCGCGACCCCGGCGGCGGTGCGGTCGAACAGCGAGGCGCCCAGGTGGCGCTCGATCCGGCGCAGCTGGGTGCTGGTCGCCGGCTGCGAGGCGCCGAGCAGGGCGGCGGCCCGCCCGACGCTCCCGGTGTCGGCGATGGCGCACAGCACCCGCAGGTGCCGAAGCTCCAACTCCATGACGCTCCCCCTCACACACCGGCCGGCCCCGGCCGGTGGCGTGGGGTGGCTGCCACCACGGGCGGTGCAACAGCACACATCACATGTCAGTGGCTCACCTTCACCCCGGCGAATTGCCTCGTCAAGCCCCCTCCCGGGGTCGAACGGCCGTACCCGCGCCATCTTTTACCAGCGCATTGCCGGCACCTGACCTTCCGCCCCGGCCCGGGCCCGTCCGCGGCCGCCGTGCCCCACCGGGAGGTGCGGGACTTGAAGACTCCCGCACCGTCCGGGACGCTGAAATCCCCCCCGCGTTCCCCCGAGCGGGCGCCGACCGGTGCGGAGGCCGACCGATGACAGCCATGTTCGACCAGGAGCTGCGCGAGCAGCTCGCACAGGCCCGCCGCGACCTCGCCGCGGCCCGGGCAGAAGGGGACGCCGACGGCGTCCAGGCGTACGAGGGCCGGGTCGCCTCGCTCCTGCGGCTCGCCGCCCAGCACGGCATCGACCTCCCGCACAGCGCCGACGAGGAGGAGCACAACGAGTAGCCCCCGAACGCGGCCGCGCCCCGAGCCGGACCGCTCCGCTCCGTACGAGCCGGAGGCGGTCACCCCGAACGGGTGACCGCCTCCTGCCGTGCGTGCCCGGGGGCCCGGGATCACTCCCCGGCCGGCTCCAGGATCGCCACGCACTCGAAGTGGTGCGTCATCGGGAACAGGTCGAAGGCCCGCAGCGAGACCGGCCGGTAGCCGCCCTCGCGGAAGAACTTCAGGTCCCGGGCGAGCGCCGCCGGGTCGCAGGCCACGTACGCGATCCGGCGTGCCTCCAGGCCGACGAGGTGGGCGACGGTCTCACGGCCGGCGCCGGCGCGCGGCGGGTCCAGCACGATCAGGTCGGTGGCGGTGATGCCGGTGCGCGGCAGCAGCGTCTCGACCCGGTCGCACTCGATCCGCACGTTGTCCAGCGCGGCCAGGTTGTGCCGGGCGTCGACCACGGCCTGCTTGGCGGACTCGATGCCGAGCACCGCGCCGTCCTCGCCGACCCGGTCGGCCAGCGCGCCCGCGAACAGGCCGACGCCGCAGTACAGGTCGAGCGCGTTCTCGCCCCACTGCGGGTCCAGGCCGTCCAGCACGGCGTCGACCAGGGTGTCCGGCGCCTCCGGGTGGATCTGCCAGAAGCCGCCGTTGCTGACCCGCCAGGTCCGCCCGGCCGCCCGCTCGCGAACGAAGGAGCGCCCGTGCACCTTGTGCAGGTCGCCCTGCGCGTCCACCCGGGCGATCGACACCGGCTTGTCCAGCTCGACCAGCGGCAGCTGGGCGCCGTCCCGCGGGGTCAGCACCACCTGACGGTCCGAGGAGCCGCTCGCCGCGATCGCCTCGACGCCCGCCACGCCCGGCCAGTCCCGGGACTCGATGCCCAGCTCGGTGACGCCCTCGGCCGCGATCAGGCAGCGGTCGATCACCTGCACCTCGTGCGAGCGGTGCTTGCGCAGACCGACCTTCCCGGTCTCCGCGTCCACCGCGTACTGCACCCGGGTGCGCCAGGCCGGCACCTGCCCGGCCGGCAGCTTGCCGCCGACCGGCTCGACGCTGCCGTCCCAGCCCGCCTCGGCCGGGGTGAGCCCGGCCAGCTTGGCCAGCTGCTCGGTCAGCACCGCCGCCTTGAGCTTGCGCTGCCCACCCGGGGTGACGTGCTGCCAGTCGCAGCCGCCGCACTTGCCCGGACCGGCGAACGGGCAGGGCGCCTCGATCCGGTCCTTGGAGGGCTCCAGCACCTCCACCGCGTCGGCCCGCAGGAAGCGCGAGGTGGTCGTCCCGTCGGTCACCAGCGCGACGACCTTCTCACCGGGCAGCGCGTGCCGTACGAACAGCACCCGCCCCTCGTGCCGGGCCACGCAGTGCCCGCCGCCGTGCGCGACCGGGCCGACCTCGACCTCGTAGCGCTGCCCGGCCAGCGGCTCCCCGGAGGGCGCCTCGGGCCGCGACGGCCGCGCGGCGGCGGTGCGCAGCGCCTTGGGCGGCCGCACCGCCTGCTTGCGCGGCGCCTTCCGGCCGGCCCCGGCGGCGCCCTTCGGCGCGTCCTGGCCGGCGTCCTTGCCCGCGCCCTTCGGCGCGCCCTTCGGCGCACCCTTCGACGCACCCTTCGGCGCGCCCTTCGACGCGCCCTTGCCGGAGCCCTTGCCCGCGGCGCCCTTGCCCGCGCCCTTCTCGGCGGCCGGCCCGGCGGGCCCGCGGTCCTCCGGCTCGCCCGGGACGATCGGCGCGGTGCGCGCGGTGAGGCCGTCGCGGTCGGTGGCCTCCGGACGGGCCGGCCGGCCCCAGCGCGGCCGGGAGACCTGCCCGGGCTGGGAGCCGCCCCGGCGGGCGCCCTTGCCGGAGGAGCCCGAGGAGCGGGGCGGAGTGTTGCGGGTCACTGGGAGGAGTCCTTGCTGCGCTCGGAGGTGTCACCGGCGTTCGCACCGGTGGAGACGGAATCCTTCGACTCTACGGCCTTCGGCGCCCGCGGCTCGCCACGGCGGACGGCGCCCGGCGCCGACCAGGCCTTCTGCGGCTTGCGCCGCTCCGAGGACTCCAACTGCCACGGTACCGAGGTGACCATCACGCCGGGCTTGAACAGCAGCCGGCCCTTGAGCCGCAGCGCGCTCTGGTTGTGCAGCAGGTGCTCGTACCAGTGGCCGACCACGTACTCCGGGATGTAGACCGAGACGACGTCCCGCGGGCTGCTGCGCCGCAGGTTCTTCACGTAGTCCAGGACCGGCCCGGTGATCTCGCGGTACGGCGAGTCCAGCACCTTGAGCGGCACCTCGATGCCGCGCTCGTCCCACTCCCGGCGCAGCGCCGCCGTGTCCGCCGGGTCGACGTTGACCGTGACGGCCTCCAGCGTGTGGGCCCGGGCCAGCCGGGCGTACGCGAGGGCGCGCAGCGCCGGCTTGTGCAGCTTGGAGACCAGCACGATGGCGTGCACCCGGGTGGGCAGCACCACGTCGTCCGGCTCCTCGGCGGCGGTCAGCTCGTCGGAGACCCGGTCGTAGTGGCGCCGGATGCCCTTCATCATCACGAACAGCACGGCCATCGCGGCGATCGCGATCCAGGCGTGGCCGATCTTGGTGACCAGGACGACGATCAGCACGGCCATCGTCATCACCAGGCCGAAGGCGTTGATCGCCCGGCTGCGCTGCATGTGGCGGCGCTTGGCCGGGTCGGTCTCGGTGCGCAGCAGCCGGGTCCAGTGCCGGATCATGCCGGACTGGCTCATGTTGAAGGCGACGAAGACGCCGACGATGTAGAGCTGGATCAGCCGGGTCGGGTCGGCGTCGAAGGCGAGGATCAGCAGGATCGCCGCGATCGCCAGCAGGATGATGCCGTTGGAGAAGGCCAGCCGGTCGCCGCGGGTGTGCAGCTGGCGCGGCAGGTACCGGTCCTGGGCGAGGATCGAGCCGAGCACCGGGAAGCCGTTGAAGGCGGTGTTGGCGGCCAGCACCAGGATCAGGCCGGTGACGGCGGCGACGAAGTAGAAGCCGGGCGTGAAGTTGTTGAACACGGCCTCGCTGATCTGCGCCAGCGCCGTCTTCTGGTGGTAGTCCGGCGAGGCTCCGACGAGCTGCTCGGTCGGGTTCTCGGCCATCTGGACACCGGTCAGCCGGGCCAGCCAGATGATGCCCATGAACATCACGACGGCGATGCTCGCCATCATCAGCAGCGTGGTGGCCGCGTTCTTGCTCTTCGGCTTGCGGAAGGCCGGCACGCCGTTGGAGATCGCCTCCACACCGGTGAGCGCGGCACAGCCGGAGGAGAAGGACTTCAGCAGCAGGAACACCATCGCGAAGCCGGCCAGCGAGTCGTTGCCGGGGATGGCGGCCAGGTGGAACGTGGAGCTCTCGGCGGGCATGTCCTGGCCGAGCGCGAAGTGCCGGAACACCCCGTAGCCGACCATCCCGATCACGCCGACCATGAAGGCGTAGGTGGGAACGGCGAAGGCGCTGCCGGACTCGCGCACACCGCGCAGGTTCATGCCCATCAGCAGCACGACCACGACCACCGACAGGACGGTCTCGTGGCCGCGCAGCGCGGGCACCGCGGAGACGACGTTGGCGACGCCCGAGGTGGTCGACACGGCCACGGTGAGCACGTAGTCGACCATCAGCGCGCTGGCGACCACCAGGCCGGCAGCCGGCCCGTGGTTGACGGTCGCGACCTCGTAGTCGCCGCCACCGCTGGGGTAGGCATGCACGTTCTGCCGGTAGGAGGCGACCACGGCGAGCATCACGATCGCCACGACGACGCCGATCTGCCAGGAGAAGTGGATCGCCGAGGCGCCCGCGATGGAGAGGGTGAGCAGGATCTCCTCGGGGGCGTACGCGACCGAGGAGAGCGCGTCCGAGGCGAACACGGGCAGCGCGAGCCGCTTGGGGAGAAGCGTCTCGCCCAGCTTGTCGCTGCGTAGGGCGCGCCCGATCAGGATGCGTTTCGGAAGGTCAGTCGGCATAGGCACGTTAAGGAATCGTAGGGGCTCCCCGGTCAAGGCTCCGCCGTTTGTCCCCCCCTTCGTCGCGACTGCGTTCGGTGGACCGGCTAGCGTGTCGGATACGAGTCGGCGGGCAACACTCTGGTTGTCGAGCGTTGTCGGGCCGGCGCCCCCACGATGAACCTCGTCCCGGACGACCGGGCGGGAAACGGAGCTGAACGGTGTTTGCGCAGGTCAAGACCCCTTCGGGACGGGTGAGGTAAGCGCCGGTGCACATCGTGATCATGGGCTGCGGCCGCGTGGGCTCCGCCCTCGCCAGAGCACTGGAGAAACAGGGCCACTCGGTGGCCGTGGTCGACCAGGACCCGACCGCATTCCGTCGACTGGGCGCCGGATTCAACGGGCGCCGGGTCACCGGTGTCGGCTTCGACCAGGACACCCTGCGCGAGGCGGGCATCGAGGAGGCCGGTGCCTTCGCCGCGGTCTCCAGCGGTGACAACTCCAACATCATCGCCGCGCGGGTGGCCCGGGAGAACTTCGGCGTCGAGAACGTCGCCGCCCGGATCTACGACCCCCGCCGCGCCGAGGTGTACCAGCGCCTGGGCATCCCCACCGTGGCGACGGTCCGCTGGACCGCCGACCAGATGCTGCGCCGACTGCTGCCCAGCGGCGCCGAGCCGCTGTGGCAGGACCCGAGCGGTGGCGTGCAGCTCGCCGAGGTCGCGTACGACCCGCGCTGGATCGGCCACCGGATCAGCAAGCTGGAGGAGGCCTCCGGCGCCCGGGTGGCGTTCGTCACCCGGCTCGGCGAGGGAGTGCTCCCCTCGCCCCAGATGGTGGTGCAGGAGGGCGACCTGGTGCACGTGATGCTGCGCCGGACCGACCTGACGGCCGTCGAGGCCGCGTTCGCGCAGGGGCCGAAGGAGGAGGGTCACTGATGCGGGTCGCCATTGCCGGGGCCGGTGCCGTGGGCCGCTCGATCGCGGGCGAGCTGCTGGAGAACGGCCACGAGGTCCTGCTGATAGACAAGAACCCCAACTCCATCTCGGTGGAGCGGGTCCCGATGGCGGAGTGGCTGCTGGCCGACGCCTGCGAGATCACCTCGCTGGACGAGGCCGCGCTCCAGCGCTGCCACGTGGTCATCGCCGCGACCGGTGACGACAAGGTCAACCTGGTCGTCTCGCTGCTCGCCAAGACCGAGTACGCGGTGCCCCGGGTGGTCGCCCGGGTGAACAACCCCAAGAACGAGTGGCTCTTCAACGAGTCCTGGGGCGTGGACGTGGCCGTCTCCACCCCGCGCCTGATGTCCGCCCTGGTCGAGGAGGCGGTCAGCGTCGGCGACCTCGTCCGCCTGATGCGCTTCAGCCAGGGCAACGCCAACCTGGTCGAGCTGACCCTCGCCTCCGACACCGAACTCGTCGGCACCCGCGTCGGCGACGTGGCCTGGCCGCAGGACACCGCGCTGGTGACCATCATCCGCGAGGGCCGGGTGCTGGTGCCGGGCAAGGACGACACCCTGGAGGGCGGCGACGAGCTGCTCTTCGTCGCCGCGCAGGAGCGCGAGGAGGAGCTGGAGCAGCTGCTCTCGGCCACCTCGGGCGCCCAGTAGCGCCGCCTTCGCAGCGCGGAAGGGCCCGCACCCCTCGCCGGGGTGCGGGCCCTTCCGCTGTTGCCGGGGTCCGGTCCGGGCCGGTCCGGCCGGGAGCGGCTACTTCGCCGGCTCCTCCTCCTCGTCGTCCAGCTGCGCCTTGATCGGCGGCGGCGCCTTCAGCAGGATCTGCCAGGTCACGTACATCGCCAACAGCAGCGGCGGGATGCCGAGGGCGACCTTCAGCCAGCCCAGCAGGTTGACGTTGTGGGTGAAGTACAGCGGGAAGAGGATCACCGGCTTGAGGCCCATGATCAGCACCCAGGCCCAGGTCGCCTTGGTGTAGGCGGCCAGGCGGCCCGGGTTCTCCTTGCGCCAGGTGAACATCTCACCGGTGATCGGGCCGAGCATCACCCCGATCATCGGCCAGCGGGCCAGGGCGGAGGCCGCCAGGGCGACGCAGTAGCCGACGTTCCAGAGCAGGCCGGGCAGGTAGAAGTCCTCGGCCTTGCCGCTCTTCATCGAGATCCAGGCACCGAGGGCGACGCCGAACACCCCGCTGAAGGCGTGCTGGATGGTCTGCCGCTTCGCCAGCCGGGCCACCACGAACAGGGCGCTCAGGCCCAGCGCGGCCCAGGCCGAGGTGCTGACCTGGTGGGTCAGGTTGTACGTGACGATGAAGACCAGGCCTGGCAGCGTCATGTCGATCATGCCGCGCACGCCGCCGAAGGCCTTGAGCACGGTGTCGGCGGCCTCCTTGGAGGCGGCCTTGCGGGCGGCCTCCGCGTCCGCGGGGTCGACAGGCAGGTCGAGCTGGGCGGCGGCCTCGCCGCCTGGCTGGTTGCTCACGCTCATTCGCTCCCGTGTCCGACCGGACGCAGCTCATAGCGGGGGTTGAACAGCACACGGCGCCCGCGTGCGTGGCTGATCCGGCCGCTGGCGATCAGCCGGCGGCCGGGCTCTATCCCGGCGATCGAGCGACGACCGAGCCAGACCACGTCCAACGCCTCGGTGCCGTCGAAGAGTTCGGCCTCCAGCGCGGGCACCCCCGCCCGGGGCCGGAGCGTCACCGTGCGCAACGTGCCCGCCACGGTGACCAACTGGCGGTCCCCGCAGCCGGCGATCGGTGTGCAGCCGGACTCCGCGGCGCTCTCCTGGCGCAGCTCCTCGGCGTCCAGCTCCTCGGCCGACGAGGTCAGCCGGCTGAGCATGCGGCGGAACCGCCCCTGCGGCTGGCCGCTGCTGTTGTCACCACTCATGTCGGAAGGGTACCGGGTTCGGGCCCCCTGGCGGCAGGTCGTTCAGCCGCCAGGGGCACCCGCGGTCAGCTCTCGAACCGGTATCCCATGCCCGGTTCGGTGATGAAGTGGCGCGGGTGCGAGGGGTCGCGCTCCAGCTTGCGACGCAGCTGGGCGAGGTAGACCCGCAGGTAGTTGGTCTCGGTGCGGTAGGCCGGGCCCCACACCTCCTGCAGCAGCTGGGTCTGGCTGACCAGCCGCCCGGCGTTGCGGACGAGGACCTCCAGCAGGTGCCACTCGGTCGGGGTGAGGCGTACGTCGGCACCGTCCCGGTTGACCTTCTTGGCCGCGAGGTCGACGGTGAAGGACTCGGTGACGACCAGCGAGTCGGCCTCCCCGGCCACCGGCTCGGCCCGCCGCACGGCGGCCCGCATCCGGGCCAGCAGCTCGTCCATGCCGAACGGCTTGGTGACGTAGTCGTCGGCGCCGGCGTCCAGCGCCTCGACCTTCTCGTCCGAGGCGTGCCGGGCCGACAGCACGATGATCGGCACCCGGGTCCAGCCGCGCAGACCGCGGATCACCTCGACCCCGTCCATGTCGGGCAGGCCCAGGTCGAGGACGACCACGTCCGGATGGCGGGCCGCGGCCAGCTCCAGGGCGCTCGCGCCGTCATGGGCCGCGTCCACCTCGTACTTGCGGGCCTTGAGGTTGATCACCAGCGCGCGGACGATCTGCGGTTCGTCGTCCACGACGAGGACCCGGGTCATTTACGGGCTCCGCCTTTCAGGCTGTCTGACTTACGGACTGTGGGACTGGCTCTACGACTTTCGATGCGGCGTGCGCCCCTCGGGAGGGGTGACGGACCCGGCCGGCGCGCCGCCGGGTTCTCAGGTGACCAGCTCCGGGAGCGGCTCGCCACCCTCGCCGTCCGGCTCCCCCGTTCCCGGCGGCCGTTCGACCACGGGCAGGCTGACCACCATGGTGAGCCCGCCCCCAGGGGTGTCCTCGGCGGTGACGGTACCGTCCATCGCCTCGACGAAGCCACGCGCCACCGCGAGCCCGAGGCCCACCCCGGCGCCGCGCGGCGCGTCCCCGTACCGCTGGAACGGCGCGAAGATCTTCTCCTTGGCGTCCTCGGGTACGCCCGGGCCGCGGTCCACGATCCGCAGCTCCACCCTGGCCGGCTGCCCCGGCTGCCGCAGCTCGTCGGCCTTGACCAGCACCCGCACACCGTCCGGGCTGTACTTGACCGCGTTCTCCACCAGGTTGGCCAGCGAGCGCTCCAGCAGCCCGCCGTCGGCCCGGACCATCGGCAGCGTCTCCGGCACCTCCAGCCGGACGGACTCCAGCGGCACCCCGCCGAGCGCGAACGGCACCACCTCGTCCAGGTCGGTCTCCTGGATCAGCGGGGTGACCGTCCCGGTCTGCAGGCGGCTCATGTCGAGCAGGTTGTTGATCAGGTGGTCCAGCCGGTCGGCCCCGGCCTCGATGCCGGCCAGCAGCTCGGCCTCGTCCTCCGGGTCCCAGTCGACGTCGGCCGAACGCAGCGAGCTCACCGAGGCCTTGATCCCCGCCAGCGGGGTGCGCAGGTCGTGCGAGACGGCGGCCAGCAGAGCGGTCCTGATCCGGTTGCCCTCGGCCTCCCGGCGGGCCTCGGCGGCCTCCCGGGACAGCCGGCGGCGCTCCAGCACCACGGCGGCCTGCGCGGCGAACGCCCCCAGCAGGCGCCGGTCCGCCCCGGGCAGGACCCGGCCGCGCAGCACCAGCGCCAGGCTGTCGCCGACCGGGACGTCCACGTCGGCCTCCTCCGGCCGCTCCGGCGGGCGCGGTCCCGCGGTGGCCACCGGCGCCCAGGCCGCGAGCGGATCGGACCGCTCCAGCAGCGCGGCGCTCTCCTGCCCGAACGTCTCCCGGACCTGCTCCATCAGCGCGGTCAGCACCCCGTCGCCGTTCGGCGCACCGCGCAGCACCGTGCCGGCCAGCGCGCTGAGCGTCTGCGCCTCGGTCTGGCTGCGGGCCGCCTGCTGGGTGCGCCGCGCCGCGAGGTCCACCACCGACGCCACCGATATGCCCACGATGGTGAATATCGCCACCGCCATGATGTTCTGCGGTTCGTTGATGGTGAAGGTGTGCAGCGGCGGGGTGAAGTAGTAGTTCAGCACCGACGAGGCGACCAGCGCCGAGCCGATCGCCGGCAGCAGCCCGCCGACCAACGCCGCGCACACCGTCAGCGACAGGAACAGCAGCATGTCGGTGGAGAGCCCCAGCCCACCGATCCCGGTCAGCACGATCGCCAGCACCGGCGGGCCGACCAGCCCGATCAGCCAGCCGGCGACGGTGCGGGTACGGCCCAGGTCGGTGATCCGGCGGACCGGAATCCTGCCGCGCCCGTGCCCGGCGTGTTCGTGGGTGACCATGTGGACGTCGATGTCGCCGGCCTCCCTGGTCACCGTGGTGCCGACGCCCGGTCCGTACAGGTACTGCCAGGCGGGCCGCCGACTGGTGCCCAGCACGATCTGGGTGGCGTTCACGCCCCGGGCGAAGTCCAGCAGCCCGGCGGCCGGGTCGTCGCCGAGGACGGCGTGGAAGGAGCCGCCGAGGCTCTCCACCAACGCGCGCTGCTCGATCAGCGTCTGCGGCGAGCCGGTGCCCACCAGTCCGTCCGAGCGGGAGATGTGCACGGCGAGCAACTCGCCGCCGGACACCCTGGCGGCGATCCGGGCCGCCCGACGGATCAGCGTCGCCCCCTCCGGCCCGCCGGTCAGGCCCACCACGATCCGCTCCCGGGCCTGCCAGGTGCCCTCGATGCCCTGCTCGGCCCGGTACTTCTGGAGGTACTCGTCCACCCGGTCCGCGGTCCACAGCAGCGCCAGCTCGCGCAGCGCGGTCAGGTTGCCCGGGCGGAAGTAGTTGGCGAGGGCCGCGTCGATCTTCTCCGGCGCGTACACGTTGCCGTGTGCCAGCCGGCGCCGCAGCGCCTGCGGGGACATGTCCACCAGCTCGATCTGGTCCGCCCGCCGGACCACCTCGTCCGGGACGGTCTCGCGCTGACGCACCCCGGTGATGCCCTCGACGGCGTCGCCGAGAGACTCCAGGTGCTGCACGTTGACCGTGGAGACCACGTCGATCCCGGCCGCCAGCAGCTCCTCGACGTCCTGCCAGCGCTTCTCGTTGCGGCAGCCGGGGACGTTGGTGTGGGCCAGCTCGTCCACCAGGGCCACCTGCGGGCGGCGGGCGAGCACGGCGTCCAGGTCCATCTCGGAGAACCGCGCGCCGCGGTGCACCACCTGCTGCCGCAGCACGACCTCCAGCCCGGCGACCATGTCCGCGGTCCGCCGGCGCCCGTGGTCCTCCACGAACGCGACCACGACGTCCGTGCCACGCTCCTGCCGCCGGTGCGCCTCGGCGAGCATGGCGTACGTCTTGCCGACCCCGGGGGCCGCCCCGAGGTAGATGCGCAGCCTGCCTCGTCCCATGAGCACCATTCTTGATCCGACGCTGCCCGGGTGACACCCCCGGACACCTGTTCCCCTCGCCTTCGAGACTACGGCGTGCGACGCGATTTTCCGCTGATCAGTGCGCTGATCAGGCGGTTTTAGCGGCATATTGACGGTGGACCAGCCACTCGGCGGGGGTCGTTCGGGAGGGGCGGGGAGGTGGCGGAGACATCCGTGACGGGCCCGGAAACGCGAATAACCCCCATCCGGAATCCGGATGGGGGTTATTCAGAAGAATTGTTCGGCGGCGTCCTACTCTCCCACAGGGTCCCCCCT
>NZ_JBICZE010000030.1:0-43303 GCF_043201735.1 Kitasatospora sp. NPDC048286
AAGCTAAGCCTCACAGCGCCGATGGTACTGCAGGGGGGACCCTGTGGGAGAGTAGGACGCCGCCGAACAATTCTTCTGAATAACCCCCATCCGGAATCCGGATGGGGGTTATTCGCGTTTCCGGGCCCAGAAGAGCCGTCACCACGGCCCGGCCGATCCCTGCGACGTCCTGGAGCAGGCCCGTCGAGCCGGCTTCGGGAGCACCCAGTCGCTCCTCTGCGCCGGCCCGCGCTTGCTCCCTCCCACCTGCGCTGCCGTCCAACTGGTCGGCAGCGCAGGCTACTCGTCGGTCCGGTTGGCGAAGGGGAAGCTCACAGCAAGCCCCACGACCGGTACGCCAGGGCCTTCGGTGTCGTGAAGCGGAGAGAGAAGAGGGTAGATCGTCAGCAGTGGTTGATCGTGGCGTCGTACAGATCTGATGGCATGTCCGGAAGGGATCTCGATCGCACGCGGACCGGCGATGCCGCCGCGGTTCGCTCTGGCTGCCAGAGTCATCTTCAGCGCTGTGTCGTACTGCTCCTGGTCGAGGTCCCGGACTTCGTGACGGGGGTTCGTCAGGCGGCGCACCGTGTAGGAGTCACCAACGGGGAGATCCGTGGGGCTGCGTCTCACGAGGCCGAGCCGGTGGCCGGCGATGTCGTGTTCGGGTGTCGATGTCTCGATGCCGATGAGCTGGACGGCCCAGGTGCGGAGTGAACCCTGGGCCGCGCACTGCCGGATGTAGGCGGCGACGCGCTCGGGCAGCATCGGTGTGTTGCCCGGAGCGGGCAGATAGTCGTCGAGGAGCCTCGACACGATCAGTTCGTACGGTACCTCCCGCCACAGCACGCTCCGGTTGGCGGGGTCGACGGTCTGCCGGCTGCCGAGCGCGTCGAGTGACCTGACGAAGTTCTCCAGCGTCTGGAAGTTCTGCTCCAGCACCTCGGGTGACAGGCTGAACCTCACGGTCTCGGGTGCAAAGCCGGCCAGGTCCTCGACGGGGCTTTCCGTGGGCGGCTCGGGGCTGATCGACCGCGCGGTGCGGGGAGGGCGTTCGGTGGCCGTTGTCAGGAGGCCTGAGTGACTGTCCATCACCTCGGCGGTGGTGTAGTGGCGGAAGAGGGCCGGATCCCGCAGGAGAAACCGGCGGTCCAGCGCTTCGCCGACGTCGTGAGGGAGGAGGTTGTAGCTGATGGTCAGGCCGTCGAGTCCCCCACCCTGGGCGAGCTTCGTGCCGCCGACCACGACGACGCCGGGGGCGCCGGCGAGGCGGCCGAGCCGGTTGGGTGAGGCGCTGTTCAGTGTCACGACCCGGACTCGCGCGGCTTCGGCCGCCAGGTGTTCTGCCACCTCCGTCCGTGAGGTACCGGCCCATTCGACGGCGGACCGCCACAGCTCCCGCAGGTCGGCCGTCGGCAGGGCCGCGCCGTGGGCGCGGTGGTCGCGCAGCGCGGTGGCGACGAATCCGAGGTGTGCCGCCACCTGGTCGCGCACCAGTGTCTGGACGTTGATGAAACGGCTGACGGAGACCGACATCGAGTTGCGTGGAGAGAACCGGCCCCGTGCTCGGTGGACGGCGCAGGCGAGGAGGAAGGCGTTGATCGCCTCACGCAGCGAGGCCGGCAGTTCCGCCCCCGGTGCGGCGGACTGGTCGTGGCGGCTGGGTAGCCACGACTCGTTGTCGCTCACGAGCCGGAGGATCGAAGTCGGCCCGGTCGTCTCCTGACGGGCTTCCTCGTCGTAGTGCCGAAACAGGCCCGCCAAATCCCGAGGTGGCCGGACAGGAGGGGCGAGGTGGTAGGCGAAGGTGTCCGGGAACCGGCGGAACAGTGCGGGTTCATAGGCTGTCGTCGGGTACGCCACCAAGGCCGCCTTCTCGAACGCCGAGACCAGTTCGTAGACGCTCGTCTCGCTGGCCGACGGGGTGCTCGTCCAGCGCCTGGGGAGGTAGTTGTAGGAGTCGTAACCGGCGTCGATGACGAGCAGCGGGAGGCTCTGGTCGACCGGCCGCCCCGTGACCGGGCCGGTGAGCTTCGTCAGCCAGTCCCGCAGGCTGCCGATGATCCGTGGGTTCTTCTTGACCACGAAGACCAGGGGGATGGTGCTTCCGAGCGGTGCGATCTGTGCCGCACGGGCCGGGGTGAAGTCCCCGTTCCTGTCCGCACCGGTCAGCGAAATGATGCTGAGCTGCTTGGCGTTCGGCAGGGCGCCGGCGCCGGTGAGGTGTCTCAGCGCGCCGTCATGGCGGTCGGTCCTTCGGCGGAATCCGGTGTCGAAGCCGAGGAGGCCCTCGTCGACGTGCTGTTGGGTCTGTATCCGGAGGTTGTTCCTGTTGCCGGTCAGGAAGACGATCACGCGGTAGCCCGCATCGATGGCCTTGGCCGCCAGGGCGATGCCGTGGCCGGTCCTGCCCGACCCGGGCCCCTGCGTCAGGACCAGCCCGGTGCGGCGCCAGCCGCCGGCCCTGTGGGGATCTTCGAGCCGGCCCAGCACCTCGTCGGTGGATTCGTCGAGGTATCGGGCCCAGTCCTCCTGTACGGCTCTGATCTCTCGGAGGTACCGCAGGTGACGTTCCCAGAAGTCCTGGCTGCGGTCGCCCGTGCGGCGGTCCAGCCACGGGAGGTGCACGGTGGTGTCCGACGCGACGGGAGCGGGCTGGAAGACTGCTACCAGGGTCTCAAGGCGCCTCAGCAGGGCTTCCCGGTCCAGGTGACCGCTGTACCTCTCCAGCAGCTCCGTCACCAGGTGGGCACTGTCGGTGAGTTCGGCCTGCGTCGGCGGCACGTCCGTCGGCAGCAGGGCCAGGGCCAGTCGCGTGGCGAAGCTGGTCAGGTCCTCAGCGATCTGGTCCCCGGAGGGCACGGCCGTGCCGGTCTCCGACGCCGCCGGGAGTCCGAGCAGTTCGCGGGTCCGCTCCAGCGCCTGGCCGAACGGCACGGACGCCGCGGGGAACTCCTGCTGTCCCTCCGGGTGCCGGACGACCGCCGGCAGCCTTCCCCGGCCGGCGCCCTGCGAGGAGACGGAGCGGCTCAGTGCCCGGTTGAGGCGCCACACCTCGTGCTCCGTCAGCTCCTGCCGAAGCCGGGTCTGGGCCTGCGGCGGCACCACCACCTGTACGGCGCCGCCCGGATCCGTCTCCAGGGTGAACACGCCGCTCGTCAGCACCTCGGCGAGGTCCGCGGTGGTGGCGCGCGGGAGGAGTTCCCGGCGGATCGTGTGCAGGAGCCCCAGGCTCAAGCGGTCGAACTGCGAGCACAGGACGGCCAGTCGGGCGGCGGCGGGTGCCGCCGTCCGCAGGAAGCCGTCCGCCAGTTCCGCCGGTCCCCTGGACCGTGTCGGGTGCGGCTGACCGGGGCGGGTCGGGAGGCGACCGCCGGGCGGGACGAGGACGGCGGCGCAGCCTTCGGGGGCTGCGGTCATCACCGCTCGCGACCAGCGGTCCAGGTGGCGGGGTGACAGTGAGACGACGGGGAGCGGGAGCCAGGAGCGGTCGGTCCCGTCGCCCGTGGGCTCCGGCAGCAGGAGCGGCAGGGTGAAGGAGAGCCGGGGACTGCTCGCGCCCGGTCGGTCCGGCGTCGCCCGCACCGTCGGCAGGTCGAGTCCGCTGCGGCGCCACAGTTTCGTCGGCAGTGGGTTGAGCAGGGCGACGGGTGTCGTCCGGGCCCAGGTGCGCAGCTGCTGCCAGACCGCCGGTGCCCGCCAGGCGTCGGTGGCGCAGTCCGAGACCGTCAGCACCAGACGGCGGCCGTTCGGTGAGCGCAGCTGTCCGACCGTGCTCGACCGGCCCTGGGAGTCGCGCAGCTGTGGGGAGGAGTCGGCGTCGAAGGTCAGATCGCGGACCTGGAGGGTGCGGAAGGCTCCGAGCCGGTCCAGGGTCCCGGCGAAGGCGTCGACGGTCTCCGTCCAGACCTGCATGGAGGGCGACCGGTCCACGACCAGGACCAGGTCGAACCACCGCTCCGGGGCCGCGCCGAAGACCGGGAGCAGATCGCCGCTGCGCGCGTAGCCGTCCACGGTCGCACCGACGTCCAGGGTCCGACGTCGGCCGGCGCGCCAGGGCCGCTTCCATGGACGCAGTGCCCTGCTCACCTCCAGTGCCAGCGGCAGCGCCCCCGCGCGCGGGATGCTGCTCGCATCGCCGCGGACCAGCGAATCCGACCCGGGCAGCCGCTCGTGGAACGCCGGCACGGGCGTACGGCCCCGGGGAACGGTCGGCGGTGCGGTCGGCGGGGTGGTCTGCGGTGCGACGGTGTCCGGGGCCTCGGCGGTCGATTCGTCGGCCGGTTCCGCGAGGTCACCGTCCCCTCCTGGCGAAAGCGGCGCCGCCGACCCCAGACGCGAAGCCAGCCAGATCGCTTCCGAGAGGGCCGTCGCGTCCAGCCCGGGAGCGGTGGCGTGCAGCGCCGCGACGATGCGCTCCAGAGGTGTCGCCGTCGGTTCCCACTGCGCCTCCGCGGCCGGAGACGAAACGGGCGCCGACAGATCAGACACGGGAGAGCTCGTTGAGGACCAGGTCCAGGACGGCCCGGGCGTCCTCCTCCGAAGGCGCGTCCGCTCCGATCAGCAGGTGGACCGCGTTGAGGAGTTGGTCCACCGCGAGGCTCTCGCCAGCCCCCAGCCGTTCGACGAAGCCCGTGACCACGGCGTCGACGGAACCGGACTGTTCCTCGGAGACCTCCAGGTGCGCGGCGACGATCTGGTGCAGTGATTCCACCGTCGGCGCCGGCATCGTGTAGCGGATGCAGCGGCGGAGGAACGCCGCCGGGAAGTCCCGTTCGCCGTTGCTCGTCATCACGATGAACGGGAATCCGTTGCAGCGGACCCGGCCCTTGGTGACGGGATGGTGCGCCTCGCCACCCCACTCGCGGACGTGGACGACGTCGTCGCGGTACCTGGCCAGCTCGGGGACCTCGAACTCGCCGCGTTCCAGGACGTCGAGCAGGTCGCTGGGCAGGTCGAGGTCGCTCTTGTCGATCTCGTCGATCAGCAGGGCGCGAGGACGTCCGGTGGGCAGCAGTGCCGTCCCCAGCGGCCCCATCTGCAGGAAGGGGGCGATGTCGTCGCTGCCCGTGTTGCCCTCGATCCGCTGGGCGTGGATGCGGCCGAGCGCGTCGTAGCGGTAGAGCGCCTCCGCGAGCGTGCTGCGGGAGGTGATGTGCCAGCGCAGCACGTCGCCGAGCGTCAGCTCCGCCGCCACCTGCTCGATGACCGTGGACTTGCCGGACCCGGGAGCGCCGGTGAGGAGCAGCGGTCGGCGCAGCGCGAGCGCCGCGTTGACTGCTTCGACCAGGCCGGGCGGCGGCTGGAAGCGGTGCGGCGGGGTCTGCCGGGGGAAGGTGCGCCACGGCGGCGGGGCGCCGAGGTCCACGTTCCGGGGGTGCCCGTCACCGACGTAGAAGGGGCTCCAGGTCATTGCGCGTTCTCTCCATCGGTCGTGCGGGTCTCGAACCAGTCGCAGAAGTCCAGCCAGTCGGTGTCGTGCCACACGGACCGCATGCGGGCCAGTGCCGCGGTCCCCTCCGCGTGGTCCTGGCCGGTGCCCTGCTGCCAGGTCTTGCGGTAGGCGACGCTGAACTCCTTCGGGAGCTTGTCCCAGTGGCGTTCCACGCTCTCACGGGCGGCTGCGGCCAGCTCGCCCTCGTACTTGGGCCAGAGCACGATCGGCGCGTGCGCGAGCAGCAGCGGCATGAACTGCTCGATCCGGTCGGGGAGATGGCTGAGTGCCAGCGCCCGCCCGTAGGCGCCGTCCGCCAGTTTCCTGGCCAGCTCCTCGGTGCTGCCGGCCTCGGGCTTGCCGAGCCAGTCCACCGGGGCGCCGTCGCCGCGGCCGGCCTTCATCGCGGTGAGCTGGTCCCGGGCGTGGGTGTTGATCCACCACAGGTGCTCGGGCAGGCAGAGCCGGTCGCTCCACCGGAGTACGACGTCGTGCCTGGCCCCCAGCCGGAAGCCGAGGTTGGTCTCCTCGGGGCGCCAGCGCAGCAGCAGGGGCGAGGGCACGGCGATCTCGATGCGTCTGAGGTCTGCTCCGATCGGCCTGGCAAGACGGTATGCCCACCGCAGTACGGACGCGAGCTGTTCTTCGACCCCTCGCTGCGTGGGGGAGCAGGGGAACTCCTCGTGTGCCACCAGCCGGCCGGTGTCGAGCAGCCAGGCCGGCAGGGTGTCCGGCCACTCGTCCGCGAGGGCCGCGTGCAGGCTGACCACCAGTCGCAGCCGGGATTCGGCCTCTTGGCCGGCCAGCCGCTCGAAGGCATCGTTCAGTTCGACGACGGCGCCGGTGTCCTTGGCCCAGGTGCGGAGCGCCGGATGGCCGGCGTCCAGCCCGTCCTCCGCGGCGAGCGCGGCGACGAACGCGGCCAGCGGTGCGAGGCGGCTGGCCCCGATCACGGGAGCCCGGAGCCGGAGAAATTCGACGCAGTCGCGCAACAGTTCGCCACCGCTGTTGCCCCGGGCGCCGGCCGGGGCGCCGTCGACCGTCGACACCGCGCGCCGCAAACGCTCCGAGGTCAGCGGCGCGCCGGGCCAGGACTTGAGCAGCTCGGCGGCGCGTGCCGCGTCACGGAGTCCGTCGAGCACCCGCTCCGCGTAGGTGACGTCGTCGGGGTTCGCTGCGCCGGACCGCGCGAGATCCCGGAGCCTCTGCTGGAGGTGCGCCAGGTCCGCCGGGTCCGTCGGGCTGGAGATCCGGTTCGACAGCGGCTCTCCGTCCTCGCCGAACGGCAGCAGTGCCGAGTCCAGGTCCTCCCGGCCGATCCGGCCCAGGAGCTGCTCGCCGCCCCGTGCGTGCAGGCTGTTGCGCGCCAGCCACAGCCGCCCCCTGAACGGATCGCCGTTCGACTCCACGGCCCGGGCACCGATGTTCATCGCCCGGTTGACGGCGTCGCGCACGTCCTCCGCCGATAGCCGGCTGCCGGCCCCGGCGATGCCGTCGCGCAGCACCCGGTTCAGCCCGCGGGTGAAGGCGAGGTCGTACGCCTCCTCGCCGACGCCGACCGACATCAGCAGCGACAGGTTCACCGCGCCCCTTCGGATCCCCGCGTCCAGGGCCGCGATGTCCGGGGTGGCGCCGCCGGCGTGGCAGGTGTCCACCAGCGCGATCACTCCCTGAACCCCTTGGGTGTCCAACGCCTGGGTCAGGAGATCGCCGACGCTCACGACCGTGGTCGGCTCGTCACGGAGGGAGTCGCCCGCCATCAGGAACAGCTTGGGAATCCCGCCCTGGGTCGTGCCGTGGCCGATGAAGGCGAGCACGAGTTCGGCCCCCACCCGGCCCGCGTGCCGCGCAGCGTCACGGACCGCCGCCTCGATCCGCGCCTGCGTCACCGACGGGCCGCACACCAGCGAGGCCGCGCCCGCTTCGCGCTCACAGCCGCCCACCCGGCGGTCCAGCAGAGCGGCGTACAGAGATCCGGCCGCCTCCTCCAGCCCGCTGAGGAGCCCCATGTCCGGGCACTGCGGCGCGATCACCAGGAGGTGGCGGGGCGAGGACGGGGCGGTCATCCGGCCGTGACTGCCTCAAGAGCCTCAAGGACCGGTCCGGCCACGCCGGGCTGCGCGAGGTACTTGAGCGCCGGGTGGGTCCACACGCCGTCGGAGTCGATCCGACGGCTCACCGGGCTGGTCGAGGCGCTGTTCGCGGTGATGGACTTCTCCAGCCAGGGGTGCCCGGCGATCACGTCGTCACGGTCCCAGAAGTTCAGCCAACGACCCACCGACGCGGGGACCGCCAGCGGTTGCGGACGCATCCGACGCCGCACGGCGGTGCGCATCCCGATCGGCGAGCCCAGCGTGATCAGCAGCGGCACGGTACCGAGGTGATCGTGAAGCGCCTCGAAGGCCACCACCGTTCCCAGGGAGTGGGCGACGACGACGGTGGGTCCCGTGGGATGCAGCTCTGCGGTGACCCGGTCGCGTATGCGCTGGTCCAGGCTGAGACCGGATCCGTCCTGCTCCTGGCGGGCCAGATAGCGCCTGACCTGGCCGAGCTCCCTGACCATGATCCGGTCACTCGCCCAGCCGCCGAACCTGCGCAGCCCGGGCAGCGCCAGCACGGTGTTCGCCGCGTTGAGGGTCCGCCGGACCGCGCTGCCGAGTCCCTGCTGCTGCCCCTCGGGAGCCAGTTGAGCCCTGGCCCGCCGCAGTACTCGCTCCTCCTGGCCGTCCTGGGGAGGGATCCCGTCCTTGCCGGAGGGCTCAGGCCCCCCCGTGCCCCCCCCGCGCGGATCGGCGCGGACGTGGTGACCGGACACCGCGTCGGCCGACCCTGGCGACCGGGGACCTTCGTCCTGGAGGACAGGTACCTCCCGGCCCCAGCGGACAGCGGGCCGAGACGCTGGGATGAAGGCAGCGCGGTACCGGTGGACACCGGAACCGCGTTCGTCACCGTCCGAGGGAGCAGCACATGAAGGCCGCCGTCGTCCGTGATTTCACCGCACCGCTGGTCGTCGAGGACCGTCCGGTGCCGGAGCCGGCCGCGCATCAGGTCCGGGTCCGGATCGAGGCCTCCGGCCTGTGCCACACCGACATCCACGCCGCCCACGGCGACTGGCCGGTGAAGCCCAGTCCGCCGTTCGTTCCCGGACACGAGGGCGTCGGCATCGTGGAGGCGGCCGGTGAGGGGGTGCGGCACGTCCGGGTGGGCGAGCGGGTCGCGATTCCCTGGCTGGCCGACGCCTGCGGGCGCTGCGACCAGTGCGTCTCCGGGTGGGAGACGCTCTGTCTCCAGCAGCACAACAGCGGCTACTCGGTGGACGGCGCCTACGCCGAGTACGCGCTCGCGCACGGCGACTACGTCGTCCCCGTCCCCGACGGCATCGACCCCCTGGACGCCGCCCCGCTGTCCTGCGCCGGCGTCACCACCTACAAGGCCCTCAAGGTCTCCGGCGCCCGCCCCGGCACCCGCGTCCTGGTCTCCGGCATCGGCGGCCTGGGCCACCTCGCCCTCCAGTACGCCCGGCTCTGCGGCGCCGAGACCATCGCCGTCGACGTCACCGACGACAAACTCGCCCTCGCCCGCGACCTCGGCGCCGACCACGTCATCGACGCCCGCACCCAGGACGTCGCCGCCGAGGTCCAGGCCCTCGGCGGCGCCCACGCCGCGATCGCCCTCGCCGTCAGCAACGCCTCCTTCCAGGCCGCCTACCGTGCCCTGCGCCGCGGCGGCACCCTCGTCCTGGTCGCCCTCCCCGCCGCCGGCAAACTCGAACTCCCCGTCTTCGAGACCGTGTTGAACGGCACCAAGGTCATCGGCTCGATCGTCGGCACCCGCGAGGACCTCGCCGAGGTCTTCCGCCTGCACGCCCTCGGCCGCACCCGGGTCATCCGCGAGACCCGCCGACTCGAGGACGTCAACACCTGCTTCGACGAAGTCCTCAGCGGCAAGGTCTCCGCCCGCCTGGTCTTCGACCTGCGCTGACCGGGGTCCGGTCCGCGATCCACAACCCGAAGGAAGAGGAAGGGAACGACATGAACGAGACGGTGGCACAGCGGCGGATCGTGGTGGGCGTCGACGGATCGGCGTCCTCCCGCGCCGCCCTGCGGTGGGCGGTGCGTCAGGCCGCCCTGGTCGGAGCCGCGGTCGAGGCGGTGATCACCTGGGAGTACCCGGCCGTCTACCAGTGGGGTTTGCCCGTGGCCGACGTGGACGACGGGGTCGTCGCGGGGTACGCCGGGAAGACGCTCGCCGAGGCCGTCGCGGAGGAGACGGGCCCGCAGTACCCGGTGGAGGTGCGCGAACGGGTGGAGTACGGCAACGCCGCCCAGGTCCTGCTGGAGGTCGCCGAGGGTGCCGAACTCCTGGTCCTCGGCAACCGCGGCCACGGGGGCTTCGTCGGAGCGCTGCTCGGCTCGGTCAGCCAACACTGCGTCCAGCACGCCTCCTGCCCGGTCGTCGTCGTCCGGGACACCGAGCCGACCGAGCAGACCGAGCAGGCCGAGCGCACCGAGCCTGCCGAAGGGCCGGCCACCGGCCGGTGACCCGCATCCGCGGCCGACGGGACCTCCAGCGGCCGGGCGTGGGCGGGGTACCGCCGACGCCCGGCCGCCCCGGCCGCGTCCGGGGATCAGCGCTGCTGCCGGCCGGTGCGCGGGGTGAACCGGTCCGTCAGCCGGACCACGGCGAGGGCGGCCGCGTACCCGACGGTGAACAGCGCCACCAGGAACAGGAGTGCGGTCGCGTTCATGATGGAGTAGCCCGTCAGTACGGGGGCGACCACGGGCGGCACGCCCAGGACGACGGCGGTCAGGGCCGCGGAGCCGACCGTGCGGGTGGTGCAGGCGACGGCCGCGCCCGCGACCACCGGGGCGAGGATGTGGAATCCGGTGCGGAAGATCGTTCCCTCGCCGGGGCCGAGCGCCTGGGTGAGGACGGCGTCCGAGGCCGTGAGAGCGATCACGGCCCCCCACGGTACGGCGGGGCGCGGTTGCGTGGTGCGGTCCGGCGGGGCGATCAGCAGCACGAGGGCGTTGAGGGCGAACAACACGGTGTCCGGGCCCTGCAGGGCGTAGGTCAGTGGGATGTGCGCCTGCGCACCGGGCAGCTCGGGGCCGGCGAACAGGACGAGCAGCGGGGCCACGACGGTGGCCGCCGCCAGGACCCGGGCCGTCGTCCAGCGGCCGGCCAGGGCCGCGACGGCCATCAGCACCGCCGGGACGAGCAGGGCCGCCGTGGCGACGAGCGATCCGACACGTACCCCGCCGTCCGGGTCGGTGGCGGTCCGGACGGCCCACCAGAGGTGCACGGCCGCGTAGCTGCCGGCGAGTGCGGCGGCGAGCGGGGCCGCGGTGGCCAGGGCCCGGCCCGTCGGCAGGTGGGAGACCAGGCCGAGCCGGACCCGCAACCCGTGCCCCGCCACGTCGGCGACCTCGCGCAGAGCGGCGAGCGGGGCCGCGGTGCGGACGCGGCGTTCGGCGTGGTCGGCGACCTCCGCCAGCGCGTGGGTGCCGTACGAGGCCGGGTAGAGGACGAGGGCACGGCGCAGCAGGTGCGCCGTCAGGCGACCGCCCTTCTGGTCCTTCTGCTCCTGGCGCGAGGTCATGCCGTGCCTCCTGCAAGCCTGTTCCGGGTGATGGCGAGGCGCCGGTCGGCCTCGCGGAGGGCGGCGCGCAGCCGGTCGCTTTCGCCCGTGAGGGCCTGGGTGCCGGTCGGGGTGAGCGCGAAGACGCGGCGGGGCCGCCCGGCGACCGTCTCCTCCCGTTCGACCCGGATGAGGTCTTCGGCGAGCAGCCGGTCGAGCGTCCCGTACAGGGTGCCGGCGCCGAGCCGGACCCGCCCCTCGGAGATCGCGGCGACCTCGTCGCCGAGCGCGTAGCCGTGCCGCGGCTGGTCGGCGAGGGCGGTGAGCAGCAGGAAGGTGGGCTCCTGCATGGAGCGTTTCTTCGTCACACCGGCCACCATAGTACGGTCGCCGTAGTGTCTGGCAAGGGAGGTGCGCGCCGCGGTGACGGATCGTCGGATGTGCCGAAGCACGATAGACGTCACCAAGGCAGGCTTGTTGTCACCAAGATCGCCGGTTTGGCGAGGACGGCTTTCGGCATCGTCGTCCCGTCTCATTGCAGGCGACAGCCCGACCGGTGTGGCGTGGAACCGTCCAGTAGACCCACACCGCCGGCACAGCCTTGTCGTTCGTACCGAACATGTATCCGTCTTCTTGGACCCACCGGTAGGTGCTGTGGGCGCACCACTTGGCGCCGCTGCCGGAGATCGCCGTCCGCATGCCGACCGCGCTCGGCAGCATGGTGACCCCTTCCAGGCTCCGTCCGGGCGATCTCCGTCCGCCTGGGGGCGCCCGGTCGCGGGACGGGGAACGTTCTTCTCCTGATCGGGGACCAGGCCACGAGGAGACCAGCGTGAGACGCACCCGCAGCACCGCACGGACGATCGGCGCGGTCCTTGCTTCAGTCCTTTCCCTGTCCGTGCCGTATGCGCTCACCGCCCCGGACGCACAGGCGGACGGCGGACTGGCACCGGCGACCCGCGGCGTCAGCCAGCAGCCGGGCCACCCCGCCGTCCTGTACGCGGGCCAGGAGCGAACGGTGGCCGCGTACTGCCCACAGGGGACAAAGCCCACCGGGGGCGGAGCGTCGGTCGACAGCGACCTCCGGAGCGCCGTCTACTTCCGGAAGTCGGCCCCGGACCCAGCGGGCAACCGCTGGGTGCTGCAGGCCTACAACGCCAGCCCCGACGTGCAGACCGTCCACCCCAGAGTGATCTGCTCGACCGACAGCACCCTCACCTACGATGTGGGGATGGAGGCGCAGCTCGAACCCGGGGAGACCGGCTACTCCTCAGCGGGCTGCGACAACACCCGCTTCGTGGTCGGCGGCGGCTTCGAGGGCGGCGACCGGACCTTCGTCACCGGCTCGTTCTTCCTCAACATCAGAGCGTGGGGGGTGCACATGAAGTACACCAACTACAGCCCGGACGCGCCCCCGTCCTCCCAGCGGTCCTTCGCCGTCTGCTCCGACACACAGCCCACCTGGAAGCCCGGCACCACCATCGAGCTGGCGCCCGGGGAGGTGGGAAACGCCACCGCAGAGTGCCCTGCCGGGCAGGTGCCGCTCAGTGGCGACGTGGACAGCAGCATCGACGTCCTGCTGACCACCTCGGCCCCGACGCCGACGGGCTGGACGGTGTGGGCCAAGAACGCGGGCTTCGACCAGCGCAAGCTCCTCGCCGCGGTGCTGTGTACCGCCCCCTGACCGTCGCGCGACCCGCACACCGTCGAAGCGGTACTGGACCGACACTTCCGCTCCGAACCGCTCGCGGACGTACTGGCGGACCATTCGCTCCTTCGTCCGCCCGGAACGGCAGATCGGTGGGCGCCGGCGGTGACACCTACCACGCCTCGGCACAGCGATCTCGAGGTCGGTCGCCCGTGCGGGCCGCCTCCTGAACGGACTCGTCCCCCCCCCCGGGCGGTCGGCGCCGCCAGGCGGCCCAGCCGGCCACGGCGGCCACCGCCGACCCGGCCCCGGGCGCACCTGCCGAGAATGCGGCACGGCCATGCGCGCCATACCCTCGACACATGTCCGACGTCACGTCTGCCGGCGCCACAGCCGACGATCTTCCTGCACCGGCCGAGGGGCTGGTGCTCACGCACTTCCTCACGGTCAGCGATGTCCCTCGCTCGCGGGCGTTCTACGCCGACGTGCTGAGTGGAAGGGTGGTGCTGGACGAGAACCCCTGCATCGTCAAGGTCGCCAACAGCTGGATCATCATGAACCCGGGCGGCGGGCCCACCGCCGACAAACCCGATGTCATCCTGCGCACACCGGAGGATCCCAAGACCGTCTCCAGCTTCCTGAACGTACGGGTGGCGGACATCCACGACTTCTACGCCACGGCGAGCGCCAAAGGGGCCGAGTTCCTCACCCCACCCATCGACCGCCGCGCCGAACTGCGCTGCTACATGCGCGATCCGGACGGATACCTCATCGAGGTGGGCCAGGCCACGGGGCTGCTCAAAGGCATCCTGGCGCGTACGGACACGGAAGCCTGACGACAGCGCCTCCTCAGGGAGGCGTCCCCCGTGGCCCACGCCCGTCCGCGCGGGCGTCGAAGGCGTGGCACGCACCGCTCTCGGACAGCAGCACGGGGCCTCGTAGTACTGCGTCTCCGGCGAGACCG
The DNA here is from genome assembly GCF_043201735.1 of Kitasatospora sp. NPDC048286. NCBI lineage: Bacteria > Bacillati > Actinomycetota > Actinomycetes > Kitasatosporales > Streptomycetaceae > Kitasatospora > Kitasatospora sp. NPDC048286. The sequence goes on from NZ_JBICZE010000030.1 coordinate 13,607, forward strand.
TCAGTAGCACCGCACCCGCGAGCGCCGTGTCGCACCCGCCCAGTGTCAGCACGCCGCACGCGGTGTCCACGGCCACCGGCCCCGAGGAGCAGTGGGTGCTCACCACCAGCACCGGACCGAGAAGGCCCATCGCGAACGCCACCCGGCCCGCGGCCCCGCGGTGAAGTTCCCGAACAGGTACGGACCACGACGAATCCGCTGGAAAGCCCACTCCGGCGGTCTGCGGCACCCTCTCGGCGATCAGGTCTTCCAGCAGGGCGGTGAAGACGCCCGCGTCCCGCCGGACCCGGAACCGCCCGTGACCGTCGGCCAGGGTCAGCCGATGTAGGTGAACTCGTCGGCGGGGCCGGACGAGGAGAGCTAGCCGTTCACCAGCACCCTGACGCGCCGGATCCGGAGAGTGGGCCGGCCTCGCCGTGCTGGTGCTGCCCTGCGTCCTGGCATCCATGGACATGGCCGTCATGTTCATCACGCTCCCGTCCCTGGCGGCCGACCTCGGCCCGAGCGGTTCCGAGCAACTCTGGATCATGGACGCCTACGGCTTCCTTCTCGCCGGCCTGCTCATCACGATGGGCACGCTCGGCGACCGCTTCGGGCGTCGGCGGGTGCTGCTCACGGGCGCCGCGGCCTTCGGCGCCGCCTCGGTCCTGGCGGCCTACTCGACCAGCCCCGGGACGCTCATCGCGGCCCGCGCCCTCCTGGGCATCGCCGGAGCCACGCTGGCACCGTCCACCCTTTCCCTGGTCCGGAGCATGTTCCACGACGCCGGGCAGCGGGCCGCCGCGGTCGGCATCTGGACGGCGGGCTTCGCAGGCGGCGCCGTGCTCGGTCCGATCATCGGTGGTCTGCTCCTGGAGCGCTTCTGGTGGGGATCGGTGTTCCTGATCAACGTGCCGGTGATGGCCCTGCTGCTGCTCCTCGGCCCGCTGCTGCTCACCGAACACCGCGACCCCGAGCCGGGCCGTTTCGACCTGCTCGGCGCCGCCATGTCCCTCACAGCCGTCCTCGGCGTCATCTACGGCGTCAAGGCCGTGGCGGAGCACGGCTTCGGGTGGATTTCCCTGACCTGCTGCGCCGCCGGACTCGCCGTGGGAGCGGCGTTCCTCCGCCGCCAGCACTGGTCCGCGAACCCGGTGATCGACATGGCGTTGTTCCGCACCCGCCGGTTCAACGTGCCCCTGCTCATCGACGCGCTGGCGACGTTCGGACTGGTCGGCTTCAGCCTGTTCAACTGGCAGTTCATGCAACTCGTCCTGGGGATGGGCCCGTTGGAGTCGGCCTTGTGGTCCTTGCCCACCTTCCTCGTGATGCCCGTGGGTATCGCGCTGGCCACCGCGATCGCTCCGCGCGTCGGCAAGCACAACGTGATCGCCGCCGGGCTGCTGGTGGCCACCGCCGGTTTCGTCATGCTGGCCCTGCTCCAGGCCGGTTCGGGAACCGTCCACCTCGTCAGCGGCATGACCGTCGTCTCGATCGGCATCGGCGCCGTCTCCGCGGTCGTCACCGAGGTGATCCTGTCCGCCGCCCCGCCGGAGCGGGCCAGCGGCATCCCCGCCACGGTCGACACCCGGGTGCGCTCCCTCCTGGGCCTGAACGTCATCTGGCACCGGCTCGCACCCGTCCTCGGCTCGGACGCCTCACGGTGGTCGTCCACGCCCCGCACGACCGGCTGCGGGCACGATGAGCGAGGTGCGGGACGAGACGATTCACGGCTACAACGGACCCCATGACCGTCTTCTACTGCTCCAAGTGCGGCGCGACGCTCACCCCGGACCTGACAGCCCTGCCCGCCGTCCCCACGGTTCCTGGGATCGAAGACGCCCGGCCCGAGGGAGCACAGCAGGCCCCGCCGACCGTGCCGCGCGTCTGCTACGCGATCGAAACCGAGCCCTGGGGAGCCCCCTTCGTCGTGCAGGAGGACCAGGAGAACCCGGCGCCGTCGCAGCCCCGCGGCATCCTCATGGCCACCGAGGAGGGTTTCGTCGCCTCGGCCGGGGGCCGCGACACGATCGTGGTCCACCCCGATGACGCGCCCGCGCTGCGGCCCCTCCCGAACGGGGAGAACAGCAGCGGATGCTGCGGACCGAACGGAACCGAGGGCCTCAACCGGGCCTGCCCCTGCGGCGCCCGGGTCGCCACCCTCGCGGCGGACTGCTTCGGGCCCTACGAACTGCACCTCGACCCGGTCCGCACCTACGCGTTCACGCCCCAGGTCGAGGAGGTGCCGGCCGGTACCTGACGGCGCGCGACGCCGGCCGGCATGGTCAGCCGGCGACTGCGGACCGCAGCGATCGACTCCGACACCGAACACCAGCACCCAGCGACGAAAGCGAGATCCCGGTGACCGTGATCTGGATCAACGGCCCCTTCGGCGGCGGCAAGACCACCCTCGCCACCACCCTTCAGCGGGAACTGCCCGGCGCCGTCCTCTTCGACGCCGAGGGGGTCGGCTTCCTCCTGCGCCAGCTCTTCCCCGGCAAGTACGAGGACTTCCAGGACAACCCGGCCTGGCGCCCCCTCGTCGCCGAGTTCGCCGTCCGCTGCCACCGGGAGAACGACGGCCGACCGGTGATCATCCCGATGACCCTGCTGCGCCGGGACTACGCCGCCGAGATCCACGACGCCGTCCGTGCCGCCGACATCCCGCTCCGGCACCTCCTGCTCCACGCCGACCCCGACACCGTCGGCGCCCGCATCGCCGTCGGCGTCGAATTCCCCGACGACGAGGCGCGCAACGAGAAGGTCCGGGCCTTCCGTCGCCGAAAGCTGCCGGTCTACACCGAGGCGTACGACGGCTGGCTCGCGGCCGACGCCGAGGTCATCGACACCACCCGCCTCACACCACGCCAGGTCGCCGACCACGCGTCGAAGACCATCGGCGCCCTGTGACCACCGCCGTCGACGCGAGCCTCCGCCGGCACCCCATCGCCGGGGGAGACCAGCTCCCTCGCGGGCTGATCGCGACGCCGACGGTCAGGTACCCGCACACGTCGTTCTCCTGGCGGCGGCAGTGGGCGGCGCGCCCGCGTCACCCCAGGACGGCGTGGACCAGCCGTCCGTACCGGACGAGGGAGACGGACCGCTGGAGACGGCGTACGTGCGTTGACTCGCCGTCAAGGGCGGCCCCGGCGAGGAAAACGGTTCGATCACCGACCAGGCGCTGTGGCAGGATGCCCCGTCTCTTCGCTTCTTGGTTCGACCGGGGGTTCTCCTGACCATGCGCCGCTCCACCGTGCTCGCCGTCGCCGCCGCGACGGTCTCCCTCGTCGCTCTGGTGGGCTGCGACGGCGACCCTGCGCCGGCCGCGTCCTCGACGGCGTCCCCGGGCGCCACCACGCCCGAGGCCGCGCCGACCTCCGCGCCCACGGCGACTCCCACCCCGGCACCCACCGCCGTCGCGACGCCCGCACCCGCCGCCACCGCAGTCGCCACCACGGCGGGCGGGGTGATCGACCCGGAGGCGGCGCTCGCGCTCGCGGAGAGGACGCCGTACGCGGCCACCCAGGACTTCACGTCCGATGGCGGCCCGATCAGCGCGGTCGTCAAGGCCCGGGTGAACCTCAACGGGCCGATCCGCTCCGGCCGGCTCGCCGAGTCGATGAGCGTGGGCGGCGAGGACATGATGGGCGGCGCGAACGACGGCCCGAGCGTCGTCGTCACCGACGACGGCACCACCTACATCAGGAACGGCAGCAGCTGGCGCACCTCCCCGCTCGGCAACCGGATCGCCGACTACCACGGCTACGCCAAGTCGCTGCTGGCCCTCGGCCCGTCCGCCCGCAAGGGCATGGAGGACTGCGAGGGCACGCCGTGCTACCACCTCTCCGGCACGGTGGACCTGGAGCAGATGAAGGCCGTGGAGCCCGAGCAGTACATGATCCTCAAGGGCAAGTCCGTGGAGAGCTTCCAGCTCGACCAGTGGATCGACGCCCAGGGCCGCACCGTCCGCTACGACAAGAAGACCGAGCTGCGGGGCATCCAGATGCGCACCTACGGCACCTTCCGCGACTTCGGCCCGGTCGAGAAGGTCGACCCGCCCCGCTGAGGGGAACGCGTCACGAGGAAGTAGTCGCACCACTCGATGTACGCGGGTGCGCCGTCGGACCCGACGGCGCACCCGCGGCCCGGCCGGGCCGGTGGGCGGACCGAGTGGCCACCCACCCCCTCACGCCGTTGACGGCCGCCGGTCCCCGCCGCTCAGAGCGGAGGCTCGACGGCGAGCCTCAGCCGCCGCTCCCGGTCCTCCTCGGACTCGACTCCGCCGGTGTCGTGCCCCCGGGCGCGCAGGCCGTCGAGGGCGACGTCCCGGTGGTCAGGACGGTCGCTCTCCTCCAGCAGGCGCCGGGCGTGGTCGGCGAGTTCGGCGCGGTGCCGTGCCAGCCGGGGGTGCTCGACCAGGGAGACCGCCGTGAAGACGGCGGAGTGGCGAACCGCTCGGTCCTCGGAGTCGAGCAGCGGGGCGACGACCCGGTGGACGGCGGGCCGCAGGCGCCGCAGGGCGGTCTCGTTCGGACCGTTCCCCCACCGGGCGTAGGACCGGTCGTCAGCGGAGAGGAAGTAGTGGCCGAGCAGGTCGAGGACGGCCGCGCGCATCGAGTGACCGGGGGCATCCGGATCGGGGAGGCCGAGCGCACCGGCGGCCTGGGGATCGTCGAGCAGACCGGCCAGACAGGCGGCGGCCGGCACGGTCGTCGGCAGTGCCTCCCCTGCCTCGGCGTGAAAGGCGCCGCGGAGGCCCCGCTGCGCCTCTCGCCGAATGGCCGGGTCCGGGTGCAACAGGTCTCGCAGTCCGGCGGCCACCCGGTGCGGGTCTCCGAAGCCGCACTCCAGAGCGGCCCAGTCGGTCTCGCGGATCACGGTTGCGGGGTCGGGCAGGTCTGTCGCCGAATCGTCCGTCATGCCCCGCGACCCTAGAGGAATGAGCCTTGGACCGTCACCTGCCGGGCGCTGCGGCTTCGAGTTCCTCGATGGTGCCGGACATGACGATGCGCAGGTGCTGTGTGAGGTGCTCGGTCGGCCAGTCCCACCAGGCCAGCGCGAGCAGGCGGGTGACGTCGGGCGCGCTGTAGCGGGTGCGGATGAGTCTGGCGGGGTTGCCGCCGACGATGCCGTAGTCGGGGACGTCGTCGACGACGACAGCGGCGGACGCGACGATGGCGCCGTGGCCGATGCGGACTCCGGGCATCACCACGGCGCCATGGCCGACCCAGACGTCGTTCCCGACCACCGTGTCCCCGCGGCCGGGCAAGCCGGTGATGAGGTCGAAGTGTTTGGCCCAGCCGCCGCCCATGATGGGGAACGGGAAGGTCGACGGGCCGTCCATGCGGTGGTTGGCCCCGTTCATGATGAACCGCACCCCGGTCCCCAGCGCGCAGAACTTCCCGATGATCAGCTTCTCCGGACCGTAGTGGTAGAGCACGTTACGCGTCTCGAACTCGGTCGCCCGGTCCGGATCGTCGTAGTAGGAGTACTCACCGACCTCGATCAGAGGCGATGTCACCAACGGCTTCAGGAGGACCACACGCGGCTGTTCCGGCATCGGATGAAGAGTCGAAGGGTTCGGCGGGACGGAACTCACGACAGCGCCACTCCGGATCTCGTGCGAAGACATGGACAACGTATCCATGTTCGCAGCGGATGGATTCCCCTGGGCGGGAAAGCGGGCTGTTCACTGCCACCGCCCGTGACCCGAGGCACCACGGGCAGTCAGCGGGAGCGCCGGGTCGGCGTACCTCCCGGAAATTCCCAGGTCCAGACGGACACGCCATGGGAGGATGTGATCCGACTCAGGGGAATGAAGCGCATGGGACTTGACTACAGCTACGAGATCTTTGTGCCCGCCGAGAACATCGCCAGGGCACTGGCCGAGCTCGTCGAGCTGGCGCCGAGGGCCGGTCAAGAGCCGCCGCTCAAGCTCACCCTGCCCGGGGGTGACCAGCTCGTCGTCCCGTTCACGTCCCACTTCAAGAGCGATCCGGTCGATTGCTCCACGGACGGTATGCTCGAACTCGACACGTCCATCATGGTCGGTGTGGACGACGCGGTGCGAGGGTTCATCGACGGCCGTGACCTCGAACCCGACGAGTTCGGGCGAGTCGAGATCGGGTACGTCTACCTCACCGTCCGGTTCGCGTCCGTGCTACACCCTCGCTACGCCTCACTGCAGTTCACCGCCGCCACGTCGGGGATGAGCAGGATGTTCGAGCGGTCCGCAAGCATCAGAGCGGTGTTCACTGACCTCACCGCCGCCAGCGGCGGACTGTGCTGCCTGCTCGACACCGAGACCGACGTCTTCCAGATGTGCTGGCTGAACGGTCGGACAGTCCAGGAGACGGTCCCCGGCCCCCGGTTCGCAAGCTGCAGTGACCTCGGGGCGGCTTGGCCCGACCGCGACCAGTGAGGCAGCACGGTGTGGCCGAGGAGTTCCCGTGCCTGCGTGGACAGGGACCTGTCCCAGCGCGGCGACGATCAGGGCGACAGCGCCTCTCCGGCCGGAAGGGCTGAGAATGGGCGCTGGTGGCCTGGTGCCCCCGGAGGACCGCTGTCAGCCCGCACGACTAAGGTGGCTGGCCACCGACCTCAAGAGGATCCACCGTGGGCGTTCATCCTGACATGGCAGTCCAGGTAGTTCGAACCACCTGCGATCGGTCGGCTCGACACGACCCACCTACTGGTAGGGCCTGGGCCCGGGGCCCGGCGGGCCGCTGACGGAGGGACCGTTCGCTCACGTCGGCGCCGCGTGCGGCCCCATTGCTCTGCCAGTGAATCGGCAAGCGCCGAACGCCGAGCCAGTGGCTCAGTGCTCCTTCAGCACCGAGGCCAGCAGCCCCGGGAAGCGGGCGTCGAGCTCCGGGCGGCGCAGCGCCATGATGCGGTTCTTGCCCTCCTGGCGGGTGGTGGTGAGACCGGCCTCGCGGAGGATGCGCCAGTGGTTGGAGAGCGTCGACCGCGGCACCGTGAGCCAGTCGGGGCTGCAGGCGCTCTCGCCCTCGGCCGCCATCCAGCGGACCAGGGCGAGGCGCACCGGGTCACCGAGCGCGTGCAGCACGGCGGCCAGTTCCAGATCGTCCGTCATGGCAGTAGTATGCCGATCGTTTCGATATTTCGGGAAAGTCGAAACGATCTTCAGTGGCCCATCAAGTCTGCTCCGGAGCGTTCGCCATGCCTGCACTCGACACCCTTGCCCGCGTCTACGTGGACGACCTGGACATCGCCCTGCCCACCTTCGTCGCCCTCGTCGGCGAGCCGCCCCGGTTGCGGTTCGAGTACCGCGACCTGGAACTGGCCCGCGTCGGCGGCTTCCTGCTGATCGCCGGCACACCCGAGGCGCTCGCGCCGTACCGGGACACCCACGCCACCGTGCTGGTCGACTCGCTCGACGAGATCCTCGACAGCGGCACCGTGCTCGACGGCCCCAACGCCGTACCCACCGGCCGCAACGCGACGCTCCGGCACCCTGGCGGCGCGATCATCGAGTACGTGGAGTTCGCCTCCGCCTGACACACTCGCGCGTGCGCCCGGGCCACCCAACCGGTTGACCCCGCCTGAACGCCGAGATCGACTCCTCGGCCGTGCACGGTCTCCAGCGACGCATCGAGGAACAGGAACGGGTCGCCGGGTGATTGGCCGGCACCCGGGACATGGCGGTCGCCCGCGCCCCGGCGAGCCAAGCCGGCCGCGCGGCGCGACGCGCTCCGACGCCCGGCTGAGCGTCCGTCTGCCCGTCGATCTCGTCGAGCGGCTCCAGCGAGCTGTCCACCGGCAGGCCGGCTCGATCGAGCACCGCCTTCAGCTCCTCACCGACCGTGCCGAGAACCGGGAGGATCTCGTACGCGTGGTGGTGACCCTGACGAGGCCGAGGTACCGGCTTCACACGAGACCTCCGTCCCGCCGGGTCGGTACTCAGAAACCCGCTGTGTCGAGTTCGACGTTCAACGGTGACGGGAGCTGCAGCGGAGTGCCGAAGGGGTGGGGGCCTTCGACCAGGGTGTAGCCGAGCCGGCCGGGCTGGGAGAAGAGGGTGCAGGTGCGTTCCTGACGGTCGACCAGGAGGTACGCCGGAGCACCGAACTGTGAGTAGCGTCGGCGCTTCGCGGTCCGGTCGGAGTCACCGTTCGACGGCGAGGTCACCTCGACGACGAGCACGGTCTGGTCGGGCAGGAGAGCTCCTTCGGTCTTCGCGAGTTCGGCGGGCACTACGGCGAGGTCGGGGACGTAGTAGTTCTCCGTGCCGGGCAGGTCGAGGTTCCCGGAACCGGCACGGAGACCGAGTTCGCGCATGCGGGGCCCGATCTGTTCGCGGATCAGGTCGACGGTGGTCTCGTGGGCCCAGGACGGTGACACGGGGGTGATGACTCCCTCGACGATCTCGACGAGGTCACCCGCGATGTGCTGAATCGCGTACTTCAGGGCCTGCTCCGGGTTCGGCACCTGGCTGTAGTCACCGGCGCCGGCATGTGCCGTGCTCACCTGCTGCTCTCCTGTCCGGATCTCAGTCCTCGGAACGGACCAGTGACAGTTGGTATCGGTCGGCTGTGCTCCGGCTGTCACGGCCGGAGCGCAGAGCCGGCCCTGGCGCACAGCGATATGAGCGGAAGCCAGGGCGCCTAGTAACGTTACTAGGTGCCATCGTGTGCCGTGAGCGGTGTGGAGGAGGGCGAAGGGGCCTCGACCAGCTCCGCTCAGCCTGCGCGGAGGCGACCCGTCGGGCCGGACCCGCTCCACGCCCGTCGACGGGCCCGCTCTGCGTACTGAGCTTGTTCGGGTGGTGCTGCGGCCGTTCGTGTGACGGCCGTCAGTCGATTCCGGTGGCCCCGGGCCCGTGAGGTACCCGCAGGGCGGCGGGGCTGCCGGCGTCGACAGGATCGAGGACGAGGCCGAACAGTCGATGACACCGCCGCGCGGCGGGACCTGGTGCCGGATCGGCCAGAGCCCGGTCGTGCGAGGGGGAGGAGGCTTGGGCGGCATCGGATCACCTCCCTGGGCTGCGTCCACCGTCGGATTTGGCAGCTCCGTCCGTCTCCAGTCCGTCGATCGGCCTCCACTCGTGTTCGAGGATCGAGTAGGTGATCGAGTCGCGCCAGGTGCCGTGGACGAAGACGTGGTCGCGGATGCGTCCGTCTTCGGTCATACCGGCCCGCAGCAGGGTACGCGCCGAGGCCTCGTTGAGCGGGGAGCGGGCGGCCCAGATGCGGTGCAGGCCGAGGACGTCGAATCCGAGCGCGAACAGCAGGTGCACGGTCTCGGTGCCGTGGCCCTTGCCCCACGCGGCCTGGTGGAGGGCGAAGCCGATGGTGGCGGCCTGCTGCGGCTCGGTGGCCAGGCGTGCGTAGCCGATCAGTCGGTGCTCGCCGAGGGCAGTGACGGCGAGGCAGAACTCGGTGCGCGGGGCGGCGTGTGCGGAGGCGATGGACCGGTTCGTGATCGCCTCGACCTGCTCGCGGGTGCGGGGTTCGAAGCTGAGGTGCCGGGTGGCCTCGGGGTCGCCGTAGATGGCCAGGAGGTCGTCGACGTCCTCGGGTTCGACCTCGCGCAGTGCCAACTTGGGGCCGGACAGGTGAATTGGAGTCATGGCTGCGGAGCCTATCTGCGGAACCACCGGATGAGGGCCGAGTCGGGGTGGCGGTGAAGGTCCCGTAGATCTGTTCAGACGGACGGGATTTCGGTGGGGGCTCTCGGCGTGCCGAGAGCCCCCACAGCAGTCCGAACGCGAGGAGAAGCGCAGGGCCGCCATCGCTTCCAACGAGTCGTTCGGCGGCTGGACCAGGACGTTCACCGACCCCGCCGCTGCTGAGGATCTCTGGAATGCCCCGTGACGTGGCTTCCGCCGGTGAGGCAGGTGGGGCGTCATGGCCGGTCGAGGGCGGCCCGGTGCGCGATCCGGTCGGGCAGCTCGTCCACCCCGCGGCAGCGCCGCCTGCGTGAGATCGGACGCGCACCGCGCAGGCGGCGCCTCCGCGGCTGGTCAGGCCCTGGTGGCGGGGGTGTGGAAGTAGTGGCCCTGGTCGAGGTCGTCGAGCAGGCCGGGGTGGGTCGGTTGCCAGTCCAGCAGGTCGCGGGTGAGGGTGTTCGATGCCGGGGCGTCGATGCCGAGGAAGGCGCCCAGCCAGGCGAAGTGTTCGGCCGCGGCCTCGGGGGCCACGGAGGTCACCGGCACGTCGAGGTGGCGGCCGATCACCTCGGCGACGTCGCGGATCGCGACGCCTTCCTCGGCGACTCCGTGCAGCACCGATCCGGCGGGGGCCTTCTCGACGGCCAGACGGAACAGCCGTGCGGCGTCGAGGCGGTGGACGGCGGGCCAGCGGTTGGCGCCGTCGCCGAGGTAGCCGGAGACACCCTTGGCCCGGGCGGTGGCGACCAGGGCCGCCATGAAGCCGTTGTCCCCTTCGCCGTGGCAGGTCGGAGACAGTCGCACCACGGAGGAGCGGACGCCGCGCGAGGCGAGTGCGAGCGCCGCTTGGGCGGTGGCCGATCGGATCGACATCGGCGAGCCGTCGATCACGGGCATGTCCCGCTCGGTCGCCGCGCGCCCGAGCGTGAGGCCGGCCACGCCGGAGGCGAGGACGAAGGGTCGGTCGGTGCCGGCGAGCGCGTCGCCGAACGTGTCGACGGCGCGGCGATCGGCCTCGGCGGCGCCAGGGAAGTCGCCGGTGAAGGCGATGTCGTGCTTGAAGGCGAGGTGGATCACCCCGTCCGACGCGGCGGCCGCGTTCCGCAGCACGGTGAGGTCGTCGACGGTCCCGCGGACGACCTCCGCGCCGGCCGCGGTGAGCGCGGCGGCGGAGGTGTCGGATCGGGCGAGTCCGACGACTTGGTGGCCCGCGCCGATGAGCGCGGGAACGACGGCGGAGCCGATCCAGCCGGACGCACCGGTTACGAAGATACGCATGGGAAGGCACCCCAGACTATCGATGTCAGTGACTGTCATCGACTCTAGCACCTGATGTCAGTGACTGTCATCGCGTAGGATCTACGCATGGGTAGATGGGAGCCGGACTCGCGCGGACGCCTGACGAAAGCGGCGTTGGAGCTCTACGGCGAGCGCGGCTACGAGCAGACCACGGTGGCGGAGATCGCCAGACGGGCCGGGCTCACGGAGCGGACCTTCTTCCGGCACTACGCCGACAAGCGCGAGGTGCTGTTCGCCGGCTCCGGTTCGCTGGAGGAGCTGTTCGTGCAGGCGGTCGCCGGTGCCCCGGAGTCCGCGGCGCCGATCGACGCGATAGCGGCGGGACTCGAGGCAGTCTCCGAGGAGTTCGTCGGCCGCCGTGAGTTCGCCCGGCAGCGACAGGCCGTCATCGCGGCGAACGCGGAACTCCAGGAGCGCGAGTTGATCAAGCTCGCCTCGATCTCGGCCGCGCTCGCCGACGCCCTGCGCCGACGAGGCGTCGCGGGGCCGGCCGCGAGCCTGACCGCCGAGGTGGGCGTCGCCGTCTTCAAGGTCGGCTTCGAGCTCTGGATCGCGGCGTCCGAGGAACGCGAGTTGTCGCAGTTGATGCGGGAATCGCTCGACGAGCTCAAGGCCGTGACCGCGAGCGGCTAGACGGGCGACAGGTGCTGTCGCCTCTCACCTGCGCAGCCGGTGAACGGCGGCCGCCGGCGGCGGGCCGTGCGTCCGTCCCTCCGTCGACCTCTCGGTCGGCTCCTGGCGCCCGCCGCCCTCACGGCCTCCGCCCGTGAGCGGACTGCGCACCACGGGCGGCCCGGAGGTCGCCGCCTACTTCAGGACCTTGAGCAGCAGCTGCGCCAGCGCCTACTTCAGGACCTTGAGCAGCAGCTGCGCCAGCGCGCCGGCGGAGGCCGGGTTCTGCCCCGTGTACAGATTGCGGTCGACCATCGTGTACGGCTTCCACATCTCTCCGCGCTCGAACTGCACCCCGAGCTCCTTCAGCTCGTCCTCCAGCAGCCAGCGTGCCCTGGGGGCCAGGCCGACGGCGTACTCCTCGTCGTTGGTGAAGGCCGTGACCCGGTAACCGGCGAAGGGGGACACCCCGCGCACCCGGGTGGACAGCATCGCCGCGGGGGCGTGGCAGACCAGTGCGAGGGGCTTGTCCGAGGCGAGTGCCGCGGTCAGCAGCCGACCCGCGTCGGCGTCGAGCCACAGGTCCTCCATCGGGCCGTGGCCGCCGGGGAAGTAGACGGCGTCGTAGTCCTCCAAGCGGGCGTCGGACAGCCGGATCGGCCGTCGGAGCTCCTCCGCGGAACGGATGACGCCTTCCAGCTCCAGGGCGGTCTCGGCGCCTCCCGCCATGTCGGGGCGCAGGCTCATCATGTCGACGCTGGGGATCGCGCCGTCGGGTGTGGCCACCACGACCTGGTGGCCGGCTTCCGTGAACGCCGTGTACGGCGCCGTGAACTCCTCGGCCCAGTAGCCGGTGGCGTGCCGTGTGCCGTCCTTGAGGGTCCAGTAGGGGGATCCGGTCAGAACGAAGAGCAGTTTCGCCATCGTCGATCACTCCTGTGTCCGGGGTCGCGGCCCGCGTCCGTACCGCGGAGCCGCTGCCTCCTTGCCACGATCCCGCAGGAAGCGGTCACCCGCACCCGCCCGCCTGGGCGCTGTGGGTGACGGGCTCGGCGGACGGTTCACGGACCGATCCCACCGGTGCGGTCAGGGAGCGCGTGTCGACCTGTGGGGGAGAGACCGGGGCAGTGGGTGCGCTCGTAGTGGCGGCGCGCTTTCTCACGGTTGCCGCAGGTGGCCAGGAGGCCCTGGGGACGGCAGCCGCGACCGGCCGCGGCGGCGCCCGGCCCGGATGTCGCCCGACCCTCGTTCAGTGGGGCTCAGGCCACCAGGCCCTCGATCGCCACGGGAAGGTGGCGGGGGCCGCGCAGTACGGCGTTGGCGCGGTACGGCGGCGGGTCCTCGAGCAACCCGGAGAACTTGACCCGGCGGAACAGTTCGGGCACGGCCAGATGTAGTTCCATGCGGGCGAGAGGGGCGCCGAAGCAGTAGTGGATGCCGGTGTACATACCCAGGTGCTGGTTGTCCTTGCGGTCGGGATCGAACCGGTCGGGGTCCTTGAAGCGTTTGGGGTCGCGGTTGGCCGCGGCCAGCATGAGCCAGACCGGTGAGCCTTTGGGGATCGTGGTGCCGGCGACGTCGATGTCGGCCAGGGCGGTGGTCCACGGGACGAACTGGACCGGGGGCTCGTAGCGCAGCGATTCCTCGATGAGCGGGGCGGCCAGTTCCGGCTCGTTCTGGAACCGGTCGAGGACGTCGGGGTGGCGCAGCAGGGTGAGGGTCGTATTGGTGATCGCGTTGACGGTGGTCTCGTGGCCGGCGACCAGGAGCAGTATCGCGGTGGCCTCCAGGTCCGTCGGTGTCATGTCGGGGGCGAGCTCGCTGAGGATCCCCGGGCCGGGGTGGCGGCGTTTGGTCTCGATCAGGTCGGACAGGTAGGCGCCCATGTCCTGCCGTGCCCGCTGTGCCTTGTCGGGGTCGTCGTCGCCGCCGGGGTGGGGATCGAGTGAGGACGCCAGGGCGTCGGCCCAGACGTGGAAGCGCTGTTCGTCCTCGCGCGGCACACCGAGGACCTTGCAGATGGCGGTGACGGGAAGGGGGTAGGAGAAGTCCTCGACGATGTCGACCCGGTCCTTGCCTTCGAAGGCGTCGAGCAGCTCGGTGACGACCTTGGCCAGGTCTCCGCGCAGGCCGTCGAGGAATCTGGGGCTGTGCGGGGGACCGAACGGCCGGGTGACGGTGGCGCGCAGCCGGTCGTGCACGGGTGGGTCGGTGAAGATGAAGCTCGGCGGCGGGCCGCTCTCCTCCGGCGGGTGCCCGATGCGGGCGTAGCCGGGCGGGCGGTTGCTCATGTCGTTGCTCAGCCGCGGGTCGTTGGCCAGGTTCCGCACCTCGTAGTAGGTGCTGACCAGGTAGGTGCCGTTGTCCTCCCGCCTGACCGGTTGCTCGCGCAGTTCCGCGTAGAGCGGGTACGGATCGGCTCGATTGGCGTAGTCGGTGATCTGCGCGGAGATGGTGGCGGGCGTCATGGTGTCTCCTGAGGGCTCCGGGCGGCACAGGGCCGGTGATCAGGCACGTGCCGGAACGAACGCGACACGCCGCTCGCTCGGTGAGTGACCCGTCAGCGTGACGGTGGGCCCGTGGGTGGGCAGGTGGGGGTCGGGGAAGGCCGGGTCGACCGGCTCCAGCGTTTCGGCGCGGCGGTCGACCGTGCGGTACTCCGGCGGGAACGGCGCGGCGGCCTCGATCTGCCGCTGGTAGAACCCCAGCCACTTGGCTCCGTCGAAGGACGCCGCGGCGATGACACGGCCGCGGTAGCCGTACACCGCGACGAACCGGTCCTCGGCGAGCGCCCCCTGGGCGACGACCAGCTGGTCGCCCAGCGAAGGCACACCCACGGACTTGATGTTCACACCGAACTGGGAGGACCAGAACATCGGCAGCCACAGGTGCGGACGGCGATCGGGACCCGCGCAGATCATGTTGTGGGCGGCGATCTCTGCCTGTTCGACCGCGTTGCCCCAGTGCTCCAGCGACAGGAACTGGTAGTCGAACAGCGGGTGCGGGCTGCGTGCGACGTCACCGGCGGCGTAGATGTCGTCGGTGACGATGCCGTTGACGTCGAAGACCCGGCACCCGGCGTCGCATGCGATCCCCCGGGGGCCTGCGGCCAGCCCGGAGCCGGCGAGCCAGTCGGTGTTCCTGATCGCTCCGAGCGAGACGACCGCCACCTCCACCTCGATCGCCGAGCCGTCCGACAGATGGGCGCGCCTGAGCCGTCCGGCGTAGTCGCCCTCCAGGGCGGTGACGCTGACGCCGCAGCGCAGATCGACTCCCTTCCCGCGCTGCAGCCGGTCGGCGACCGCGCCGATCACCCCGCCCAGTGCGCCCACCAGCGGCGCGGGGCCGCGTTCGGCGACCGTGACCTCGAGGCCCAGCTCCCGGCAGGCGGAGGCGACCTCGGAGCCCGTGAAACCGGCGCCGATCACCAGCACTCGGGACGGGCCGCCGGCCAGCTTCCGCTTCAGGCGCGCGGAGTCGTCGCGGGTGCGCAGTGCGAAAACCCCGTCAAGAGCTGCCTGTTCCGGGTGGAACCAGGGCCGCGCTCTGGTCCCGGTGGTGATCAGCAGGCGGTCGTACGGAACGGCGTCACCGTTCGCCAGGCGCACCTGCTCGGCGTCCCGGTCCAGGCCCTCGGCCGCGACGCCCAGACGCCATTCGGCATCGATCTCACGCCGCCGCGGTAGCGCCGTGTCCTCGGCCCGCGCCCGCCCGAGCAGCGCCTGCTTGGACAGCGGCGGCCGGTCGTAGGGCTCGTACGGCTCATCACCGATCATGGTCAGGGATCCGGTGAAGCCCTCGTCCCGCAGGGTCTCCGCCGCCCGCAGGCCGGCCAGCGAAGCACCCACGACGACGATGCGGCCCTCCCGCCGCAGGACCTCGACGTCCGCTTCAGCCGACATGGGGCTCCACACCCTTCGTCGGCTCGTCGGAGTAGTCGACAAGTATGGCCTGGACCGGGCAGGCGGCAGCAGCCTCCTCCACCCGGTCGCGCTGCGCCTCGTCGAAGCGAGGGGAGAACAGCAGCGCCTCATCGCCATGCAGGGCGAAGACGTCCGGAGCGAGATAGACGCACTGCGCGAATCCCTGGCACCGGTTGAGATCGACGACAAGCCTCATCGGAACCCGCTCCCTGCACGGGCCGCGGTGGCCGAGCCCCGCAGCCGTCTGCGCTCGGTCGATGTGATCGGTGGCATGCCTCACTTTCAGGTTCTGCCCTCCGCGGAGGTCTCGCAAGGCGAGGGCGGTGCTGGGCGGGCCAGGCGCCTACGACACCTCTCGGTCGCGCATGTCTCCGACTCCCCGCCACCGCGCTTCCCCTGGGCGTCCTCGGGATTCACCGGTGCCCGCTGGGGCCTTCACGGCTGCCGAAGCCATCGGCGAGATCTTCGGGCCGGCTGGCGCCCAGGCCTTCGCCCGCGACGCGCTCGCACGAGTCCGTCCCCCGTCGCGATCGAGGCGGGCCTGCGGCCCGGGAACCGCCCGTTCGGGTGGTCTCTTCGTCCGCCCGTGTGGCTTCGCCCGGGCTGTTGGGGGTGGGTGGTTTGCTGTGCGGCGAGCTGCGGCCGACAGGCTTCCGCGGCGACGTGCGGCGGCGTGGAGAACGGGCGACCAGGCTCTCCTCCCGGGCCGCAGGGGCCCCGGGTGCCGAGGCCCCGGGGGCTCCCGAGCGGCTGGAGGTGGTCGGTGGTGACGGCTGGGCGCGGTGGTGGATCGTCCGGGAGCCGGGTCCGGCCGCGGTGGGGCGCCCGTGCGGGGCGGCGGCTGGGCCTGGCCGTCGGGCGGGCCCGTACCGCGGCGGGTGCCAGGCTGTCGGAGGCCGCGGGCGCGATCGGGCGGCTACCCGCCCCGCCGGGGCCGTTCCGGCCCGGCTTCTGGCGCAGTCCGATCCGCGGGCCGTGGCTGACCTCGGTGTTCGGCTCGGTGCTGCTCGTCGGGATGCCGGTCCTGTTCGTGACCGGGGCGCTGTCCTACGCCGCGTACAACCCGGACCTCGGGCCGCTCAACGACCAGACTCCGGACAAGGGCCTGCTGGGCTTCTACCTCTTCGACTGGCCCACCCGCCCCTCCTGGCTCTACCGGCTCACCCAGGGCGTGCACGTGACGCTCGGCGTCGTCCTGGTGCCGGTCGTGCTGGCCAAGCTGTGGTCGGTGATCCCGAAGCTGTTCGAGTGGCCGCCGGTGCGCAGTGTCGCCCATGCCCTGGAACGGCTGTCGCTGCTGACGCTGGTCGGCGGGGTGGTCTTCGAGTTCGTGACCGGGATCCTCAACATCCAGCTCCACTACGTCTTTCCGGGCTCCTTCTACACCCTGCACTTCTACGGGGCGTGGGTGTTCATCGCCGCGTTCGTGGTCCACGTCGCGCTCAAGCTCGGGACGCTGGTCCGCGCCCTGAGGTCGCGCCCGCTGTGGGGGGAGCTGCGCACCGGCGTCGTCGGCACCCGGCCCGAACCGCCGGACGCGGACGGCCTCGTGGCGCCGGACCCGGCCCCGCCGACGATCGCCCGGCGCGGTGCGCTGGCCCTGGTGGGCGCGGGTTCGCTGGCCCTGTTGGTCGTCACGGCGGGGCAGAGCATCGGCGGCCGGCTCCGGGCCACCGCGCTGCTGGCACCGCACAACCGTGAGCCCGCGAACGGTCCGAACGGATTCCAGATCAACAAGACGGCGGCCTCCGTCGGCGTCACGGCGGCCATGGTCGGCCCCGACTGGCGGCTGGAGCTGTACGGTGCCGCTCCGGTGCGGGTGTTCACCCGGGAGCAGCTGCTGGCGCTGCCGCAGCGGTCGGCCCGGCTGCCGATCGCCTGTGTGGAGGGCTGGTCCACCGAGGACCAGCACTGGAGCGGACTGCCGCTCGCCGAGCTCGCGGCCATGGCCGGGCTCCCGGACGCGGCGGACGTCCTCGTGGAGTCGGTCCAGCCGCCCGGCCCCTACACCTCCGTGCTGCTGCGCGGCAACCAGATCCGGGACCCGCTCTCCCTGCTCGCCCTGCACGTCAACGGAGCAGACCTCTCGCTCGACCACGGCTATCCCGCCCGCATCATCGTCCCCGCCAACCCCGGTGTGAACAACACGAAGTGGGTCGGCCGACTGACCTTCAGGACGTGACGATGGACCGATTCGCCCCCATCACCCGCTGGTACGGCGCGCGGCCCCTACACCTGCTCGCGCTCCTCGCCTCCTTCGCCCTGACCGGCTACGCGGTCCAGCGCCTGGTGGCCGAACGGCCCCTCGCGGTGGCGGTCTGGTTCGTCGGCGCGGCCGTCGCCCACGACCTGATCCTGCTCCCGCTCTACTCGATCGCCGACCTCTCGGCCCGCTCCGTGCTGCGCCGCCTGCCCGAGCCGGTGCCGGCCGTGCCCTGGATCAACCACCTGCGCGTTCCGGCCTGCCTGTCCGGCCTCCTGCTGCTCGTCTGGTTCCCCCTGATCCTCCGCCTGTCCGAGCCCTACCCGGGCGCCACGGGTCTGTCGGACGAGGTCTACCTGCCCCGGTGGCTCGTCATCACCGGGGTCCTCTTCGGGGCCTCCGCCGTCGCCCTCGCGTTCCGGATCCGCGGCGCGCGCCGGGCCGGCCGATCGGCGCGCGCCGGCGAACACGGCGTCCGCGAACCGTAGGACCGTACGCGGACGGCTTTCCTTCCGGCCCGCGCCCGCGGTGACCGGACGTCTCCCGACGAGAGGTGGTGCACATGGCAGTGCGTCAGGATTCCCCGCAGGCCGAGCTGGGCGTGATCGGCGGCTCCGGGTTGTACGAGCTGCTGGACGCGGTCACGGAGGTGCGGGTCGACACGCCGTACGGGCCGCCGAGCGACGCGCTGGTCCTGGGCGAGGTGGCGGGGCGTCGGGTCGCGTTCCTTCCCCGGCACGGGCGCGGCCACGCGTTGGCCCCGCACCGGATCAACTACCGGGCCAACCTCTGGGCGCTGCACTCGCTGGGCGTGCGGCAGGTGATCGCGCCGTGCGCGGTCGGCGGGCTGCGGCCGGAGTACGGGCCCGGGGTGCTCCTGGTGCCGGACCAGTTCGTGGACCGGACCTCGGGGCGGGTGCAGACCTTCTACGACGGGCAGCCGCTGCCGGACGGCTCGCGGTCGCACGTGGTGCACGTGTCGATGGCCGACCCGTACTGCCCGGCGGGGCGGTCGACCGCCCTGGAGGCGGCGCGCTCGACGGCCTGGGAGCCGGTGGACGGCGGCACCCTGGTGGTGATCGAGGGGCCGCGCTTCTCCACCCGGGCGGAATCCCGCTGGTTCGGCGCGAACGGCTGGTCGGTGGTCGGCATGACCGGGCACCCGGAGGCCGCTCTCGCCCGCGAACTCGGGCTCTGCTACACGTCGTTGGCCCTCGTCACGGACCACGACGCCGGTGTGGAGAAGGGCGAGGGCGTCACCCAGGCGGAGGTGCTGGCGGTCTTCGCCCGCAATGTCGACCGGCTGCGCACCGTGCTGTTCAAGGCGCTGGAGGCCCTGCCCGTCGACCGGGAGTGCCCCTGCCCGCACGTCCTGGACGGACTGGCGACCGGCCTTCCCGGCATCCCGGGTGACTGACCGGGCCCGGGGCGTCCTGCCCTGCGCGCTGGCCGTCGCCGCGCTGGTGGCGGGCCTGGCGCTGACCGTGACCGGCGGCGGGACGCTCGCCGACCGGTCGCGGCTCCCCGGCTGGTACGTCCTCGATGCCGCACTGTTCGCCTTCGCGCTGCTCCTGCTGCGGAGGGTGGCCGACCGCCACGTGGCGCCGCTGGTGGTGGTCGGGAGCATCCTGGTCGCCGGGACGGGGCTGCTGGCACCCCCGCGCACCAGCGACGACGCCTACCGGTACGTATGGGACGGGCGGGTCCAGGCGGCCGGCGTCTCCCCGTACGCGCACACCCCGGACGATCCGGCGCTGTCCTGGCTGCGCGACCCGGGCCTGTTCCCGGACGGGGACGGGTGCTCGGCCTGGGACGAGCGGAGGACCGCGGCCGGGGACTGCACCCGGATCAACCGGCCCGCCGTGCACACCGTCTACCCGCCGGTCGCGGAGGCCTGGTTCCTCGCCGAACACCCCTTCGGCGGCGGGGTGCGCGGCGTGCAGGTCGGTGGTGCCCTGCTGGCGGTCGCCGCCACCGGTGTGCTGCTCGCCGTCGGCGGGCGGAGCCGGCGGGCGGCACTGTGGGGCTGGTGCCCGGCAGTGGCGCTCTGGGCGGTCAACGACGCCCACGCCGACACCCTGGGCGCCCTCCTCATGGTGGCGGGGCTGGGCTGCGCGGCCCGCCGCCGGACCGGTGCCGGCGGCGCGCTGCTCGGCGCGGCGGCCGCGGCCAAGCTGCTCCCGGCACTCGCCCTGCCCGGGGCGCTGTCCGGGCTGTCGGCCCGGCGGCCGACCAGGAACGACGTGCTGCTCGCCACGACGGCCCTCGGGACCTTCGCGGCGGCCTACCTCCCGTACGTCGTGCTCTCCGGCGCCGGCGTGCTGGGGTACCTGCCCGGCTACCTGAGGGAGGAGGGGTACGAGCAGGGGCGCCTCGAACGGTTCGGCCTGCTGCGGGTGGTGCTGCCCGACCCCTGGACGCCGTGGGCGGCCGCACTGGTGCTGGCGGCGGTGGTGCTGCGGGTCCTGCGGCACGGCGACCCGGCCAGGCCCTGGCGCGGCGCGCTCCTGGTGACCGGGACGGCGCTGCTGCTCGTGGCCCCGAGCTACCCGTGGTACGGGCTGCTGGTGGTCGCCCTGGTCGCGCTCGACGGACGGTGGGAGTGGCTGGCGGTGCCGGCCGCCGGGCAGGTGCTCTACCTGACGGGCGGGGAGGACGCCCAGCGCGCCGCGTACGGGGCCGCGCTGCTGTGGGTGCTCGCGGTGCCGCTGGTGCGCGGGCGGCTGCGTGGCGGAGCGCGCCGGGCGATGGCCGGGGCGGTGCCGGAGACGACCAACCCCTGACCGGACAGCCAGGCTGCCCGTGCTCCCGGGCCGGTCCGGTCGGGGACCACGGCAGGCCCCTGGGTTCAGCCCTTGCGCAGGGCGAGGAAGCGGCGTCCGCAGGAGGTCCAGCGTTCCGCCTCGACGAGGCCCGCCGCGCCGGCCAGCCGCAGGGTCGCCGACCCGCCGAGACGGGCCCAGGGAAAGGAGGGGCCGAGCCGCCCGCCCGGCCCCTCCACCCGGACGACGGCCCGTTCGTCCACCTCCTCCGTCTCCACCTCGACCAGCAACAGCCCTTCCGGGGCGACGAGTTCGGCGCCCCGGCGGAGCAGCGCGCCCGGGTCGCCGCCGATGCCGAGGTTGCCGTCCGCCAGCAGCGCGGCACCCCAGCGCCCCTCGGCGGGCAGGCGGTCGAAGACGGATCGGCAGATCGCCCGGCCACCGAGGCCGACCGTGCGGGCCACCGCGGTCCTCGTCACGTCCACCCCGAGGACGGGCACCCCGAGGGTGAACAGCGCGGCCACCAGCCGGCCGGGGCCGCAGCCGAGGTCGAGGACCGGCGCGCCCAGGCGGGTGCAGCGCCGCAGCAGGCTGTGGTCGGCGCCGGCCGCGGGCGCGCACCAGCGCTCGATGTCCAGGTGCAGCCGGCGGCCGTCCTCGTGACGCAGCCACAGCGGGCCGCGGCCCGTGCGGACGGCTTCGGCGAACGGGTCGTCCACCCAGGGCGCCGCCACCGTCAACTCGCCACCTCCGGCGCGGTCGTGAGGGCTCGCAGCCGGGCGGCGAAGCGGCTTCCGGGGGACTCGGCGGCGACCTGCCGGGCATCGTCGGCGGTGTCCACATCCGTCAGTACCGGCAGCCGGTGGACGGCCAGGCGGGCTTCCGCCAGGCGGCGCAGGAGCACCGCACCGGTGTCCGGCGTGGACATCGGCACGTCGTGCAGCAGCCGGGCGGCCAGCTCCGCGGTCGGCCGCGCCAGGCCCAGCGCCCAGAACCCGCCGTCGGCCGCCGGGCCGTACCAGGCGTCGACGCCCGGCCGCCGGACGGCGGAGAGCGGCTCCGACAGCGTGGCGGCGTCCAACTGCGGGGTGTCCATGCCGACCAGCAGCGCGGGGGAGCCCGGGGCCAGCCGGGCCGCGTGCGCGAAGGCGTCGGCCAGCCGCCGGTCCAGGCCGCCGTCGCACTGCGGGACGACCGTCCAGCCCGGCGGCAGCCAGTCGCCGGGATCGCCGTCCAGGACCAGCAGACGGCGCCCGGCGGGCATCGAGTCCAGGGAGCGCAGGGTGTCCGTGAGCGCGGCCTCGGCCAGGGCCGCCGCCTGGGACGGGGTGAAGGGCGGGGTGAGACGGGTCTTGACCCGGCCGGGGACGGGCGCCTTCGCGATCACCAGGAGCGTGGGCGGCGGCGCGGCCAGCACCACCCGCATGTCGCGGACGGCCTGGCGGGTGCCCCGTACGGTTCCGGTGACCTTGGACCGGCCGGCCCGCGGCAGGTAGTCGACGGAGGTCTCGGCGATCCGCAGCCCGGCGGCCGAAGCCGCGAGCACCATCTCCAGCGGGTAGCCGGAGCGCCGGTCGCCGAGCCCCAGGGCCAGCAGCTGCTCCCGGCGGGCGGCCCGCATCGGGCCGAGATCGTGCAACCGGACGCCCGTGCGGGCCCGCAGCCGGCGGGCGAGGACGGCGTTGGCGAGCCGGGCGTGCAGGGGCCAGGCTCCGGCGGTGGCGGGCCGGCGGCGGCCGAGCACCAGGTCGGCCGTGCCGGCCAGCACCGGGGCGGCGACCCGGGGGAGTTGGGCGGGATCGAGCGAGCCGTCACAGTCCAGGAAACAGACCAGCTCGGCGGTGGCGGCGCGCAGTCCGGCGTGGCAGGCGGCACCGAAACCGCGCCTGGGTTCCTCGACCACCGTCGCGCCGAGGGAGCGGGCGAGTGCGGCGGAGCCGTCCCGCGAACCGTTGTCCACGACGATCGCCCGCCAGCCGGGCGGGATCCGTTCGAGGACCCAGGGCAGCGCCTCGGACTCGTCCAGACAGGGCAGGACCACATCGCCGACCGGTGGGGGAGGGGGAGCTTCTGTCACGGCGGTCACGGTAGCCGCCGGGTGGCGCGGCAGAGCCGAACCGCGCCTTCGCGGACGGGCCGCACCCGTCCGGCCGCACCCGTTCGGGCGAGCCACGGTGGCTCCCGCGAGCAGCCCGGCCTTCCGACCGCCGGGCGTCAGGCGCGGAGCGGCGCCGTCGCGAACTCCGTCATGCCGTCGGCGAAGGGGACCCGGGCCCGCCAGCCGAGCTCCCCGCGCAGCCGCGCGGAGTCCGCGGTGATGTGCCGGACGTCGCCCAGCCGGTACTCACCCGTCACCACCGGCACCGGCCCACCGTGGGCGGCGGCGAGTGCCACCGCCATCTCGCGGATCGTCCGGACCTCACCGCTGCCCACGTTGTACGCCCGGGCACTTCCCGGAAGCCGCCCGCCGACCGCCGCGAGCGCGGCGACGTTGGCCTCGGCCACATCCCGGACGTGGACGAAGTCCCGTCGCTGCCCGCCGTCCTCGAACACCCGCGGCGCCTCACCCCGGGCCAGGGCCGAGCGGAACAGCGAGGCGACCCCGGCGTACGGGGTGTCGCGCGGCATGCCCGGCCCGTAGACGTTGTGGTACCGCAGCGTCAGGACGCGTCCCCCGCACGCCCGGGCCCAGGCGGAGGCCAGGTGTTCCTGGGCGAGCTTGGTGGCGGCGTACACGCTGCGCGGATCGGTCGGGGCGCCCTCCGCCACCAGCCCGGGGCTCAGCCCGGCGCCGCACCGGGGGCACGGGGGCTCGAACCGTCCGGCCTCCAGGTCGGCCGGGCGTCGCGGACCGGGCGAGACGTCCCCGTGCGCCGGGCACCGGTAGCGGCCCTCCCCGTAGACCACCATCGACCCGGCGAGCACCAGGTCCCGCACGTCCGAACGGGCCATCGCGGCGAGCAGGACCGCCGTGCCGAGGTCGTTGCAGCCGACGTACCCGGGAGCGTCGTCCAGGTCCAGCCCCAGGCCCACCATCGCCGCCTGGTGGCAGACCGCGTCCACGCCCGCCAGCGCCCGCTCGACCGCCGCCGCGTCCCGCACGTCACCGTGCCGCGCCTCCACGCCCTTCGGCAGCACGGGCATCACCCCGGAGGGATGGACGGCGGGCAGAAGAGCGTCCAGCACCCGGACCTCGTGGCCCGCGGTCGCCAGGGACCGTACGACCGCCGAACCGATGAACCCGGCACCGCCGGTGACCAGAATCCTCATGACCAGGGACGTTACCGGCGGCAGCGGGCCGACCGGCCGAGGCGGCCGTCGTGTCACCCTCGCCGGAGCCCGGAGCCCGGAGCCCGGAGCCCGGAGCCCGGAGCCCGGAGCCCGGAGCCCGGAGCGCCGGCAAGTGCCTCACCTGACCCCGGCTCCAGGGCCGTCGAGGGCCGCCGGGCTCGCCCGTTCGGCGTATGCGGGGGGAAGGCTCGGCCGTTCCGGGTGGTGTCCGGCGGTACGGTACGTCACGGTCCGCGCGGGCGGCGTGGCATCGACAGCAGGAGGAGACGCCGATGCCGGAGGGCTTCAGCGCGGCCGACACGGCGTTCGTGCTCATCGGTGCCGCACTGGTGATGCTGATGACCCCTGGGCTGGCCTTCTTCTACGGCGGCATGGTGCGGGTCAAGAGCGTCCTGAACATGCTCGCCATGAACTTCGTCGCGCTGGCGATCGTCAGCGTGCTGTGGGTCCTCTACGGTTACTCGCTCGCCTTCGGCACGGACTCCTTCGCCGGTCTGATCGGGACCCCGGACCACCTGGGGATGCGCGGCATCGGCCTGGACGACCTGAAGGGCTCGATCCCGGTCACCGTGTTCGCCGCGTTCCAGCTGATGTTCGCGGTCATCACCCCGGCGCTGATCAGCGGGGCGATCGCGGACCGCGCCAGGTTCACCGCCTGGGTGCTGTTCGTCGCGCTGTGGGACACCGTGGTCTACCTCCCGGTCGCGCACTGGGTGTTCTTCACCGACAACGGGAACGGCGGCTGGCTGGTCGACCGGGTGGGCGTGATCGACTTCGCCGGCGGTACGGCCGTGCACGTCGACGCCGGTGTGGCCGGCCTCGCGCTCTGCCTGGTGCTGGGCAGACGGATCGGCTTCAGGAGGGACCCGATGCGGCCGCACTCGTTGCCGCTGGTGATGCTCGGCTCCGGGCTGCTCTGGTTCGGCTGGTTCGGCTTCAACGCGGGCTCGGCGCTGGCCGCCGCCGGTGTGGCCGGCATGGCGTTCATGAACACCCAGGTCGCCACCGCCGCCGCGATGATCGGCTGGCTGGCCTACGAGAAGACCCGACGCGGCGTCTTCACCCTGCTCGGCGCCGCCTCCGGCGCGGTGGCCGGCCTGGTCGCGATCACCCCGGCCTGCGGCTCGGTCTCGATGCTCGGCGCCATCGCGATCGGGCTGGTCGCGGGCGTGCTCTGCTGCGCCGCCGTCTCGCTCAAGTACCGCTGGGGCTTCGACGACTCGCTCGACGTGGTGGGCGTGCACGCGATCGGCGGGGCGGTCGGCTCGCTGCTGATCGGTCTCCTGGCCACGGGGCACGTCGGCCAGAGCGCGAAGGGCTTGTTCTACGGTGGCGGGCCCGGGCAACTCGGCAAGCAGGCGATCGGGGTCGCGGCGGTCGCCGTCTACTCCTTCGCGATCTCCTGGCTGCTCGGGCTGGCGATCCAGCGGACCATCGGCTTCCGGGTCTCCCCGAAGACCGAGACGGTCGGCATCGACCAGGCCGAACACGCCGAGACCGCCTACGACTTCACGAGAGCGAGGATTCCCTGGCCGGTACCCGAGGAGCCCCGGACGCGGCCGCGAGGGCCGGCCGGGCACCTGATGGGGGCGCTTCGACGAGGCCTGAGGAGGAACTCCTCCAAGAAGGCGGGACCGACCGGGACCGACGCCGGATGAGGCCGGTCGCACGTCGTCGGTCGCCGATCGTCCGCCGACGTGTCCGTCCGTCCGGGCCGGCCGGTCGTGGCGTGCCGAGCAGGAGGTGTCCCGGCTTCGACGATCCTCCGGCCGCTCCGCGAAGCGGCCGGAGGATCGATAGTGGGGGACGCGTCCTGGGCGCTCAGCAGCTCAGATTCGAGCCCGGCACGGTGCCGAGCAGCTGGGTGAAGCGCTGGTAGGCGTCGATGCGGCTCTGCACCTGGGCGGGGTTGCCGCCGTTGCACTCCAGTGAGCCGTTGATGCTGCGGATGGTCTCACCGAAGCCGTAGCCGTTGACGATCGCGTTGTGCGCGGTCATGGTGCCCGGCCCGTTCTGGGTGTTCCAGTACCAGAGCGCGGTCTTCCAGGCGACGGCCGGATCGGTCTGCACCAGGTTGGGGTTGCGCAGCAGGTCGATGCCGAGGGCGTCGCCGGCCGCCTTGTAGTTGAAGTTCCAGCTCAGCTGGATCGGGCCGCGCCCGTAGTACGCGGCCTGCCCGGCCGGGCAGCCGTACGGCTGTGAAGTGTCGCAGTAGTGCGGGTAGTTGGCGGTGTTCTGTTCGACGACGTAGACCAGTGCGCCGGTCTCGTGGCTGACGTTGGCCAGGAAGGCCGCGGCCTCCTGCCTGCGGACGGTGTCGCTGCCGGTGGCCGCGAAGGCGGGGTAGGCGGAGAGGGCGTCGATCAGGCCCTGGTAGGTGTAGAAGGGGTTCCGGTTCGGGAACATCTGGTCGAACCGGGCCTGGCTGACGGGGAATCCGCCCGGGTTCGGCGTGCCGGTGGACGTCGGCGTGACGGTCGGAGTGGGGGTCGTCGTCGGGCCGGTGCCGCAGCCGCCCTGGTCGGACCAGACGCCGGAGCCGCCGGTGCCGGGCGGCTCGTTCTGGGTCCACCACTTGGCGAGCCAGTTGTGGCCGTTGTAGGAGACGGCGGCGCCGCCGGTGTAGACGGCCGAGGAGTTCCAGGGCGTGGCGCAGACGGCGGCGCTGGCGTTGGCCGCGGGCAGCAGCAGGACCACCACCAGCGCCGTGACAACGGCGGAGAGCAGTGCGAGCAGGCGTTTCGTGGGCACTTGATCACCCCTTGTGCGGTGTGGGGCCGCACGGTCGTGGAGGTAGGGACGTCGGGGCAGGGGAGCAGGGCCCCGCGGGGTGGGGCACGTCGTGGGGGACGGGCCGACCGGGGTGCGGGCCGGTGCGGGGCTGCCCCAGACTCAAGCGGAGTGGTCTATACCTGTCAAGGGGTTCCGGCAAAAGACGCACCCTGCGGGCGCGGCCTCGACGGTGCGTCAATTTATCGATCACTGTCAGTAGTTGTTTAGGAATCCTTTAAGCTCCTGGTCGACAAGGCGGATCACCGCCTGAGCGATGAGAGCGGGAATGACACCTACAAGTGAAGAGATGAACGGCGTCGCGCGCGGGCCGGGCCGGCGGCGGTCGGGCTTGCCGGGCCGGCGGTCGGTGGGCCGGGTCGCGGTGCTCGCCCTGGGGATCGGCAGCTGCTCGGTGCTGACGGCTCCGGCGGCGTATCCGCAGGCGGACGACGGCTCGGTGACGGTGCGGGTGGTCCGGGCGGTCGACGCCACCGGCGTGTGGAGCCCGGCCCTGGAGCCGGGCATCGGTGGGGTCACGGTGGTACTCGCCAATGACGACGGCGCCGAGGTCACCGGCGTGACGGCGGCCAACGGCACGGTAACCCTGGCGCCGGGCACGGCCCGGTCCGCCGGCGGCAGGTACCGGGTCCAGGTCGTGAACCCGAAGCCGGGCCTGCTGTTCCCGGCGTTCGCGTCGCGGCAGGGACTGGACGGCGCGCCGAACCTGCTGAGCAGCAACGAGGAGTTCGTCGACCTCGGTGGCGGCAAGCACGTCGAGTTCACCACGGGTCTGTGGAACCCCGGCGACTACTGCCAGAAGAACGCCCCGCTGGTCACGGCCTGCCAGCCCGCGACGAGCGAGCCGCAGAACCGCCGCACGCTGGTGACGTTCCCCTACGGCGCGCGCGGCGACAACACGGACACGACCGACCTGGCCACCAACGCCGAGACCGGCACCGTCTACGGCATCGGGTGGAGCAAGTCCGGCAAGCGGCTGTTCAGTTCGGCGCTGGCCAAACGGGACACGGCGTACGGCCCCGGCGGCGCCGGCGCGATCTATGTCACCGACGTGGCGAACAGGACGACGTCGCTGTTCACCACCGTCCCGGACGCCGGAGTATCGGCGCACGGTGCCGGCTCCGCCGACGACGCCTTCCTCTCCGCGGCGGGCAAGGAGAGCCTGGGCGCGCTGAAGGTCTCCGAGGACGGCCGTGACCTGTTCGTCGTCAACCTCAACAACCGCAGGCTGTACCGCTACGACGCCGCCAAGGCGACCGCGCCGGAGCCACAGGCCTCCTACGCCGTTCCGGACCCGGGCTGCCCCTCGCCGGCGGACTGGCGTCCGTTCGGCCTGGGCCTGCAGGACGGCGTCGGGTACCTCGGCGGGGTCTGCTCGGGCGAGTCGACCGGGAAGGTTTCGGACCTGCGTGCGGTCGTCCTGCCCTTCGACCCGGCGACGGGAGCCTTCGGCAAGGCGGTGCTGGACCAGCGCCTGGACTACCCGCGCGAGGTCACGGCCAAGGGCCGCTGCCCCGGAGCGGGTTGGTTCCCGTGGACGGGCACCATCCCGGCCCAGCAGAGCGGCAAGGCGTGCACCGGCACCGGGTTCTACGCCAACCCCGAGCCCGAGCTGGCCGAGATCGCCTTCGAGACCGACGGCTCCATGCTGCTGGCGTTCCGCGACCGGCACACCGACAAGGCGACGGCGTTCCCACGGCCCGGAGACCCCACGACGTACCACAGCTTCGCGGCCGGCGGTGACCTGAACAAGGCGTGCCTGTCCGGCGGCATGTACGTGATGGACACGAACGGCGGCTGCGGGACGGTGGCACGGGGGACCAGGTTCTTCAGCGTGGGCACCTTCCAGGGCAACCATCCGAACGCCGCCTACGCGGGCATGGCGTTGTCGAAGGTGGAGGACTCCATCGCGATCTCGGCCGTGGACCCCACCGACTCCGCGTGGGTCATCGGCACGATGTTCACCAACCGCGACGGGACGAGGGCCCCGGGCTCCGGCCTGGGCCTGAACTCCACGAACCCCACGAACCCCAAGAACTCCAGGCCCGCCTTCGGGAAGGGTGCTTCGATGGGCGATCTGGAGGTGCTCTGCGACCAGGCGCCGCTGCAGATCGGCAACCGGGTCTGGTACGACCCCGAGCGCAAGGGCATCCAGAGCCCGAGCCAGCGTCCGGTCCCCGGTGCCACCGTCAACCTCTACGACGAGTCCGGCACGTTGGTCGCGTCGACGAAGACGACACCGCGCGGTGAGTACTACTTCGACGACTCGAACGTGCCCGGCGGCCTGAAGCCGAGGACCACGTACACGATCAGGATCGACGAGCCGGCGGACTACGCGCCGGGCGGGCCGCTGTACCGGTGGGTGCCGACCGAGGCGGGCGTCGGCGACAACCGCTTCGTGGACTCCAAGGGCACCGTCCCGCAGGGCGCCCGCTTCCCCGAGCGGTCGCTGACCACCGGCGGACCGGGCGAGAACGACCACACCTTCGACATCGGCTTCCGGCGGCAGGAAGGCGCGGTGCGCCTGGTCAAGCACGACCAGGACGGAAAGCCGCTGGCCGGGGCGGAGTTCGCCCTGTGGAAGGAGACGAACGGCACCGACGGGCTGCAGACCTCCGGGACGAAGCCCGACACCCGCGTCGGTGACCCCTGTACCACCGGGGCCGACGGAGTCTGCCGGTCCACGGTCGAACCGGGGACGTACTACTGGCAGGAGATCAGCCCGCCCCAGGGCTACGCCGTTCCGGACCAGCCGGTCTCCGACCCGCTGGTGCTGAACCCGGAGAACCTCGACGCCGGGGTCTCCGTGACCGCGGTCAACCGGTTGCTGCCCACTCCCGCGCCCGTGCCGTCGGCGACGCAGAGTGCTCCGGCCGAGCCGCCGACGGCGTCGGACACGCCTGCGGCACCGGTGCCGCCGACGCGACCGGCGGCACCGCCCGCGCCGTCCGGATCGCACCTGGCGAGCACCGGCACGGACCTCGTGCCGGTGGCCCTCACCGCCGCGGCGCTCACGGCCCTCGGCGGGGCGCTCGTCGTGCTCCGCAGGCGACGGCCCCGACACCGGTAGCCGTCCGGGCAGGTAACCGGAACGGCCACAGGGCCCGGCAGTGTCCTTGGGTTCTAGGAGTCGTTGCAACACCCCAGTTCAGGGGATGCATTGGACTTCGAGATCCGCAGAGACCGAAACGGTCAGGGGCCTGTGAA
>NZ_JBICZE010000031.1:0-42161 GCF_043201735.1 Kitasatospora sp. NPDC048286
GTGGAGCGGATGATGCGGGACGCGAAGATCACGCAGATCTACGAGGGGACCAACCAGGTCCAGCGGATCGTGATGGCCCGCAACCTCCCGTAACCGTCCCTGACCTGCTCCTACGGCCCCCGACCGCCCGTCCGCGGTCGGGGGCCGTATGTCGTCCGGCATCGAACCGTCCTGGACGCGGCGCCCGTGCCGGTGTCATAAATGATCGTCAATTCATGGGCAGCACACGACGATTGCGAGTGATCGACGATCATGGGCAGCACTCCCGAGCAGGACCCCGCCGGCAAGGTCTGGCTGATCACCGGCGCCAACTCCGGCTTCGGCCGGGCGATCGCGAAGGTCGCGCTGGCGGCCGGCGACACCGTCGTGGCGGCCGTCCGGCGCCCCGAGACGCTGGAGGTGGCGGCCACCCGGCACCCCGGCAAGCTGTTCCCGGTCCGGCTGGACGTCACCGACCAGGAGCGGATCCCGGTCGTCGTCGAGGAGACCGTCCGGCGGCACGGCCGGATCGACGTCCTGGTGAACAACGCCGGGCGCGGGCTGATCGGCGCCGTAGAGGAGTCCACCGACCGCGAGCTGCGGGACCTGATGGAGCTGCACTTCTTCGGCCCGGCCGCCCTCACCCGGGCCGTGCTGCCGCACCTGCGGGCCCAGGGCTCGGGCGCGGTGGTGCAGATGAGCAGCATGGGCGGCCGCTTCAGCTTCCCCGGCGTGGGCGCCTACTCGGCCACCAAGTTCGCCCTGGAGGGGCTGTCCGAGGCGCTGGCCAAGGAGGTGGCCGGCTTCGGGGTCAAGGTGCTGATCGTCGAGCCCGGCGCGTTCCGCACCGGCTTCGCGGGCGGCGACGCGCTCGCCCACTCCACCCCGATCGAGGCGTACGACCCGATCGTCGGCCCGGTCCGCAGCGGGCTGCCGGACTCCGACGGCAAGCAGGCCGGGGATCCGGTGAAGGCCGCCGAGGCGATCCTGGCCGCGCTGGCCGCCGAGCGGACCCCGCTGCGGCTCGCGCTCGGCGGCGACGCGGTGGACGGCGTCCTCGGCACCCTCGACGAGGCGCGGCGGGAGACCGAGGCCTGGGCGGAGGTCGGCCGAGGCACCGACTTCCCGGCCGGGCAGTAGCCCCGGGCAGTAGCCCCGCCCGGCGGGGCGCCCGGAAAACCGTGCGACGGCGGGCGGCCGTGATCTCTAGGCTGCCCGCCATGCCGATCATGCCGCCCGCGCTCAGCCTGGCTCCCATCACCCCCGAGAACATCGACGCCGCCCTCGCGCTGCGGGTCCGCCCCGGCCAGGAGGGCCTGGTGGCGCCGGTGGTGAAGTCGCTGGCCGAGGCGTACGCGTACGGGGAGACGGCCTGGCCCCGGCTGATCCTGGACGGCGGGCGGCCGGTCGGCTTCGTGATGGCCTTCTTCGACATCACCTTCCACCCGGACCGCCCCGGCGACCTCCCCCGCTCCGGCCTGTGGCGGCTGCTGGTCGACGCCGAGCGGCAGCGCGGCGGCTACGGCCGTTTCGCCGTCGAGCAGGTCTGCGCGGAGATCCGCCGCCGCGGCGGCACCCGGGCGACGGTCACCTACCACCCCGGTCCGGACGGCCCGGCGGAGTTCTACGCCCGCCTCGGCTTCCGTCCGACCGGGGAGACCAGCGGCGACCAGGCCGTCGCCGAGCGGGACCTCCCGCCGCTCGGCTGAGGGCTCCTACGCGGCCTCGGAGGGGGCCGCCGGCTGCGCGGAGGCGGTCGGCGGCCTCCCGGCGGCGGTCGCGATCACCTCGTCCAGCACCTCGCGGGAGCGCATCAGGTCGTTGATCGTCCGGTCGATCCGTTCGCGCTGCGCGGTGAGCTCCTCGACCAGCAGCGGGGTGGCGATCTCGTTCGGGCCGCCGTCGGAGTCCCGCATGCAGGGGAGGATCTTGTAGATGGTCCGGCTGTGCAGTCCGGCCGCGAACAGCTCCTGGATGTGCACCACCCGGTCGACGGCGGCCTCCGGGTACTCCCGGTGCCCGCCCTCGGTGCGGCGGGCGGCCAGCAGGCCCTGTTGCTCGTAGTAGCGCAGCGAGCGCTCGCTCACACCCGTCCGCCGGGCCAGTTCACCGATCCGCATGCCGTCCACCCCGCCGCCCCGGTCGCCGTGCCGCGCCAAGTCCTGGATCCGGCAACGATGTTAACCTCCGCGGCGCCGGCCCGGTGGGGCGCGGGAGCCGGACCGCGCGACCGGGTGGCGCGGCCGCGCGCGGCCCCGCCCGGCCGGGGGTGCCGAGCGCCGATCAGGTGATCGTGCCATCATCGCCTGCATGTCTTCCAACGTTTTCTTCGACATCACGATCAACGACAAGCCGGCCGGCCGGATCGTCTTCAAGCTGTTCGACGAGGTCGTCCCCAAGACCGCCAAGAACTTCCGCGAGCTGGCCACCGGCCAGCACGGCTTCGGCTACGAGGGCTCCGGCTTCCACCGCGTGATCCCGGCCTTCATGCTCCAGGGCGGTGACTTCACCAACCACAACGGCACCGGCGGCAAGAGCATCTACGGCGAGAAGTTCGCGGACGAGAACTTCCAGCTCAAGCACGACCGCCCGGGCCTGCTGTCGATGGCCAACGCCGGCCGCAACACCAACGGCTCGCAGTTCTTCGTCACCACCATCGTCACCGACTGGCTGGACGGCAAGCACGTCGTCTTCGGCGAGGTCGTCGAGGGCATGGACCTGGTCAAGAAGATCGAGGGCCTCGGCTCGCAGAGCGGCCGCACCTCGGCCAAGATCACCATCGCCAAGTCCGGCGTGGTCGGCGACGTCAAGTAACGACCGCCGCCACCTGGCACGCACCGCCCCGGAGCGGGGCGTCGGAGAGTTCCGGCGCCCCGCTCCGGGGCGGTTTCGTATCCGTCCGGGTGTCCGGTCGCGCACCCGGTCCGATGCCCGCCGGTGCGGCCGGTCGCGGTGCGGCGGGCAGGGTAGCCCGGAGCGCCGCGCTCCGGGCCGGAACCGGGCAATCGGGTGGCCGTCCTCGGCCGGGGCCCTACGCTCGATTCGGACGCGGCCCCATCCGCGGCCGAACTCGACTCAGCGGCAAGGTGGTTGACCGATGATGGAGCAGGGCGCCGACGACGGCGAGGTGACCTACGAACAGGTGACGGTGGTCTCCCTGGTCGGCTGCGATCCGGTCGGCCCGGCGCGGTTCGCCGTCCGGGTCGTCCGCGAGGGCATGACCGTCAAGCGGGTGGCGGGCTACTGGGTGCGCTGGGACGAGCGGTGGGGCCCGGAGGAGGTCCGCCACCATTCCCGCTGGGTCGCGGACGAGGAGTACGTGCACCCGGACACCGGCAGCCTGGACGGCACCCTCGCGGTCATGGTCGCCGCGTACTGGACGGACCCGGCGGGCGCCCTCCCGCGCCGCCCGGGCACCGAGACCGTGGTGACCTTCCGGCCGGGCGAGACCGAGCACGAACTGGTGCTGGAGCAGCCGGCCCCGACCGCCCAGGTGACCGCCCCGCTCCGCCCGGCCGCGCTGTCGGTGCAGCTGACCCACGCGAGGTGGCTGAGCGGCGACGGGCAGCCGATCCACTACGGCTTCGCGGGCGCCACCGAGGCGGCCGGCGGCGAGGGGGAGTGGCTGGTCCGCTTCCCGGAGTGCGGCACCGGTCTGCTGCCGTTCGTCTGATCGGGTCCGCTCGGGAGGGGTCCGCCCGTCCGGGAGTGGGTCCGTCCGGGAGGGTGCCGGCCCGCTCAGGAGTGGCTCGGGGCGGGCTGGGCCGGCATCGGCGACGGCCCCCAGTCGCCCGCCCGCATCCCCACCTTCCGGGCCGGTGCGCCGGCCCAGATCTCCCCGGGCCCGGTCGAGCGGGTGAGTACCGCGTTGGCCCCGACGACGGTGCCCGCGCCGACGGTCAGCACGCCCTGTTTGCACACCACCTTGGCGCCCGCGCACAGCACCGCCCCGTCCTCGACCACCACCCGCCGCATCGCGCTCTCCTCCTGCGGCACCCACGGGTCGGCCCGGCCGATGGTCACGCCGTTGTAGAGCGTCACGCCGGCGCCGAGGGTGGTGTACGGGTGCAGCACGGTGCCGAAGCCGCGGTGGTAGACGAGCAGCCCGGGCCCGATCTCGCAGGCGGCGGGCACCTCCATCCCGTAGAGCGCGAGCGCCTCCTGGACCAGGCGGCCCAGGAGGCGGTGGCGACGGTGGCGGATCAGCGCGGTGACGAGTGACATCCACCCATTGTGGTGGCTCGGTCACACGAGGTGGCCGACTACTTGAACTCCGGCACCGCGGTGTCGTTCTTGAAGGCGTCGAAGAGCTGCTTGGACTTGTTGGTGTCCCACAGCACGGCGGACTCGCCGGTCTTGGTCCGGAAGTCCGGGTTGCCGATCGGCACGGTCAGCGACTTGCCGTCGCCGCCGTTGACGTCCTTCATGGCGAGGAAGAGCGAGCCGAGGTCGGTCAGCCCGCAGTCCTCGTCGACGATCAGGGTGCCGAGCGCCGAGTCGACCAGCGGGTAGAAGGTGAACGGGTTCATCAGGTTGCCGGGCGAGGCGGCCTGGTGGGCCAGGGCACCGAGGAACTTCTGCTGGTTGCGCATCCGGCCGAGGTCCTGGTCGGCCATCTGGTGGCGCTGGCGGACGAAGGCCAGGGCCTGCTTGCCGCTGAGGGTCTGGTCGCCGGCCTTCAGGTCGAGGCCGGAGTCCTTGTCCTTGACGTCCTGGTCGATGTGCATCTCGACGCCGCCGATCGAGTCGACGATGCCGACGAAGCCGCCGAAGCCGATCTCGGCGTAGTGGTCGATCCGCAGGCCGGTGGTCTGCTCGACGGTCTGGACCAGCAGCCGGCCGCCGCCGTTGCCGAAGGCCGAGTTGATCTTCGCGGTGGTGCCCTTGACCGGCTTGCCGTTGCTGCCGGGGTGCTCGGGGATCGGCACCCAGGAGTCGCGCGGGATGCTCATCAGGGTGTTCCCGTTGTCCCCGACGTGCAGGATCATCATCGAGTCGCTGCGCTTGCCCTCGGTGTCGTGGCCGGTGTGCAGGTCGTCCTGCTCGGCGTCGGTGAGGCCCTGGCGGCTGTCGGAGCCGACGATCAGCCAGTTGGTGCCCTTGCCCGCGGCCGGGCGGCCGGGGTAGTCGGCGAGCACGTTCTCGTGGTTGAGCTTGGAGTCCGCCCAGAACCAGGTGGAGACGGCGGTCACCATGACGGCGATCAGCAGGCCGAAGACCGACCACTTCACGATCCGCCGCCGCGGCCAGCGCCGGGCCTGGGCGCCGGACGGGCGGCTGCCGCCGGGCCCGCCCGGACCGCCGGGACGACCGGCACCGCCCGGACCGCCGGGACCGGGGCGACCCGGACCACCGGAACCATCGGGACCGCCGGGACCGCCGTGGCCTCCGGGCCCGCCCGGACGGCCACCGGGGGCGCCGGCCCCCTGCGGCGGGACCCCGCCGAGTCGGGACGGCCCGGGCTGCCCCGGCTGTCGCGGCGCGGCCGCCCCGGGCCCGCGCGGGTTCAGCGAGGGCGGCAGCGGCCGTTCGCCGGCGCCGCGTCCGCCGTTGCCGCCGTACGGGTTCCCGCCGCCCCCCGGGCGGCCCTCCTGCCACGTGTTCATGCCGACGAGGATGCCCGACCCAGGTCGGGCTGACTCCCCCCGGGGGGTCCGCCAGGCCTCTTGTAGCAGTTTTGATGCACGTACCGGATCGTTCCGCCGTAACGTCCGGACACCCGGCGTTCCGGCTGCTGAAACGTTTCTTGACCGGCTCGAACACGGCGTGTTTGCATTCCTGGCATGGATCAGCGTTGGGCACTCACGCGTCGGCGGCACGTCGACCTGCGGCGCGGTGTGGCCTGTTCGCTCTGTCGCGGCTGACGCGCGCCCCGCTGTAACGATCCGCGCGCCCGCCTTCCCCGCGCGCCCGCGTCTCCCGTACGTCCGCGTTCCCCGCACGTCCGCCGACGTAGCGGCCCCGGTGCCGCCCCGGCACCGCTTCTCCCGGTCCCGGCCCCGCCGCAGCGCGGTCCCCACCGCACCACGCCCTGCCGCCCCGCGCCGCCCCGCTTCCAGCCAGAGGTGAACCCATGGCCGTCGTCCTGTCCGTTTCCGGCTCCCCGTCCGCCACCTCCCGCACCACCCGCCTGCTGCGCCACGTCGACGCGCGGCTGGCGGAGCGCGGCCACCGGGTCGTCCCCTTCGAGGCCCGCAGCCTGCCCGCGCACGCGCTGCTGTCGGGCGACTTCGACCACCCCGACATCGTCGCCGTCACCGAGCTGTTCGCCCGCGCCGACGGCGTCGTCATCGGCACCCCCGTCTACAAGGCCGCCTACTCGGGCCTGCTGAAGGCCCTGCTGGACGTGCTCCCGCAGTACGCGCTGGCCGGCAAGGCCGTCCTGCCGCTCGCCACCGGCGGCTCGCCCGCGCACGTCCTCGCGGTGGACTACGCGCTGCGTCCGGTGCTCAGCTCGATGGGCGCCGACCACATCACCCAGGGCTGGTTCGTGCTCGACCGCCACATCACCGCCCGGGAGGACGGCACGACCCTGGTGGAGCGCGAGACCGAGGTGCTGCTGGCCCCGGTCGTGGCGGGCTTCGCCGCGGCCCTGGAGCGGCTGGCCGCACCCGCGCTGGCGGGCTGACGCCCCGTCGCCGCGGCCCGTACGGGGCGTCCCCGAGACGGGCCGCGGCGACCCCTAGGGGGATGCGCTCCGGGGCCCGTAGAACCTTGGTTGAGAGGGGTCATTCCGGCGGATGACGAGCCGTCCGCCGCCGACTCCTAACGTGGTTCTCACATCCCCGCCCGTCAGGAAGCGGCCCGGCCATGCCGGGTCCGGTGGCCGGCTCCACCGGGAGGGTGGTGCCAACTCCAGGTCGAGGACTACCGCCTGCGCCATGTCGCGCGGCGGGCGGGCCCGCGAGGCTGGGGGCCAACGGGTGAGCGCATCTTCTGAGGAGACTCCAGTGACGACGGCACCAGCAGCCGTGTACGACCCCCAGCTTCCCGGCGGAGCGTCCGCCGTCGCCGCGTCGGCCCGTCAGGTCACCAAGGCGTACGGCTCGGGCGAGACCAGGGTGACCGCGCTCGACGCGGTCGACGTCGACATCCAGCGCGGCCGGTTCACCGCGATCATGGGCCCCTCGGGCTCCGGCAAGTCCACCCTGATGCACTGCCTGGCGGGCCTGGACACGGTCAGCACGGGGCGGATCTGGATCGGCGACACCGAGATCACCGGCCTCAGGGACAAGCAGCTCACCAGGCTCCGGCGCGACAAGATCGGCTTCATCTTCCAGGCGTTCAACCTGCTCCCGACCCTGAACGCGCTGGAGAACATCACGCTCCCGATGGACATCGCCGGACGCAGACCCGACCGGGCCTGGCTGGACCAGGTGGTGGAGACGGTCGGCCTGTCCGGCCGGCTCAAGCACCGCCCGACCCAGCTCTCCGGCGGCCAGCAGCAGCGCGTCGCGGTGGCCCGGGCGCTGGCCGCCCGCCCCGAGATCATCTTCGGCGACGAGCCCACCGGGAACCTGGACTCCCGCTCCGGCGCCGAGGTGCTGACCTTCCTGCGCCGCTCGGTGGACGAGCTGGGCCAGACCATCGTGATGGTCACCCACGACCCGGTCGCCGCCGGCTACGCGGACCGCGTGCTCTTCCTCGCCGACGGCGTGATCGTGGACGAGATGTACGCGCCCACCGCCGACTCCGTCCTCGAACGCATGCGCCGTTTCGACGGCAAGCGCACCAGCTGAGCGGCGGGGCGACACCATCATGCTGCTCAAGACCTCACTGCGGAGCTTCTTCGCCCACAAGG
Source organism: Kitasatospora sp. NPDC048286 (assembly GCF_043201735.1). Taxonomy (NCBI): domain Bacteria; kingdom Bacillati; phylum Actinomycetota; class Actinomycetes; order Kitasatosporales; family Streptomycetaceae; genus Kitasatospora; species Kitasatospora sp. NPDC048286. Next base: position 7,781 of record NZ_JBICZE010000031.1, read on the forward strand.
GCCGGATGGCGCTCTCGCTCGTCGCCGTCGTGCTGTCGGTGGCCTTCGTCTCCGGCACCCTGGTCTTCTCCAACACGGCCACCGGCACCTTCGACAAGCTCTTCGCCGCGACCGCCTCCGACATCTCGGTCCAGCCGCCCAAGCCCTCCGACGACGAGATGCAGGCCGCCGTCAAGCCGCCGACCGTCCCGGTCGCGCTGGAACAGCGGGTCGCCGGGCTGCCTGGGGTGAAGCGCGCGGTCGGCCAGGTCCTGGTCGAGAACGCCGTGCTGATCAACCCGGCCACCAACAAGCTGGTCGGCCCGACCACCGGCGCGCCCACCCTGCTCGGCAACTGGATCGACACCCCGAGCAACCCGGTGAAGATCACCTCGGGCCGCACCCCGAGCGGCCCGACCGAGCTGGTGCTGGACGCGGACACCGCGAAGAAGGCCAAGCTCGGCCTCGGCGCCACCCTCAGGGTCGAGAACCCGCTCGGCCGGCAGGACTTCACCATCGTCGGCATCGCCACCTTCACCACCACCAACCCGGGCGCGGCGCTCGGCTTCCTGGACACCCCGACCGCCCAGCGCACGCTGCTCGGCGAGCAGGCCTTCACCACCGTCGAGGCGTACGGTGACGGCAGCCGCGGCGACGACCGGCTCAAGGCGGACGCGCTGGCCGGGCTCGGCTCCGGCTACCAGGTGAAGACGGCGGCCGAGCAGAAGGCCGACCGCAGCGAGCAGGTCGGCAAGGGCCTCGGCTTCATGAAGTACGCGATGCTCGGCTTCGCCTTCGTCTCGGCGATCGTCGGCGCCTTCCTGATCGTCAACACCTTCTCGATGCTGGTCGCCCAGCGCACCCGGGAGATCGGCCTGCTGCGCGCCATCGGCGGCAGCCGGCGGCAGGTCAACCGCTCGGTGCTGGTCGAGGCGCTGATCCTGGGCGTGCTCGGCTCGACCCTCGGGGTCGCGGCCGGCCTGGGCGTGGCGGTCGGCCTGATCAAGCTGATGACCGCGATCGGCATGGACCTCGAGGCGGCCGACCTGCAGATCGGGCCGGACGTGTTCGTCGCGGGGTACGCGCTGGGCATCGTGGTCACCCTGGCCGCGGCCTGGCTCCCGGCCCGCCGGGCGAGCCGGATCTCGCCGATGGCCGCGCTGCGCGACCACGGCACCCCGGCCGAGTCCCGGGGCAACCTGGTCCGCACCGTCCTCGGCCTGCTGCTGACGGCGGGCGGCGGCGCGGTGCTGGTGCTCGGCGCGGGGGCGGAGAAGGCCGCCACCGGCGGCCGGTACCTGGGCCTCGGTGTGGTGCTCACCCTGGTCGGCTTCGTGGTGCTCGGCCCGCTGCTGGCCTCGGCCGTCGTCCGGGTGCTCGGCGCGCTGCTGCCGGCGCTGTTCGGCCCGTCCGGCCGGCTCGCCCAGCGCAACGCGATGCGCAACCCGCGCCGCACCGGCGCCACCGCCGCCGCGCTGATGATCGGCCTGGCGCTGGTGATCGCCTCCGCGGTGTTCAGCTCCTCGGCCGTCACCTCGACCAGCGCGCAGATCGACAAGTCGGTGGGCGCGGACTACATCGTCTCCGGCGGCCGCACCGCGATCACCCCCGAGATGATGGACGCGGTCAAGCGGACCCAGGGCATCGACCACATCACCATCCAGCGGTCCTTCTTCTCCGCGAAGGTCCGGCTGTCGGACGGGCAGCAGGCGAAGACCCAGCTCAGCGCCGTGCCGCCGGCCTTCTTCGGCACCGACTTCCGGCCGACCGTCGACTCCGGCGCGGTGGACTCGCTCCAGCGCGGCTCGCTGGCGATCGGCGCCGCCTTCGCCAAGGACCACGGCCTGAAGGTCGGCGACCAGGTCACCGTCGACTACGGCCAGGGCCGTACCCAGGCGCTGCCGGTCGGCGCGGTCCTCGGCAAGGGCGAACTGTTCGGCGACGGCTCCTTCGTGGCCATGGACACCATGGAGAAGGCCGTCCCGGCCGCCGAGCAGCCGCCGGTGCGGACCTTCTTCGCCAAGGCCTCCTCCGGCGCCGACGTCGAGAAGACGCTCACCGCGCTGGAGGACGGGCTCAAGGAGTACCCGCAGCTGACCATCAAGGACCGGGCCGGCTACAAGGAGCTCGCCCAGTCCCAGATCAACACCCTGCTGTACCTGATCTACGGGCTGGTCGCGCTGTCCATCACGGTCGCGGTGCTCGGTGTGGTCAACACCCTGGCGCTGTCGGTGGTCGAGCGGACCCGTGAGATCGGCCTGCTGCGGGCGATCGGGCTCTCCCGCCGCCAGCTGCGCCGGATGATCCGGCTGGAGTCCGTGGTGATCGCGGTGTTCGGCGCGGTCCTCGGCACCGGGCTGGGCCTCGCCTGGGGCGTCACCGCCCAGCGGGTGCTGCGGGACCAGGGCCTCGGGACGCTCTCCGTCCCGACCGCCACGGTGGCGATCACGCTGGTCGCCTCGGTGCTGATCGGCCTGTTCGCCGCCCTCGTCCCGGCCTTCCGGGCCGGACGGATGAACGTCCTCGCGGCCATCGCGACGGACTGACCCGGCGCCGGCGGGCGCCGGGTCCGGAGCACGGGGGAAACGGGGCGGTCCCACGGGGGAACGGGGGACGGGGACGCCCACGGGGGAAACGGGGGCACGGGGGATCGGGGCCGGGTGCGCGACAGCACCCGGCCCCGGTGCCGTTCCTCGCCCCCGTCCTCGCCCCCGCAGGGCGGCTCCGCCCGAGCGGCGTCCGCTCTCCGGAGTGCTGAGATGATCGTCCGATGTTCCCCTCGGACGCCCCGTCCCTCCCCAGTGCCGCGCCCCTCACCGGCGCGGCCGCCGCCCGCTGGCGAGCCGCCCGGACCGCCTGGCGGCTGGACGGCCGCTGGCTCGCGCTGGTGCCGCTCGGGTTCGTGATCCTGGCGAGCGTGGTGGAACCGGACGTGGGCCGGTGCAACGCCCAGAACATCTGCCGGGACACCTGGGGTTCGGGGCTGGCCGCCTGGTCGGCGCTGGCCGAGATCGTCCTGCTGGCCACCAGGGCCAGGATCCGGGTGTTCGTCCCGCCGGTCGTCCTGGCCCTGCTCTGGTACCTCCCGGAGGGTCTGGTCACCCCGCTCGCCCGCTGGTCGGCGGTGCTGGTCCACGTGCTGCTCGCCGCCGTCCTGCTCGGCGCCGAGGCCGGCCGCCGCCGCGCCCGCCAGCAGCTGGACGAGCTGATGGCCCCGCCCGTCCCCTACCCCTGGGCGGCCGCCGGCGCGCCCTCGCCCGTCCACCCGGACGGCCCACCCGTGCTGCGCCGCGCCCTCGGCGTCCTGCTGCTGGTGGTCGCCGCGGCCTTCCCGGTGTACGGCCTCTGGGCGCAGGCCCGGGAGACCGCCGCCGCCGACCTGGCCACCCGGGTGACCGGTACCGTGGACGGGGAGGACCGGGACGGTGTGCTCACCGTCCGCTTCCAGCCGCCCGGCGGCGGCCCCGAGCGCACCGCCGACCTGGACGTCTGGTGGCAGCACCGCCCCCGCTCCGGCGATCCCGTCCCGCTGCTGGTGAACGGCGAGTCGGTGCGCGCCCTCGGCGACGACTACGAGGTCTCCGGCCAGCTGGCCGCCGGCGGCCTGATCGCCCTGCCCGGCCTGGTGCTGCTCGGCTCGGCCGCCGCGGCGAGCGCCCGCCGGAACAGGCCCGCCTTCGTCGGCGCCGCCCCCGCGCTCGCCGTACGGGTGCGCGCCGACGCCCGCGGCGACCTGCTGGTGCTGCCGCTGGACGGCCCGCCGGACGGCCCCGGGCTCTGGCGGCTGGTCGAACGCGACCGCTACCGCTGGGCCCGCGCCGCCGCCCCGGACGGCGAGTCCCCGGCCTGGGTACCCGAGCACCGGGCGACCGAGGACGAGGAGGCCGACTACCCCGACCCGGTCCTCGACCACGACGAGGACGAGGACGAGGAGGAGGACGAGGAGCTGTTCGACCGGGCGACCCCGGCCGAGGCCGCCGAGTGGCTGGCCCGGGCCGGGCGCAGCGTGCCCGCCGTGCTCTACGTCGGCCCCGACGGCCCCGACCACCAGCTCCTCGTCCGCCCCGGCCTGCTGGACGGCGACCCGCACTGGGTGGCGGCCGTGGTCGCCCCCGCCGCCCGGGCCCCGCGCCTCGGCCGGCGCTCCGGGCGCTACCGCGAGCGCGAGCTCGCCGTCGCCGCGCTGACCGCCGAGACGGTCGCCGCCGCCCCCGAACCCGGTCCGGACACCGAGCCACTCGCCGCCCGCCGCTGGGAGATGCCGCTGCCGCTGCGGGCGGCGGCCGGGCCGCTGGCGGCGCTGCTGGTCGCCGCCGCCGTCGTGCTGCTCGACGACGACGGCTGGTGGGAGGGGCTGCTGCGCCCGCTGTGGATCGGCTCGCTGGCGATCCTCGCCTGCGCCCAGGCGCTCTCCTGGCAGCTGGTGGCCGACCGCGACGGTCTGCGGGTGGCCACCGCGCTGCGCACCCGCGGCTACCGGTGGTCGGAGATCACCGCGGCGGCGGTGCACCGGGACCTGCTCACCATCCGGGTGCGCGGCGGCCGGGAGTTCTCCTTCTTCAACCGCCCGACGGTCTGGCTGGCCGCGCTCTTCGGCGGCCGGTACGACCCGGCGGCGCTGGCCAGGACCGTCGCCACCGCCGCCCACCGCCCCGACCTGCGCCCGGCGCAGGCCCTGCCGGACCGCCTCGGCGGCCCCCAGCACCTGGTCAACCGGCTCGCGCTGACCGGTTACGCGGTGTTCACCGTCGCCCACTACGCACTCTGAACCCGCCCCGGACCGACACCGGATCCACACCGCTTCCGGCCCGCCTCCGAGGGGGAGTACGGTGTTCTTGATCACAGCGCCCGTGTCGCGCCGCGAGGCGTCCCGGAAGGCCCTGACCGGGACAAGACGGGGACGTGTCCGCACCGGTACGGTTGGCCCCGATGAACACCAAGGCTGCTGAGGAGCTGCCGGCTGTTTCCGTGATCATGCCGGTGCTCAACGAGGAACGTCACCTGCGCACGGCGGTCCGCCGCATCCTGGACCAGGAGTACCCCGGGCCGATGGAGGTGGTGATCGCCCTGGGGCCGTCCACCGACCGCACCGCGGAGATCGCGGCCGAGCTGGTGGCGGAGGACCCGCGGGTGCGGACGGTGGCGAACCCCACCGGCCGGACGCCGGCCGGGCTGAACGCCGCGATCCGGGGCTCCCGGCACCCGATAGTCGTGCGCGTGGACGGTCACGGCCTGCTCACGCCGGGCTACATCACCACGGCGGTCCGACTGCTCGGCGAGATGGACGCGGCCAACGTCGGCGGCATCATGCACGCCGAGGGCGAGACCGAGTGGGAGCACGCGGTCGCCGCCGCGATGACCTCCAAGATCGGCGTCGGGAACGCGGCCTTCCACACCGGCGGCCTGGCCGGCCCGGCGGACACCGTCTACCTCGGGGTGTTCCGGCGCGAGGTGCTGGAGAAGCTCGGCGGCTACAACGAGGAGTTCATCCGCGCCCAGGACTGGGAGCTGAACTACCGGATCCGCCAGGACGGCGGACTGGTCTGGTTCACCCCGCAGCTCAAGGTGACGTACCGGCCCCGCCCCTCGGTGCGGGCGCTGGCCAAGCAGTACAAGGACTACGGCCGCTGGCGCCGGGTGGTCACCCGCTACCACCGCGGCTCGGTCAACATGCGCTACCTCGCCCCGCCGGCCGCGCTGGCCGCGGTCGTCCTCGGGGTGGCGCTCGGCGCCGCCGTCCACCCGGCCTTCCTCGCGGTGCCCGGCGCCTACCTGCTGGGCATCCTCGGCGGTGCGGCGGTCGAGGGCCGCGGCCTGTCGTTCAAGGCCAAGGCGCTGCTGCCGGTGGCCCTCGCGACCATGCACCTCAGCTGGGGCTTCGGCTTCCTGACCTCGCCGCGCTCGCTGGCCCGCAGAGTGATCGCCAGCGTCGGCCCGTCCGCCAAGGACGTGCTCTCGAAGGCCGGCTGACCCGCACACCGCCGACCCGCACACCCGCTGATTCGTTTCGCCACCCGCTCGTGACCGGCGTCGGCCCCGCTGCCGCCGGTGCGCAGGGCGGCAGTCGACGGCGGGGTCGGCCGGGGCCGGGACCGAGCCGGGCGCGGACCTCGACGAGCGGGCCGCCGCGGCCGGCGGTGCCCCCGGACCGCCGAGTGGCAGTGCCCCCCGGACCGTGGCCGGCAGTGCCCCCCCCGGACCGCGGAGCGGCAGCCGGAGCAGCACGGAACCCCCGTACTCCGGCGGCTACTTGGCGCAGACGTCGGTGTCGTCCGCCTGCACCCGCTGGAGGTCCTCGGGCGCCTCGGTGGGCACCGCCGCCGGGCCGGTCGGGGCGGCCAGCACGTCCTTGCCGAGCACCAGCAGCAGCCCGCCCTTCGGGTCCGCCTTCTCGGCCGGCCGGACGGCGTCGCCGGGCAGGCCGAGGGCCGCGGCCAGGGCCTGGGCCTCGGCCTCCCGGCCGGACGGGTAGGACACCGTCGTGGTGTCGGCGGGCGGTGCGTCGCTGCCCACCGCGGCCTTGTCGTAGCCCTTCGCCCGGAGCTTCTCCACGGTCGGCCCGGACTGCCCGCGCGTGCCGCTGCCGTTGCGCACCGTCAGCTGGACGAGCTTGGCGGGGAGGGCCGGGGCGGCGGCCGGCGCGGTGGCGGCCGGGGCCTGCGGCGCGGGCGACGCGGCGTCGGTGGCCGGGGCCTCCGCGGCGGGCGGCGCGGCGGTCTCGGTCAGCGAGCGGTCGCCCGCGATCATCGCGAACAGCTGCCCGGCGTCCGGCTGCTTGAGGATCACCCGGTCGCTGTCCTTGGGGTCGTCCAGGACGGGCGCGGTAGTGAAGGTGATGTTCTTGGTGTCCACCTTGCTGATGTCCAGCGCGAGGTCCTTGAGCTTGTCCACGCTGCCGATGCCGGAGTCCACGGTGAGCGCCTTGGTGGCGGCGTCCGCGAGCTTGTAGAGCTTGCTCGGGCTGGTCAGGGTGTCGTCGCTCTTGATCTTGCGGATCATCGAGCTGATGAACTGCTGCTGGAGCGGGATCCGGGTGAGGTCGCCGCCCTGGCCGACCGCGTGCCGGGTGCGGACGAAGGCCAGCGCCTCGTCGCCCTGGACCACGTGCCGGCCCTTGGTCATCTTGAGGTGGGAGCCGGAGTCGTTGATGTCCTTGGCCGCGCAGACCTCGACCCCGCCGACGGCGGTGGAGAGGGTCTTCACCGCCTCGAAGTTGACCTGCACGAAGTGGTCGACCCGGACGCCGGTGGTCTTCTCGACGGTCTTCCAGGTGCAGCCCGCGTCGCGCCCCTCCTGGCCGAGGCTGTTGTTGAACTCGCTCCGGGTCGAGCCCGGGATCTTCTTTCCCTGGGCGTTCTGGCACTCCGGGATCGGCACCATCAGGTCGCGCGGGAGGCTGACCACCGTCGCGTTGGAGCGGTCCTTGGCGATGTGGAACAGCAGCGTGGTGTCGGCGTGCCCGGTGCTGCCCTCGTCGCCGTACTCGCGGCCGAGGCCCTCCCGGCTGTCCGTGCCGATCACCAGGACGTTCAGCGCGTCCCCGGCGGCCGCCGGGCGCTCGGACTCGTCGCCCAGCTGGACCTTGACCGAGGTCAGGTTGTCGTTGAAGTGCCGGTACAGGTAGTACGCCCCACCGCAGCCCGCCACCATCACCAGGGCGCCCGCCCCGGCCGTCCACTTGAGCGCCCGTCGGCGCCGGCTGCGCTTGGCGAGCGCGGCCGCCCGCCGCCGGCTGTCCCGGCGGCCCTCCGTGGTCGGTGCGGTCGATGCGGTCGGTGCGGTGGGTGCCTCGGCGGCCCGGCGGCGCTGCCGGGGGACGCCGGGGGGCGGCTCCACCCGGTACCGTCCGGCTTCCGGTTGCTCCTCGTGCACGGGGTTCCCTACCTTCGACCGGTCACGGCTACGGACCGCCCGCGCGGACAGGCCGATCCGGACACACTAGACGAGCCGAACGGAGGAGTCGTTCCCGGTGTGATCTCCGCCACGTTCCGGCAGTGCGGAGCCAAATACCGCTCGCGGCCGAGCAATTGCGGAAGCGTCCGGATCGGCGGGCGGGCCGGTCCAGGGTGCCGGGCTCAGTGCGGGGCGCAGGCGTCCACGTCGGCGGTGCGTCCCTCGAAGGTGGGTGCGGCGCTCGCCGAGGGTGACGTGTCCGCCAGCGCCGCCGCGTCGGCCGTCGGGGTCGTCCCGGCGCCCGCTCCCTGGCCCGGCGCCAGGGTGGGGCCCGTCCCCGCGGCCGGGCCCGGCGAGGACACGGACGCGGGCGGCCGTACGGCGACCTGCCGGTCGTCCCGCAGCGCCGCGAACAACTGGCCGGTCTGCGGCTGCACGAACTCGTCCCGGTCCGAGTCGTAGTGGTACGGGCGGCGCGGCGCGGTCAGGAAGACCACGTCCGCCGAGGGGACACCGCGCAGGTCCTGGGTGAGGTCGTACAGCGCGCCGAGCGAGGACAGCCCGCCGTCCGCCCGGACGGAGGAGGTGGCGGCGTTCAGCACCGGCCACAGCTTCGCCGGGTTCAGCAGCACGCCCTGCGACTGCGCCTTGCGGATCAGCGAGGCCAGGAACTGCTGCTGGCGGCCCATGCGTTGGGTGTCGCTGCCGTCGCCCAGGCTCTCCCGGACCCGGACGTAGCCGAGCGCCTGCTCGCCGTGCAGGACCTGCCGGCCGGCGGGCAGGTCGAGCCTGGCGTCCTTGTCGTGGATCGGCTGCGGCACGCACACCTCGACCCCGCCGATCGAGTCCACCATCGTCTTGAAGCCGCTGAAGTCGAGGATCACGTAGTGGTCGATCCGGATGCCGCTCAACTGTTCGACCGTGCGGATCGAACAGGCCGGACCGCCCGTCTCGAAGGCCTGGTTGAACTGCATCAGCGCCGGTCGGCTGAGGGTGCCGTCCGGCTTCTCGCAGGCGGGCACGCCGACCATGACGTCGCGCGGGACGGAGACCGCCGTCGCGTGCTTCCGGTCGGCGGCCAGGTGCAGCAGGATCGTGGTGTCCGAGCGCTGGCTGCCGGCCTCGCCGCCGTACGAGCCGTTCGCGCCGGATCGGTCGTCGCTGCCGATCAGCAGGATGTTCTCGGCGCCCCGCGCCCCGGCGGTGCGGCTCGGCCGCTCGGCCTCCAGCTTGGCGAGCAGCCGGTCGGTGGCCGAGTCGGTGCGGATGTTGCCGTCCAGCTTGCGATAGGCGATCCAGAGCAGCGCCCCGGTGGCGACCAGTAGGAACGCGACGGCGCCGGCGGTGATCATCAGCCACCGCCGGCGCTTGCGCGGGCGTTTCGTTCCGGCCGGAGGGGTGTCCGCCGACTGGCCCTCCTGAGCGGGGCCGTTCGTCGGGGGAGTGGCGGTCGGGGGGTGCTCGGTGTCGTCCTCGGCCATGGCAGCGATCCCTACCCGCCAGGCCCGGCCCGGGGGTTAGCCGAGGCGCAGTGTCACCCGTTCGGATTCCGTCCGCTTCTCCCACTGCCCGGCGTCCAGCCCCTGCGAGTTGCGGCACAGCACCACCGAGGCGCCGGCCGCCAGCGGCGCCAGCAGACCGGCCTCCAGACCGGACCAGTCGTCGAAGGACAGGGTTGACAGGACCCGGTCACCGGGCTTCAGGCCGAGCCGGACCGCGCCCTCCCGGGCCAGTGCCACGGTCTGCTCGCCCGTCAGCTTCAGGGGCAGTCCGTCCACCGCGGTCTCCAGGGCCGGCTCGTCCGGGGCGACGGGGGAGTACGGCGCGAAGCGGTCGCCCTGGCCGGGCACCTCGGCGGCGTAGTCGAGGAAGCCGTCCGGACGCTGCGGGAAGCGGCCGCCGAGCGGGCGCAGCGCGAGCGCGACCCGCTCGCCCTCGCACGCGTGGGCGACCTCCAGCCCGTCCGGGCCGCTGACCACCAGGTCGGCGGCGGCAGGGTCGCCGCCAGGCACCGCCGTCACCCCGACGGACCAGCAGGCCAGCAGCCACACGGCGCTCTGCCAGTGGGCGGGCAGCAGCAGCGCCGCCCGGTCGCCGGGACCGGCGTTCAGCTCGTCCTGGAGGAGGTTGGCGGTCTTGGCCACCCAGTTGTCGAAGGTGCGGGCGGACAGCTCCACCCGCTCGCCGGTGGCGTCGTCGTAGAAGGTGACCAGCGGGGCCGCGGGATCGACCGAAGGGGTGCCGCCGCGCAGGAACGCGTGCAGCAGCTCGACGGGGGTGCGGGCATCGGCAGCGAAAGGCGCAGTCATGGTGCGCCCCAGCCTACGGCCTTCGGGTGGGAGGCCGGGAGGGGCGGCCGAACGGGTGCGGAGCGGCGTGGCGGGCGGTCCGTTTTGCGGCGACGATCCGTTTCATGCGCCTTTCACTACCGGCCGCCCTGCTCGCCGGCTGCACCGCTGCCCTCCTCCTCCAACCCGCCGCCACCGCGACCCCCTCGCCCCCCTCGCCCGCCCCGCAACGCCACGACTTCGCCGGCGGCGGCTCGACCACCACGCTCCCGCTGCCCGCCGGGGCCGGACTCGCCCCGCGCGACACCCCGCCGTTCGAACTCCTCGGCCTCGGCTGGGACGGCCCGGCTGACGCGCTCGCCGGCGCGGTGGCCCAGGTCCGCACCCGGGACGCGGCCACCGGCCGCTGGAGCGACTGGCGCCGGCTGAAGGCCGACGCCGGGGACGGCCCCGACCACCCGGCGCACGGCGCCACCGCCCCGCTCTGGACCGGCCGCAGTGACGGCGTCGCGGTCGAACTGCGGCCCGGGCCCGCCGGAGTGCCGCCCGGGCTGCGGGTCGACCTGGTCGACCCGGGGCCAGGCGCCGCCTCCGCCGCCGTACGGACCCTGCCCGCGGAGCCGCCCGTGGGGTCCTCCGTCGGGCCGCCCAGCGTGCTCCTCACCGGCCAGGCCTCGCGTCCGGCGATCGTCACCCGGGCCGGCTGGGGCGCCGACGAGTCACTGCGCGGGAAGGACTTCGACTACACCGGCCCGGTCCGCGCGGTCTTCATCCACCACACCGACACCGCCACCGACTACGACTGCTCCGACGCACCCCGGATGATCCGGGCGATCTACCAGTACCACGTGAAGACCAACGGCTGGCGGGACATCGGCTACAACTTCCTGGTCGACCGCTGCGGCACCGTCTACGAGGGCCGGGCCGGCGGCGTCGAGCAGCCCGTCCACGGCGCCCACACCCTCGGCTTCAACACCGACACCTCCGGCGTCGCCGCGATCGGCACCTACGTCGACGACCAGCCGCCCCAGCCCCTCCTCGACGGCCTCGCCGCCATCTCCGCCTGGAAGCTCGGCCTCACCGGCCGCGCCACCGACGGCCGCACCAAGCTCACCTCAGGCTCCAGCTCCAGCCGCTACCCCCTGGGCACCGTCGTCGAGTTCGACGCCATCTCCGGCCACCGCGACGGCGTCGCCACCGAGTGCCCCGGTGACGCCCTCTACGCCCGCCTGCCCGACCTGCGCGCGGCCGGGGCCCGGCTCCAGGCCCGCTGACCCGCCGCTCTCCCCGTCCCCCTCCGCTTCCCGCGTCCCGCCCGGGGCGCGGGACCTTCGTGCCGCGCGGCGCCCGCCGGCGCCCCTCCGGGCCTGTCCGACCCCGCGCGTATCGTTCATATCCGGAGGCGACACAGGAGGCGACGGCAGTGGAGGCAGTACGGCGCTGGCGCCCGGGCTTCCCGCTGGACGTCGCCCGCACCCTGCTCCCGCTGCGCCGAGGCCCCGCCGACCCGGCGTACCGCAGCACCGGCGACGGCGCCGTCTGGCGCGCCTCCCGCACCCCGGCCGGTGTCGGCACCCTGCGGGTGCTGCCGCGTCCGGCCAGCGGCGAGGTCGAGGCGAGCGCGTGGGGTCCGGGCGCGGACTGGCTCCTCGACCGCGCCCCCGCCCTGCTCGGCGCCGAGGACGCCCCGGAGTCGCTGGTCCTGCCGCCCGGTCCGCTGCGGGACGCCCAGCGCCGTACCGCCGGGGTCCGGCTGACCAGGACGGGGCTGGTGCTTGAGTCGCTGGTACCGGCGATCCTGGAGCAGAAGGTCACCACCGACGAGGCCTACCGCGCCTGGCGTACCCTGCTGCGGGACTTCGGCACCCCGGCGCCGGGCCCGGCCGAGGGCATGCGGGTGGCGCCGTCGGCCCGCGAGTGGGCGCTGGTGCCGAGCTGGGAGTGGCACCGGGCGGGCGTGGACCCGAAGCGCTCCGCGACGGTCATCCGCGCGGTCCGGCTGGCGCCGCGGCTGGAGGAGGCCTCGGCGATGGGCCACGAGGAGGCCTTCGCCCGTCTCACCGCCGTCCCCGGCATCGGGGTCTGGACGGCCGCCGAGACGCTGCAGCGCAGCAACGGCGACCCGGACGCGGTCTCGGTCGGGGACTTCCACCTGCCCAACCTGGTCGGCTGGGCCCTGGCCGGTCGCCCCCGCAGCGACGACGCCCAGATGCTCGCCCTGCTGGAGCCCTACCGCCCCCAGCGCCACCGGCTCTGCCGCCTCCTGCTGGCCGCCGGCGCCCGGGCCCCCCGCTACGGCCCCCGCCTGGCCCCCAACGACCACCGCCGCCGCTGAGCCGGTCCGCTTCCGCTTCCGCTTCCGCTTCCGCTTCTGCTTCCGCTGCGACAGGCTTTACCGCACCTCGATGAAGGCGTCGGCACTGCGCTCCGGGCGGGGCTTCGGGGGTTCGGCGGGGCGACCGACGGCGATGGCGCCCATCGGGTCCCAGCCGTCCGGGAGGTCCAGGGCCGCTCGTACGGTGTCGCGGCAGAACATCGTGGACGAGACCCAGGCGGAGCCGTAGCCCTCGCCGGTGAGCGTGACGAGCAGGTTCTGCACGGCGGCGCCGGCCGAGACGGTGAACATCTCCCGTTCGGCGGTGGCCCGGCGCCGGTCGGGGTAGTCGTGCGAGCCGTCCGTCACCAGGCAGGGCACCACCAGGTACGGGGCGTCGCGCAGGACGTCGCCGCGGGCGGTGCGCCGGGCGATCCGCTCCTCGTCCCAGCCGTCGAGCTCGCGCAGGTCGCGCTGCCAGGCGTCGAGCATCGCGTCGAGCAGCCGCACCCGGGTGTCCGCCGACTCCAGCAGCACGAACCGCCACGGCGTGGTGTGGTGCGGGGCGGGTGCGGTGACGGCGGCGGCGACGGCTCGCCGGACGGCGCCCGGGTCGACCGGCTCCGCGGTGAAGGAGCGGACGGTGCGCCGCAGGGTGACGGCCTGGCGCAGCGCCTCGGAGGTGCCGAGCCGGAACATGTCGTCCGCGGAGGGCCGCACCAGCGGCCGGACGCCCTCGCCGTCCTCGGCGGTGACGAGGTGTCCGAGTCCGCGCACCACCGCCACCGGGACGCCGGTCGTCTTGCCCTTCACCAGGTCGGCGGCGGCGGCGAGTTCGTCGGCCGTCGCGACGACGGTCGACTCCAGCGTGTTGCCGTGGCCGTCGACGCGCCCCCGGTGGTCGTCCAGGACGCCGAGCCCGGCGGCGCCGATCGCGACGTCGGTCAGCCCGTCGCGCCAGGGCCGTCCGAAGGTGTCGGTGACGAGGACGGCGAGCCGGCGGCCGGTGAGCTGCCGGAGCCGGGCCCGCAGCGCCCTCGCGGAGGCGTCCGGGTCCTCGGGCAGCAGCAGCACGGTGCCGGGGGCGGTGTTGGAGGCGTCGACGCCGGCGGCGGCCATGACGAAGCCGTTGCGGTTCTCCACGATCCGGATCGGCCCGCGCCGGGCGACCAGCCGGACGCTCTCGGCGTCGATCGCGGCCTCGCGGTCGGCGGCGTGCAGCAGCCGGCCCTCGGCCTTGCTGACGATCTTCGAGGTGACCAGCAGGATGTCGCCGTCCTGGTACGTCCCCGCCTTGGCGATGAGCTCGCCCAGGTCCGCCCCGGCCGTGACCTCCGGGATGCCGTCGACTCCGAGGATCTCCAGCGTCACTTGCGCACCTGCTCCGCCAGGGCCAGCGCGGCGCGCGCCATCTCGGCGGTCGCCTCGACGTCGGTCATCAGCAGCGGGACGGCCCGGCAGGCGATCCCGCCGGCCTCGACGGCGGCCACCGAGGCCTGGTCCACGGTGTCCACCAGCCACCCGTCGATCAGGGCGGAGCCGTAGTTCAGCGCCACGGCCTCTGCGGTGGCCTCGACGCCGACCGCCGCGAGCACCTTGTCGGCCATGCCGCGCACCGGCGCCCCGCCGACGATCGGGGAGAGCCCGACCACCGGGGCGGGCGCGGCGGCCACGGCCTCCCGGATGCCGGGGACGGCGAGGATGGTGCCGATCGAGACCACCGGGTTGGACGGCGGGAAGAGGATGACGTCCGCCTCGGCGATCGCCTCCAGCACGCCGGGCGCGGGCTTGGCGGTGTCCGCGCCGACCGCGACGATGGCCTCGGCGTCCACCGCGGCGTGCAGCTTGACCCAGTACTCCTGGAAGTGGATCGCCCGGGTGCCCTGCTCGTCGGTGATCCGCACGTGGGTCTCGACCCGGTCGTCGCTCATCGGCAGCAGCCGCACGCCCGGCTTCCAGCGCACGCACAGCGCCTCGGTGACCTGGCTGAGGCTGTACCCGGCGGTGAGCATCTGGCTGCGCACGAGGTGGGTGGCGAAGTCCCGGTCGCCGAGCCCGAACCACTCGGGGCCGACGCCGTACTCCTTCATCTCGGCCTTGATGGACCAGGTCTCGTCGGTCCGGCCCCAGCCCTGCTCCTCGTTGATGCCGCCGCCGAGGGTGTACATCACGGTGTCGAGGTCGGGGCAGACCTTGAGGCCGTAGAGGTGGATGTCGTCGCCGGTGTTGCCGATGACGGTGATCTCGTCCTGCGGTCCGACTGCCGCGCGGAGCCCGCGCAGGAAGCGCGCTCCGCCGATTCCGCCTGCCAGTGCCACGATGCGCATGGGGCTCATCCTGCCACGGTCGGACTTTCCGTCAGCCGGGATCAGTGCGATCCGGCCTGCGCCTGCCGCTCCGGGTGCTGCTCGGGGACGGCGGTGGCGCCGTACTGGTTCATCTCGGTCAGGCCCGGGGTGTAGAGGTGGATGGAGACGGCGGGTTCGAGTGCGCCGTTGACGACCTCGTGCAGGTACCCGGCGGAGAACACCCTCTGCCCGCCCGGTCGCAGCTCCCGGGTCTTCTCACCCGTCGGGGTGAGGGAGCGCTCGACCAGCTCGCCCCGGACGACGCTCATCACGCCGGAGGACTCGCCGTGGTCGTGGAAGCCGCTGGACTGGCCGGGCAGCCAGCTGAGCAGCCAGACCTCGTAGCCGGGGCCGGTCTCCAGCCGCGCGTACCAGCGGGTCAGCGCGTCGTACCGGACCAGCGGCTCCCAGCGGGCGCGGTCGGCGGCGATCTCGCGCACCAGCCGGGCGTACTCGGCGACGCTGGTGGGGTGGGCCGGCAGGTCGGTGCGGGCCAGGTGCGGGAAGGCGAGCGGGTCGCCCGCGATGGAGACGTCGCTGAGGCCGTCGGCCCACTGGCGGGTCCGGGCGTCGGCGGGGGTGCCGGTGCGGACGGTGGCGGGGCTGCGGCGGGCGAGCTTGTTGCGGTCGCGGTTCCGCTCGCGGATGCGGATCATGCGCACGGGAGTCGTCCTCGGAGGAGTCGGCTGGTGTGTCGGGATCAGCCGGATCCGGGATGTCCGTGGGACGGGAATCGCGGGCGGCCTCTGTGCTTCCTGGGGGCGGCGCGCGGTGGGACGCGGGCGCCTAGATACAGCAGGAACAGAGGCGACAACAGGAGTTCACGGCACGGCGGAGGGTGGAACCGCTCCGGGGGCTGGCGAACTCTGACATAGCAGCAAGGACACCGCATCCGTAGGGCCGGTGTCAAACGCAATGATGCGGCATTCGAGTGGGTTAGGTCCGGATCTTTCCCTGATGGGGTGATTCATCACTCTCTATGTTTCGATGGGAAGATCGCCGGGAAGGCAGGCCGATGACCGGCCTTGTGGCGGTGATCGCGCGTCACCCGGCGAGTGGTTGCGGATGGTTCGGCACCGTTCAGGACCTTGAGGCGGATGGTCCGATGTGTCCGGATATGTACACTATTCGTAACGGCTTGGTGCCAGGGAGTGAATCCCGGCCCCAATACCAGAGCTCGGCTTGACTGGGCCAGAGTGACGCAACTGTAATTTCACTCGTGTCGTCAGCCGCAGGAGGCAACGGCAACCACGGGGACGCCAAGTAGGGGCAGAGGAGGCGCGCCACATGAGCGAGCTCTTTGAGCTGTTGATCGGGGACGGCATCGCGGAGGACGAGGAGGAACTCGGTTGGCAGGAGCGGGCGTTGTGCGCGCAGACCGACCCCGAGTCCTTCTTCCCCGAGAAGGGTGGCTCGACCCGCGAGGCGAAGAAGGTCTGCCTCGCCTGCGAGGTCCGCTCGGAGTGCCTGGAGTACGCCCTCGCCAATGACGAGCGCTTCGGCATCTGGGGCGGTCTCTCCGAGCGCGAGCGCCGTCGGCTCAAGAAGAGCGCGGTCTGACCGGACGCCCCCGGTCCCGCTGACCCTTCGACAGCGAGGGACAACCGCACAGCTGTACGGGCGCCTCACCGCGGTGGTGGGGCGCTTTCGCGTTCCCGGGGCCCCTTTCACCGTCCCCGCACGCACACCCCGGACGAAGCGGTCACCAGGAGCCGTTAGTGTGGTGCGCCATCCGGTTGCCGTTCACCGGCTGTGTCCACCGAGAACTGGGGCCCGCGCACTCGATGACCGTCTACAGCCACCAGAGCGGCTTCACCGCTTCCCGGCCGCCCGCCTACCCGCGCCACCTGGTCACCGCCGTGGTCGTCTCGCACGACGGCGCCCGCTGGCTCCCGCAGGCCCTGGCCGGCCTGCTCGGTCAGGACCGCCAGGTCCAGCGGATCCTCGCGGTCGACACCGGATCCACCGACAACTCTCCGCAACTGCTCGCGGACACCCTCGCCGACTGGCTGCCCGAGAGCGGCCCGCTGGTCCTCGGCCGCCGGGCCGGCTTCGGCACCGCCGTCGCCGAGGCCGTGGCCGGCAGCGCGCCCCTGCGCCCGGAGGACCTGCCGTACCGGCTCGACCCCTCCGGCTACGACCCGGTCACCGGCGGCTGGGACGACTTCGGCGACCCGCTCGCCCAGGAGGACGACCTCGGCCGCGGCGGCCCGCGCGAGACCCGGCCGGTCGAGTGGCTCTGGCTGCTGCACGACGACTGCGAGCCGCAGACCGACGCGCTGCGCCGACTGCTCCAGGTCGCCGACTCCACCCCCAGCGCCGCCGTGGTCGGCCCCAAGCTGCGCAGCTGGTACGACCGCCGCCAGCTCCTGGAGGTCGGCGTCACCATCGCCCGCTCCGGCCGCCGCTGGACCGGCCTCGACCGCCGCGAGCAGGACCAGGGCCAGCACGACCAGGTCCGCCCGGTGCTCGCCGTCTCCAGCGCCGGCATGCTGGTGCGCCGGGACGTCTTCGAGGAGCTCGGCGGCTTCGACCGGGCCCTCCCGCTGATGCGGGACGACACCGACTTCTGCTGGCGGGTCAACGCCGCCGGCCACCGGGTGGTGGTCGCCCCCGACGCCGTGCTGCGGCACGCCGAGGCGGCCGCCCGCGAGCGCCGGGCGATCGACTGCGGCCCCTCCCACCCGCACCGGGTGGACAAGGCCGGCGCCGTCTACACCCTGCTCGCCAACAGCAAGGGCGCGCTCTTCCCCTACGTCCTGCTGCGGCTGGTGCTCGGCACCCTGGTGCGGGCCGTCACCAACCTGCTCGGCAAGGACCCGCGTCAGGCGTTCGACGAACTCGCCGGCCTCGGCCACGAACTCGTCCGCCTCCCACGGCTGTTGGCCGCGCGCAAGCGCCGCGCCAAGTCCCGGTCGGCGGACGCCCTGGACGACCGCACGCTCTTCCCGGCCCCCGGCGCCACCACCCGGCTGGCGGTCGAGGGCGTCATCGGCTCGCTCGGGATCGGGGGCGGCGACGACACCGGCGGCCGACACGGCTCGGCCGAGGCCGGCGGCGACGAGGACGCCGAGGACCTGGTCGTCGAGCAGTTCACGCTGCTCAAGAAGCTCGCCCGGCGCCCGGCGCCGGTGCTGTTCGCGGCCCTGCTGGTGTTCGCCCTGATCGCCTGCCGCGGCCTGCTCGCCGGCGGGGAACTGTTCGGTGGCGCCCTGCTGCCCGCGGCCGACGGGGCCGGCGGCCTCTGGTCGATGTACGCGGACTCCTGGCACCCGGTCGGCACCGGCTCCACCGCCGCCGCACCGCCGTACCTCGGCGTGCTCGCGGTGCTCTCCTGGCTGCTGTTCGACCACGCCGACCTCGCGCTCACCCTGCTCGTGGTGCTCGCCGTCCCGCTGTCCGCGGTCAGCGCCTACCTGGTGTCCCGGCCGCTGCTGGACTCCAAGCTGGTCCGCGCCTGGGCCAGCGCCACCTACGCGCTGCTGCCCGCCGCGACCGGCGCGCTCGCCCAGGGCCGGATCGGCACCGCCGTGCTCGCCGTGCTGCTGCCGCCGCTGGCCCGCGCCGCCGCCATCGCGGCCGGCCTCGGCATCCGCGACGAGAGCGCCGCCAAGGGCGCCCGCCCGGGCTGGCGCCCGGTCTGGATGACCGTCCTGCTGCTCACCCTGGCCACCGCGTTCGTCCCGATAACGTGGGCGCTCGCGGTGCCGCTCTGCCTGGCGATGCTGGTCGTCGCGGTGGTGCGCGGCGGCGCCTTCGGATCCGGCGGCGCTGCGCTGCGGCTGCTCGGCCTGCGCGTCCTGGTGATCCTGGCGGTGCCGGTCGCGGTGCTGGCCCCGTGGTCGCTCAAGGTGCTGTCGCACCCGCAGTGGCTGCTGCTGGAGGCCGGGCTGCCCGGCCTGCACGGCACCGGCGCGAGCGCGCCCGGCCTGCTGCTGGTCAACCCGGGCGGCGCCGGAGTGCCGCCGATCTGGCTCTCGGCGGGTGTCGTGCTGGCCGCGCTGGCCGCGCTGCTGCGCGCCGACCGCCGCCGCGCGGTGCTCGTGGCCTGGGGCGCGGCCGGCGCCGGCCTGGTCTTCGCGGTCGCGGTGGCGGGCACCTCCGTCACCCCGGCCTCCGGCGGCCCTGCGGTGCCCGCCTGGGCCGGCCCTGCCACCCTGATCGCCGGGATCGCCCTGCTGGCCGCCGCCGCGATCGGCGCCGACGGCGCCAACGCCCGCGTCGCCGGGATCGCCTTCGGCTGGCGCCAGCCGGTGGCCGCCCTGGTGGTGGCCGCGGCCGTCCTGGCCCCGCTCGGCACCGGCCTGTGGTGGGCGCTGACCGGCGCCGGCGGTCCGCTGCACCGCGGCCAGGCCGACCAGGTCCCCGCCTTCATCGCCGAGGAGGCCGGCACCACCGACCGGGCCCGCACCCTCGTCGTCACCGGCGACAGGAACGGCGGAGCGGTCCGCTACACCGTGCTGCGCGGCGCCGGTCTGACGCTCGGCCAGGCCGAGTCCACCGTCGACCCGGCGACCGGCACCCAGGACGGCCTGAACCGGATGGTCGGCAGCCTGCTGGCCGGCTCCGGCGCCGACCAGGCGAGCGCCCTGGCCGGCTACGGCATCGCCTACGTGCTGGTCCAGCAGCCGGTGATCGACGTCTACAAGGACGTCCTGGACACCACCCCCGGCCTGGTCAAGGCCAACCAGGACGGCGCCGCCGCGCTCTGGCAGGTCAACGGCGCCCCCGCGGTCCGCGCGGTGATCACCGCCCCGGGCGCCACCCCGGTGGTCGTCCCGTCCGGCACCCGCGACCTGTCCACCACCGTCCCGGCCGGCCCGGACGGCCGGGTGCTGCGACTCGCCGAGTCCGCCGCCCCGGAGTGGAAGGCCACCGTGGACGGCACCGCGCTGGAGCCCACCACGGTCGACGGCTGGGCGCAGGGCTTCAAGCTCCCGGCCGCCGGCGGCAAGCTGGCCGTCACCCGGGAGGGCGGCGCCGCCCACACCGGCTGGATCTGGGCCCAGGTGCTGCTCGGCCTCACCATCCTGGTGCTGGCCCTGCCCGGCCGCCGCAGCCACAAGGACGACGACCTGCCCGAGGAGGTGGTCGCCGCCGCCGCGCTGGCCGCCGCCCAGACGCAGGCCCCCGCGCCCGGCAGCCGCCGGGCCCGCCGGATGGCCGAGCGCGGCGAGGCCGGCGAGGGCACCGAGGGCGGCGCCGAGGAGTCCGGGGTGTACGACAGGCCGGGCGCGATCCCGGCCCAGCCGACCGCCGAGCCGCTGACCGGAGCCGTCCAGGCGGCCGCCGCCGTCCAGGACGCCGAGCAGTACAGCGACCCGTACCAGGCGTACCAGCAGGCCGACCCGTACAGCTACGACCAGTACGCGGCCCAGCAGCCGGTCGCTGCACCGTACGGCGGGCAGACGTACGACGGCTACCAGCAACAGCAGCAGGGCTACGAGCAGCCGTACCAGCCCGAGCAGCAGCCGTACGGCTACGACGCCCACGGGTACCAGGGGCACCAGCCGCAGCCGGACGGGCAGCCCTGGGGGCCCGGCGGGCAGCAGCCCGAGCCCTACTACGACCCGAACGACCCCAACGGCCCCGGCCGGTACCCGCACCAGCACGGATCGGGGAGCTGACCCGCGATGAAGAAGCCCGCGATGAAGAAGCCCGCGTTCAGGAAGAAGTCCGGCGCCGACGCGGCCGCCGAGCAGGCCGGGCCCGCCTTCGCGGCGGAGCCGTCCGGGCCGGCCCCGGCGGCCCGCCCAGGCCGCAGCCGGTTCGCCGCCGGGGCCGGCGGCGCGGCCAGGACCACCCCGTCGCTGCTCGCCGCGGCCGTGGTGCTCGCGGCGGTGTTCGGGATCGCCGAGGTGCGCCCGCCGGCCGCTCCGGCCAAGGCGGCCGCCGGCGTGGCGCCGACCACCGCGCAGGTGGAGCGGACGTCCGCGGTCTGCCCGCAGCCGCTCCAGGGCCTGACCGGCTCGACCACGCTCACCGCCTACACCCCGCCCGGGACGGGCTCCGCCACCGGCGGGGCCGGCTGGCTCTCCGACGCGGCCGCGCCCGCCGCGCCCGCCGCCCAGCCGACCACCGCTCCGGCGGCGCCCGCCACCCCGGCGCCGACCGGCTCGGGCGCCCCCGCCGCCCCGGCCCAGGACAGGAACGCGGCACCCGCCGACGCCCGGCTGACCGTGCCCAAGCCCGGCACCCCGGCCACCGGCCCGGCCGCCAACGGCGACGCCGCGCCCGGCACCGGGGCCGTCGCCACCGGCGTCCTCGCCCCCGGCTTCACCGTCACCCAGAGCACGGTGGTCACCGAGCCGCGCGGCCTCGGCCTGTCCGGCCTCACGTGCACCCCGGCCGGGACCGGCTTCTGGTTCGCCGGGGCCAGCACCGCCGCCGACCGGGTCGACTACGTCAGCCTGGTCAACACCGAGTCCTCCGCCGCGGTGGTGGACATCAAGCTGTACGGCGACAAGGGCCTGATCGACAACGACGCCGCCAACGGGATCACCGTCCCGCCCGGCAGCTCCCAGGCCATCCTGCTGTCGACCATCAGCAAGGGCGCGGTCGCCGACCTCGCGGTGCACGTGGTGGCGCGCTCCGGGCGGGTCGGGGCCGCGCTGCACGCCGCCGACAGCGGCAAGGGCGCCGACTGGGTCCCGGCCTCGGCCGACCCGGCCCCCGTCCAGGTGCTGCCCGGCCTGCCCGCCGACACCGCCTCGGCCCGCCTGGTGGTCTGGGCGCCGCCGGAGGACGACGCCGACCTGAAGATCCAGCTGTCCGGCAAGAACGGCTGGTTCAGCCCGGCCGGCAACGAGTCGATCCACGTCAAGGCGGGCATGGTGGCCGCCGTCGACCTCGGCAAGGTCACCCGGGACGAGGTCGCCGGGCTGCGGCTGTCGCCCAGCGACGACAAGCACCGCACCCCGATCGTGGCCGGACTGCGGGTCGACCGGGCGGCGGCCAACGGCAAGACCGACGCGGCCTGGCTGTCCGGCAGCAACCCGGTCGGCGCCCGCGCCACCGTCGCCGACAACCGGGCCGGCGCCTCCACGCTCTACCTGACCTCCAGCGGCGACGCCGCCACCGTCCGGGTCACCGCCTCGGCCGGCAGCGGCGGCGGCACCCCGGCCACCAAGGAGGTCCAGGTCCCGGCCGGCGGCACGGTCGCCCTCCCGGCACCCGAGCCCGCCGGGCTGAACGGGACCTTCGCGCTCACCGTGGAGACCGTCTCCGGCGGCCCCGTGGTGGCCGCCCGGATGCTGTCCCTGCCGACCAAGGACGTGCCGATGTTCACCGTCCAGGCGCTGCGCGACGACCGCAGCACCGTCAAGGTCCCGCAGGCCGGTCAGGACCCGGGCGTCGTCCTGCGCTGAGCCGTCCCGCTCAGGGCGGACGACGGGGGCGGCACCACCGGGTGCCGCCCCCGTCGGGGTTCAGTCCTCGTCGTAGCGCGGGTCGATGGCGTCCGGCGACAGCCCCAGCAGCTCGGCGACCTGCTCGATCAGGATCTCGTGCACCAGCGCCGCGCGGTCCTCCCGGGTCTTCGCCCGGATCTCCACCGGCCGCCGGTACACCACGATCTGGCTCTTGCGCCCCTGCCCACCCGGCGACACCCGCCCGAGCGGCACGCCGTCCTCGGGGTCGGCGCCGTCCGGCTCGTGCAGCGGCACCTCCTGCACGGCGAACTCCACCTCGATCAGCTGCGGCCAACGCCGCTCGAGGCGCTCCACCGACTCGCGCACGTAGTCGTCGAACAGTTCGGAGCGGGTGAGCGAGATCGGCACCTGGGGCGGCGCCAGCGGGCCGCGCAGGCCCCGCCCGTGCCGGTCGCGGTGCCGGGGGCGGCGCGCCGGGCCTGTCGATGACTGCGGTGCGGAGCTGTCCATATCACTGCCGAGGGTAGTCCTTGGACGGTCGGAAGTGGACCACTCCGACGGGGAATCACACGGGGCGCCGGATCCGCGGCCCCGGCGCCCGGAGGGCGACACGGCACCCCCTCCGGGCAGCCGGTCTTCGCTCCCCGGCGGGGAGTGCGGTACCGTCCACCCTCGTGAGCTCTGTACGTCGTTGTTCGCGGACCGCGTGCGGCCGGCCGGCCGTCGCGACGCTGACGTACGTCTACGCGGACTCCACCGCCGTCCTCGGCCCGCTCGCCACCTACGCCGAGCCGCACTGCTACGACCTGTGCGCCGAGCACGCCGAGCGCCTCACCGCCCCGCGCGGCTGGGAGGTCGTCCGGCTCGCCGCGGAGGCCGGGCCGCTGCGCCGCAGCAGCGACGACCTGGAGGCGCTGGCCAACGCCGTGCGCGAGGCCGCCCGCCCGCAGACCCACCGTCAGGGCCGGTTCCCCGAGGGCGAGTCCACCGAGGGCGGCCGCCGCGGCCACCTCCGGGTCCTGCGCTCGCCCGACAACTGAGCCCTCACCCGGCACGGGGCGTTCGTCCGGCCCGGGTACGCTGCCCGTCTACCGTCACCGCGCCCGTCGACCGGACGCGCGGTGGCCCAGACGTATCGTGATCGGTCCTAAGACCAGGGTGGAGCCGCAGTGCGCGACCTCAAGCAGCTCGTGAAGGCGTACGACGTCCGGGGCGTCGTCCCGGACCAGTGGGACGAGAGCCTGTCCCGGGCCTTCGGTGCCGCGTTCGTGCAGGTCACCGGCGCGTCCGCGATCGTGGTCGGGCACGACATGCGGCCCTCCTCCCCGTCGCTGAGCCTGGCCTTCGCCGAGGGTGCGGCGGCCTACGGCGCCGACGTGGTGCAGATCGGGCTGTGCTCCACCGACCAGCTGTACTACGCCAGCGGCAAGCTCGACCTGCCCGGCGCGATGTTCACCGCCAGCCACAACCCGGCGCAGTACAACGGCATCAAGCTGTGCCGGGCCGGCGCCGCCCCGGTCGGCCAGGACACCGGCCTGGCCGAGATCCGCGAGCTGGTCGAGTCCTGGACCGCCGAGGACGACACCGTCACCGTCCCGGTCAAGGACGTGAAGCCGGGCGCGCTGTCCGCCCAGGACACCCTGCGCGGCTACGCCGACCACCTGCTGGGCCTGGTCGACCTCACCGCGATCCGCCCGCTCAAGGTCGCGGTGGACGCCGGCAACGGCATGGGCGGCCACACCGTGCCGACCGTCTTCGACGGCCTGCCGATCGAGCTCGTCCCGATGTACTTCGAGCTGGACGGCACCTTCCCGAACCACGAGGCGAACCCGCTCGACCCGAAGAACCTGGTCGACCTCCAGGCCAAGGTCCGCGAGGTCGGCGCCGACGTGGGCCTGGCCTTCGACGGCGACGCCGACCGCTGCTTCGTCGTGGACGAGCGCGGCGAGCCGGTCTCCCCGTCGGCGATCACCGCCCTGGTGGCCGTCCGCGAGGTCGCCCGCGCCAAGGCCGCCGGCGAGGCCGAGCCGACGGTCATCCACAACCTGATCACCTCCTGGACCGTCCCCGAGGTGGTCCGCGAGCTCGGCGCCAAGCCGGTGCGCACCCGGGTCGGCCACTCCTTCATCAAGCAGGAGATGGCCGAGACCGACGCCGTCTTCGGCGGCGAGCACTCCGCCCACTACTACTTCCGCGACTTCTGGCGCGCCGACACCGGCATGCTCGCCGCGCTGCACGTGCTGGCCGCGCTCGGCGGGCAGCCGGGCACGCTGTCCGCGCTCACCGCCGAGTACGACCGCTACGCCGCCTCCGGCGAGATCAACAGCACGGTGGCCGACCAGGCCGCCAGCACCGCCGCCGTCCGCGCCGCCTTCGCCGGCGGCGAGGGCACCACGGTGGACGAGCTGGACGGCCTGACCGTGGCCGGCCCGGACTGGTGGTTCAACCTGCGCGCCTCCAACACGGAGCCGCTGCTGCGCCTGAACGTCGAGGCCAAGGACCCGGCGAAGATGGCCGAGCTGCGCGACGGCGTGCTCGCCGTCGTCCGCGGCTGAGCCCCGAGGCCCGGGGGCCACGGTCCGAGCCCCGCGCCTGACCACGGGCCCCGGTGCCCCGGCCGGTAGGGTTTCCTATCGGCCGGGGCACCTCCGTGCCACCCCCGAACTTTGGAGAGCCCCATGAAGCTCGAATCCTTCCTGCTGGAGATCCTGGTCTGCCCGCAGTGCCGGGCCGCGCTCGCCGAGGGCGGCACCGAGGAGCAGCCCGAGCTGGTCTGCACCGGTGCGGACTGCGGCCTCGCGTACCCGGTCCGCGAGGGCATTCCGGTCCTCCTGGTGGACGAGGCCCGCCGCCCGGCGTGATCCTGGGGGCGAAGCCCCACCCCGACCGCCCGGCGCGCAGCGGAGCGCGCGCCCAGAGGACCGCAGCCGGAGGTTCGCCGCATGCTCGACGACACCCTGCTCGACGACCCGGCCGCGCTCCAGCGCGCCGACCACGACCGCGCCCTGCTGGCCCTGGCCGGCGCCGGCGCGCGGGTCCGCACCGCGTTGCGGCAGGCCGAGTCGGCCGGCCTCGACCGGCTGCGTCCGGACGGCCGTCCGCGCGCCGTCCTGGTCGCCGGGCACGGCAGCGCGCTGACCGCCGCCGAGATGCTGTCCGCGCTGGCCGGCACGGGCTCCCTGGTCACGGCGCTGCCGCCGACCGAGGCGGCCGCCCCGCGCGCCGACCGGGCCGGCGCCCGGCCCGCCTTCACCGCCGGGCTCGGCTGGCAGCTGCCCGGCTGGGCCGGCCCGCTGGACCTGCTGGTGATCAGCTCCGCCGACGGCGGTGAGCAGGGTCTGGTCAGCCTCGCCGAGCAGGCGTACGCGCGCGGCTGCGCGATCGTCGTCACCGCCCCGGCCGGCAGCGCGCTGGCCGAGGCCGCGCTGCAGGTGCGCGCGCTGCCGCTGCCGTTCACGGCCTCGGTGCTGTCCGAGGACCTCGCGCCCGTGCCGGCCGTCGAGCCGGACCTGCCGGCCGAGGACCCGGCGGCGCTCTGGTCCCACCTCGCCCCGATGCTGGCGCTGGCCCAGAAGATCGGCCTCACCCAGCTTCCGTACGACGCGCTGCCGGCCGTCGCCGACCTGCTGGACGCCGCCGCGGTGCGCTGCCGCCCGGACGCCGCCGCGTACACCAACCCGGCGAAGGGCCTGGCCGCCCGGCTGGCCGGGACGGTCCCGCTGCTGTGGGCCGAGGGCCCGATCGCCGGGGCGGCCGCCGCCCGGTTCGCCGCGCAGCTGGCCGACCGGGCCGGGCGCCCGGCGCTGGCCGGGCCGCTGCCGCAGGTGCTCACCGCCCACCGCGGCATGTTCACCGGGCAGTTGGGCGCGGGCGCCGACCCGGACGACTTCTTCCGCGACCGGGTCGAGGAGCCGGACCCGCTGCACCTGCAGGTCCTGCTGCTGCGGCACGTCCCGGGCGCGGCCGGCCCGGTGGCGGAGGAGGGGCGGGACGGCCCGGTCGAGGTGCCGGAGGAGGACGCCGGGCCGCGCAGCTTCGGCGTCACCCGGGCGCACCGGCTGGCCGCCGCCCACGACGTCCGGCTGACCGAGTACGCGAGCACCCGGCCGGACGCGCTGCACGCGCTGGCCGACCTGGTCGCGCTGACCGACTTCGCCGCCGTCTACCTGGGGCTCGCGGCCGCGCAGTCCTGAGGCGGTCGGTCGGACGGGACTTCCCGGCCGGTACGGTAAGCGCTCGACGACGCTGACCGACCCGTGAGGAAGAAGAGGCATGAGTACCGAAGGCGGCACCAAGGCACTGATCGCGGCACTGTCCGCGAACCTGGCGATCGCGGCGGCCAAGTTCACCGCCTTCGGCTTCACCGGCTCCTCCTCGATGCTCGCCGAGGGCGTGCACTCGGTGGCCGACTCCGGCAACCAGGTGCTGCTGCTGATCGGCGGCAAGCGGGCGCGCCGGGAGGCCGACGAGGAGCACCCCTTCGGGTACGGCCGCGAGCGCTACGTGTACGGCTTCCTGGTGGCCATCGTGCTGTTCAGCGTCGGTGGCCTGTTCGCGATCTACGAGGGCTGGCACAAGATCAGCCACCCGGAGGCGCTGGACGCCTGGGGCTGGGCGATCGGCGTGCTGGTCTTCGCGATCGGCATGGAGGGCTGGTCCTTCCTGACGGCGATGCGGGAGTCGGAGAAGGCCAAGGGCAAGCAGAGCTGGACCCAGTTCATCCGCACCGCCAAGGCGCCGGAGCTGCCGGTGGTGCTGCTGGAGGACGCCGGCGCGCTGATCGGCCTGGTGCTGGCGCTGTTCGGCGTCGGGCTCACCGTGATCACCGGTGACGGCGTCTGGGACGGCATCGGCACCCTGTGCATCGGCGTCCTGCTGGTGGTGATCGCCGTGGTGCTCGCCCTGGAGACCAAGTCGCTGCTGCTCGGCGAGTCGGCGAACAAGGATTCGGTGCGCCGGATCCGGGAGGCGCTGGTGGACGGCGAGACCGTCACCGGGGTGATCCACATGCGCACCCTGCACCTCGGCCCCGAGGAGCTGCTGGTCGCCGCCAAGATCGCCGTCAACGCCGAGGACAGCGCCGCCCGGGTCGCGGAGGCGATCGACGCGGCCGAGGAGCGGGTGCGCGCGGTCGTCCCGATCGCCCGGGCGATCTACCTGGAGCCCGACGTCTACAGCGCCGAGAAGGCCGCGGCGGGCGACGACCCGGCCGCCACGCCCGGCGGCCCGGGCCCCGGCGGCGAGCACTGAGCCGTCCCCCGGCCACGGCCGGGGGACCGTCACGGGCCCGGCTCGGGCCCGGTCGGACCGCAGGCCGAAATCGGTCATCGGCGGACGGCCGACGGGGCCGTCGGTGTAGATTCGTCACCAGAGCCAGAACGTCGCTGCTGATGGCGGTCGATCGGCGGTCCGCACCCGTAGGGTGTGCGCCGGTCGAGGGAGAGAGGTCCTCCGACGGTTTGTGCTGCGCAACGGGAGGCCGGTCCGGCGCGGATCCGGCGGTCCCGGCGTGGCCGTGCACCCGTACGGCCTGACGCGCGCGAAGCACGCCCGGACCTTTGGCCCCACCCCATCAGCGAGGAGCAGACGCATGTCGACCGACATCACCGGTGACTTCAAGGTCGCCGACCTTTCCCTGGCGCCGTTCGGCCGCAAGGAGATCCAGCTGGCCGAGCACGAGATGCCCGGCCTGATGGCGATCCGCGCCGAGTACGCCGAGTCGCAGCCGCTGGCCGGCGCCCGCATCACCGGCTCGCTGCACATGACCGTGCAGACCGCCGTCCTGATCGAGACCCTGACGGCGCTCGGTGCCGAGGTCCGCTGGTGCTCCTGCAACATCTTCTCCACCCAGGACCACGCGGCCGCGGCCATCGCCGTCGGCCCGGAGGGCACCCCGGAGAACCCGCAGGGCGTGCCGGTCTTCGCCTGGAAGGGCGAGACCCTGGACGAGTACTGGTGGTGCACCGAGCAGGCCCTGACCTGGCCTGACGGCAAGACCCCGAACATGATCCTGGACGACGGCGGCGACGCCACCCTGCTGATCCACAAGGGCGTCGAGTTCGAGAAGGCCGGTGCCGCTCCGGACCCGTCCACCGCGGACAACGACGAGTTCCGGATCATCCTGGAGCTGCTCAACCGCACCCTCAAGGACACCCCGAACAAGTGGACCGAGGTCGCCTCCACGATCAAGGGCGTGACCGAGGAGACCACCACCGGTGTCCACCGCCTGTACGAGATGCACCGTGACGGCAAGCTGCTGTTCCCGGCCATCAACGTCAACGACGCCGTCACCAAGTCGAAGTTCGACAACAAGTACGGCTGCCGCCACTCGCTGATCGACGGCATCAACCGCGCCACCGACGTCCTGATCGGCGGCAAGGTCGCGGTCGTCTGCGGCTACGGTGACGTCGGCAAGGGCTGCGCCGAGTCGCTGCGCGGCCAGGGCGCCCGCGTGATCATCACCGAGATCGACCCGATCTGCGCGCTCCAGGCCGCGATGGACGGCTACCAGGTCACCACCCTGGAGGACGTCGTCTCGATCGCCGACATCTTCATCACCACCACGGGCAACAAGGACATCATCCTTGCCTCGCACATGGAGCAGATGAAGCACCAGGCGATCGTCGGCAACATCGGTCACTTCGACAACGAGATCGACATCGCGGGCCTGGCGAAGCTGCCCGGCATCGTGAAGACCGAGGTCAAGCCGCAGGTCCACGAGTGGCGCTTCGCCGACGGCCACACCATCATCATGCTGTCCGAGGGCCGCCTGCTGAACCTGGGCAACGCGACCGGCCACCCGTCCTTCGTGATGTCCAACTCCTTCGCCAACCAGACGATCGCCCAGATCGAGCTGTTCACGAAGACCGAGCAGTACCCGATCGGCGTCTACGTGCTGCCGAAGCACCTGGACGAGAAGGTCGCCCGCCTGCACCTCGACGCGCTGGGCGTGAAGCTGACCACCCTGACCCAGGAGCAGGCCGACTACATCGGCGTTCCGGTCGAGGGCCCGTACAAGGCCGAGCAGTACCGCTACTGACCGGTTGACGGTCCGACGGCCGGCGCCTCCTCTCCGGGGGCGCCGGCCGTCGGCGTGTGCGGGGCGCGTCAGCGGGCCCAGGACGCCTCGTCCGCGCCGAGCACGTCGAACCGTTCGAGCAGGCCGGCGAGCCCGCCGGCCGCCTGGACGGAAGCGGCCTGTGCCGCGGTGCCGTTGGCGCAGAGCCGGACGCCCTTCGCGACCCGGCACACCGGGGTGCCGCCGTTCGGCCGGCCGTCCGCGAACGTCCCGAAGCCGTCCGGCTGGATCGTGACGCTCAGCCACTTGTCGTCGACGGTGTACGACAGGATGGCGCTCCACTTGGGCTCGGAGTCCTTGCTGGGCCGGTGGACCTCGGCGGTCCGCAGCCTGAGGTCGGCGGGCACGCCGGTCGGCCGCACCGGGAACGGGACGTCCGAGGTACCGAACCGGACGTCGGCGGCGACCCGGAGCAGGTCGTCCTGGATCTTCGACCCCAGCCACACCGTGGCGCGCAGTTCGGCCCAGCGGCCGGATTCGGTCCGCCAGCGCAGGCCGGTCGTGGTTCCCGACGCGTCGGTGACCAGCCAGCGGGCCTCCCGGCCGGCGACCGCGGGCGCGGTGACGGTGTGCGTACCGGGGGCGACGGACTCGCCGGGGCCGCGCAGCAGTTCCAGCTTCAGGTCGGGGACCGCGTTGAGGACGGCGGTCGTGGTGGCCGCGGTCGCGACGGACCGGCCGTCGCTGTTCGCGTAGCCGACGGCCGGGTGGGCCAGCCACTGCGGAAGCCAGCCGAAGCGGACCTCCGTGCTCAGCGGACCGGTGGCGGCCGCCGGGGTCGGTGCGGCGGTCGGGGACGGCGTGATCGAGGCCGGTGCGGTGGGCGCGGGGACGGCCGGTGCGGGCGGGCCCCCGGCCGGGTGCAGCAGCAGCACCCCGGCCAGGACGGCGGCGGTCGACCCGGCCACCACGCCGATCAGGGCCTGCCGGCGGCGGCGCAGCCGGACCCGCCCGCGGGCGATCACGGCCGAGGCGTCGAGTGCGGGGGGCGGCGCCGGGGCCTCGGCGAGGGCGCTCAGCCGGGCGGTCAGATCACGCTGCTCGTGCGTCCTCATGGCGTCCTCTCGGCGGTGGTGGGACGAGGGGTGAGGGTCGTCCGGAGGGTGGCGAGAGCGCGTGAGGTCTGGCTCTTCACATTGCCCGAGGAGCAGCTCATCGCATCGGCGGTCTGATCGACCGTGAGATCGCAGTAGTACCGGAGCACCACGGTGGCCCGCTGCCTGGGCGGCAGCGCGGCCAGCGCCTCGCGCAGGTCGAGGTTGGCGTCGAGGTCGGCGGCCACCGACGCGACGTCCACCGGCGTCGCGGTCCGCGAGATCCGCCGCCACCAGGAGGTGCGCTGCTCGGCGAGGAAGGTGTTGACCAGCACCCTGCGGGCGTAGCCGTCCAGGTTCTCCACCCGGCCGGCCCGTGACCAGTTCACGTACAGCTTGGTCGCGCACTCCTGCACCAGGTCGTCGGCCCGGTGCCAGTCCCCGCACAGCAGATAGGCGACCTTGCGCAGCCAGCCGCTCCTGGAGGCCACGTACTCCGTGAACTCCACGTCGCGCGTCTGCTTCGCCATCCGCACCCCCTCTCGTCGTGGTGGCGACGCGCCGCCGCGCCGTCCGCCGCTCTAATGCGGGCACCGGCCGGAAGGTTGCACGCGGAGCGCGCACGCGGCGCACGTAGGCTTTCCGGCATGCCCAACGGCCGGTACTCGCTCCATGACCCTCATGACCACGTCCTGCTCGGGGAGGAGCGCTTCAGCTGCGCCCCCGGGGCGGTCGGCTGGCGGTACGTCTCCAAGACCTACGCGCCGGACGGCCGGGTGCTCGGCAGCACCGACCTCACGCTGGACTCGCGGGCCCGGCCGCTGCGGATGGAACTGCGGGCCGGCGGCTGGCAGGTGCGCGGCGGGGCGGTGGACGGGGTGGCCTGGGTCCGTACCGACGCGGCCGACCCCGGTGGCGAGCACGCGGTGGAGGGCCACGACCGGGCGCACGCCTTCACCGGCCGCTCGCCGGGCTTCCTCGTCGCCACCGCCCGGCTGCTGCGGCTGCGGGAGGGGGCGAGCGCGCGGGTGCGGCTGGTGGCCCTCACCGAGCCGGTGCTGGCGCCGCGCACCCTCGACCAGGGGTGGCTGCTGGAGGGCGTCGACACCCACGAGACGGATTCGGGGCCGCTGCTGGTCGAGCGGTACCAGGTGGCGGACCTGGAGACGGGCGAGCAGCAGGTCGTGCACCTGGCGGGGGACGTGGTGCTGGCGGCGGAGGGGATCGAGCTGGAGGAGCTGGAGTCGCCGCCGAACGCCTGGCGGGTGGGGGCGGAGGAGGAGTAGCGGGCCCGTACGGCCGTGGTGGCCGGGCTTCAGGCGGGCGGGGCAAAGCCGGTGTCGGCGGCGGGCTTGTCGAGGGACGGGGCCGTCGGTGCGGCGGTCGGGGCCGGCGCGGCCGGGGCCGCGGGTACGGCCGGGGGCATGGGAGCGGGCTGCTGCTGCGGCGGCAGACCGAGGACCCGGGTGGGCCGACCGGCCGGGACCGTCGGAGCCGGCACGGGAGCCGGCGCCTGGGCGGGGACCGGCTGAGCGGGGACCGCCCCGGCGGGTATCGGCCCGGCCGCCCACTGCTGCTCCCGGGCCCGCGTCCACTCGCGCCGCTGGCGCTCGGTGAGCACCGCGCCCAGGTACGCGGCCGGGTGCAGCCCCGGCGCGACCGGGTGGCCGATCTTGGCGGACAGGTCCCCGGCCAGCCGGGTGGACATCTGGTTCATCACCGCGGGGTCCAACTGGCCGACCCGGCCGAGCAGTTGGCGGATGGCAAGCCAGAGCGGCTCCGGCACGGCGGACAGGTCCATCGCGACCAGCTCGTGGCCCATCGCCTGCAGCAGCTGCGGGTGTACGGGCGGCAGCGAGGCGGCGGAACCGCCCGCACCCGGGGTGCGCTCGCGGACGACCACCGTCCCGGCGAAGATGTCGCCGAGCCGCTTGCCGTCCGAGTGCACCGCCGAGGTGATCACGGCCGGGGCGCCGGTCAGCACGATCATCTCGAAGAAGCCGACCAGTCCGCGCACCAGCGAGTGCCGGAACCGCACCGGCCCGCCGTCGGTGCGCACCACCCGCAGACCGAGCGCGGCCTTGCCGAGCGAGCGGCCGCGGGTGAGGGTCTCGATCATCACCGGCACGGCCACCATGAAGAACACCGTCAGGCCGATCATCGTGGCGGCCAGCGCGGCGTTGTCGAGGCCGATCAGGGCGACGCTCAGCACCAGCGTGAACACCAGCAGGGCGGCGAACTCCACCAACAGGTCGATCACGATCGCCAGGGCCCTGCTCGGAAGCTTCGCCGTCTGGAGGCCGAGAACGACCGCCTCACCCGTCACCAGGTCGCTCAAGACACCTGTCCGTTCACGTTCTTGGAGCCCGTACGGCTCGCCCATGGAGATCCACCCCTGGGACAACGGCTGCACCCGGGGGAGGCAGTCACCCCGGACCGGCTCCCCCCCCGTGACCCGCTCTCCGCAGTCTGATCCGCAGCCGCCAACATACGGGGCCCGGCGGGCGCACGGGAAGTGAGATCCCGACGGCCCGGGCGGCAGTCCCTGCTGGCATGCTGGGCCGCACGCGTCCGCCCGGACCCGCCGGCCCGGACCGCCAGCCTGGACCCACCCGCCCGCCCGCGCACGTCCGCGCCCGCCGCCGATCATGGAGCCGCCGAAATGGACCTGGACGTCTTCGTCGCCACCCACCAGGGGGAGTGGGCCCGGCTGGACGCCCTCGCCCGGCGGCGCCGGCTCAGCGGCGAGGAGGCCGACGAGCTGGTCACGCTCTACCAGCGCGCCACCGGACACCTCGCCAAGGTCCAGGCCGCCGCGCCCGAACCGGCCCTGGTGAGCCGGCTGACCGGCCTGGTCTCCCGCGCCCGCAGCGCGGTGACCGGAGCCCGGACCAACGGCTGGCAGGACGTCGCCCGCTACTACACGGTGAGCTTCCCGGCCGCGCTGTACCGCGCGCGCCACTGGTGGGTGCCGGTGGCGATCGTCTCGATGGTCGCCACCGTCCTGCTCGCGTGGTGGGTCGCCACCCACCCGGAGGTCCGCAACAGCCTGGTCGCACCCGAGCACCTCCAGGAGCTGACCCGCCCCGGCGGCCAGTACGAGACGTACTACTCGGACCGGCCGGCCAGCTCCTTCGCGGCGCAGGTCTGGACGAACAACGCCTGGATCGCCGTGCAGTGCCTGCTGTTCGGGATCGCGCTGGGCATTCCGGTGCTCTACGTGATGTGGACCAACGCGGTGAACCTCGGCGTCGGCGTCGGGCTGATGGCCTCCGCCGGTCGCCTCGACGTCTTCCTCGGCCTGCTCATCCCGCACGGCCTGCTGGAGCTGACCGCGGTCTTCGTGGCCGGCGGCCTCGGCCTGCGCCTCGGCTGGACCGTCATCGACCCCGGCCCGCGGACCCGCTCGGTGGCACTGGCGGAACAGGGCCGCGCGATCATCGGCATGTCGATCGGCCTGGCGACGGTGCTGGCGGTCTCCGGCGTCCTCGAAGCCTTCGTGACCCCGTCCGGCCTGCCGACCTGGGCCCGCATCTCCATCGGCGTGCTCGCCGAGGCGGCCTTCCTCGTCTACGCCCTGGTGCTGGGCCGAAAGGCCGCCGAGGACGGCGAGTCCGGTGATCTGGACGCGGCCGACCGGGCGGACCTCCAGCCCGTCGCGGCCTGAGCCGATGTGATCAACAGGCTCCTGACCTGCTACTCTTCTTCTCACCCCGACCAAACCATTGACGTGGTGTGGGTGGGCTAGTAGGTTTGAACGGTTGGGACTGACTGGACAACAGTCGGACCCGGGCGTTAGTGTCTACGACACCGCCGAATCGAGGCGAGCGCGTTTCACGAAATGCGCGCCCTCCGACGAAGCAAATCCCACGGACTGAGCACTCCGAAAGCCTTGATAGGCTTCGGAACGAAGTTCGCAGGAAATCCCGCCAGCGGGAATCGGATGAATGAAGCCCCGGTAAACGGAGCGGAAAACATCTGGTAAGCTGGAAACACGAAAGAACGAAGCCCGGAGGGCCTGCTGGAAGGCGGTCCGAAGGAAGCGTCCGTTCCTTGAGAACTCAACAGCGTGCCAAA
>NZ_JBICZE010000032.1:0-31766 GCF_043201735.1 Kitasatospora sp. NPDC048286
TTCGAGGGAGAGGACGCCGGCGAGGTGGGCGGCGGTGACTTCGCCGATGGAGTGGCCGATGAGGTAGTCGGGGGTGATGCCGTGCTGTTCGAGGGCCCGGTAGAGGGCGGTCTGCAGGGTGAACAGTGCGGCCTGGGTGTACGCGGTCTGGTGGATGAGGTCGACGTCGTCGCCCCAGAGGACGTCGGTCAGCGGGCGGTCGAGGTGAGGGGTGAACAGGCGGGCCGTCTCGTCGAGCGAGGCAGCGAACGCCGGTACGGCCTCGTAGAGTTCGCGTCCCATGCCGTGGCGCTGGCTGCCCTGTCCGGTGAGCAGGAACGCCGTCTTGCCGGGCCGGACGGTGCCGGTGACGAGGCCGGGGGCCTCGGTGTCCTCGGCCAGTGCCCGCAGTGCGGCGAGCACGCCGTCGCGGTCCGTCGCGCTGACGACCGCGCGGTGGTCGAAGCGGGTGCGCGCGGCGAGGGTGTGCGCGGCCGCGACGGTGTTCGCCTCCGGCTGCTGCTCCAGGTGCTCCGCCAGCTGCTGTGCCTGTTCGCGCAGTGCCGGTGCCGACTTCGCCGACAACTGCCAGGGCAGTGCGGTGAGTTCGGTGTCCTCGTGGTCGGATTCGGTGTCGGCCTGCTCCAGGATGAGGTGGGCGTTGGTGCCGCTGATGCCGAACGAGGACACGGCGGCCCGGCGCGGTCGCTCGTCCTCGACGTCCCAGGGCCGTGCCTCGCTGAGCAGCCGCATCGTGCCGTCGGACCAGTCGACGTGGCTGGTCGGCTGCTCGGCGTGCAGGGTGCGCGGCAGGACGCCGTGCCGCATCGCCATGACCATCTTGATCACGCCCGCGACGCCCGCCGCCGCCTGGGTGTGCCCGATGTTGGACTTGATCGAGCCGAGCCAGAGCGGGTGTTCGGCGTCGTGCCCGCGTCCGTAGGTGTTGAGGAGCGCCTGGGCCTCGATCGGATCGCCGAGCGAGGTGCCGGTGCCGTGCGCCTCGACCGCGTCCACCTGGTCGGCGGTGAGCAGGCCGTTGGCGAGCGCCTGCTGGATGACGCGTTCCTGGCTGGGGCCGTTGGGTGCGGTGAGACCGTTGCTGGCGCCGTCCTGGTTGACGGCGCTGCCGCGGATGACCGCCAGCACCGGGTGGCCGTTGCGGCGGGCGTCCGAGAGCCGCTCCAGGACGAGGAGGCCCACGCCCTCGCTGAAGCCGGTGCCGTCGGCTTCGTCGGAGAAGGCCTTGCAGCGGCCGTCCGGGGCGAGGCCGCGCTGCTTGCTGAACTCGGTGAACAGTACGGGGGAGGACATCACGGTGATGCCGCCCGCCAGGGCGAGTGCGCACTCGCCCTGGCGCAGCGACTGCACGCCGAGGTGCAGGGCCACCAGCGAGGAGGAGCAGGCCGTGTCGATGGTCAGCGCCGGGCCTTCCAACCCCAGGGTGTAGGCGATCCGGCCGGACGCGACGCTGGAGGTGTTGGTGACCAGGTAGCCCTCCAGCTCGGGGCGGACCTCCTCGGGCCTGGCGTAGTCCTGGGCGATGGCCCCGACGAACACGCCGGTGTCGCTGCCACGCAGCGAGTCCGGGTCGATGGTCGACCGTTCCAGTGCCTCCCAGACCGTCTCCAGGAGCACGCGCTGCTGCGGCTCCATGGCCTCGGCCTCGCGCGGGCTGATGCCGAAGAACTCGGCGTCGAACCGGTCGGCGTCGTACAGGAACCCGCCCTTGGCGACGTAGGTACTGGCGGGCGCCTCGGCCTCCGGGTCGGGCACGTGCAGGGTGTCCAGGTCCCAGCCGCGGCCCTCGGGGAAGTCACCCACCGCGTCGCCGCCGGCCTCCAGCAGGCGCCACAGCTGCTCGGGGCTGCGGACGTCACCCGGGAAGCGGCAGCCGATGCCGACGACGGCGATCGGCTCGTGGGCCGCTGCCTGGGCGTCGGTCAGCCGTTGCCGGGTCTGCTGCAGGTCGGTGGTGACCCGCTTGAGGTAGTCCCGGAGCTTCGCTTCGTTGGTGGCCATGAACCCATCCCTCGCAAGTACCAGACGGTCGTGCTCGGCAACGTCGCCGAACGTGCTTGCGGGCTGCTTAGCGTGGTCTAAAGCCGGAGGGGCGGGGCGGGCGTCGCCGCCGGGCCCGCCCCCGTCCGCGGGACGGGCGGGCGAAGACTGACCGAAGGGGGCCTTTAGCCGGGCGGTCGAGGGTGACCGGCATGGAAGCCTCGGACGTTCACATCCTGTCGGCCGGCAGCGCGCTGCCCGGCGATCCGCTGGACAACGCGGGCCTGGCCCGCCACTTCGGCATGGACCCCGTGTGGGAGCAGTGGGTCGACGCGTTCGTCGGTACCCGCGCCCGCCACCTCTCGGTCGACCTGGCCACCGGAAAGCTGCGCTCCTCGCTCGCGGACCTGAGCACCGAAGCCGCCGCGCGGGCCCTGGACGCGGCCGGCCTCGGCCCGGACGACGTCGACCTGCTCGTTCTCGGCACGGCGACTCCGGACCAGCTGATGCCCGCCACGGTCAACCTGGTGGCGGACCGGCTCGGCATCAACGGTGTGCCGACCTACCAGCTCCAGTCCGGCTGCGCGGGCGCGTTCCAGGCCCTGGAGGTGGGCCGCAAACTCCTGCTCGCGGGCGAGGAGCGGACCGCGCTGGTGATCGGTGGCGAGCTGTGCTCCCGGCACTTCGACCCCGGTGTCGACCTCGCGAAGCTGGACTCCGCGGAGTTGGTGAACTTCGTGCTGTTCGGCGACGGCGCGGGGGCGGCCGTGCTGAGCACGGAGCCCGCGCCGGGCACCCCGGTGATCCGACGGGTGCTCAACCGGCTGACCGGCCTCGACCGGGCGCCGGGCCAGATCGTGGAGTGGACCGGCGCCCTGGACCGCGACGCGACGGACCGCGCGTACATCAAGGAGGACTACAAGGCGATCGAGCAGTCCGTGCCGGTGATGTCGCGGGAGATCGCGGAGGAGCTGCTCGGCGACCTCGGCTGGGAGCCGACCGACGTCGACTACCTGCTGCCGCCGCAGCTGTCGGGGCGGATGACCCAGCGGATCGTGGACTCCCTGGGGATGCCGACGGCGGAGGAGGTCAGCCTGGTCGACCGCATCGCCAACACCGGCAACGCCATGCCGTTCTTCCAGCTGGAGCGGACGCTGCCGCAGCTGGCCGAGGGCGACCGGGTGCTGGGGGTGTCGGTGGAGTCCAGCAAGTGGCTCAAGGCCGGGTTCGTCCTCGAGGTGGTGTGACGGGGCGACGACGAAGGAGCGGCGCGGACCCCTCGGTCCGCGCCGCTCCTTCGTGTTCCGGCCCGCTCAGCTCGGCTCGCCGAACCACCGCGCCAGGGCCGCCGCCGGCTCGCCCGCGCCCGTCGTCCACACCACGTGGCCGTCGGGGCGCACCAGCGCCGGGGCGGGGACCCCGTCCGGCGCGACGGCGGTGGCCACCCGGTCGGCCCAGCCGGCCGCGAGGTCGGTGAGCGGGAGCCCGTCCGTGCCCTCGGGCACCAGCAGGAGGCCCCTGCCGTCGTGGGGCAGCGGCGCGGGGTCGGGGATCCGCCGCCCGATCAGCGGGTGGGTGTCCTGCCCGTCGTCCGCGCCCGGCGCGGTGACGGCGTAGCGCACGTCGACGCCGGTGACCAGTTCGACCAGGTGGCGGTTGACCTCCTCGAGACCGGCCAGCCGGGTCACCAGCGCGCGTACCCCGGCGGTGCGCCCGGGCGGCTCCATCAGGGCGAGCTGGGCGTCCAAGGCGGCCCGGGCGCGTTCGCCCTCCGGGTGCCGTTCGTCGTGGTAGCTGTCCAGCAGCCCGGGCGGGGCCCAGCCGTTGACCTGGGCGGCCAGCTTCCAGCCGAGGTTGACGGCGTCCTGGAGGCAGGTGCTCAGCCGCAGCCCGCCGAGCGGGAAGAACGAGTGTGCGGCGTCGCCGGCCAGCAGCACCCGGCCGTGGCGGTAGCGTTCGGCGTTGCCGCTCACACTGGTGAACCGCTCGGCCCAGCGCAGTCCGCGCGCGGGCAGCTCCCGCCCGGTCAACTCCTTGATGTCGGACTGGAGTTCGGGAAGCCCGACCGGGCCGTCGGAGCCGGCGGCCGGGCCGAGACCGGTGGTGATCACCCGCAGCAGGTCGGGGCCGGCCGGGGCGCCCGAGTAGACCCCGCCGGAGTCCACGTAGTGCGCGCCCAGGTGGTTGGGGGCCAGCTGGGCGAGGTCGACCTCGACGTCGCCGACGCTGCCCGCGACGGTCCACCCGCTGCCGGGGAAGGGGATGCCGGCGAGGCGCCGCACCGCGCTCTGCGTGCCGTCGGCGCCGACCAGATAGGAGGCGGTCAGCTCGCCCTCCCGGCCGTCCGCGCCGCGCAGCCGCAGCGTCACCGGGCCGTCCCCGGTGCCGGTGTCCAGCCCGGTCACTTCCTGGCCGCGCCGCAGCTCGACCCCGAGCTCGCGGGCGCGCCGCTCCAACAGCGCCTCCAGCCGGTTCTGCGGGACCAGCAGTCCGCGGACGGGCTGCGGATCCAGCAGCTCGGGGTGCAGCCAGATCAGCGAGAAGTGGGCGCCCGGGAGCGGCATGCCCTGCTCGCGCAGCCGGTCGCCGAGGCCGCGCTGGTCGAGCAGTTGCATCACGGCCGCGTTGACGGCCTGTCCGGGGGCGTGTTCGGCGGGTTCGGTGCGGCGGTCGAGGACCACGGTGCGCACCTTCGCCAGGGCGAGCTCGCAGGCCAGCATCAGCCCGGTGGGGCCGGCGCCCACCACGACGACGGGGTCCGCGGCGCTCTCGGGGTGGTCCGGGGCGGCAGTGGCGGTCACGGGGTCATCCTTTCCGCAGCAGGGGGATCACGGGGGCGAAGTCGTGCATGGCGGGGGCGAGCAACGCGAAGGAGGTCAGCCCGTACCGCTCGCGGTGCGCGCGGACCTGCTCGGCGATCTGCCGGTGGGTGCCGATCAGCAGCGTGGGCAGCTCCAGCAGTTCGGCCACCGACAGGTGGGCGGCGAAGCCGGACTCCCGCAGCGCCTCGGCGGCCGCGCGCCGGTCGCCGGTGACGATGATCCGCTTGACGGCGATGTTCAGCTCCGGGTCCCGGCCCAGCTGTGCCGCCCGCTCCCGTACGGACGCCACCCGCCGCGCGATCTCCTCGGGGGAGTGCAGGACGAGGCCGCCGCCGGGCAGCAGCGAGGCGCCGATGAAGCAGACGGTGTCGGCGTGGTGGACGGCGAGTTCGAGCTCGGCCGGGTCGTCGGCGGCGAGGAGCAGCGGAGGCCGGGGGTGCTGGAGCGGCCGGGGCCGGTGGTCGGGGTCGGGCAGCAGTCGCTGGAGCGTCTCGACGGCGTCCGTGAGACGGGTGAGCTTCTGCGTCGCGTCCAGGTGGGCGGTCCGGGCGCTGGCGGTCTGCCCGGAGTGCAGGCCCACCTCCAGGCGACCGCCGGTGATCCGGTCCGTCCCGGCGACCTCCCGGGCCAGGACCTCCGGGTCCCACAGCGCGGTGTTGGTCAGGTAGGTGGCCACCCGCAGCCGGGTGGTGGCCGCGGCGGCGGCCACCAGGGAGGGGAACGGCGCGGGCATGCCGAGGTGGTCGGTGGTGGCGAGCAGGTCGTAGTCCAGCCGCTCGGCCTCGGCGGCGATGCCCGGCCAGTCCGCCTCCGGGTCGATCGCCGACACCAGGAAGCGCAGCGGGCGGTCGGTGGTCACGGCGCTCACCTGCCCTCTCCGTTCCGGGGGCCGCCCAGGACCGGCATTCGCCCGCGGCCGCGCAGCAGGGCCAGGGCCGCGCCGAGCACCGCCCGCTGCGGGCCGTGGCCGCCGATCATCTCCAGGGCCGAGCGCAGGCTCCACAGCCGGGACTCGGCGACGTGACCGGGGGAGCCGTGCACGTCGTCGTGGGCCAGCAGGCGCAGTCCGCGTACGTGACGTTCCAGCAGCAGCCGGTCGCCGGGCGGGATGATCTCGTCGCGCTCGCTCGCGATGTACGCCAACGGCACGTCCAGGCGGGCCAGTTCCGCTTCGCTCAGGCCCCAGTCGGCGATGTGCCCGAGGACCGATCCCGGCTCCAGGCCGGTGAGGTGGGCCAGGGTGTCGACGGTGACCCGGGGGATCCGCGGCCGCCAGTCGGGATCGGCGAAGAAGTCGCGGACCGGGGCGCCGGCGGTGACGATCCCGCGCACGCGCTTGTCCTCCAGCGCGGCGCGCAGGGCGAGATGGCCACTGAAGCTCATCATCACCGCGTAGCTGCGGGTGACGTCGGCGCGCCCCTTCAGGGCGTCCAGCAGCTCGCTGACCATCCGGTGGCTGTCGGCCGTGTAGCGCCAGGTGTTCTCGCCGACGCCGGGCATCTCGGTGGCCACGGCGGCCACGCCCAGCCGGGCGGCCCGGGCCAGGATCGGGCCGAACTGCTCCTTGACGCTGACGATGCCGCCGCTGAACAGCAGCAGCGGGGGCAGCTCGCCCGATCCCGCCGGGTCGAGCCCGGCCGCCCAGCAGCGCACCCGGCCACCGGACAGCTCCAGGTCCAGCCGTTGGATGCCGGCCCGCTGCCCGAGCCGCCAGCGGTCGAAGGAGGTGACCGTCAGCTCCTGGGCCTCGGCCCGCGCCGGGCCGTCCACGTACGGGAAGCGGGCGATGTTGAAGAACCGTCCGGCCGACAGCTCCCGCCCGGCGCGCTCCTCGACGGTGCCGGCGGCCGTCCACTCCCGGGCCCAGGAGCCGGGTTCGCCGTCCAGGTCGTGCCCGATCCGGCCCAGCACCCGGCGCGACGCGTCCTGCGGGATGCCGAGGATCCGGGCGTGGACCTCCACGAACCGCCTCAGCTCGGTGACGTCGTTCATGCCGTCTCCTTCTCCTTCTCGGCGGAGTAGCCCTCCAGCAGGTCCTTGACCTCGGTGAGGACGTCGGCGGCTTCCGCGCCGTCGATCACCCGGTGGTCGAAGGTAAGGTTGAGCCGCATCACCGGGGCGCCGGTCACCTCGCCGTCCCGGACCACGGCGCGGTCGGTGATGCGGCCGATCCCGAAGGTGAGCGTGGTGCCGCCCACCGAGTGGAAGCCGTCCACCGCACGGTGGCCGAGCGAGGTGACCGCGAAGGTCCCGAAGAAGCGGGGGTGACGGACCAGCGAGCGCACCGCCCGGTGGTAGGCGGCGCGGGCGATCGGGCCCGGCAGCCGCTGCAGCAGCAGCATCGGCGCGAACTCCGGCATCGACACCGGGTCGCCGTCCCGGTAGCGCTCCAACTGGTACTGGATGTCGGGCAGTTCGGCCCGCTGGAGGTCGGGCAGCACCGCCGAGACGACCACCCGGCGCCCGCCGATCCGCTTGTCCAGCGTCACCTTCCCGGCCACCTCGCCGTAGCGGGCCACCCGGGGCCGCAGCCGTCCCCTGATCGCCGCGTTCGCCTCCGGGTGCGCGGCCAGCACCCGGGCGGCCGCGTGCAGCACGTAGGTGACCACCGACAGCCGACGCTCGTCGCGGTGCTCCTCCCGGTGGGCGAGCACCCCCGACATGTCGACCTCGGTGTCCAGGTGCACCGGTGAGAACGGGCGGATCTCGTCGAGGAACAGGAGCGTGTGGCGCCGTTCGCGTGCGATGGCGGATATCTGCATGGGCGCCAATCTCGGCATTCGGGCCTAAGGGCCCCTTAGCGCGCTCTAAAGACCGCGGGACACCGCCGAAAAGACCGCGGGACACCGCCGACGAGCGGGCGAAAGAGCTGCTTTAGAGGCCCGAAAGCCCACCGGCACAGCCTGGCCGGGACCCCGTACGCCGCCGCTCGCAGGAGTTCAGGACATGTCCCACCCCATCGCTGTGAGTCTCACCGACGACCCCGCGTCGCTGCCCGACTTCCCGCAACAGCGGCACTGCCCCTACCAGCCGCCGCCGGGCTACCGCGACCTGCGCCGCGCCGAGGGACCGGTGGTGCGGGCCAGGCTGTACGACGGCCGGCCGACCTGGGTGGTGCTCGGCCACACGGAGGCCCGCGCCCTGCTGATCGATCCGCGGCTGTCCTCCGACTGGAGCCGCCCGGACTTCCCCTCGCCCAGCCCCCGGCGCAAGGCCATCCAGAAGGCGACCATCCTGGTCGGCATGGACGGCGAGGAGCACGCCTCCTACCGGCGGCGGCTGATCTCCTCGTTCTCGGTGCGCCGCACCCGCGAGCTCGGCGAGGGGATCCAGCGCCGCTCGGTCGAACTCGTCGACGCGATCCTGGAGCAGGGGCCGCCGGCCGACATCCTCAGCGCGCTGGCGCTGCCGCTGTCCTCGTACACCATCTGCGGCATCCTCGGGGTGCCCTACGAGGACCACGACTACTTCGAGGCGCAGTCGGCGGCGCTGGTCTCCCCCCAGGTCTCGGAGGAACAGGCCACCGGGGCCCTGATGAGCCTGCGTGACTACCTGACCTCCCTGGTGGAGCGCAAGGAGAAGGAGAAGGCGCCCGGCGACGGCCTGCTGGACACCCTGGTCTCCCGTGACCTCGCCGGCGGAACGATCTCGCGCGACGACGTCATCCGGCTCGGCGTCATCCTGCTGATGGCCGGTCACGAGACCACCGCCAGCATGATCACCCTCAGCACCTTCACCCTGTTGCAGAACCCCGAGCAGCTGGCCGCCTTCCGCGCCGACCCGGCCGGCGGCGCGCTCGCCGTCGAGGAACTGCTGCGCTACCTGTCGATCGGCGACGTCGCCATGCGCATCGCCGCCGAGGACATCACCGTCGGTGGCGTCACCCTGCGCGCGGGCGACAGCGTGATGCTCTCCACCGCCGAGATCAACCGCGACCCGGCGGCCTTCGAGCGCCCCGACGAGCTGGACCTGGCCCGCGGCGCCCGCCACCACCTCGGCTTCGGCTTCGGCGTCCACCAGTGCATCGGCCAGAACCTGGCCCGGGCCGAGATGGAGAGCGCGCTCACCACGCTGTTCACCCGGATCCCGGGGCTGCGGCTGGCGGTGCCGCCCGAGCAGGTCGAGATCAAGCCCGCGCAGAGCGGCGTCCAGGGCATCTACGAACTCCCCGTGGCCTGGTGAGCGCCGTGCGGATCGTCGCCGACCCCAGGCGCTGCGTCGGGGCGGGCCAGTGCGTGCTCACCGTCCCCGAGGTGTTCGACCAGGACGAGGACGGCATCGTCGCCCTGCTCACCGACGGCACCGCCCCCGCCGCCGACCGCGACCGGCTCGACCAGGCCGCCCGGCTCTGTCCGGCCGCCGCGATCACCCTGCAGGAGGAGGAGACGGAGGCCGACCCGGCATGAGACGCCACCCCGGCCGCGCCCGACGCGCCCGTCCGGCCGCCCTCCTGGCCCTGCTCGTCGCCGCCACCGCCTGCGCCCCCGGCACCGGAGCCCGCTCCGGTGCCGGGGGCGGGCGGATCGTCTACGCCGTCGACTCCCAGCCGGACTGCCTCGACCCGCAGGTCAGCCCGTACGACATCACCGCCGTGATCGACCGGAACATCTTCGACTCGCTGGTGTCCACCGACGCCGACGGCCGGCTCCGGCCCTGGCTCGCCACCTCCTGGCAGGTCTCCGACGACGGCCTGGAGTACACCTTCCGGCTGCGCGAGGACGTCCGCTTCCACGACGGCACCCCACTGACCGCCGACGCCGTCAAGGCCACCCTGGACCACACCGTCGCCCCCGAGACCAAGTCCCAGTACGCGGCCGGGCTGATCTCCATGTACCGGGACACCACCGTGGTCGACCCGTACACCGCGCGGATCGCCCTGACCAGGCCGTACCCGCCGCTGCTCCAGCTGCTGTCCACCGCCGTCTTCGGCATCCAGTCGCCCACCGCGCTGCGCGC
This sequence comes from Kitasatospora sp. NPDC048286, assembly GCF_043201735.1. Classification (NCBI taxonomy): domain Bacteria; kingdom Bacillati; phylum Actinomycetota; class Actinomycetes; order Kitasatosporales; family Streptomycetaceae; genus Kitasatospora; species Kitasatospora sp. NPDC048286. Next base: position 9,759 of record NZ_JBICZE010000032.1, read on the forward strand.
CGACCAGGGCCGCACCTGCGGGCACCCGGTCGGCAGCGGCCCGTTCGTGTTCACCGACTGGGCCCGCAACCGCCGGGTCGTCCTCGACCGCAACCCCGCCTACCAGTGGGCCCCCGAGGACGCCGGCCGCACCGGCCCCGCCCGCGCCGAGGGACTCACCGTGGAGTTCGTCCCCGAAGCCGCCTCCCGCTTCGGCGCGCTGAGCTCCGGCCAGGTCGACATCGCCGCCGCCATCCCGCCCGGCAGCATCAGCCGACTCGCGCACGCCGACGGCTTCCGCTTCCTCCAGGCCCCGCAGCCCGGCGCGCCCTACCTGCTGCTGCTCAACCCGGGCCGCGCGCCGCTGGACGACCTACGGGTCCGCCAGGCCCTCCAGTACGCCGTCCGCTACGACGACCTGGTGCGCGCCCTCTACTCCGGCCGCCACCAACGGGCCTGGGGCGTCCTGTCCCCGGCCACCCCCGGCTACAACCGGGCCGTCGAGGGCGCCACCCCGTACGACCCCGGACGGGCCGCCGCCCTGCTCGACGCGGCCGGCTGGACCGGACGCGACGGCGACGGCTACCGCACCCGCGACGGCAGGCGCCTGAGCATCGAGTGGCCGTACATGACCAGCCTGATGCGCGACCAGCGCGTCCTGCTCGCCCAGGGCATCCAGGCCGACGCCCGCCGGGCCGGCATCGAGATCCGCCTCACCGCCCACGAACCCGGCACCTACCTGAAGAAGGCGCTCTCCCGCGACGCCGACATCCTCGCCTTCAGCTGGAACCGCGCCGACCCCGACGTCATGCGCACCTACTTCGCCTCCGACCAGACCGCGGACAAGGGCGGGTCCAACGCCTTCGGCGTGTCCGACCCCGAACTGGACGCCTGGCTCCGGGAAGCCTCCGCCACCTCCGACCCGGCCCGGCGCGACGCCCTCGACGGCCAGGCCCAGCTCCGGATCCAGCAGCAGGCCTACGCCCTGCCCGTCTACGCCCCCACCACCCTGGTCGGTGCCGCCGACCGGGTGCGCGGCGTCACCTTCGACGCCCAGGCGTACCCGCGCTTCTACGACGCCCGGCTGGAGGGATGACCCCGTGACCGCCCCGCTGCGCTGGCTGCTGCGCCGCCTCGTCCTGGCCGCGCTGGTCGTCCTCGGCGCCGCTCACGCCGTGTTCTTCGCGTTCCGGCTGCTGCCCGGCGACCCGGTCCGCAGCGTGCTCGGCTCCACCAACCCGACCCCCGAACTCGTCGCCCAGGTGCGCCGCGAACTCGCTCTCGACCAGCCACTGGTGGTGCAGTACGGGCGCTTCATGGGCCGCCTGCTCACCGGCGACCTCGGCGAGTCCTACCAACTCCAGCAGCCGGTGGGCCAGGTGATCGGCGGCCAGCTCTGGCCGACCCTCCAACTCGCCGTCGCCGCCTTCGTGCTGGCGCTGCTGCTCGCCCTCGCCGCCGCCGTGCTCACCGCCGACCGGCCGCGGGCCCGGCGGCTGTCCTCCGCGCTGGAGCTGTTCGCCGCCTCCAGCCCCGCCTTCGGGATCGGAGCGGTGCTGCTGGCCCTGCTGTCCTTCCGGCTGCGCTGGTTCCCCGCGATGGGCGGAGGCGGGATCTCCGGCCTGGTGCTGCCCGCCGTCACGCTCGCCGTGGGCATGGCCGGGGTGTTCACCCAGGTGCTCCGTGAGGAGCTCGAACGCGTCCTCGACCAGCCCTTCGTCCTCACCGCCCGGGCCCGGGGCGGCGCCGAGCTGGCGGTCCGGCTGCGGCACGCGCTGCGCCACGGCCTGATCCCGCTGGTCACCCTCGCGGGCTGGGCCGCCGGAGCCCTGTTCGGCGGCGCCGTCGTGGTCGAGACCGTGTTCAGCCGCCAGGGGCTCGGCCAGCTCACCGCCACCGCCGTCCAGGGCCGCGACCTGCCGGTGGTCACCGGGGTCGTGCTGCTGTCCGCGACGGTCTTCGCGCTGATCAACGTGGCCGTCGACGTGCTGTACCGGGTGATCGACCCCCGGATCGCCGAGAGGAGCACCGGATGACCACCAGCCGACTGCCGGTCGGGGCCGCGGCGCCCGCCACCCGCCGCCGCCCGCTCGCCCGCCTGCCCCGCACCGGGGCCGGGACGGCGCTCGCCTGGGCCCTGCTCGCGCTGGTGCTGCTCGCCGCCCTGGCCCCCGACCTGCTCGCCGGCCAGGACCCGCAGGCCATCGACCCCGCCGACGCGCTGAGCGGACCGAGCCGGACCCACTGGCTGGGCACCGACCAGCTCGGCCGCGACCTGTTCAGCCGGATCGTGCACGGCGCCGGCGCCTCGTTGCTGATCGGCCTCGGCGCCACCGCCCTCGCCCTGGTCGGCGGGGCGCTGCTCGGGGTGCTCGCCGCCACCGCCGGCCGCGCCGTCGACCGGGTGCTGTCCCGCCTCACCGACGTCCTGATGGCCTTCCCCGGCCTGATGCTCTCCCTCGTCGTGGTCACCCTGCTCGGCCCCGGCAGCGCCAACGCCACCCTGGCCATCGGCGCCTCGCTGCTGCCCGGCTTCCTGCGCCTGGCCCGCGGCCAGGCACTCGCCGTGCGCGCCGGCGACTACGTACGGGCGGCCGTGGTCATGGGCCGCGGCCGCGCGGACATCCTGCTGCGGCACGTCCTGCCCAACGCCCTGCCGCCGCTGCTGGTCCTGGCCACCGTCAACACCGGCAGCGCGATCATCTCGGGCTCCACGCTCAGCTTCCTCGGGCTCGGCCCGAAGCCACCCGCGCCCGAGTGGGGCAGCATGCTCTCCGAGGGCCGCGACCACCTCGACACCGCCTGGTCCGTCGCCGTCTTCCCCGGACTCGCCATCACCCTCACGGTCGTCGCCGTGACGGTCGTCGGCCGGGGCCTCCAGCGGCGACTGGACGGAAGGGACGGCCGTGACCGCGCCTGACCGAACCGCCCCGCTGCTCACCGTCGAGGACCTGAGGATCTCCTTCGGCCACGGCCGCCGGCGCACCGACGTCGTCCACGGCGTCGACCTCGACCTGCGGTCCGGCGAGTGCCTCGCCCTGGTCGGGGAGTCCGGCTCCGGAAAGACCCTCACCGCCCGCGCCCTGGTCGGACTGACCGGCCCCGGGGCGAGCGTCACCGCGCGCCGCCTCGACTACGGCGGACAGGACCTGCGCACCCTCGGCGCCCGCGAGTGGCGGCGACTGCGCGGCGCCGGGATCGGACTGGTCTCCCAGGACGCCCTGGTGTCCCTCGACCCGCTGCGCCGGGTCGGCGACGAGGTCGCCGAGCCGCTCGCCGTCCACGGCGTCGGCACCCGCCGGGACCGCCCGCAGCGCGCCGTGGACCTGCTGCGGGAGGTGACCGTCCCCGAACCCGAGCTGCGGGCCCGGCAGTTCCCGCACCAGCTGTCCGGCGGCCAGCGCCAGCGGGCGCTGATCGCCGCCGGGATCGCCGCCGCTCCCCGGGTGCTGATCGCCGACGAGCCGACCACCGCCCTCGACCCCTCCGTACGGGCGCAGATCCTCGACCTGCTCGCCGAGCGCCGGGCCACCGGCATGGCGGTCCTGCTGATCAGTCACGACCTCTCCGCGGTGGCCAGGCTGGCCGACCGGATCGCGGTGATGCGCGCCGGCCGGATCGTCGAGACCGGGCCCACCGGGGAGCTGCTGGCCGCGCCCCGGCACCCGTACACCCGGATGCTGCTCGACTCCGTGCCCACCGGCTGCCGCCCGGCCGAGGCGACGGCGCGGGTCGGCGAGCGGGTGGTGCTGCGCGCCGAGGGGCTGACCAAGGCCTACCCCGCCACCGGCGGCCGCCGGGCCGGTACGGTCACCGCGCTGGACGCGGTCTCGCTGGAACTGCGCGAGGGCGAGACCCTCGGCGTCCTCGGCGAGTCCGGCTCGGGCAAGACCACGCTCGGCCAGACGGTGCTCGGCCTGCTGGAACCGGACGCCGGGCAGGTGACCCTGCTCGGGCAGCCGTGGTCCGGGCGCGGCGAGGCGGCCCGCGCGGCGCTGCGCGGGCGGATCCAGCTGGTGCAGCAGGACCCGCTGTCGTCCTTCGACCCGCGCTGGACGGTGGAGCGCATCGTCGCCGAGGCCCTGGGAGCACCCGGCCGCCGGGCCGCCCGCCGCCACCGGGCGCGGATCGCCGAACTGCTCGCGCTGGTGGGGCTGGACGAGGGCCTGCTGGAGCGCCGGCCCCGGCAGCTGTCCGGCGGCCAGCGCCAGCGGGTCGCGATCGCCCGGGCGCTCGCCCCCGAACCGGAGGTGATCGTCTGCGACGAACCGGTCTCGGCGCTGGACGTCTCCGTCCAGGCCCAGGTGCTCGACGTGTTCGCCGAGGCCCAGCGCCGCCTCGGGGTGGCGCTGCTGTTCATCTCCCACGACCTCGCGGTGGTGCGACGGATGAGTGACCGGGTCGCGGTGATGCGGGCGGGCCGCATCGTCGAGACCGGGGCCACCCAGGAGGTCTTCACCGCCCCGAAGGACCCGTGGACCGCCCACCTGCTGGAGGCGATCCCGCCGCTGGAACCGACTCGCCCCTGACAGCCCGCGCCCGACTCCGGGCGCCCCACCGCTGACTGCCGGAACGTACCACCCGAACGACGATGGAGAGCCGCACATGAACGACACTGCCGGTCCGATCCTGTCCGTCCTGGACACCGTGCCCGTCTGGTACGGCGTCCAGGCGGCCGACTCGCTGCATCAACTCCTGGAGCTGGCGCCCGCCGTGGAGCGCCTCGGCTACCGCCGCTACTGGCTGGCCGAGCACCACAACATGCCCGCCTTCGGCACCTCCACCCCGCCGGTGCTGATCGGGCAGCTGGCCGCCGTCACCTCCACCCTGCGGGTGGGCTCGGGCGGCGTGATGCTGCCCAACCACACGCCGCTGGTGGTGGCGGAGCAGTTCGCCACCCTCGACGTGTTCCACCCGGACCGGATCGACCTCGGGGTCGGCCGGGCGCCGGGCGGGGAGCCGGCCACCGCCCGGGCGCTGCGCCGCACCGGGGACCCGGCCCACGCCGGCTCCTTCGGAGAGCAACTCGTCGAGCTGGTCGACTACCTGACGCCGTCCGGGGAAGGTGAGCGCCCCGCGGTCGCGGTCTCCCCGCCGCCGCAGCGCCCGGTGCCGGTCTGGCTGCTGGGCACCAGCGAGTCCAGCGCCTCGCTGGCGGCCCGCCTGGGCCTCCCGTACGCCTTCGCGCACCACCTCAACCCGGCCGGGACGGCGGCCTCGGTGGCCCGCTACCGGGCGGAGTTCCAGCCCTCGGAACGGCTGGCGCAGCCGTACGTGGCGGTGTCCTCGCAGGTGGTGGCCGCGGACACGGACGAGGAGGCGCAGTGGCACGCCGGTCCGATCCGGGTCGCCCACGTGGAGGGGCGGATCAACCCGCTGACCCTGTTCCGCACCCCTGAGCAGGCGGCCCGGTACAGCCTGACGTCAGCTCAGCAGGACTATCTGGAGGGCCACTTCGCCGCCCAGGTGGTCGGCGGTCCGGAGACCGTCCGGCGCCGCCTCGCGGAGTTCCGGGCCGAGGTCGGCTTCGACGAACTCCTGGCGGCGACACCGGTGTTCGGCCTGCAGGCGCGGATCCGGTCGTTCGAGCTGCTGGCCGAGGCGGCTCAGCCGGCCAGGGACTCGTCCGGCTTGAGCCCGGTCAGCTCGGCCAGCAGCTCGTAGGAGCGCACCCGCTCCTCGTGGTCCTGGACCACGGAGAGCATCATGAGCTCGTCGACGGCGGTCGCCCGGACGAACTCGGTGACCTTCTGCCGTACGGTCTCGGGCCCGCCGAAGATCTGGGCGTCGAACATCTGGTCCACCACCAGGCGCTCCTGGGGCCCGCAGACGAAGGAGGAGGCCTCCTCGACCGGCGGGAAGAGCGGGTTCGTCCCGCGCAGCGACTGGGCGGTGATCATCCGCAGGGGCGTGCTGAGCAGCTCGCCCCTGCGGTCGTCCTCGGCCACCGCGCCGAAGACGGCGACCATCGAGTACGGCTCGCTGAGGTACTGCGAGGGGCGGAACTCGGCGCGGTAGGCCTGGAGCGCGGCCACCGAGCCGTGCGGCGAGAAGTGGTGGGCGTAGGCGAAGGGCAGGCCCAGGCTCGCGGCGAGCTGGGCGCTGTAGCCGCTTGAGCCGAGCAGCCAGACCGGCACCGACAGTTCGGCGGCCGGGACGGCGGTGACCTGGCCGGGCCTGGCCGCCGCGGCCGGGGCGCCGCCGGGCGGGGCGAAGTGGTTCAGCAGCTCGTGGACCTGGGCGGGGAAGTCGCCCGCGCCCAGCGGTCCGGTCTGGCGGCGCAGGGCACGGGCGGTGATCGGGTCGGTGCCCGGGGCCCGGCCGAGGCCGAGGTCGATCCGGTCGGGGTTGAGGGCGGCGAGGGTGCCGAACTGCTCGGCCACCACCAGTGGCGGGTGGTTGGGCAGCATGACGCCGCCGGCGCCGACCCGCAGGCGGGTGGTCGCGGCGGCGATCTGCCCGGCCAGGATGGCGGGCGAGGAGGTCGACAGCGACGGCATGTTGTGGTGCTCGGCCAGCCAGAAGCGGTGGTAGCCGAGCCGCTCCACGGCCTGCGCGAGGCGTACGGAGTTGCGCAGCGAGGTCGAGGCCGTGGACCCCTGCCAGACGGGGGCGGTGTCCAGGACCGAGAGCTTGATTCCCAATTCGGAGGTCATGGCGAACAGAATATGGGGACTGTCCCCACTTTTCAACGCCAGCTGTCCGTCCTACAGTTGAGAAGGAAGGGAGCCCTCGGTCCGGGACGGGCCCTAGGCGGCTGCCGGCGCCCGCAGGGTGATCGGCCGCCGCATCTCGCCCCGGCCGCTGTCCAGCAGGATCTGGTCGTGCAGCTGGTGCAGCTGGCGGCAGGGCGCGATGCCCAGCTCGCGGTCCAGCACCGACCGCACCCGGTGGAACACCTGGAGCGCGTCGGCCCGGCGGTCCGAGCGGTAGAGCGCCAGCATCAGTTGCCGGTGGAAGGCCTCGATCAGGGGGTGCTTCTTCACCAGCGTGTACAGCGGGCCCACCAGTTCCCGGTGCCGGCCCAGCATCAGATCCGCCTCGTTGCGCATCTCGACGCACTCCAGCCGGGCCTCCTCGGCCCAGGTGGCGAACTCGTCGACGATCGCGCCGCCGCGCAACTCGCCCAGCGCCCTCCCGCGCCACAGGGACAGGGCCTGGTCGCAGTGGGTGGAGGCCTCCGCGTACCGGCCGTCCCGGATCGCGGACCGGCCCAGTCGCACCAGCCGCTGGAAGTCGTCCGAGTCCAGGCTGTGTCCGTCGAGCCGGAGTACGTAGCCGGGGTGGCGGGTGACGATCGGCGTGGCCGTCGTCCCCGGTCGCTTCAGCAGCTTGCGCAGCTGCGATATGTAGACGTGCAGCGTCGCCGTGCCGCGGCGGGGCAGTGCGTCGCCCCAGATCTCGTGGCACAGCTGGTCGGTGGACACCACGTCGTCCGCGCGTACCAGCAGAGCGGCGAGCAGGGACTCCACCTTGGGCGCGCTGATGCCGAAGACGTTCTCGCCGTCGGTCATTCGCAGGCTGCCCAGAATCTCGAATCGCATTGTCTGTCCTTCGTGGGGGGATTCGCGTGACCGATTGGGCTCAGCGCGACACTGAGCCGTATTGCCCGTCGAGATAGACCAGGGGCCGCGCTGTGCCACCCTCGACCGCGTGCACCGGCTGACCGATCACCAGGGTGTGGTCCCCGGCCGGCAGGTCGTACACCTTGCGGCACACCAGTGCGGCGGGCACGTCCTCCAGCAGCGGCACCCCGTACGGGCCCGGCCGCCAGGTGGTGGGCGGCGCGAAGCGGTCGGTGCCGCTGCGGGCGAAGGTGGCCGCGAGCTCCTGCTGGTCCTCGGCGAGCAGGTGCACCGCGAGGTGCTCGGCCGTGCACACCGCCGCCCAGGAGGAGGCGGTGCGGCCGATGCCGAAGGAGATCAGCGGGGGCGTGGAGGACAGCGACGCCAGTGAGGTGGCGGTGAATCCGACCGGCTTCGCCCCGTCGGAAACCGTGATGACGGCCACACCTGCCGGATGGCGTCGGAATACCCGGCGGAAGGCGTCGACGGCAATCGGTTCGCCGTCTGCGAGGCCCGTGGGCGAACAACTCCCGGAAGCCTGCCAGACGTGAAGACCGGAATCCTGACTTTGACCCATATCGTTTGCCCCCGTGAAGCGCTCATTGAGGCGGGCGGGGCCGTGAATGCCCCGCCCGGCGCGTTGTCCTCATGTTTTCAGAGGGATCACGTAACGGCATCAGGGGAAATACGTACGGCCATCAGCCTGGCCAGCTCGGCCCGCGAGCCGACCTCCAGCTTCCGGTAGATCCGGGAGAGGTGGACCTCCACCGTGCGCGGGCTCACCTGGAGCGCCTCGGCGATCTCCCGGGTGCGCTGGCCGGTGCCGGCCAGCCGGGCCACCTCCAGCTCCCGCTGGGTCAGCAGGGCCAGGTCGTCCGCGGCCGGCGGGGCGGGCGCCGGCATCAGCGCGTGGCAGCCGCGGTCCAGGGTGCCCTCGAAGGTGTGGTCCGGGCTCGTCCGGGCGTACAGCAGCACCCCCCACTGCTCGGCCAGCGCGTTCATCCGCTCCGACAGCGCCACGGCCCGGTCCAGGCGGCCGGCGGCGGCCAGCGCCCGGGCCGCGCGCAGCCGCGCGGTCAGCTGCGGCAGCCGCAGGTGGGAGCCGTCGAAGAGTCGTTCCGCCTCCCGGTACGCGGCGACGGCCTCGTCGGCCCGGTCGTCCCGCAGCAGGAAGTGGCCCCGGGCCATCGCCGCGTAGGCGAAGCTGTGCGGCGCCCCGATCAGCCGCGCGGTGTGCTCCGCCGCCTCGACCCAGTCGGCGCCGCCCTCGACCCCGGCGGCGGCCGCCGCCCGGGTCAGCAGCTCGTAGTGGCGGGCCCGGTCCAGCACGGACAGCCCCGTGAGCCCGGGGGAGTCCAGCTCGACCAGCAGGCTCAGGCACCGCTCCGGGCTGCCCTGCTTCAGCAGCGTCTCGGCCAGCGTCAGCACCGCGGAGCGGTACCGGCTGCCCGGCCCGGGCCGCAGTGCCCGCAGCGCCTCCTCGGCCAGCGCCGAGGCCCGGCTGCTGCCCGGCGGTTCGGCGTAGGTGACGCACAGCGCCTCCTGGGCGAGCGCGTGGGTGCGCAGCTGGTCGGCGTTCAGGTAGCCCGCGAGGTCCGCCGCCCGGGCCGCCGAGCGGCGCGCGCTCGCCGGCCGGCCCAGGGCCAGCTGGGCCTCCGCCAGGCCGCTCAGCAGGACCGGCAGCATCGCGTTGTGCGAGCAGTCCGAGGTCAGCTCCACGCCCCGCTCGTAGAAGGACTCCGCGTCGCGCGGGCGGCCGAGCGCGAAGGCGCAGCAGCCGAGCAGGGCGAGGAACTCGGTGTGCAGATAGGCCTCGGCGGTCGGCAGCTCGTCCATCTGCCGGACGGCGGCGTCGTACGAGGCCAGGCAGGCCTCGGTGCGGCCCTCGCCCAGCTCGGCCAGCGCGTGCAGCACCAGTGCGCCCGCGAGGGTGGTGGGATGCCCGTCGGTCCGGGCCCGCAGCAGCGCCTCGGCGGCCAGCCGCGGCAGGTTCCGGCCCTGGCCCAGCAGGGCGACGACGCCCCGGTAGACGGTGAAGCGGGCCACCAGGTCGCCGTTGGGGACTCCGGTGGCGGTGAGGGCGGCCAGTTCGCCGGCCAGCAGGGCGTCGGCCGCCTCGTAGCGCCCGTGCAGGCAGTCGACGAGTGCGCACAGCCGCACCGCGGAACGGTAGGACTCGGTGGGCTGCAGGGGGGTGCCCTGGGTCAGCAGGTGCTGCAGCGTGTCGTTCTTGCAGCCGTACTCGGCGGCCCGCAGCGCCTTGGAGAGCGGGGGGATCAGGCCCAGCAGCCGTCCCGGTGACTCACCGTTGGGGGGAAGCCCCTTGAGGGCCAGCAGCAGCCAGCGGGCGGCGTCGACGGGGGAGGTCGGGACGGCCTCCTCGCCGGCCTTCGCCAGGATCTCCAGGTCCTCGTGGGTGAAGCTGCCGGCGGACAGCTCGATGTGGATGGCGCGCTCGGCGGCGGAGGCGGTCCGGCGGCTGAGTACGGTGAGCGCCCGGCGGTGCGCGCGGGCGCGCCAGCAGTGGTCGGCCTGGTCGTGCAGCATCCGGCGCAGCACGGTGTGCCGGAAGGTGAGCAGCGAGGTGGAGCCGCGCAGCGGGCGCAGGACGTCGACGTCGATCAGTTCGGTGACGACGGTGGTGAGTTCGGGGGCGGGCAGCTCGGAGACGGCGGACAGCTCCTCCCAGCTGAAGCGGTCGCCGAGGACCGCGCCGGACTCGGCGACCAGCCGCTCGGCGGGGTCGAGCAGGGCGAGTTCGGCGGCCAGCGGGGCCAGCCGTCCGGTGAGCAGCCTGGTGCCGAGCAGCGGATTGAGCGGCGCGGTCTCGCCGAGTACGAGCAGGCAGAGGGGGTTGCCCTGGCTCTCGTGGAAGACGGCGGGCAGCCAGCCGGTGTCGGGCGGTACGTCGAGCAGCGAGGCGGCCTGGCGGAGGGTGAGCGCACCGAGTTCGATCCGCTCCACCTGCCCCGACGCGACGCCCTGGGCCAGGGTGCCCAGGAGCGGGGCGTGGGCTTGTCTCGGCCGGTGGACGATGACCAGCAGGACGGGCGCGGGGGCGGTCAACCGGACGAGGTGGTCGGCGAGTTCGAGGGACTGCGGATCGGCCCAGTGGAAGTCGTCGAGGACCAGGAGCAGCCCGCCGTCGCCGGCGGAACGTTCCAGCAGGGCGCGTACGGCCTGGGAGGCGCCGAGCGGCGCCGGTCGCCTGGCGTCGGGGCCGAGTTGGGCGCAGAGCGCCGCGCGCAGCAGCGAGGCGTGCCCGGGAGAGAGTTCGGCCAGCTTCTCCGGGGTCATCACCCCCGCCAGGGCCCGGGTGAAGACGGCCAGCGGGTAGTGCCGTTCGGTGGGGGAGCAGCGACCGTCGAGGACGGTGATGCCGCGGGCTCTGGCCGCCGCGGTCATGGGGCCGAGCAGTCTGCTCTTTCCGGCACCGGGGCAACCGATCAGTTCGATCACACCGCCCTGACCGGCCGCCAGCCGGTCCACCGCGCGCAGTAGTCCGTGCGACTCGTCGCAGCGGACGGAGGAGATGCGTTCAGGGCTGTCCGTGACCGACAGCACATTCACCACAGCAGATGGACCTTTCCCCCGGTCGAGTAACTCATGATCGCTTACCGCTGACGCTCCGCACTGGATGTTCGGCACCAAGGGCTCGTGGCGCGCAGGACATGAAGGGAGGGAGCCCAAAGATCGGTTGTGACGCCTGATCCGGACTCCCTCGGCACCGCACTCTATGCGAAGACAGACGATCTGTTGATCGAATCGTCATATCTGGCTTCGCGGTGCCCCGGGCCTGGTGTCGCGCCCGACGGGGCGACGCCGGGCCGGTCGTCCTCGCGGTGCCGCAGGCCCTGCTCGGCCTCACCTCCGGACCCCGTCTCGCCGCCTACGAGCACTTATCGTTCGGCATCAATCATCTGGTCAGTCTACTGAATGACTGTGTCTCAGGTCTTGATCACCCGCAGTCGGCGCTCGGGAGCGGCGAGGCCCCGGTCGGCTGTCGCCGACCGGGGCCGGTGCCGGGTGCGGACGGGGGCAGCCGCACCCGGCGGATGTTCTCGGACAATCGCCCGAGAGTCAGAGGCCCGCGTGCACGGGCTGCTCGTTCTGCTGCTGGGCGTCGCCGCCGGCCGTCATCCGCCGCATGACCAGGGTCAGCAGGATGGTCAGCGCGGTGAACCCGGCGCCCCAGCTGAAGGCCGCCGTGACGCCCTCGGTCAGGACGTAGTCGGCCGCGCCCTTGGTGTCCAGGCCCGCCGGGGCCTCGGCGCCGCGGCTCGCCGCGCCGAAGACGGTCACCATCACCGCGAGGCCCAGCGCACCGCCGATCTGCTGCATCACGTTCAGCAGGCCCGACGCGGCGCCGGTCTCCTCCGGCTTGATGCCGGAGAACAGGATCGTGGTGACGCCGACCAGCAGGACGCCCATGCCGAGCCCGGCGATGACCATCGGGCCGAGCAGCGCGGACACGTAGGAGGAGGACGGCGTGATCTGGGCGAACCAGATCAGCGCGACGCTGATGGCGGCGGAGCCGACGGCCGTCAGCACCCGGGCGCCGAAGCGCGGCAGCAACTTGGCGGACACACTGGAGGAGCCGAGGATCAGCAGCGCCAGCGGGACGAACGCCAGGCCCGCCTTGATCGGGCTGAAGCCGCTGACCTCCTGCAGGAACTGGGTGAGGAAGAAGAACATCGAGTTGCCCGCCGCCATCACGAACAGCAGGGCGAGATAGCCGATGGCGCGGTTGCGGTCGGCGAACAGCCGCAGCGGGGTGATCGGCTGCTTGGCCTTGTTCTCCACCACGATGAACAGCGCCAGCAGGACGATCGCCGCCACGAACGAACCGATCGTCAGACCGTCGCCCCAGCCCTGCTCGGCGGCGCGGATGAAGCCGTACACCAGTGCGGTCATGCCGAGGGTGGAGCTGAGCGCGCCGCCGAGGTCGAAGGAACCGGGCGTGCGGTCGGTCTCGTGGATGAACATCGGGGCCAGGATCAGCAGTACCAGGCCGATCGGCACGTTGATGAACAGCACCCAGCGCCAGGAGAGCCAGTCGGTGAGCAGGCCGCCGCCGATCAGGCCGATCGCCGCACCCGAGCCGGACACCGCCGCGTACGCGCCGAGGGCCTTGGCGCGGGCCTTCTCCTCGGTGAAGTGGGTGGCGATCAGGGCGAGCACGGTCGGTGCCGCGATCGCCGCGCCCACACCCTGGATGGCCCGCGCGGCCAGCAGCATCCCGGCCGAGGTGGACAGGCCGCCGAGCAGGGAGGCCGCCGTGAACACCGTGACACCGACCAGCAGGCCCTTGCGGTGGCCCAGGATGTCGCCGGCCCGGCCGCCCAGCAGCAGCAGGCCGCCGAACGTCAGCAGGTACGAACTCAGCACCCAGGAAAGGCCGGTGGGGGTGAAGCCCAGTGCGTCCTTGAGGTCGGGAAGGGCGATGTTCACCACGTTGACGTCAAGGATGAGCATGGTCTGGAGGGCCAGGACGAGGACGAGCACCACGCCCGGGCGCTTCTCCTTCGTCCCTGCCCCCGCGACGCCCGTCGGGCGAGCGCCCGCAGTGGTCGCCGAAGTCTGTTCGCTCATGGGTGTGCTGTCTCCTCAGAACCTAAACGGGGACTCTCCCTGTATCCTCCAGAGAAGATACAGGGAGGGTCCCCGTTTATCAACGCCCATCAGTCGGCGTGACGTTGAAGCGAGATGAGGGCGGGTCAGTTCACCCCGAGCTCGCTGTCGATGAAGTCGAACAGGTCGTCGTCCGAGGCCTCGCCCAGCTGCACCTGCGCGCCCCGGTCGCCTCCCTCGCCGTCCCCGCTCTCGGCGGCCTCCAGCCGCAGCAGCAACTCCCGCACCCGGCCGGTCAGCCGGTGCCGGTCCCCGCCCCCGGCGGGCAGTGAGGCCAGCCGGCGCTCCACCCGCTCCAGGTCCGCCAGCGCCGAGGCCAGCCCGTCCTCCTCGGCCGGGGCCAGCTCCTGCGCCAGGAACCGCGCCAGGTCGATCGGGGTCGGGTGGTCGAAGACCAGCGTGGTCGGCAGCCGCAGCTCGAAGGCCGCGGCCAGCCGGTTGCGCAGTTCCACCGAGGTCAGCGAGTCGAAACCGAGGTCCTTGAACGGGCGCTCGGTCCCGATCGTCCCGGCGTCGGTGTGACCGAGCACCACGGCGACATGGCCGCGCACCAGGTCGACCAACTCCCCCTGCCGCTCCGCCTGGTCCAGCGTCGCGAGCCGCTCGCGCACCGCCCGGGCGCCGTCGGGCGCCGCGACCCCGCCGTCCGCCGCGGTGCGGCGGGCCGGGGCCCGGCCCACCAACTCGGCGAACAGCGGCCGGGAAGCGCCGGCCGCGGCCCGGCGGCGCAGCGCCGACAGGTCCAGGCCCAGCCCCACGGCCAGCGGCTGACGGCCCGCCAGCGCCTCGTCGAACAGCGCGAGGCCCTGCTCGTTCTCCAGGGGCAGGACGCCGTCCCGGGCCATCCGGGCCAGGTCGGCCTCGCCGAGGCCCTCGGTCATGGTGCTGGCCTGCGCCCACAGACCCCAGGCCAGCGAGGTCGCGGGCAGGCCGAGGGTGTGCCGGTGGTGGGCCAGGGCGTCCAGGAAGGCGTTGGCGGCCGCGTAGTTGGCCTGGCCGGGAGTGCCGGTCAGGCCGCTGGCCGACGAGTAGAGGACGAAGGCGCTCAGGTCCAGGTGACGGGTGAGCCGGTGCAGGTTCCACGCGGCGTCCGCCTTGGGACGCAGCGCGGTGGCCAGCCGCCCCGGGCTCTGCGCGGTCAGGACGGCATCGTCCAGCGCACCCGCGGTGTGCACGACGGCGGTCAGCGGGTGGTCCGCCGGGACGGACGCGAGCAGGGCGGCGAGAGCGGCCTCGTCGGCGGTGTCGCAGGCCTCGATCCGGGCCCGGGCGCCGAGGTCGGCCAACTCCCGCAGCAGCTCCGCCGCGCCCGGCGCCTGCGGGCCGCGGCGGCTGGTGAGCAGCAGGTGCCGGACGCCGTGCCGGGTCACCAGGTGCCGCGCGAGCAGACCGCCGAGGGTCCCGGTGCCGCCCGTGACGAGCACCGTGCCCTCCGGGTCCAGCGGGGCCGGCAGCGTCAGCAGCGCCTTGCCGGTGTGCCGGGCCTGGCTCAGGTGGCGCAGCGCCTCCGGGGCGTGGCTGACGTCCCAGGCCGTCACCGGCAGCGGGCGCAGCGCCCCCTCCTCGAACAGGGCGACCAGCTCCGCCAGCATCTCCTGGACCCGCTCGCGCGGCACCCGCATCAGGTCGTAGGCGGTGTACGACACTCCGGGGAAGCTCTCGCGCACCCGCGCCTCGTCGCGGATGTCGGTCTTGCCCATCTCCAGGAAGCGCCCGCCGGGCGCCAGCAGGCGCAGCGAGGCGTCCACGAACTCCTGCGCCAGCGAGTTGAGCACCACGTCGAAGCCCCGGCCGCCGGTCGCCGCCCGGTACTGCTCCTCGAAGTCGAGGGTGCGGCTGGAGGCGATCCGCTCCTGGGGCACACCGAGCGAGCGCAGCGTCTCCCACTTGGGGGCGCTGGCCGTGCCGTACACCTCCAGGCCCCAGTGCCGGGCCAGCTGCAGCGCGGCCTGGCCCACGCCGCCGGTCGCGGCGTGCACGAGCAGCGACTCGCCCTCGCGGACCCGGGCCAGGTCCGCCAGGCCGTGGAAGGCGGTCAGGAACACCACCGGGACGACCGAGGCGTCGGTGAAGCTCCAGCCCCGCGGCATCCGGGTCAGCCACCGGTGGTCGGTGACCGCCGCCGGGCCGACGGCGTTCGGGAACAGCCCCATCACCCGGTCGCCGACCGCCACCGAGGTGACCCCCGGCCCGGTCTCCAGCACCACGCCGGCCGCCTCGCCGCCGATCTGCGCCTCGTCACCCGGGTACATCCCGAGGCCGATCAGCACGTCGCGGAAGTTCAGGCCGGCGGCGCGCACCCGCACCCGTACCTCGCCGGGCGCCAGCGGGGCACCGGCCTCGGGCGCTGGGAGCAGGGCCAGGTCGCTCAGACTGCCCTTGCTGC
Organism: Kitasatospora sp. NPDC048286; assembly: GCF_043201735.1. Lineage (NCBI taxonomy): Bacteria > Bacillati > Actinomycetota > Actinomycetes > Kitasatosporales > Streptomycetaceae > Kitasatospora > Kitasatospora sp. NPDC048286. Next base: position 25,320 of record NZ_JBICZE010000032.1, read on the forward strand.
GCACGTCCAGCCGCCAGTGCTCGGTGCCCGGCGGCGGGGTGAGCAACTCGGTGGCGGCGGCCGCGCGGACCAGCCGCGGGGCGTACACCTTGCCGTCGCGCACGGCGAGTTGGAACTCCTCGCCGGAGCGCAGGGCGGCGGTGACGGCCCCGGTCGGGCCCTCGGCGAGCGGACCGTCGAGGTCGAGCAGGCCGAAGCGGTCCGGGTGCTCGGAGTGGGCGGTGCGGACCAGACCCCAGACGGTGGACGCCGCGAGGTCGCGGATCTCCGGGCCGGGGCGGGCGGCCACCGCACCCCGGGTGACCAGGACGAGGCGGGCGTCGTCGGGGACGCCCTCGGCCAGCCACTCCTGGGTGAGGGCGAGGGCCCGTTCGGCCAGCCCCCGGGCGTGGTCGGGCAGTTCGGCGTCGGCCGGGGACTTTCCGGTGAGCGCGGCCAGGACCAGGGCGGGGGCCGACTCCCCGGCGAGGGCCGTCCGCAGCGCGGCCAGGTCGGCGTGGACGGTGGCGCCCAGGGCGTCGGCGAGGCCGAGGCCGTCCGGCGCGAGGACGTGGACGCCCCGGGCGGAGGCGGCGGGGTCGAGCGGGGCGGTGGCCAGCGGCTTCCACTCCACCAGGTGCAGCGGGGCGCCCGCGGTCTGCGCGGCCCGGGCGGCCGGGCCGGCGAGGGCGGCGAAGTCCCGCTGCGAGCCGGGGCGCGCGGTGAGCGCGGTGACCGTCGCCACCGGCGCTCCTTCCGGGTCGGCCAGGTCCAGGCGCATGGTCCGCTCGCCCGCCGGGGCCAGCCGCACCCGCAGCGTGCGCGCTCCCAGCGCCGCCAGCCGTACACCGGACCAGCTGAACGGCAGCAGCACGGACCCGTCCTCGTCGGCGTCCAGCGCCCCGGAGGCGAGCGCCCACGGGTGCAGGGCGGCGTCCAGCAGCGCGGGGTGGAGGGCGTGGCCCTGCGTGGCGGCGCCCTCGGGCAGGCGGACCTCGGCGTAGTGGGTGTCGCCGTCGCGCCAGGCCCGGACGAGGCCCTGGAAGAGCGGGCCGTAGGCGTAGCCGCGCTCGGCGAGGCGCGGGTAGAGGTCGGTCAGGTCGACCGGTGTGCCGGCCGGCGGCCAGGCGGTCAGGACCCCGGCGTCCGGGTCGGTGCCGGAGGCCGCGTCGGAGAGGGCACCGGTCGCGTTCCGGGTCCAGGGGGCGGATTCCTCGGTGCGCGAGTGGACGGCGAAGGCGCGCAGCCCGCGGTCGTCCGGGCCCTCCACGGTGAGCTGGAGTTCGACGGCGCCCGGCCCGCCGAGCACCAGTGGCGCCTCCAGGGTGAGGTCCTCCAGCGTCGCCGCTCCGGCCAGCTCCGCGGCGTGCAGCGCGAGGTCGACGAAGGCGGTGCCCGGCAGCAGCGTGGCCCCGGCGATGGTGTGGTCGGCCAGCCACGGGTGGGTGCGGGTGGAGAACCGGCCGCTGAGGACCAGCCCGTCGCCCTCGGCCAGCCGGACGGCGGTGCTCAGCAGCGGGTGGTCGGTGCCGGACTGGACGCCGGCCGTCCGGCGGGCCGCCAGCCAGTAGTGGCGGCGCTGGAAGGCATAGGTGGGGAGGTCGGCGTGGGGAGTGGGGGAGGCCGGCCGGTAGCAGGTGGGGGTGTGGCCGGTGGTGTGGAGGGTGGCGAGGGCGGTGGCGAGGGACTGCGTCTCGGGGGTGTTCTTGCGCAGGGTGGGGATCGCCACGGCGTCGGTGGTGAGGCTCTGGCGGGTGAGCGCGGTGAGGGTGGCGTCGGGGCCGAGCTCCAGGAAGCGGGTGACGCCCGCGGCCTCCAGGTACTGGATGCCGGGGTGGAAGCGGACGGCCTCGCGGACGTGGCGGGCCCAGTACGCCGGGTCGGTGAGTTCCCCGGTGACCGGCTGCGCGGTGAGGTTGGAGATCACCGGGATCCTGGCCGGGCGGAAGGTCAGCTTGCCGATCGAGGCCCGGAAGTCGTCCAGGAAGCCGGCCATGTGCGGCGAGTGGAAGGCGTGGCTGACCTGGAGGCGGGTGGTGCGGCGGCCCTGGGCGGTGAAGTGCGCGGCGACGGCCTCGACCGCCGGGGTGTCACCCGAGACGACGGTGGAGCGCGGGCCGTTGACGGCCGCGAGGTCGACCCCGCGGCCCAGTACCTCCAGCAGCGCCAGCACCTCCTCCTCGGTGGCTTCCAGGGCGGCCATCGCGCCGTCACTGCGCGCGGCCTGCATGTAGCAGCCCCGCGTGGCGACCAGGCTCACCGCGTCCTCCAGCGAGAACACCCCGGCCACGTGGGCGGCGGCGACCTCGCCGATGGAGTGGCCGATCAGGTAGTCGGGGACGATGCCCTGCTGCTCCAGCGTCCGGTAGAGGGCGATCTGCAGGGTGAACAGCGCGGCCTGGGTGTACGCGGTCTGGTGCAGCACCTCCGAAGCCTCGCCGCCGCCCCACAGCACCTCGTGCAGCGGACGGTCGAGCAGCCGGTCGAAGCGGTCGCAGGCGTCGTCGAAGGCGGCGGCGAACGCCGGTACCGCCTCGTAGAGTTCGCGGCCCATGCCGGGGCGCTGGCTGCCCTGTCCGGTGAACAGGAACGCCGTCCTACCCGGCCGGACCGTGCCGGTGACCAGCCCCGGAGCCTCGGTGCCCTCGGCGAGCGCGCGCAGGCCGGCGAGCAGGCCCTCGCGGTCGGCGGCGCGCAGGACGGCGCGGTGGTCGAAGCGGGTGCGGGCGGCCAGGGCGTGGGAGGCGGCGGTGGTGTCGGTGCCCGGCCGCTCCAGGTGGGTGGCCAGGGCGCGGGCCTGGCCGCGCAGGGCCTCTGCCGACCTGGCGGACAACTGCCAGGGCAGGGCCTGGAGTTCGAGGGCGGCCGGAGCGGAGGCCGGCGGCTCCTCGGCGTTCGGCTCCGCGGCTTCCTCGACAGACTGTTCGAGGATGACGTGGGCGTTGGTGCCGCTGATGCCGAAGGAGGAGACGGCGGCGCGGCGCGGCCGGTCGTCCGCGGTGCCCCACGGGCGGGCGTCGGTGAGCAGTCGGACGGTGCCGTCGGACCAGTCGACGTGGCTGGTGGGCTCGCTGACGTGCAGGGTGCGAGGGAGGGTCGCGTGCCGCATCGCCATGACCATCTTGATCACGCCGGCCACACCCGCGGCGGCCTGGGAGTGGCCGATGTTGGACTTGATCGAGCCGAGCCAGAGCGGGTGTTCGGTGTCGCGGGCGCGGCCGTAGGTGTTCAGCAGGGCCTGCGCCTCGATCGGGTCGCCGAGGCGGGTGCCGGTGCCGTGGGCCTCGACCGCGTCCACCTGGTCGGCCGTCAGCCGGGCGTTGGCGAGGGCCTGGCGGATGACCCGCTCCTGGCTGGGCCCGTTGGGGGCGGTGAGCCGGCTGCTGGCGCCGTCCTGGTTGGTGGCGGTGCCGCGGACCAGGGCGAGGACCGGGTGGCCGTTGCGGCGGGCGTCGGACAGGCGCTCCAGGAGGAGCAGGCCCGCGCCCTCGCCCCAGCCCGTGCCGTCCGCGTCGTCCGAGAACGAACGGCACCGGCCGTCGATGGACAGGCCCCGCTGGCGGCTGAACTCCACGAAGGTGTTGGGCGTGGACATCACCGTCACCCCGCCCGCGAGGGCGAGCGAGCACTCGCCCTGCCGCAGCGCCTGGGCGGCCAGGTGCAGGGCGATCAGCGAGGAGGAGCAGGCGGTGTCCACGGACACGGCGGGGCCCTCCAGGCCGAAGACGTACGCCAGCCGGCCGGAGGCCACGCTGCCCAGGCTGCCACTGGCGAGGTAGCCCTCGTACTCCTCGGGGGCGGGCTGCAGCCGGGAGGCGTAGTCGTGGTACATCACCCCGGCGAAGACCCCGGTGTCGCTGCCGCGCAGGCTGGTCGGGTCGATGCCCGCCCGCTCGACGGCCTCCCAGGCGGTCTCCAGCAGCAGCCGCTGCTGCGGGTCGGTGGCCAGTGCCTCGCGCGGGCTGAGGCCGAAGAACTCCGGGTCGAACCCGGCGGCACCGTACAGGAATCCACCGTGCCGGGTGATCGACCTGCCGGTCGCGTGCGGGTCCGGGTCGTACAGGTCCTCCTCCCAGTCCCGGTCCTCGGGGAAGGTGCCGATGGCGTCCGTGCCGTCGGCGACCAGCTGCCACAGCTCCTCGGGCGTGGTGACCCCGCCCGGGTAGCGGCAGGCCATCCCGACGATCGCGATCGGCTCCTGCCGGGCGTCCTCGATCTCGGTCAGCCGCCGTCGGGCCTGCCGCAGATCGGTGGTGGCCCGCTTGAGGTACTCGCGGAGTTTCTCCTCGTTGTTCGCCGCTTGGTTGTTCGGCACGTCGTTGTTCGCCACGGAATCTACCTTCAGCTGGAAATGTCGGTCGGGAGCGGGACGGCGGGCGGGATCAGGCCAGGCCGAGCTCCTTGTCGAGGGCGTCGAACAGCTCGTCGTCGGTCGCCGCCGCCAGGTCGCCGTCCGGGTCCTCCTCGGCCGTCAGCCCGTGCCATCCCTGCAACACGTACTGGAGGCGCTGGGCGATCTCGGCCGCCTCCGGGACGACGCCGCCGGCGGCGTCCGCCGAGTGCTGCTTGAGCAGTGCCTCCAGCCGGTCGATCGCCTCCAACGGGTCCCCGGCGCCGGCCGGTTCCGCCGGGGCCAGTTCGGCGAGCAGATGCCGGGCGACCGCCAGCGGGGTCGGGTGGTCGAAGACCACCGTGGTGGCCAGGCGCAGCCCGGTGACCTTGTTGATCCGGTTGCGGAACTCCACCGCCGTGAGCGAGTCGAACCCGAGGTCCAGCAGCCCGCGCTCCGCCTCGACCCGGTCCGGCGAGCCGTGCCCGAGGACGGCCGCCACGTGCTCCCGCACCAGCTCCAGGAGCAGCGGCTCGCGCTCCTCCGTCGGGGCCGCGGCGAGCCGGTCGCGCAGGGACGGGCCGGTGGCGGCCACCGCGGTCGGGGCCGCCTTCGCGCGGGGCGGCCGCGGGGCGGTCCGAACCAGCCCGCGCAGGATCTCGGGGAGCGTGCCCGAGGCCGACCTGGCCTGGAGGGCCGAGCTGTCGAGGGCGACCGGGGCGAGCAGGGGGCTGCCGTGGCCGAGTGCCGCGTCGAACATCCGCAGCGCGTCCTCGGGCGCCATCGGGACGATCCCGGAGCGGCGAAGCCTGGTCAGGTCGGCCTCGTTCAGCTTCTCGCCCATGCCGCCCTCGTCCCAGAGGCCCCAGGCGAGGGAGGTGGCGGGCAGGCCGAGGGTGTGCCGGTGGTGGGCGAGGGCGTCCAGGAAGGCGTTGGCGGCGGCGTAGTTGGCCTGGCCGGCGGTGCCGGTGAGGCCGCTGACGGAGGAGTACAGGACGAAGGCGGTCAGCGGGAGGTGGGCTGTCAGCTCGTGGAGGTGCAGTGCGGCGTCGATCTTGGGGCGCAGGACGGTGTCGAGCCGTTCGGGGGTGAGGGCGGTGATGATGCCGTCGTCGAGGACGCCGGCGGTGTGGATGACGGCGGTGAGGGGGTGGTCGGTGGGTACGGCGGTGAGGAGGGCGGCGACGGCGTCGCGGTCGGTGGTGTCGCAGGCGAGGGCCCGGACCTCGGCGCCGGACTCGGTGAGTTCGGCGATGAGGTCGGCGGCGCCGGGGGCGTCGGCGCCCCGGCGGCTGGTGAGGAGGAGGTGCCGGACGCCGTGCTCGGTCACCAGGTGCCGGGCCAGCAGGGCACCGAGTTGACCGAAGGCGCCGGTGATCAGGACGGTTCCGGCGGGAGCGAAGTCGAAGTCGACGGTGCCGGTGGCGCTCGCGCGGCTGAGGGTCGGCCCGTGGAGGGCGTCGTCGCGGACGGCGAGCTGGCCGCGACCGGAGGCGAGGGCGCCGGGCAGGAGGCGGGCACTCTCATGGACCGGGACCGCGGGATCGAGGTCGAGGACGGTGAACCGGCCGGGAGCCTCGGACTGTACGGTCCGCAGCAGGCCCCAGACGGGCGAGTCCGCGAGGGCGGGGACCGCGGGGGCGGGACCGGCCGCGACGGCGCCCCGGGTGAGGACGACCAGCCGGGAGTCGGCGAGGCGTTCGTCGGACAGCCACTCCTGGAGGACGGCCAGGGCGGTGTGGGCGGAGTGGTGGGCGCCTTCGGGGAGGCCGAGGTCTGCGGCGGACCAGGGGAGGAGCACGGTGGCGGGGGTACGTCCGGACGCGTCGACCGCGGCACGGAGGGCGGTCAGGGTGGGGTGGGTCTCGGTGATGCCGAGAGCGGACGCGATCGGGTCGCCGGCCTGGCCGACGAGGGCCCAGTCGGTGGTGTCGGTGCCGGTGTCGGCGGGGTGGACGGGCAGCTTCTGCCAGTCGACCGTGTAGAGCGGGTCGCGGTTCGAGCCGAGGGTGCTGGGATCGAAGGCGCGAAGGGTCAGACCGGCGGTGAGGACGGGGGTGCCGGTGGGGTCGGTGATGGTGAGGTGGGTGGTGTCGGGGGTGGTGGGGGTGAGGGTGGCGTGGAGGGTGGTGGCGTTG
>NZ_JBICZE010000033.1:0-24369 GCF_043201735.1 Kitasatospora sp. NPDC048286
GGAAGCCTGCGGCTTAAGCAGGGCCTGGCGGCCCTGCGGCGGTGCTGACGCACCGCCAGGTGCGGGGGTGCCGCCTGGCGGCGTCACCGTGGGTGGTGGCCCGAGGCTGCGCCTCGGGGCCCGGCTGCGCCGGGCGGTGGTGACTGGGGTTATTCGCCTGCGGCGAATTAGTGGGTGGATGGGCGGCCCCTGGCGGGGCCTCATGTGGTGGGATTTTTCTGGCACGGGCCTGCGGCCCGCCATGACCGGCGTTGACGATGTGACGTAAATTTCGGGTAGCGGCCCCTTTCCCTGTGCCGCCTGACGGTGTCTCCCCGGGCTGCGCCCGGGGGTGAGCGTTGACGATGTGGCGTGAAATTCGGGTATTGGCCCATCACCCCGATCGGGTGGGGTTGAGACGGGGTGCCGGCCCGGGCCTGCGGCCCCGGGCGTTGACGATGTGTCGCCCGCTTCCGGTATCACTCACAACCTCCCCCTCCCGGGCCTCCCCCGGTCCCGACCGGTGGCCGGTCCCGCCGCCTGGTTGCTGGGCTGTCGGCCCATCCGCCGCCCTCGGAGCGGGGCCTGCGGCCCTCGGGAGGCACCTTGGAGCCGCCGGTCCGACTCCGGGCCTCCACCGCCCCGTGGCGGGCCCTCACGAGCACCCCGCACGGCGGCCCCTAACGGGCCCTCAACCGAGAATCCCAACCGGGTATCCGGAGCGTTTCCGACGCTGCTTCCCTAAGTTCCGTGCAGCTCTTTGCCACCGGCCTTCGAGCGGATTCGAGACACGAACAAACAACCTCGCCCCTATCGCCCATCACGACCCTAACCTGCCACATTCTCAGCGGGAATATGAATTCCCTTCCTCTCTCTTTCGGGCTGAAATCTGAAATCCCCGCGAGGAGCAGCGGGCCGAAATCCAATTCAGGCACGCAAAAAAGGGGCCTACGGCCCTCACCTCCGACACCGCGACCGCCGATCCAGGCCGCCCGAAAAATAGCGCGCCATCAACCGGGCACTTCCCGAAGCAGCACCACCAAACCGAACACCGGGCCAGGACGGCGGGCAGGGCGCGGCACCCGGCGGCGCGGGCAGGCGCCGAGGCCGACGAGCGAGGACCGCGGCCAAAGCGAACACGGGGCACCACGGCCAGGAGAGCCGAGCCGGGAGCAGCGGGACCGGCCTGACGGCCGACCAGGCCGGCGGCCAAGGCGCAGCAGCGCGGCGCGGCACCGGGCGGCGCGGGCGAGGACGTTCCCGCAGCCGTCGGCCAGGTCTCAGTCGTGGATCTGCCAGGCCCTTTGCGGGAACCAGTGGGGGAGGTCGTCGAGGGCCTCGACCGGGAAGATCACCGGTCGGGTCAGGAGTCGGTCCCCCGCCCGCTGGACGTTGATCACCATGCCCAGCAGGTCCGAGCGGGGCACGCCCAGGCTCATGTAGGAGAGCTCGAAATCGCGTTCCTCGAGCCACCGCCCCACCGCGGAGGGCGTCCGGCCCACGAGACCGGTACCGTCCACGGTGACCTGCGGCCCGCACAGGGCGTCGACCGCGACGCCGGAAAGTCGCCCGTCGTCGTAGTACAGGTGCACACCGAACTCCTGGTACCGGTCTTCCCTGACCCTCCAGGCGTTGTTCCTCAACCCGCCGCCCCAGACACGGCGCCCGGTGTTCCCGGTGACAGCGCTCATGGTGGCCGTCACTTCCCCGGCACTCATCCCGAACCGCAACGGCCCCACCGCCGTGAAGGGCTCCAGCACCCACTGCACACGTTCCCCGTCCGGCCGTACACGCCACCACTCCTCAAACATGATCAACACCCTGCCCGACACCACCGACACCCCGAACCAGGGGGCGCAACCGGACGACCTAGCGGCCAGCCAGGACGGCGACCAGGACGGAGCAGCGGAGCGCGGCACCGGGCGGCGCGGGCGGGCAGCGGGAACCCGCCGAGGCCGACGGACCGAGCAGCGGGTGCAACACGACACTGCAACACACCCGCCCCCGGTCCCTCCCGGCCACACAACACCTGGTCAGACCCGCAACACACCCCCGTGCTGCACCCCAGCGCAACCCCGCGTTGCACCCAGCGGTCGGCAACCACCGACAACGGCCGACGCCCGGCGGTCCGGCAGCCCCCGGACCGCAGCCCCGCCCCACGGCTGTCACGGGAGCTGTCGCACCCCCACCACCCACAGGGAAAACCCGGCATCCACCCACGTCACACCACACGACAGGCAGGCACGACAGCAGGCGCGGCAGCATCAGCACGGCCTCCCGGACGTCCTCCACAGGCGGCCACCGGGCGGCCTGACGGCCACCCAGAACACACCCCACCAGCAGCGGCGGCCCCGGCGCCCAACGGGCACGCACAGCCGGACCCCGGGGCCCCGCCCGGACAGCCGCACGGCCAAGCAGGCCTGGCGGGGGCGCAGCGGGACGGCCCGACGACCGACCAGGACCGCGGCCAGGGCGCAGCAGGGCGGCGGCGGGACCGCGACGGAGGAGCAGCAGCGGCAAGGCCGCACCAAGACGGCAGCACCACCCGGACGACAGGAGACCCGGACGGCGGCCAACAGGAGGGCACGGCAGCGAGCGCGCAGCCCCGACCGACCCCACCAAACCGAACACCAACACCTCCAGAATCCCCTGGCAGGCCATTCCACCCGGAATTCGCGGCACCAATCCAGAGCAATTTAACGAAACAACCAAGCCAAAATTCTAGGCCGTTATCCAGCCCAAAAACCCCATGATCGAACAGGAATTCGACAGATCCCCACCATCCCGTGCGGACAACCACGTACAGTCACTGTCCGCGCCGACAGGCGCTCGGGTCGACAGGTCCAACCAAAGGTCCAGACAACATCGCCAGAAAGGCCAATCTGCGTCCAGCGAGCCAACAGGTCACACCTGAGCGCGGAGGAGTTCTGTCACACCACCGAGGTGACGAAACCACCCGGCGTAGCCCAGGCCCGGCGGCCGGCCGGGAGCAGCCCGGGCCGGGATGGCGAGCGGCGCTGAACCGCCTGCCCCGGAGCCGGACGGCGCCGGGGCGGCCACCGCGCCGCGCGAGGCAGGGTTGCGTCACCACCTGCCGGTGACGCAACCGCCCGGCGCAGCCCCGGCCAGACCGGACCAGCAAGCGGCGCCGGACGGTACCGGAGGGCGGACCGGACTCGCCCGTCACCCCGCTTACGGGTACGGCGGGGCGGTTTGCGGCGCCCACCGAGTTCCGTCACGGTGGAGGTGACGAAGCCACGGGTATGGTCACGATACGAATAACCCCCTGCCGACCGGCGCCCCGCCCCGCCATCATGATCAACCGTGTCCGCTTCCCCCGAGCCGCCCGCCGCGGCGTCCGCCGACAGGCCCGTCCACGGTTCGCCGTGCCCGCGCTGCGTCGCCCCCCCCTGACCGATGACCCGCGCTTCCTCGTCTGGTGCCCGGCCTGCGACTGGAACCTCGTGCCCGGCGAGGGCGTCGCCCCTGGGCCCACCCGGCGCGAGCGGGCCGCGGTCGCCCGCACCGACCGGCTCTACGAGGAGCAGGCCGCAGGGGGCGACTCCCCCACCGCCCGTCGGGACTGGCTGCTGGCCTCCGCCGCGGCCGGGGTGATCCATCTCGTCACCGTCGGCACGTTCGCCCTGGCGCTCTGGTTGCTGATCACTGGGACCGTCGTGCAGCGCTGCGTCGGCGCGGTGGTACTGGTGATCGCGATGACCCTGCGGCCGCGGCTCGGTCGGCTGCCGAAGGACGCGGGCGTGCTCGACCGTACCGGGGCGCCCGCCCTGTACAGTCTGGCCGACCGGGTGGCCGCCGAGGTCGGCGCCCGCCCGGTGGACGTCATCCAGGTCACCGACGAGTTCAACGCCTCGTACGGGTTGGTCGGGCTACGCCGCCGGTCGGTGCTGCGGCTTGGCCTGCCGCTGTGGGAGGTACTGGACGACCGGGAGCGGACAGCCCTGCTCGCCCACGAGTTCGGCCACCGGGTCAACGGCGACCGCCGACGCTCGTTCTGGCTGTACAGCGCCGTCTCGGCGCTCTGGGCCTGGTACGACATGGCCCGCCCGGGCCACGACGGCCCGGTCGTGGGCCGGGACGAGGTCTCGTTGTTGGTGCGGCTCGGCGCGGTGTTCGGCCGGCTGGTGCTGCGGGGCGTCGCCTGGGTGCTGTACCAGGGGCTGGTGCTGTTCGACCGCCTCACTTCCCGGGCCGGCCAGCAGGCCGAGTACCACTCGGACGTGCTCGCCGCCCGGGCGGCGGGCGGCGAGGCGGCCCGGGGCATGCTCGCGGCGCTGCTGCTGTCCGGCTCGGTGGACACCGCGATCCACCAGATCCGGGCTAAGGAGCGCGGCCGGCCCCGGATCGGCCGGCCCCGGACCGGCCGGACCGAGGACGCGCCCGCGCCGCCCGCGCCGGACCTGCTCTGGGAGCAGGTGCGCGAGCGCCTCGCCTCCGTCCCCGCCGTCGAGCGGGAGCGCCTGCTGCGACTCAGTGCCCGTGACCGGTCCGCCGTGGACGGCTCCCACCCGCCGACCCACCTGCGGATCGCCCTGGCCGCCCACGCCGGGGACGGGGACGCCGCCGTCACCGTCACCGCCTCCGAGGGCGCCTCGATCGCCGCCGAGCTGACGCCGCACCGCGCCCGGATCGCCGCCGAGCTACTGGCCGGCTGACGAGGCGGCCCTGCTGGGCCACGGCCTGCTCGACGGCCTGGCGGAACTCATCCGGCAACTCCAGGCGCTGGCGGCGGATGCAGATCCAAGGGTTCGCGGCGAGGCCCAACGGCGACTTTCGCTCCTACGCCAGGACGACTGACCTGCGGCGGTCCATCTTCACTGTCACAAACCGCTGTCGGTCCACCTTCAGTGGCACGCAGTCCGGGTTCGCTGGCACAGGACAGGCGGCCCCGGACCGCAGCCCCGCCCCGCGCCTGTCGCGGGAGCTGTCGCACGCCCACCACACACAGGGAAAACCCGGCATCCACCCACGTCACCCCACGCGACAACACCCAGGGCGCAGCAGCGTCAGGACAGCGGACAGCGCGGTCGAGCCGGGCGTAGCGGGACGGCCCGACGGCCGACCAGGACGGCGGCCAGGGCGCAGCAGGGCGGCGGCGGGACCGCGACGGAGGAGCGGCAGCGGCAAGGCTGCACCAGGACGGCGGCACGACCCGGACGACGGGCCCGGACAGGAACCCGGCCCGGCCACACCCTGGTAGCGGCCGGCAGCGGCGGCGGGCCAAGTCCTTCTCCGCGCGGTCCCGCACACACTGCGGGCACTCCAGCCGGTCCCGGCGGCCTTCACCGTGGGCTCCGGCTGTGTGGTCCACCAGGAGGTCACCGGCTGGGCCACGCAGCTGGGGACGGCGGGCCCTGACCACCCCACCTACATGGCCAGCCTGGGCCGCTTGATCACATGCCCGGGAATGCTGCGCGGAGCTGGTACTGGAGGTCTTCGAGGCGACCCGCGCCCCGGCTGCTGCGATTCTTGATGCCGCGGCGGATCTCGTCGAGGACTGGCGTGCCTCGTTCGTCGCCGCGCAGGGCCAGAGCGGCGGCGGCTTCCAGGCGGGCGTCGAAGTGGGGGTCGGTGAGGTGGGCCGCCAGCACGCCGCGGATGGCGGGGTTGTCGACGGCTGAGCAGGTGAGGGCGTGGAGTGCACTGGTCCGGGTGGCGGGGGCGGGGTCATCGGCCAGGCGCAGGAGAGCGGCGAGCGCGTCGGGGCGGTCCGTCAGGAGGCCGGGGAACGCCAAGGCGACGCAGTGGCGGACGCCCGGGTCGGGGTGGTCGGCGTAAGCCAGGACGGCCGGGAGCTCCTCGCGGGAGCAGTAGCCGGTGAAGGCCGCGATGACGGTGCGCAGGGCGTACGGGTCCTGCTCGGTGTCCAGCTGGGGCCGGAGGAACGCGGCGGCCTCCCGGGTGAACGGCGGCTCGTCGTTGCCGTTGTCGGGATTGAAACCGAAACCGAGGAAGTTGATCGCGTCGAGCGCGAAGCGCCGGCGGTCGAGCGAGCCGGCCTCCCCTGCGCCCTCGGCGACCTTGCGGGCCCAGTCGAACCGCTCCTGGCTCTCCGGCTCGGCGATCCGGAACAGCGACGCCAACCAGTCGTCGTGCTCGGGGTCGGCGTGGACCAAGGCGCGGGCCATCAGTTCGTCCGGCGTGCGGTGCACGCCGAGCCTCGCCTCCAGGCCGGTGATGACCGCCCGGTGGGCTGGCGGCGGCACGGACCCAGCGCCAACCCCGGCCTCCAGGGCCGCCCGCGCCCCCCACAGCGCTCGGCGGTGCGGGCTGTCGACGCGCAGCGGGTCGCGGTCGGGGGACAGCAGCGCGTTCAGGACCCAGTAGGCGCCGTTCTCGGCGGCCCAGGTGACCGGGTCGACGCCGTCGGCCCAGGGCCGGGCCGGATCGACGCCCCGCCCGACCAGGCGGTCGACGACTTCGTGGCGCCCGGCGTACGCAGCGGCCGCCAACAGGGTCACGCCGTCGTCGCCGATGAGTCCGTCGTACGCCACATCGTCGAGGAAGACACCCTCCAGGAACTCGAAGACCGTGGTGTCGTCGCCGCGCTCGATCGCGGCCAGCAGGGAAGGCAGATCCACCGACCGATCATGCCCACCGCCCGAACTCCAGACGAACGCATTTCCGCCCCGCGCCCCAAGCTGCCACACCCGCGTTCTTCTCTGCGCAGTCCCTCTCGCACTGCGGACACTCCAGCCGGTCAGCCGCCGGCCTTCTCGGTCAGCTCCAGCACCGAACCCTCCTCCCCTCCGATCGAGCCCCGACACGTCCAGCACGGACGCAGCACGGCGTTCGCCGCACGAGCTGGACGAAGGGGCAGTGCCCCGAGGAATCGGTGGAGTCGGAGGAGAACTGGGCTAAGCCTTGGGAGAGGCCATCACCCCGCGCGCGATGCGGGCGCGGCCTTCGGGTGGCAGGACGACGAGGTACTGCCGGTCGGCGTCCTCGACGCGGGCCAGCGTGATGGAGGTGCCTCCCGCCGCGAGCGCATCGGCGGCCGGGCCGGTCTCCTCCGTCATCCGGTCGACCCTCGAGTGGAAGCGGGTGAGGTCCTTCGCCGGGCCGGTGATCCAGATCGCGATCCGCGCACCCCGGCGCAGCGCAGCGAGCAGGTCCGTGCGCAGCGGCCCGTCGTCGGCCTCCTGGAGGAGCAGGTCGTGCAGGCGTTCCTGCCCGCACGGCTGCGACGGCGCCGCCTCGGCCAGCGCTCGACACTTCCGGCACGAGGCCAGAGCCCGCGGCTGGAAGTGGTGCAGGAAGAGCTTCAGGTACCGGCCGCGGATCCCGCACAGGGTACGGCCCATGCCCCCGGCGTGCTCGACTCCCGGCACGCCTTCGACCTCGACTGCGGGAAACTCGGCCGGCTCGCGCGCGGTGACGAACGACCAAGCCCCGCCCGAGGCGTCGATATCGGGAGTGTCAATCATGCGAGGCAGCATGCCACGCCGAGAACCCACCGCCCGGCGACCGCCCTCCACCCTGGCACCCGGGGTGGTTCCGTCGCACTTCCAAGGTCACGAAACCACCCGGCGCAGCCCAGGCCCGGCGGCTGGCCGGGAGCAGCCCGGCCCGGGACGGCGAGCAACACCGCGCCGAGCGGTCAGGGCCGGGCCGGGAAGGGGCGGCGAGGAGGCGGCGGCGCAGCAGCACAACGGCGGCCGGACCACGGCCAGCACCCGACGGCGGGCGGCGGGCGGCGAGCCCCGCAGAACGAGCCGAGCCGGGAAGGCCGAGCGGTCAGGGCCCTCCCCCGTGCGACGCCGGGACCACCAGGACGCCGCACAGGCCGGACGGTTGCGTCACCACCTGCCGGTGACGCAACCACCCGGCGCAGCCCCGGCCAGGCCGGACCGTCCACTCCGGCGCCGGGCGGTACCGGACGGCGGGCCGGAAGCCCGCCCACGGGGCGGGGCGGGGCGGCTTACGGCGGCCCACCGGGTTCCGTCACGGTGGGGAGGTGACGGATCATCACGCAAGGGCCGGCGCCGTGTGCGCCGGCCCCCGCTGCGAACGGCCGCTGCCCGGCCCCGCCCGCACCGGCCGACCCGGCCTCTACTGCGGACGGACATGCCGCCAGGCCGCGCTGCGCCGACGCCGCCTGAACGAACAGGCCCCGCAGCTACGCGACCAGGCCCGGGAGCTGCCGGAGCGCGGACTCGAGGAGATCCTGGCCACGCCGCCGCCGGTGGCCTCGCCCGTAACCGGTTCGACCGACCGGGGGTTGCGCCGGTCATGACGAACGTCCTCCACTTCCCCGGCCCGGCCGGTCCCCGGCCCGACGTCGTCGCCGAGCCGGCGATCTCGGCCCTCGCCATCGAACGCGCGTCCTTCGCCGCCCATCACGCCGCCCAGGCGCAGCAGGACACGGCTCACGAGGCGGAGCTGGCGCGGGCCGACGCGGAGCACCGCGCGCGGGTCGAGGCCGCGGTGGGGATCGCGGCGGCCGCGGCCGAACGGGCGGCGGGGTGGGTGGAGGAGCTGGCCGACCGGACCGGCAGCCGGCGCCTGGCCAAGTACGCGGACGCGGTGCTGGCCTGCGGCCGGGACCTGGACCCCGAGGACGACGAGAACGGCGGCCTGAACCAGGACCTGGCCTTCGTCCTCAGCGGGCTGGTGCTGGCCCACGAGCGCGGCCTGACCGAAGGCGAGGGCCTCAGAAGCCGTTGTCTTTCCGATCGTGACGGGTGCGTTTCCGCTGGTCAGGCATAGTGCCGGCGCCTCGGTGGCAGAGACGGGGTGTCGTGTCGTCTTCGGTGGAGGTGCCGGATGCCGTCGGTGATGGGGCTGCTGGAGGAGCGCGAGCGTGCTGCTCGGCAGCGGGTGGAGGTTCTGCAGGCCGAGCTGCAGGAGGCGGAAGCCGCGTGGGAGCGGTTCGTGATCGCCCGTCAGACAGTGGCCGAAGTCCTGGCAGAACCTCCTGCGGGCGAGGAGGCGCCGCCGGCAGGGGTGGCCGGTGAACGGCCTGCGCGGGTCGCCGGGGCGGTGCCCGGATCGGTGGTTCCCGCCTGGAAGGAAGGTCTCGCTCTCGACTCGCTGGCGCCGGACTACCAGCGGCTCGTGGAGGTCCTCGCCTGCAGCGGGGAGGAGATGGACTGTCGCCAGCTCGCGGCGGCCTTGGGTCTGGAGGTCGTTGCGGCGAAGGTGGAGGGAGTGCGGTCGAAGGTGAAGCGCCTGGCCGTGCGGGGCTGGCTGGCCGAAGAACGCCCTGGGATGTTCAGCATGGTCGCCGGGCGAGTCGGCGACTCATGACCATGCTCATCGACCACTGGATCAACGCCTCGGAGGTGTCGGTGCGGGTCTCGTAGTCGCGGGCCAGGCGGCGTGAGTGCATCAGCCAGGCGAACGTCCGTTCCACCAGCCACCTTTTCGGCAGCACCACGAAGCCCGTGGCGTCGTCGGTGCGTCTGACCACCGTCAGCGCGATCCGCAGGGCCTCCCGGGCGAGGTCGACCAGGCGTCCGGTGTGGCCGCCGTCGGCCCACACCAGTGAGATGCGCCAGTGCCGCTCGCGCAGCCGCTCCAACAGTGTCCGACCGGCCTCGCGGTCGGTGACGCAGGCAGCGGTCACCATCACGACCAGCAGCAGCCCGAGGGTGTCCACGACGATGTGCCTCTTGCGGCCGTTCACCTTCTTCCCGCCGTCGAACCCCCGGCTGGCAGCCGGCACCGACGCGGCCCCTTTCACCGACTGCGCATCGACGATCCCGGCGGTCGGCTCCGGATCACGGCCCGCGGCCCGGCGGACCCGGTCGCGCAGCCGGTCATGGAACTCGGCGACCATGCCCTTGTCCCGCCAGCGCCGGAAGAAGGCGTAGACGCGGTCCCACGCGGGGAAGTCCGCGGGCACCGCCCTCCAGGCGATGCCGCCGGCGACCAGGTAGCGCACAGCGTCGACCAGCTGCCGGTGGCAGTAGCCCTCCGGCTGCCCGCCCCTTCCCTCCAGCCAGGCGGGCACCGGCATCGCGTCGCGCACGACTGCCCATTCCGTGTCGCTCATGTCCGAGGGGTACCTCGGACGCCTGTGCGGTCGGTTCCCGGCGTTCCCGAACCGGTGAGCGAGGCAATCACACGACAGGGGAACGGAGTTGGACGACAGCGACACGGACACGGAAGACTGCGGCACCAGGGGCCTCCTGTTGCTCGGCTGGATTCGACACCCACGAGCTACACGGGAGGCCCCACCTTCATGCCCAGCCGACCAGAAGATCACCCGACCGAGTCGGCAACATCGAACTCACGCCCACGAGGTTCGATAGAGCAACGGCTAGTCACGGAGTTTGACCGGCTGCTGACCTGCGATCAGGCCTCCGGCCAGAGGAGTTCCATTTCCTCGCCCGGCGGAATGAAGGTGACGGCGCTGTCCGCGTTCTCGACATAGCCGTACGCGTCGACTGTGGAGTAGGTGCGGGGGCCGTGACAGTGTGTACGGCCCCCGCACCGGGTGTGGGCGCCCCGTTCCCGCCCTCGTCGTCCGGATCTGCACATGGTGGTGAGCTGTGCAGTGTGCTCTATCACCTGTACGCGATGCTGAGCTGCACTGTTGGTGGGGAATCGAACCCCCTGCGTTGCTCTTCACGCGCCAGGGCCGGATAAACCGCCGGCCGCGGTGTGTGCACGCCTCCATGACGACTACCTGCTTCCCACACCCAGCTTGTGGGGTCAGTCCTCGATCAGGTCGATCTCCCAGTTGGTGCGCTGGATCAAGGTGTCCACCTCGCGGATCTCCTTGGCCAGAACATCTGCCTGGGCGCGGAGCTCGGCGACCGGCAGGGCGGAGAGAATCCGCAGTTCGGACCGCAACTGCCGTACGGCTCCGCGCTGGTCGCGTCCGGAGGCAGCGTCGGCGGCCGCGGTGGTCACCGAGTGGCGCAGCCGCAGGACGTCCCGGCGGGCGAGGGCGTCGGTAAGAGTGCCGCCACCCTCGATGAGCACGGTGGAGTTGGTCCGGTTGATCTGACGGATCAGCCTCTCCAGCTCATCCAGCACCTCCCCGGCTTGGGCCAGGACCTCCGCCGCGTTCTCGGCCGGCTCCTCGCCCTCCTGGTAGCGGGCACTGCCGACAACGCGCGCCCGCAACTGCTCCACCTGCCGCACCGCCGCCGCGCGCTGCGCGAGCGCTTCAGCCAGTTTCACCGCGTCATCCACCTCTGCCTGCCATTGATCGTCCGGCAAGTATGCATGTCGGTGGCTGACGGTGCGATTCGCGGGGTAGGGTCGGCCGGACTCACCCGACGGGCGCCGAA
This sequence comes from Kitasatospora sp. NPDC048286, assembly GCF_043201735.1. Taxonomy (NCBI): domain Bacteria; kingdom Bacillati; phylum Actinomycetota; class Actinomycetes; order Kitasatosporales; family Streptomycetaceae; genus Kitasatospora; species Kitasatospora sp. NPDC048286. Next base: position 11,244 of record NZ_JBICZE010000033.1, read on the forward strand.
TGGTTCATGAAACGACCTCACGGGCCCAATGAGAACCGGACAGTCCTGTCCCTGGCGGTCGGACTTCGTTGAGACAGAACCGTGCCGGTCAAACTTCGATGAGACTCGCCAAACTTCGGTGAGACGGGTCAGTCCGTGTCCTCTGACAGGCGGTCTTGACCGATTGACAAGTGATCTTGACCGGCCACGACGCCGAGCGGCGCAGCCGGCGGCCTGCGCCCGTGTGGCGGAACCGGGCCGGAGGCGGCCGTGGCAGAGCATGACGGCGCAGATGGGCGTCGAGGCGGGCGGTGGTGCGGGGGCGAGGGGTTCGACAACGGGAAGGGGCGCCGACGGCGAAGCGGCGTGTTCAGCGGGCGCCTGGGGCATCCGGCAACCGCACGACGGCGGTACCGGCCTGGGACTCGCCGAACCCCCAGCCCGCGACAAGGGAGCAGTCGACCGCTTCGAGGGCATCGCTCCACGGCCAGTGGTCGGTGCCGTAGTAGAAGCCGCCCTCGCTGCGCGCGGCCTCCTCGGTGCGGCAGAGCATGCGGAGATGGTCGCGCAGCGCGGGATGCGCGACCACGCCCAGCCTGTGCTCCCAGGGCTCGTCGGCGCAGCCGGCGCCCGACAGGTCGTGGATCGACACCAGGTGTTCGGGGCCGCGCTCGGTGAACGTGGCGGCCCGCATCGCATCGGCGAGAGTGCCGTCGGTCGCGACGCGCAGCAGCACGGTCAGCCAGCCGTTCAGCTTCGTGGACTCCTCGGTGGTGAGGTCGACCCCGTGGCGGCCCAGGAGCGGTCCCAACTCCGTGCCGCGCACCAGCGCCTCACCGGACTCGTCGACCGTCGAGACGGCCCGCAGGTCGGAGACGAAGGTGTCGTCGAACGGCCGGGGGCCCTTGTGCCCGCCGTCGCCCCACGGTCCCTTTCCTGTCAGGAGGTCGGCGTCGAAGCGGAACAGCGACCCGCCCAGGTCGAACCGCCATGTCCAGGGGGAGAAGGGGTACGCGCCGTCCGGATCCGGAAGATGCCTCGGCTCCCGGCCCGACAGCGCGTCGGGGGTGGCCCAGGGGTTCGGGAACAGGAACTCGTCGAGGGAGTCCGAGGCGTAGTACACCCCGTATCCGGCGGCGGGGTCGGCGGCCGGTTCTCCGCCGAGCAGTATCGCGAAGGCACCGGCCAGCGCGGCGTCCCACCCGTCGAGGTCGGTCGCCGGGGCCGTTTCGGGCGTCATGATGGGCACTCCTTCAGGTCGGATTCATGTCGTGTCGCACGGGTTGACGCAAGGTATCGGTCGCCGGTGACACCCGCTGTCAGAGCCGGCCGGCTCAACTCGCAGGCCATGACAGCGACTTGTTCACCTCATGACAGCCGAGATCCCTGACCTCGACCGGCAGAAGACCGGCCCGACGACCCCTCGCCCTCGACCAGTCCGCTGTCACCCGTCCCACTGACACCGCCCCACCCACTCACGGGCCGGACTGCCACGGCCCGGCCCCGACCGGTCAGACGTCGAGTTCGCCGCGGCAGCGCTGGAACAGGCCGAGTGCGGCAACCGACGGGGCGTCGCGGAGCTCTCCGCCCTCGATCAATCGCCACACTTCGTCCTCGCTGAACCGGCGGCTGATCATGCCGGCCTCCGTCTCTTCTGGGTCGGCCTCTCCGCTGGTCAAGCCGGTGGCGAGAATGATGTGGACGCCTTGGTTGCAGTATCCGTAGGCCTCGTACAGATACCCGAGCCGTGTCATCGCTGCGGCAGTGAGCCCGTCTCCTCCGCGAGTTCACCCTGGGCGAGGTCCAGCGGATCTGCGTCGGGGCGCTCCTCCCACGAGCCCTGTGGGAACTCCCAGTAGCGTCCCTCCACCGGGTACCGGTACTGCTGGACGAGGTGGAATCCACCGTCGGCATAAGGAACGATCAGCGCGAAATCGGGCTTCTCCACCACGCCGAAAATCCCGGTCGAGCCGTCCTGGCGAATCGTCTTGTCCTCGCGGACGGTCATCCAGCGGTTCTTGTATACGACGTCGCTGCTGGTTGCTCGGATCTCTCGGTCGAAATCTTCCGGAGCGCCAGTGATGTGCATGCACGGAAGATTAACCGTCAGGCGCGGACGCTGGGCCAGAGTTCGGGGACTTTCCCGGCGTCCCGGTCCTGCTCGGGCCGGCGCCTGGTGTGGACGAGCCGGACTGCCCACCACGGGTCGTCGGCCGGTGGGCAGGGCGAGGACGATCGGGCGGGGCGGCCGGCGTGACAGACCGGGCACTCCAGGCGGTCCGGCTCGGCGTTCTTGTGCCTGCTTGTCGACCAAGGCGCCAGGTCGGGGTCGATGCCGTTCCACGGATTCCAGGGGGGGGGTGGAAGGCGGGGATGGTGGCGAGGACCTCGGGAGGGTGTGCGGCAGGGCCTGCTGCCCGGTGAAGACGCGGGAGGCCGCGGGCAGCGCGGTTGCCCCGCCCGTTATTCCTCGCCCCGCCGTCCCGATGGGCATGACGTACCCCACAGGGCAGTATGTACAAGTTTCAACATTTCTCCCGTAGCGTCGTTCTTGCCCCACCACAGCGGGGCACCGCCCGGAGCCATCAACCCATGGCTCCGGGCCGATCAAGGAGGAAAGATCATGAACAAGTCCGTCGGACGCCGGGCCGCCACCGCGGCCGCCGCGCTCGCCGCGACGCTCGGTGGGCTGCTGCTCGCCGGCGGCACCGCCTCGGCCGCACCGGCTCAGGCCGTCCACCGCGACACCACCGTCTCCGCCTCCCCGGCGGCCTTCCAGGTCCGCGACCACGAGGGCGACCGCTTCGACCGCTACGGCGGCTACGGCAGCGGGCACACGAGCCGCTGGGACGGCCACCGCTCCTGGGAGCGCCAGGGCAGCTACTGGTACAGCAACGACCACGGCCACCGGTACCGCTACGACGGCCACCGGTTCTACCAGTGGGACAGCGGCTGGCAGATCATCCAGGTCATCAACGCGTACGGGTTCAACCCGCACGTCTTCCGCTGACCTGCGACGGCTCGGGGCGGGAACGCGCGCCTGATTCGGTGCCGGCACACCGCGCGGCCCCAGCCGCCCTCTCGCGTCGGGGGGGGGGGGGGGGGCCCCGGGGGGGCCGCCCCCCCCCCCCCCCCCCCCGGGGGGGGGCGCCCCCCCCCCCCGGGGGGCCCCCCCCCCCGGCCGACGCCCACGGCCGGGGCGCTCGCGCCCGCCACCCAGGGGGCACTACCCACACAGGGAGTCATGCCGTGAACGGCTGTGCAGATCAAATGCTCGACATGGAACTCCTGCTTCCCTCGGGAGAACCGGTCACACTGCCGACCCTCCTGTCCTACCGCTCCTACGACCCGCTCGCCGTGCGCATCGTCTTCCACACCGACGCGGACGACCGGGTCCCCTGGGTCTTCGCCCGCGACCTGTTGGCACAGGGCCTGCACAGACCGAGCGGGCAAGGGGACGTACAGGTCTGGCCGGGAGCAGTCGGCCATGAGGAGGTACTGAACCTCGCCCTCTCCTCGCCGGAGGGGACCGCCTGGCTCCGGGCCCCGCTCCACGTGGTGGCCGAGTGGCTGGAGCGCACCCACCGACTGGTACCCGCCGGGCGGGAAGCCGACGGGTACGACCTGGACGCCGAACTGTCGTACCTGCTGCCGGACACCCGCCCAAGGCCCCTGCCCCGGCCTCGGCCGCTTCCGTTCAGCGGCCCGGCCGACCCCGGCGGGGCACACCGCCGCAGCAAGTGAGCAGCAGACGGAGCAGGAGCACAGAGATGAGAGCCCTGGCCTTCGCGCCGCGTCCGGCCGCCATCGTCCGGTGGCGGGAAGCACCGAGCCGCGCCCTGCGGCTGCCGCGCGTGCCCCGGTTGTCGCTCCCGGGATGGTCGACCACCGTCCTCACGCGCAGCGTCAAGGGACTCGTCGCGGCCCTCCTGGCCTGGCAGGCCGCCTCGTGGTGGCTCCCCGGGCAACAGCAGTACCTCGCCGTGGCCACCGCCCTGGTCATGGTCAACGCCCCGACCATCTACCGATCGGTGACGCAGGCCCTGCGCAGCGTGGCCGCCCGGGCCGGGGGGCTGTCACTGGCCGTGGCCGTCGTGTGGCTGCTCGGCCCGGCCGCGGGAAGCGTCGCCGCGATCCCGGCCATCGCACTGGTCGCCGGAGGCCGCAGGGGCTCCGACAGCCGCCTGCAGATCGCCTCGACGGCGACGCTCACCCTGGCGGCGGCGACGGCCGTCCCCGTGGGCCACGTCGTCACCCTGACCCTGGCCACCCTCACCGGTGCGGCCGCCGGCATCGCGGTCAACGCCCTCATCCTCCCGCCCGTGCACCTCCGCGCCTCCGACACCTCGGTACGCGAACTCGCCTCGGCCATGGGAGAACTGCTCGGCGACATGGGCCGCGGACTGCGTGAGCGGCAGCACACCGACCGCGCCCACCAGTGGCTGGAGCGGAGCAGGCACCTCGACGACCTGGCACTCCAGGCACAGGAGGACGTACGCCAGAGCCAGGAGAGCCTGCGCTGGAACACGCGGTGCATCGTCCACGGACAACAGAAGCCGACGGACCACGGCGAGGCGCTGCGCGCCCTGCACCGGGTCTCCTTCCAGGTCCGGGGCATCGCACGGACACTGGCCGACAGCGTCGACGACCACGCCGGTCACGGCCTGAACCGGCTCTTCCTCGACCGGTACGCGGCGACCCTGGAAACGGCGGAGCGGGCGATGGAGTCGTTCGCCGCCCCTGGGCATGCCGCCGGCCCCGATCTCGACAGCCTCTGCGGGCCGCTGCGCCGCGCGATCGACGACGCCACGACCTGGCACAGGACGATGACCGACGAGATCAGGCACGGCACGCTGGCCGAACCGGGTGCCTGGCACGTCTACGGATCACTGATCACCGACATCGAACGCCTGCTCGCCGATCTGGAACGCGCGAACCGACTCACCCCGACCACGCCCGGGCCCCGCCCGTCGTGAAGCGCCCGGCTTCCAAGCCGGTTCGCAGGCCGTCCGACCCATCGACACGGGCAGACCGGCGCGGATTCGTTCGTGCCCGTCCTGGCCCATCGCGACGACTTCACTCCATCGCTTGACGCTCGAATCCGCGGCCCGTACGGTGGATTGCGTTGGTTGAAGGTTAAACAAAATGCGGCGGAGAGCTCCCTTTCTCCGGCCTGCGCCGAAAGCAGCCAGGCACCCGATAACCCCGAAGGAAGAAACATGAACCGCACGACCATGCGACGGACCGCCACCGCGACGATCTCCCTCTTCCTCGCCGGCGCCGCCGCCCTCGGCGTCTCCGGCCAGGCCATGGCCGCCACCGCCCCCGCGGCGGCCGCGGCCTCGCACTCGTCGTCGTCATCGGCCACCACCGTCGACAGCAGCCTGCGGATCGATTCCCTGCCCGCCCACCAAATCGGCACCGACCACCGCTCGTACGAGTTCACCGTCCGCTACGCCGACGACACCCGCCTCGCCCAGGCCCAGCAGATCCTCGTCCTCTCCCCCGAACACGGCCCCTACCTCCAGAGCGACGACATCCGCCTGGAGTGGTTCGACAACGCGACCCGGCGCTGGGAGCCCATGGACCTGGACTCGCAGACCGGCACCCTCTACACCCGGATCCCGCTCCCCGGCCGCATCCTCACCCACGACGGCGACACGGCCATCCGCTACCGGATCACCGTCCAGCGCGACCTGCCCACCGCACCGCGGCACCTGACCGTACAGCCCCGCGCCATCCTCTACACCGCACCGCAGACCACCGGGACCCAGGCATAACCGCAGGCGGCACCACACCCGCACGCCCACCACACCGACGCCCACGCCGCGAGCCCGCCGGCTCCGCTCGCGGACGCCGCCGACGCCGTGGCCGGTACGGCACCGGAGCCGGCGAGCCCGCCCGGCCGAGCAGCGGAGCCGGTGGAAATCGTCTTCACCGACACCCCGCACCGCACCGAGAGGGCGGCCATCTCGGACGCGCTGGACCGCTTCAACGTCGGCATCACGGGAATCGACGACCGGCGCCCCCTCGCCGTCCTGGTCCGCGAACCCGGCGGCCACCGGATCCTCGGGGACCTGTCCGGCCGTACATCCCTCGGACTCCTGTTCATCGACCTCTTCTACCTGCCACCCGAGCTGCGCGGCCAAGGACTGGGCAGCCGGATCCTGCGCCGGGCCGAGGAGGAAGGGAGGGCGCGTGGGTGCAAGGCCGCCGTCCTGTACACCATCAGCTTCCAAGCCCCGGAGTTCTATCAGCGGCACGGCTGGCACCACCTGGGAGAAGTACCCTGCATTCCCTCCGGCACCAGCCGCATCCTCATGACCAAGGAACTCTGAGCCAGGGGCACTGGTCTTCGGCAAAGGCGCCGCCACCACCGGCCGTGCTGCCGGTGCTCTGCGGCCCGGCCCGGCGCCTTCGTGGCGGAGCCGGGATCAGGCGGGCGGGACGGTCCCGGCGGCCGGCAAGGCCAGGCCGTGCAGGCAGCTGCGGGCGTGTGACAGGGCCGCAGCGGCGCAGCGCAGGTGGTGGTTGACGACGGGGATCAGGGTGCCGCGCAGGCGGTCGGCGGTGTGCAGTGCGGTAGCTGCCTGTTGCAGCAGGTCGCCGGTGCGGTGGACGGTGTGGCCGCGGTCGCTGGTGCGGTACTCCTCGGCGAGGGCCTCGGCGGCGTGGGCGAGTTCGCCGACGCCGGGGTCGTCGACCGGTTCGGCGCCGAGAAACTCCAGCATGGACGCCAGTTCTGCCAGCCGGGCGTTGCGGCGTGTGTCCCACCACGTACTCACGTTGCGATCATGCACCACGAGGCGCCGCGGCAGGTGAGGAACGGGCCAATTTCCCCGCACCGGTGTGGAATCGGCCTGCGGAAGGTGCGTGACCGGTATCCCGCTTCCGGCGGCGGTTCGACCCGGGCCCTTGCGTTGTGAGGCGCGGCGCCGTCCGAAGGCCCGGGGACGTACGACGTGGGGCTGGGGGTCAGGCGCAGGGTCGGCCGGCGGGGTTCGGGGCGGACGGCGACGATGCCCAGCGGGCGGGCGGCCCGGATTCCGAGGCGGCAGAATTGCAGGAGGACGGCCGCTACGAGGTCGGTCCGGCCGGGCCGGTGCGCCCGTCCTCCGAATGGCCACGGGGGCGTGCCCCCGTGGCCCGGCACGGGCAGCGTGGCCGAGGAGCCCGGGTGGGGCGGCGACCGCCGAGCACCCGCGCCCACGAACCACGTTCCACCGCTCGCTTCCCACAGGGGTGTCCCGTGCTTTCGGACAAATCCCGGCCCGTCATCGACCGCGGGGTCGCCCTGCGCGACATCCAGTACGAGGTCTTCGGCCCCGATCTGTGGCAGGCCGACCTGGACTAGCGGGTGGTCCTTTCGGCACCGGGGCGAGTGCCGTGCGCGGGGCGGTCGCGGACCTGCGGCCGGCCGCCGCACGGCCCACCTGCTGCGCTCCCTGGTCGGACTCGTCACCGGGCATGGCCGGTGACGAGCTGAACCCCGGATCCTGCCGGGACGGCCGGGCGGGCAAGCGAGTCGGGTGTCAGGGGCATCGCGCCATCTGGGATCGCATGCGAACTTGTGAGGCCGTATCCGAACTTGATGCGATTTCCGGCCCGCTTTCCGTCACACACACCAGTGAACGTGCCCCGGATCGGGGGCGTGAACGAACCGGTTGCCGCTCTCCTGGGGGCTCTGTCCGGGTCGGGCATCTGCCCGCTGATCACGAGAGTGGGGCCCTGGTGGGGATGAGAACACGAAGGACGTGCGTCGCGCGGGCCGCGGTGCTCGCCGTCGCGCTGGCCGGCAGCGGGTTGCTGACGGCGCCGGCGGCGTTCCCGCAGAGCGGGGACGGGACGGTGACGGTCCGGGTGATCCGGGCCGTGGACGCCTCGGGTGCGTGGACGCCCGCGCTGGAACCGGGGCTGGCGGGCGTGAAGGTGACGCTCACCGGCGGGGACCGGGTCCACGTCGAGGGCACCACGGCGGCCGACGGGACGGTGACGCTGATACCACCACCGAGTCGGGAACACAGCGGCAAGTACCGGGTGCGGGTGGTGAATCCGAAGCCGGGCGTGCTGTTCCCCGCCTTCGCCTCGCGGCAGGGGCTGGACGGCGCGCCGAACCAGCTGAGCTCGAACGAGGAGTTCGTCGACCTCTCCGACGGCAGGAACATCTCGTACACCACGGGGCTGTGGAGCCCCGGCGACTACTGCCAGAAGAACGCACCCCTGGTGACGACCTGCCAGAACACCACGTGGGGAGGCGGTGCGCAGCACACGCTGGTGTCGTTCCCGTACGGTGCGCGCGGCCAGGACGGCGTGGACGTGAACGTCACGAACATCGCCACCGACGCGCAGACCGGCACGCTGTACGGCATCGCGTGGAACAAGGCCGACAGGCGGGTGTTCTCCTCGGCGGCGGCCAAGCGCACCACGGACTACGGCCCGGGTGGCTCCGGCGGGATCTACGTGACCGACCTGGCGCAGAAGAGGACCACGCTGTTCACCACCGTCCCGGACGCCGGAAGCACGGCACACGGGCCGGGGACGGACGACGCGTTCCTGGCGGTGCCGGGCAAGGAGAGCCTCGGCGGGCTCAAGGTGACGGACGACGGCAGGGACCTGTTCGTCGTCAACCTCAACGACCGTCAGCTGTACCGCTACGACGCCTCCGTGTCGACCGCGTCGGCGCCGAAGGCCGTCTACCCCGTCCCGGACCCGGGCTGCCCCTCGGCGGGTGACTGGCGCCCCTTCGGTCTGGGCCTCCAGGACGGGACCGGCTACCTCGGCGGTGTCTGTTCGGGCGAGTCGACGGGCAAGGTGTCGGACCTGCGGGCGATCGTGCTGCCCTTCGACCTGGCCACCGGCGCGTTCCGCCGGGCCGTGCTGGACCAGCCGCTGGACTACCCGCGCCAGTCGACCGTCGGCTCGGGCCCGTGCGACGGCGCGGGCTGGTTTCCGTGGACGAACACCTACCCGACCACGCAGAACGGCCAGACCTGCTCCGGCTACCGTGCCCAGCCGGAGCCGGAGCTGGGCGAGGTCGGCTTCGAGACGGACGGCACGATGCTGCTGTCCTTCCGCGACCGCCTCGCCGACCGGGCGACGGGCCAGGCGGCGGCGGGCGCCGCGGTCGGTGAGGTGCTGTCGGGCGGTGACCTGAACAAGGCCTGCCTCGCGAACGGCACCTTCGTGATGGACACCGACAACGGCTGCGGGCTCTCCCCCCGGGGCACCCGCTTCTTCGACACCAGTCGGTTCGGCTTCCACCACAACGCGGACTACGCCGGGATGGCGCTGTCCAAGGTCGAGACCACCATCGGGACCTCCGGGTACGACCCCGACAACACGGCCTTCGGCTACGGGACGTCGTTCCTCCAGCGGGCGGACGGCAGGCCGGACCCGAAGCCCGGACTGCGGCTCAACCCGGCGGACGTGCCCGCGCCGTTCGGCAAGGGCGCCTCGATGGGCGATCTGGAGGTGCTCTGCGACCGGGCGCCGCTGCAGATCGGCAACCGGGTCTGGTACGACCCCGAGCGCACGGGCATCCAGAAGCCCGGCCAGCGCCCCGCGGCGGGCGTCACCGTCCACCTCTACGACGGGTCGGGCAAGCTCGTCGGAACGGAGAGGACGACCGCGCGCGGCGAGTACTACTTCGACGACTCGAACGTGGACGGCGGCCTCAAGCCGCACACCAGGTACACGATCCGGCTGGACAACCCGTCCGACTACGCCGAGGGCGGCCCGCTGTACCGGTGGGTGCCCACCAGGCACGACGTCGGTGACGATCCCTTCATCAACTCCAAGGGCATCGCCCCGCCGGGGAAAAGGTATCCCGAGCGGGTGCTGACCACCGGCGGGCCGGGCGAGAACGACCACACCCTCGACTTCGGTTTCCGGCACTGCGGGTGTGGGCACTGACGCAGGTCGAGCACGACCGGGGCGGCAGGCTGCCGGCGGGCGCGACGCCCGGCGGCGGCCTGCGGCCCCCGGCGGCGCGCTGCCGGGGCCCGGCGCGGTCACCCTGCTGCCGATCGGGGTGGTCGCCGTCGCGGATTCGTCGACATCATGCCTGGTCGAGCAGTTCCGTTGTCCACTCTCTCTGCTCGGCGGTGTCAGCTGGTCCCCGGCATGGTCGACAAGGGCGGCGGCGCGATCGTCAACGTGAGTTCCGTCGCGGCCGACAAGGCCGTGGTCGGGGCCACCGCCTAACGGTTCGAGCAAGTCCGCGGTCAACCAGCTCACCCGGATCCGGGCGGCCGAGTACGGCCCGGCCGGCGTACGGGTCAACGCCGTCCTTCCGGGCGTGAGCGAGACCGAAGGCGTGCGGGCCTCGCTCGCCGATGAGGATCGCAGCGACCTCCTCGCCATGACCCCCGCCGGCCGGGGCGGCCTGCCCGGCGAGGTCGCCGAGGCCGTGGCCTTCCTCGTGTCCGACGCGGCCTCCTACGTCAACGGCGCCTTGCTCACCGTGGACGGCGGAGCGTCCGTCCGCTGACCGTGTCCACGACTGACGGGTGCTCAGGAAACGTGCACCGCAGTCACCAGGGCAGCCGGTCGCAGGCTCCCGCTTCCTTCACCCCGCCGCCGAGTGATCACTACTGAAAGGACCTCAACGGCCGCTTTGATCAAGTACTTGCAACGGCCGCATCATTTCATTGTCCTCATGGTCGATGATGTGACAGTGCCAGACGTACCGTCCCGCAATGCCGAAGCGAACCTTGACGCGGGTGATATTGCCCGGCAATGCGATCACGGTGTCCTTGTATCCGCCTTCCCCCGGTTGCGGGGGTGACAGTTCTCCGCCCGTGATGGCTTGGCGGTCGAGGACCTGGAATCCGATCTGATGGATGTGGACAGGGTGCGCGTCGGGGGTGAAGTTGTACAGTTCCCAGATTTCGGTGTCGTCCTTCACCGGCGTCTCGGTGACCGGGTCCGACCACAGGAGCGGGGTGGCCGAGCCACTTGGCGTAACTGTTCCGAGCGTGGCCATCGTGGGCGCTCCGGTGAAGTACGCGGAGTCCTCTTCGTTGAGTGACAGCTTCCGGACCGTCCGGCTCTCGGGAAGCGCCGGGATCGGAGGGAGCACGATCCGTGACGGCGGGACGCTGGTGTCGGTGGACGTGAGGGGGACGACAGTGAATTTCATGACCTGCCCCGTGGTCGTGATATCCGCCGGCGTGAAGTCGGTGACCGGCGCGCCGCCGCCGTACGCCTCGTCCGGGCCTTCATTGATCAGGTAGAGCCCGGTACCGACCGGGGTGCCGGTGAAGTCGACCACCACGTCGGCGCGTTCTGCGGGGGCCAACAGGAGTCGATCCGACTGGACCGGGGCCGGCAGGAATCCCTGGTCGTTTCCGATCTGCCAGAAGGGCAATGCGGGGCTGACGGGGCGGGGGGCTGTGGCGTCAGCCGCGATCTTCAGGATAAGAGTACGGGCGTTGCTCGCGTTGAGGATGCGCAGGCGGTACCGCCGCGGTTCCACGTCGAGTACCGGCCAGGTGTTCCCGTTGACGACCATCGTGGTGCCGAAGAACTCCGGGTTCCAGATCGGCGGAATATCGGTGTCGGGGATCCAGGGACCATCCGGCGGGGTGTCCCCGAAGTATCCGCGACTGCTGGGGAAGAAAATCGACCCGTCCGTATTGAAGGACTTGTCCTGAACCACCAGGGGGATTTCGTAGGGGTGAGCACCGTGCGCACCGCCTTGCCCCGGGGCCGGCCCGGGAAGTACTCCCGAGGGGAGATCGGCAGGTCCGCCTCGCAGCAGGTAGAAACCGGCAAGGCCCGCGTAGACATTCACCCGAGTCATGCCCAGGGTGTGGTCGTGGTACCAGAAAGCTGCGGGGCGCTGGTCATTGTCGTACGCGAATGTTGCCGACCCGGGGCGCCAGCGGACGCCGCAACGGTCGCGGAACTGCTCGGCAAACCGGTCGTAATAGGTGCCTACGCGGGCATAGCCGCGAGGGATGTCACGAGATGCCGGCAGGTACCAGGCTTCGGGGTATCCGTCACTCTCTTCTCGGCTGTACCCACCGTGCAGATGGGTCACGATGGGCACCGGTCCCGTGTACGGCCCGGGAGTGGTCGAGAAGGTGGGCCGCGAATCACGTCCGGCCCTTCCGCCGGGAGGGTTCGCCCAGTGCAACGTGGGGTCCACAGCGCACAGATGGGGCAGATAGAGGCCGCGCGAGGTGACGAGGTCGTTGACCCATGTCACGGAGATCGGCCGATCCACACGGGCTTCGATGGTCAGGCCCGGCGTGTGGAATGACTGCTGGTGGCCCACGGCTCCGTAACCCCAGACCGTGGTGGCCGGCATCCCGCTCGGCAGCATTTGCTGTCGGAACTGACGGATCGCGATGCGGTAGGAGTCCCGGCCCTCGCTGGGCATTTCACCGAGAAGAAACAGCGGCGTCCGGTACTTCGGTACGGACGACGGATCGAGCGCGCCTCCCGACGGCCGCGAAGGATGCGGATGGTGCCGACCGACTCGAAGAGCCCCCGGACCGGACGGAGAATTGACCGCATAGGAATGCCCGTTCGCAAGTGCGCCGGCAAAACCCACGGCACCGACTGCCGCGACCGTGGTTCTGAGCAGCTTGCGTCGACTCGGCAGAGAATTCTCGGCGACATCAGCAGCCTGCGAATTCTCCAGAGGACCGGCATCCTTGATCACGCCCGAATGATATGCGCGGATATGGAGCACGGCGCCATTTCTGCCGGTCGACATGCCACACCCCTTAAAGTCCGATCATTGGACTATTGCCGCAGCGGCAGATCTTCCCTCCAGTGAAGGAACCTGATCTCCCCGCGCTTCGCGGAGCTATCAGCAGCGAGGGAAGCCGGTCTCGGGGATCCACTCGGAGGGTCCGTACGACCGCGAGAGGGCCCGTGCCACGCGGATCGCGCGGGCACGGGCCCTCTCGGATCATCCCAGTGGTCCCTGTCCGGCCCCCGGGGTGAGGGGGAGGGTGGTCAAGGTCGCGGGTGTGTTGCCGACGGCCGAGGGGTCGGCTTAGTACCAGTGGTGGGACTGCCAGAAGTTCCAGGCGGCGTTCGGGCTGCCGTAGCGGGTGTTCATGTAGTCCAGTGCCCACTTGATCTGGGTGGTGGGGTTGGTCTTCCAGTCCGCACCCGCGGAGGCCATCTTGGA
>NZ_JBICZE010000034.1:0-22946 GCF_043201735.1 Kitasatospora sp. NPDC048286
TCCGACAGGAGGCCGTCCACACCCTCCCGGTCCGTGGTGTGGTCGTCCGCGAAACGACGGTCACCCGTCGCGTCCGGCACGTACTTCACACAGACGACGATCCTCAAGCTCATGAGCGGTTCTCCTGTCACGGGTGCACGGATGCACTGGATCCATGGCCTCAGGCATGCCGAGGGTACTGAGTGCCAAGTCCGGCCCGGGCGCGACCCGCGCACCGCAAGCGCCACCTGGACCGGCAGACCGGGTCGACTCCCGTCGACTGGCGTCAGAGGCTCCACGGAGAGGATACGGCACTCAGTACCCCTCGTAAAGGAACTCAGTACCCTTCCGGAGCCTCCGGGGGGCGGCCGGCGGCGCGGACACGCCCTAGCCTCGCAGGACGACGGCGGCCTCTCCGGTGTGGACCCGGAACGTCATCGATTCCTGGAGGTAGAGGCTGATCGTCTCGGCATCGTGGGAGAGGTAGCCCACCGAGACGTCCTGGCCGAGGAAGAGTTCGAAGTCCCCGCCGCGGGCGGAGAGCAGGTAGGCGCCCTCGATGGCCGGGGCCCAGATGATGTCGCCGTCCAGGAGGCGGGCGATGTGGTTGTGGACCGGGTAGCCGTGGTCGCTGGTCTCGTTGACGGCGGTGAAGGCGGCCGCGCCGAGCAGGAGCGAGTAGGGGCCGCCGACGCCGGCGAGGCGCAGGGCGGTCAGGGCGCGACTGACGGCCTCCGGGTATTCGCGGACGTCGTCGGGGAGTTGGACCGGGGGGTTGGTGGAGGCGGCGCGGATGCCGTCGATGCCGGCGGCTCGGTAGCCCTCGAAGACGGCGCGGTCCTCGGCCAGGGCGAGCTTGCGCGCCGCGTCCTTGACCGGCTGCCAGTCGGAGTCCCGGGAGCCGCGTTCGACGTCGTCCACGGCGTCGCGGCGGACGGTGAAGGGGACGCGCAGCTCGACCACCGGCTGGACGGCGCGGGCGCGGGCCTCGATGCCGTCCGTCGGGGGGTCGACGGCGGTCAGGTGGCCGGTGCCGACGGCGGCGAGGGTGGCGCCGTCGGGGCCGCTGAGGTCGACCACCCGGCGGCCGGCGATGTGGAGCTTGAAGGTCTGGCGGGCCTCCTCCTCGATCTCCTCCCACGCGGCGGCGGAGATCGGGGCGAGGTCCCGGTGGAGGTTGTCCATGGGCGCGGTCCTGTTCAGGTGGTCTGCTTGAGGCTGCCGATGCCGAGCGAGCCGTCCCCGGGAGCGGGAGCGGGGGCGCAGGCGGTGGAGGGCGGAGGCGGCGGGGAGTCGAGGAGATCGGCGGTCGGCACGAAGAAGAGCCCCCCGGTGACGGCGGTGGAGAAGTCCAGCAGCCGGTCGGTGGTGCCGGGCGGGTTGCCGACGAACATGTTGCGCAGCATCTCCTCCGTCACCCCCGGGTCGGCCGCGTAGCCGATGAAGTAGGTGCCGGCCTCGCCGCCGCGGCCCGCGGAGCCGAAGGTGCCGTACGGCATGTTGAAGCGGACGATCTTCCGCTCCTCGCCGTCCGGCCCGGTGATCACGGTGAGCGCCACGTGCGAGTCGGCGGGTTTGACGTCGTCGGCCAGCTCGATGTCGGTGAGCTTGGTGCGGCCGACCGCCCCCTCCTGCTCCTCCACGTTCAGCGCGTTCCACTTGTCCAGGTCGTGCACGTACCGCTGCACGACGACGTAGCTGCCGCCGGTGAACGCCGGGTCCTGCGCGCCGATCAGGGCGGCGTGCTCGGCGGCCCGGCCCTCCGGGTTCTCGGTGCCGTCGACGAAGCCGAGCAGGTCCCGGTCCTCGAAGTACTTGAAGCCCTGGACCGAGTCGACGACGGTGGCCGCGCCGGCGAGCCGTCCGGTGAGTTGCGCGGCCAGCTCGTAGCAGAGGTCCATCCGTTCGGCCCGCAGGTGCAGCAGCAGGTCGCCGGGGGTGGCCGGGGCCCGGTGGCGGGTGCCGGCCACCCCCTGGAAGGGGTGCAGGGCGGCCGGGCGGGGGCCGGTGAAGAGGCGGTCCCAGAGTCCGGAACCGATACCGGTGACGCAGGTGAGGCCGCCCTCGGGCGCCCGGAAGCCGACCGCGCGGCGCAGTGCGGCGAGTTCGGGCAGCAGCTCGCGGACGGCCGCCTCGCGGCCGGGCTCGACGGTGAGGACCAGGAAGACGGCCGCCGCGGTGAGCGGGGTGAGGACGGGCTGGGAGGTGGGCGGGGGCGGTGCGAGCGGCATGGAAGGACTCCGGTCTCCGGGCCTGATCATCCGTACGATTACACCCCGGAGCGGACATTTCGGCACGGTCGGCGGCCCGGGAGGGTGCTTCCCGCGCGGGCGTGCCGCGCTGCCCGAACGGGCGCGCCGAGGGGCGGGTACGCCGAGGGGCGGGCGCACTTCCTCGCACGCCCGCCCCTCGTTCGGCCCTCGTTCGACCTCGATCGCCCTCGGTCGGCCCTCCGGCCCGGGTTCAGACCCGCAGTGCCGCCAGCTGCTCGGCGAACGGCACCACCTGCCCGGGCAGGTCCGGCGCCGCCGGGCCGCGCCCGGCCAGCAGGGCCGCCAGCTCGCCGGCCGCCCGGTCGATCCGCCGCGGCAGGCCGTCGGTGAGCCCGTCCCCCGCCGCGCCCCAGTCGTCGGTGGCCGCGTAGACGGAGGTCGGCAGCACCACCGCGCGCAGGTAGCTGAACAGCGGGCGGACGGCGTGCTCCAGGGCGAGCGAGTGCCGGGGCGTGCCGCCGGTGGCGGCGATCAGGACCGGCTTGCCGGTGAGCGCGTCGTTGTCGATCACGTCGAAGAAGGACTTGAACAGACCGCTGTACGAAGCGGTGAAGATCGGCGTCACCGCGATCAGGGCATCCGACTCCGTCACCGCCTCGATCGCCGCGCGCAGCCCGGCGCCGGGGAAGCCGGTGACGAAGTTGTTGGCGATCTCCACCGCCAGGCCCCGCAGTTCGACCACGGTGACGTCCACCTCGCGCCCCTCCTGGGCGAGTCGGCGCACGGTCGAGTCGGTGAGCCGGTCGGCCAGCAGCCGCGTCGAGGACGGCTTGCCCAGTCCGGCACTCACCACCACCAGCTTGAACGCGGTCACTTGGCCACCTCCGTCTTCTCGTTCTCCTGCGCGTCCCGGGCCGCGACCAGCGCGGCGTGGGTCGGCCCGTCCGGCACCCCGGCCGGGCGGCCCTTGGCGAACTCCTCGCGCAGCACCGGCACGACCTCCTCGCCGAGCAGGTCCAGCTGCTCGAGCACCGTCTTCAGCGGCAGGCCGGCGTGGTCCATCAGGAACAGCTGGCGCTGGTAGTCGCCGAAGGTCTCGCGGAAGGTCAGGGTCTTCTCGATGACCTCCTGCGGACTGCCCACGGTCAGCGGGGTCTGCTCGGTGAACTCCTCCAGCGAGGGCCCGTGGCCGTACACCGGCGCGTTGTCGAAGTACGGACGGAACTCGCGCACCGCGTCCTGGGAGTTCTTCCGCATGAACACCTGCCCGCCGAGGCCGACGATCGCCTGCTCGGGCGTGCCGTGGCCGTAGTGGGCGTAGCGCTCGCGGTAGAGGTTGATCAGCTTCCGGAAGTGCTCCTTGGGCCAGAAGATGTTGTTCGCGAAGAAGCCGTCACCGTAGTAGGCGGCCTGCTCGGCGATCTCGGGGCTGCGGATCGAGCCGTGCCAGACGAACGGCGCGACGTCGTCCAGCGGGCGCGGGGTGGCGGTGAAGCCCTGCAGCGGGCTGCGGAAGCGGCCCTGCCAGTCCACCACGTCCTCGCGCCACAGCTGGTGCAGCAGCGCGTAGTTCTCGATCGCGAGCGGGATGCCCTGGCGGATGTCCTGGCCGAACCACGGGTAGACCGGGCCGGTGTTGCCGCGGCCCATCATGACGTCCACCCTGCCCTCGGCCAGGTGCTGGAGCATCGCGAAGTCCTCGGCGATCTTCACCGGGTCGTTGGTGGTGATCAGCGTGGTCGAGGTGGAGAGGATGATGCGGTCGGTCTGCGCGGCGATGTAGCCGAGCATGGTGGTCGGGGAGGACGGGACGAACGGCGGGTTGTGGTGCTCGCCGGTCGCGAAGACGTCCAGGCCGACCTCCTCGGCCTTGCGGGCGATGGCCACCATCGCCTTGATCCGCTCGTGCTCCGTCGGGGTGCGGCCGGTGGTGGGGTCGGTCGTCACGTCGCCGACGGAGAAGATTCCGAACTGCATGCTGATCACCACATCCCAGGTAGTAAAACTTTCAACCACAGCACCGGGGTGCGCGCGGCTATTCCCGCCGACTCCCGCCGAAAGGCAACTCCCCCGACTCCCCGACTCCTGCCGAAAGCCGACTCCCGCCGACAATGGAAGACGGGGATCCCTCCGGAAGGGCGGCGGACGATGGGTCCGTACATCGCGGTGAGCGCGCTGAGCCACGAGGGCCTGGTGCGGGAGCACAACGAGGACAGCCTCACGGTCGGGCCGTGGACGCTCTGCGCCACCGTGACCACCAACCCGCAGACCCTGCTCTTCCCGCTCGGCCCGCCCTGTGTGATCGCCGTCGCCGACGGCCTGGGCGGCCACCCGGGCGGCGAGGTGGCGAGCGCCCTGGTCGCCCGCCGGCTCGCCGCCGACGGGGGCGCGCTGGACGGCGAGGAGGCCGTCCGTGAGGAGCTCCAGGCCTGCAACCAGGCCGTCTACGCGGCCGCCGCCGAGGAGCCGGGGCTCGCCGCGATGGGCACCACCGTCGCCGGGCTGGTGCTGCTGCCCGGGCAGGTGCTGGCCTTCAACGTCGGCGACAGCCGGGTCTACCGGATCTCCGGGGACGGGCTGCGCCGGGTGAGCGTGGACGACAGCCCCCCGCTGCCGCCCGGCCGGCGCACCACCTCGGCGGTCACCCAGACCCTGGGCGGCTCGCTCGGCCTCACCTACGTCGAACCGCACGTCCGGGCCGCGCCGCTGGCCGCCGGGGACCGGTACCTGGTGTGCAGCGACGGCCTGACCGACCCGGTGCCGGACGAGGAGCTGGCCGCGCTGCTGGCGCGGTCCCCCGAGGGGGCGGACCGCTCGGATGGCAAGGCGGCGTTCGAACTGTGGAAGGCGGCCATCGAGGCCGGCGGGCCGGACAACATCACTCTGGCGCTGGTGCGGGTCGGCGCGTAGCCCCTGGGCCGGGGCATGGACCCGCCCCGGACGGGGCGCCGCAGCGCTCCGCCCGGGGCGGTCACCTGTCCAGTTGCCGTTGCCGGCTCAGAATTCGCTCGTGACGCTCACCCCGCTGAAGCCCTGCTGGGCGTAGAGGCTGAAGAAGACGTAGCCGGCCGGCGGGTCCGTGACGGTCAGCGTCTCGGAGTTGTCCGGGTTGGTCGACCGCGCGGTGTTCGCGTCGGTGTAGGCCCAGCCCGCCGGGTTGTAGTAGAGGTCGCCGTTGCCGGTGCCCCCGCTGGCGGTGATCTTCACCTGCTTGGTACCGGCGGGCACCAGCAGGTAGAAGTGCGCGTAGTTGCCCGTGGTCGCGGCGACGTTGCTGCGCGCGCAGTTGGCCGCCAACTGCCGGGTGTCGGCGCCGGTGCACTCCGGCAGCTGCGGGGTGGGCGGCGTGCCGCCCCCGTCGGTGGCGCAGGCGCCGGCGGCGCACTTGGTGAGCCAGCTGTCGAAGTCGGCGTCGTAGCGGGTGCCGATGGTGGTCTTCAGGATGGTGCGGGCACCGGCCCAGTCACCGGCGCGGTACTTGGCGAGCACCGCGTCCACGTCGGAGCGGTGCTGCTCCAGCATGTAGCGCACGGCCAGGTAGCCCCAGCGGTAGACCCGGTCCTGGTCGCCGTAGGCGGTGTCGAAGAGGTCGCTCAGCTTGTACGTGTGCCGGCCGGCCGCCGCGATGGCACCGTCGTTGTTGACCTTGCGGTACGAGTAGGAGACGTACTCGGCGAAGCCCTCCACCCACCAGATGGTCGGGGTGGTCATGCCGGCGTTGAAGTCGCCGTACATGTCGAACCGGCCGTCGAGGTAGTGGGTGTACTCGTGGTTGAGGTTCCAGATCTCGAAGGACGGGCGGGCCCACTCGGCCTCGTAGCAGAGGAAGCGCGGCTGGTTGCCGGCCTTGGCCGGGTCACCCTCCAGGTACATGCCGCCGTTGTTGGTGTCGATGCCGTAGATCGCGGCGGCGAGCACCTGGTAGTCGAGCGAGGAGTGGAAGACCACGACCTCGATCGTGCCGTTGTTGTCGTCCTTGACCGGGCCGCTGTCCTTGGCCACCGCGTGGAAGAACGCGTCCTGGCCGGTCAGGCTGGTGCAGGCGGTGGCCAGCTGGGTGGCGTCCAGCGCCTGGGCGATCAGCTTGATACTCGGGCTGCAGGTGGACGTCACGGTGAGCACGCCGGCCTTGAGCTGGTCGGCCTTGTTGCAGGTGCCGTAGTACGAGCAGTTGCCGCTGTCGTAGTAGTCGACGCCCTCGGCGACCGCGGCCCACTGGTAGACGGTGCGGCCCTTGGGCTCCGACGCGGCGACCAGCCCCTTGGCGAGCGGGCGGACCTTGGCCTGGAGGGCCGTGTCCTTCAGGAAGCGGGTCAGCTCCTTGGTCGCGTTGTAGACCAGCACGCCGTAGGTGTCACCGAGCAGGGCGTTGTTGCGGGTCGCGAAGTCGGAGAGCGCGTCGAGCACGCTCGGGTCCGCCTCGACGGCCGCGTCGAAGCCGGGCACCTGGTGGCCGCGGAAGAGCACGGTGAACACCGGGTTGACGGCCCACGCCATGCCGGCCGGGTTCCAGGTGTCGGCCTTGTAGTCGCCCAGCAGCCGCTTGACGACCGGCAGGTAGCGGATGTTCTCCTGCGCGCTGTCGATCAGGGTGACGGCCTCGCCCAGGATGGGCGCGTTGCCCGCCACGACGTCGCGCGAGTGCGCGCTGTTGAAGAAGGCGTCCAGCCCGGACTGGATCGCGGTCTTGAGGCCGGCGCCGTACTCGCCGACGTCCTCCTTGTGGTACCACTGCGCGAAGTAGCCGGCGCGCAGGTAGAGCACCAGCTGCTCGACGGACGTGCTGTTGTCACCGGGGTAGCCGGCCGCCGCGTCGCGCAGCGCGTAGGCCACCGTGCTCATCTGCTCCTCGCGGAACGCGCCGCGCGCGTCGCCGCCGGTGAGCTGGAAGAGACTGTTGATGCACTGGATGTCGGCGGCCTTGATGTGCTGGACCAGGTCGCTGCCGGTCCGGCCGGTGAAGTCGCCGATGGTACAGGCCTGTTGGGCCGCCGCGCCGAGGCTGAGGGCTCTGGCGGCCGGCCGGACCTCGGCCGGCCGGGTGTCGACCGGGAGCGGGGCGCGCTGGTCGACCGAGGCCAACTGCTGCCCGCTGTCGGCTCGTTCGGCGGCGCCGGTGGCGGGCTGCGGGGCCGGCCCGGCGGGGACGGGGGCGGGCGTGGCGCCCGGGACGGGGGTGGCGGGGGCGGCCTGGGACTGCGGGGCGAACAGGCCGATCGCCATGAACAGGGACAGGAGGAGCGTCATCAATCGTGCCGGCTGCGGGATTCGCAGCAGCCGTGAAGGACTCACGTGGGGGCCTCCGGGCCGTCGTCGACCGCGAGTTGGGGCGCGGTCGGTGGAGTGTCGAGGACCGTCGGCGACGGCGCCGCGTGGGGGCGGTTCCGTCGGGCGCGGTGGGGGATGTGACATGTACCATGGCACATCTCACATGGCCTTGGGAACCCGGGGCGTTGTGCACGGTTTGCGGGGAATTCAGGTGGGGCCGGTGATGACGGTCCGTCAACTGGCCCGCCCCGGACGGGGCGCCGTAGCGCTCCGCCCGGGGCGGTCACCTGTCCGGTCTGCCGGTTCGGCTCAGAATTCGCTCGTGACGCTCACCCCGCTGAAGCCCTGCTGGGCGTAGAGGCTGAAGAAGACGTAGCCGGCCTGCGGGTTGTCGACGGTCAGCGTCTCGGAGTTGTCCGGGCCGGCCGAGCGCGTGACGTAGGAGTTGGTGTACGCCCAGCTGCCCGGGTTGTAGTAGAGGTCGCCGTTGCCGGTGCCGCCCTTGCTGGTGATCTTCACCTGCTTGGTGCCGGCGGGCACCTGGACGTAGAAGTGCGCGTAGTTGCCGGTGGTCGCCGCGACGTTGCTGCGCACGCAGTTGGCGTCCAGCTTCCGCAGGTCACCGCCCGCGCACTCCGGCAGCTGCGGCTGGCCCGGGGTGCCGGTGGCGCAGGCGCCGGCGGCGCACTTGGTGAGCCAGCTGTCGAAGTCGGCGTCGTAGCGGGTGCCGATGGTGGTCTTCAGGATGGCGCGGGCACCGACCCAGTCACCGGCGCGGTACTTGGCGAGCACGGCGTCCACGTCGGAGCGGCGCTGCTCCAGCATGTAGCGCACGGCCAGGTAGCCCCAGCGGTAGACCCGGTCCTGGTCGCTCTTGGCGTAGACGGTGTCGAACAGCTCGCTCAGCTTGTAGGTGTGCTGCGGGGCCACCGCGATGGCGCCGTCGTTGACGACCTTGCGGTACGAGTAGGAGACGAACTCCGCGAAGCCCTCCACCCACCAGTCGATCGGCTGGACCTGGCCGGCGTCGTAGTCGCCGTACACGTTGAACCGGCCGTCGAGGTAGTGGGTGTACTCGTGGTTGAGGTTCCAGATCTCGAAGGACGGGCGGGCCCACTCGGCCTCGTAGCACAGGAAGCGCGGCTGGTTGCCGACCGTCGCCGGGTCACCCTCCAGGTACATGCCGCCGTTGTTGGTGTTGATGTCGTAGATGACCGCGGCAAGCACCTGGTAGTCGAGCGAGGAGTGGAAGTTCACGACCTCGATCGTGCCGTTGTTGTCGTCCTTGACCGGGCCGCTGTCCTTGGCCACCGCGTGGAAGAACGCGTCCTGCCCGTTCAGGCTGGCGCAGGCGATGGCCAGCTGGGTGCTGTCCAGCGACTGGGCCAGGATGTTGATGCTCGGGCTGCAGGTGTGCTTCACCGTCAGGTTGGCGGCCTTGAACTTCGCGGGGTCGTCACAGGTGCCGTAGTACGAGCAGTTGTCCGTGTCCCACCACCTCACGGCGAGCGTCACCGAGCCGCGCTGGTACATGGTGGGGCCGCTGGGCGCGGACAGCTGGGCCAGGGTCCGCGCGTACGGGCGCAGCCTGGGCAGCAGCTCCGGGTACTGCATGAAGCGGGTGAGTTCGTTGGTCGCCTCGTAGACCGTCCGCCCGTAGGTGCCGCCGTGCAGGCCCTGGTTGCGGGAGATGAAGGTGTACAGGGCGTCCAGCACGGTCGGGTCGGTCTTGACGGCCGGGAGGAAGTCGGCCTGCCGGTGCCCGGCGTAGAGCTGGGTGAGCACCGGGGTCACCGCGTAGACCATGCCGGTCGGGTTCCAGGTGGCGCTGTCGTAGTCGGTCAGCAGGCGCTTGGCGACCGGCAGGTAGCGGGCGCTGTCCTTGATGCTGTCGATCAGCGTGGCCGCCCGGGCCAGCGGGCCGGCGTTGTCCGCCGTGACGTCCCGCGAGCGGGAGTTGGCGAAGAAGGCGTCCAGCGCGGCGCGGGAGGCGTCCTTCAGGCCGTTGCCGTAGGAGCCCACCACGTCGGGGTTGTAGAAGTGCACGTAGTAGCCGGCCTGCAGGTAGAGCATCAGCTGCGAGATCGACGCGCTGTTGTTGCCCTGGTAGCTGTTCGCCGCGTCGCGCACCGCGTTCGCCACGGTGGTCATCTGCGACTCGCGGAAGGCGTTGGCGGCGTCACCGCGGCCGATCTTGAACAGCGAGTTGACGCACTGGAGGTCGACGGACTTGATCTGCTGGACCAGCGCGCTGCCGGTCCGGCTGGTGAAGTCACCGACGTTGCAGGGCGTTGCGGCCGCCGCACCGAGGCCGAGGGCCTTGGCCTGCGGCTGATCGGCCGGCGACTGGCCGGCGAACGGGGTCGTCGGCGGCTGGGGTGCCAGATCCTCCGGGCTGAGCCGCTTGCGGCCGTCCGGCTTCGCCGGGGCGGCGTCGGCACGGCTGTCGCCGATCGCGGGCGGCGGCGCCAGGTCGGCGGGCGCCGTGCCGGCGGGCACGCCGGTGGGGGTCGCCCCGCCGGGGGCGGGGCTGGTGGGCGCGGCCTGGGACTGCGGGGCGAACAGGCCGATCGCCAGGAACAGGGACAGGACGAACGTCAACAGTCTTGCGAACTGCGGGACTCGCAGTAAGCGGTGGCCATTCACGTGGGGGCCTCCGGGCCGTCGATGGCCGCGATGGGGCACGGCCTGCGGTGGAGCGAGGACCGTCCTCGGCGGCACCGCGTGGGGCGGTTCCGTCGAGGAAGTGGGGATGTGACATGTACCATTGCACACATCACACAACATTGTGAAGGCCTTTACCCGAGGTCTACTCATTCGAAATGACGGAAAGGGCACGGCGACGGGTCGTCACCATGCCCTTTCCATACGGGAACGGTCGGCTACTTGCGCAGCAGCAGGATCACGCCCGCCGTCACCAGGCCGACCACGACGGCGGCCGCGCCGTACGCCAGGCGGTGCGCCCGCAGCACCGGAAGGAAGCGGTCCACCGCGTAGCGGCCGGGGCCGGTCAGGGCGAGCGCGGCCGCGGCGGCCGTCAGCAGCAGCTCGTACTCGCTGCCCTTCGGGGCGAAGAAGCCGCCGCCCCAGGTGACGGCCAGCGCGTTGACCATCGTGCCGACGATCGCGGCACCGGCCAGCGGGGTCAACAGGCCGACGGCGAGGGCGAGTCCGCCCAGCGTCTCGGTGAGGCCGGCCACCACGGCCATGGCGTGGCCGGCCGGGTAGCCGCTCATGGTGAAGAACTGACCGGTGCCGTCGATGCCACCGCCGCCGAACCAGCCGAACAGCTTCTGACTGCCGTGCGCGGCCATGGTCAGGCCGAGGGCGAGGCGCAGGAGCAGGAGTCCGGCGTCGTAGGCGTGCGGGGAGGTCGTCGCGGGCCCGGCGGTGTCCCGGGCCGGGCTGACGGCAGTGGTGGCGGCAGTGGTGGCGGCGGTCGTGCTCGGGCTGCTGCTCGGCATGCGCGTCTCCATCGGTGTCGATCGGGGTGCGGTCGCCGTCCGGCGCGGCCGGACGCGATTACGGGGTGTGGTGGTGCGGCAGGCGGGGTCGTCACCCGGCGCCATTGTTCAAATTTGAACCGCCGCTCGTTCGACCGTACCCCGAAGTTCGAATTTGAACAACTGACGGTCCGTCGACGACTCGCGGCGCCCGTCCGGGCCGGGGAGGGTGGAGACATGGCCCAGCACAGGCAGCACCGACGAGGAGCCCGGACCGGCACCCCCTACCCCGAGGCGCTGGATGCCTTCGGCGAACGCGTCCGGCTGACCGCCCCCGGCCAGTGGGACTCCCCCACCCCCTGCGACGACTGGTCCGTCCGCGACCTGGTCAACCACCTCACCGGCGAGCAGCTCTGGGTGCCCGAGCTGCTGATGGGCGCCACCATCGGCGAGGTCGGCGGACGCTTCGACGGCGACCTGCTCGGCGACGACCCGCTCACCTCCTGGACCGAGGCCGCCGAGGCCGCCAAGGAGGCCTGGGCCGTCCCGGGCGCCACCGAGCTGACCGTCCACCTCTCCTTCGGCGACACCTCGGGGCAGTACTACCTGGACCAGCTCACCACCGACCTGGTGATCCACTCCTGGGACCTCGCCGAGGGCATCGGGCGGCTCACCCGGCTCCCGGACGGACTCGTCGAGTTCGCGCTCGGCGAGTTCGCCGGATACGGGGACCTCTCCGGCAGCGGGCTCTTCGACCCACCGCTGCCGGTGCCCGAGGACGCCGGCCCGCAGACCCGGCTGCTCGCCCTCACGGGGCGGCGGGACGGAGGGTGACCGGGGCGCCGGTGGGTGAGCGGGGGCACCCGTGGGTGAGCGGGTGCCTCTCCGGGCGGGGACGGGGACGGTGGGTGACCGGGAACGTCTCCGGGCGGGCGGCCCGGCGCCGGATACTGGAAGGCGGCGGGGGAAGTCTTCCGTGCGAGAGGCGGGCGGGCCATGAGCCGCAAGCCTGACATCCTCGGCGAGTTCACCGCCGACCACCGGGCGGTCACCGAGCTGCTCGACCGGATCGAGGCCGCACCGGCCGACGACCCCGGACGCGGCGAGCTGCTGGCCCGGCTGACCGACCTGCTGTTCACCCACTGCGCCGCCGAGGAGGAACACCTCTTCCCGGTGGTGCAGCACGACGTGCCCGACGGCGGGGAACTGGTCTTCCGCAGCATCCACGACCACCTGGCGATCGGACAGTACCTCGCCGACCTCCAGGGCCTCGAACCGGACGACCCGGCCTTCGGCACCCTGCTGCGCGGCCTCGCCGAAACCCTGCGGCGCCACCTGCGCGGCGAGGAGAAGCAGCTCTTCCCCGCCGCCCGCAAGGCCCTGCCCACCGCCGCCCGCACCGCGCTGGGCGACCGGCTGCGGGCGGAGCGGGCCGAGCTGGACGCGCCCTGAGCGCTCCGGACCGGCCGATTCTCCGGCCCGGTCAGTCCTTGGGCCCAGTCAGTCCTTGAGGCCGATCAGTCCTTGGGGCTGATCACCGCGAACCGCGCGCCCTCGCGGTCCCGCAGCCGGGCCACCCGCCCGTACGGGGAGTCGAAGGCCGGCCCGATCACCCCTCCGCCCAGCTCCACGGCCCGGGCCAGTGCCCGGTCGGTGTCCGGGACGGCAAAGGACACCTCCCAGTGCGGCGGCATCCCGGCCGGGCCGCCCGCCTGCTCCTTGGCCAACGCGGCGACGCTGTGGCCCTCGGCCCGCAGCACCACCCGGTCGTGCTCCCAGCGGACGTCGAAGCGCTCCGGGTCACGGCCGTCCCAGCGGAACACCTCGCCGTAGAACAGCGCCGCCGCGAACGGGTCCGGGGTGCGCAGCTCGATCCAGACCGGCGCGCCGAACAGGTCCAGCTTCCGGGCCCGGCCCGGCGGGCCCTCCCAGATGCCGAACACCGCACCCGCCTGGTCCGCCGCGAAGGCCACCCGCCCGGCGTCGAAGGCCAGCGGCCCGACCGCCAGCGTCGCGCCGCGTTCACGCACCGCGTCGGCGGCGGCGTCGGCGCTCTCCGTCCCGAAGTAGCTGGTCCACGCGAGCGGGATCGCCCCGGCGCCGCCGATCCCCAGCCCGGCCACCGCCTCCCCGCCGGTCACCGCGTGCACGTACGGCCCGAAACGGTCCGGCCCGGGCTCGAACTCCCAGCCCAGCAACGGCCCGTAGAACTTCTCGGCGTCCTCCAGGCTCCGGGCCGCCAGGCTCACCCAGCACGGCACGGCCGCCACACAGCGCACCCTGGCGACCTTCTCACCGCTGCCCATCGCGAACCTCCTCCGCCCACCCGACCACCGGGTCCCTCCCGGCTCCGACGACCCACCGGCCGCCCGGGACGCCCACAGCCTAGGCCGCCACCGACACCGCCCCGGGGAAGCCATGCCCAGGATCAGCGCACCCAGTTCTTGAGGGCTTCGGTCTCCAGGGAGATGCCCACGGGGTCGGGGAGGCGGACGGTCCTGCCGAAGGGGAGGGTCTGGACGGTCTCGTAGCGGACGCCGTCGGGCTCGCTGTGGACGATGACCTCGGCGGAGTCCCGGTCGATCAGGAGGTAGATCGGGATCCCGGCCTCGGCACAGGCGTGGGGCTTCTCGACGCGATCACGACGGTCGGTGTCGGAGTCGCAGGAGGTGATCACCTCAATATGTCGCAGGTCACAGTGTCGGAGGAAATTCCGGGGACGGATTCCCCGTTTCGGAGTACGTTGGCAGAAGCGGGGAGAAGTTCCCCGGTACCTTGATCAGGAGCAGTCGTCGTGACCACCACCGCCGAGTCGGCCCGTCCCGCGGGGAGCGCGCGCACGCCGAAGTTGCGTGCCGACGCGAGCCGGAACCGGGAGCGGATCGTGCTGGCGGCCCGGGACGCGTTCGTCGAGCACGGTGCCGATGCGGCGCTGGACGAGATCGCGAAGCGGGCGGGGGTCGGCAACGCCACGCTGTACCGGAACTTCCCGGACCGGGTGGCGCTGATCCACGAGGTGGCGGTGCTCGTCAAGAACCGCGTCCTGGCCCTCGCCGAGACGGCGACGGCGGAGGCGGACGCCCCTGACGGCGACGGCCCGTTCGACGCCCTCCAGCGGTTCGCGCACGCGTCCGTCGAGGAGAAGGTCGGCGGCCTCTGCGCCCTGTTCAGCAACCACGTCGACCCGTACGACCCGGAGTTGACCGACATCCGCAAGCGCCTGCAGGCCGCCGTGGGCGGGCTGATGGAGCGCGCCCTGGTGGCGGGCGAGCTGCGGCCGGACGTCGAGAACGGTGACCTGTTCATCGCGCTGAGCCAGCTGACCCGCCCACTGCCGAACACCTCCTGCCGCCTCCACGACGGGTTCGTCCACCGGCACCTGCAGATCTTCCTGGACGGCCTGCGCGCGCCGGCCGCCTCGGTCCTGCCCGGCCGGGCCGCGACCTTCGAGGACCTCCAGCCCGAGAACTGACCGACCACCAGTACCGACCGCCAGCACCGACCGCCCGGCCGCGCCCCGGCGCCTTCTCCCACCGCACCCCTTCCCGTACGGCAACCCGCCGTTCCCGTACGGCACCCGCACCGTGAAGTGAGTACCCCCATGCCTCAAACCGACGCCCGACCGGCGACGCTGCCCGATCCCCGGCGCTGGAAGACGCTGATATTCATCGGCCTCGCCCAGCTGATGGTCGTCCTCGACGCGACCATCGTGAACATCGCCCTGCCGTCCGCGCAGCACGACCTGGGCATCTCCGACGGCAACCGCCAGTGGGTGATCACCGCCTACGCGCTGGCCTTCGGCGGCCTGCTGCTGTTCGGCGGCCGGATCGCGGACCTCTGGGGCCGCAAGCGGACCTTCATCGTCGGCCTGACCGGCTTCGCCCTGGCCTCCGCGCTCGGCGGCGCCGCGGCCAACACGGCGATGCTGCTCGGCGCCCGCGCGCTCCAGGGCGTGTTCGGCGCGCTGCTCGCGCCGGCCGCGCTGTC
Source organism: Kitasatospora sp. NPDC048286 (assembly GCF_043201735.1). Taxonomy (NCBI): domain Bacteria; kingdom Bacillati; phylum Actinomycetota; class Actinomycetes; order Kitasatosporales; family Streptomycetaceae; genus Kitasatospora; species Kitasatospora sp. NPDC048286. The sequence goes on from NZ_JBICZE010000034.1 coordinate 14,891, forward strand.
CCTGCTCGCGGTGACCTTCACCGAGGCCAGGGAGCGCGCCAAGGCCTTCGGCATCTACGGCGCGATCGCCGGTGGCGGCGGCGCCATCGGTCTGATCCTCGGCGGCCTGCTCACCGAGTACATGAACTGGCGCTGGACCTTCTTCGTCAACATCCCGTTCGCCATCGTGGCCGCCGCGGGCGCCGTGCTGGTGATCCGCGAGCCCGCCGAGGGCCGCAACCGCAACAAGCTGGACGTCCCCGGTGTGCTGCTGGTGACCGCGGGCCTGGTCTCGCTGGTCTACGCCTTCACCCGCGCCGAGTCCGACGGCTGGTCGGCCGGCAGCACCGTGGGCCTGTTCGTCGCGGCCGCCGTGCTGCTGACCGCCTTCGTGCTGGTGGAGCGCCGGGTCAAGGCCCCGCTGCTGCCGCTGCGCGTGGTCCTCGACCGCAACCGCGGCGGGGTGTACCTGTCGCTGGGCATGGCCGTGATCGGCATGTTCGGTCTGTTCCTCTTCCTGACCTACTACCTGCAGATCGTGCTCGGTTACAGCCCGGTGCTGACCGGCGTGGCCTTCCTGCCGATGGTGGCGGGCATGATCACCGGCTCGACCCAGATCGGCGCCCGGCTGATGACCCGGGTCCCGGCCCGCTACCTGATGGCGCCCGGCTTCCTGGTCGCCTCGGTCGGCATGTTCCTGCTGGCCCACATCGGCCTGGACACCTCCTACCCGGCGGTGATCCTGCCCGGCCTGGTCCTGATGGGCCTCGGCATGGGCACCGCGTTCATGCCGGCGATGAGCCTGGCCACGCACGGCGTCCAGCCGCGCGACGCGGGTGTGGCCTCGGCGATGGTCAACACCTCGCAGCAGGTCGGCGGCGCCATCGGCACCGCGCTGCTGAACACCATCGCGGCCAGCGCGACCACCACCTGGCTGGCCTCGCACGCCTCCGGCGCGGTCGCCTCGCCGGAGGCCGCCAAGGTGCTGCAGTTCCAGGGCATGGTGCACGGCTTCTCCACCGCGATCTGGGTGTCCTTCGGGATCCTGGTGGCGGCCGCCGCCGTCGCCTTCACCTTCGTCAACGCCGGCCGGCCGGGTGCCGCGGCGGGCGCGGGCTCGGCGCAGGAGAACGAGGTGCCGGTGCTGGTGCACTGACGCCGGGGGCCTGTCCCTGACGACAGGCTCCGGGGTCGACTCGGGTGCGTACGCGGCCCGTCGGGTGTCTTCCACGACACCGGGCGGGCCGCTCGCCGTTTCCGGAGGACGTTTCCGGAGGGGAGAAAGCTCGCCGCTGCCGGGGCGGAGAGGGGAAGGGGGCACCCCGACTAGAAGTGGGGAGCTCTCCCCGATTATGGTGGCCCCCAGTACGAATCGGGGACGTCTCCCCGTTTCCTTCGGACCGAGGTGCGTACACATGACCCGGAATCAGAGCCCTGGGCGGGGGCAGCGGGCCGCCGACTGGGCGGACGGCCGGCTGGGGATCTACTCCCTGGCCAGGGCGAACCTGCGGAAGATCTTCCCGGACCACTGGTCCTTCATGCTGGGCGAGATCTGCCTCTACACCTTCCTGATCATCATCCTGACCGGCGTCTGGCTGACGCTGTTCTTCAAGCCCAGCATGGGCGAGGTGGTCTACGCCGGCTCCTACGTGCCGCTCAAGGGCGTCCCGATGTCGGAGGCCTACGCCTCCACGGTGGACATCAGCTTCGAGGTGCGCGGCGGCCTGCTGATCCGACAGATCCACCACTGGGCCGCGATCGTCTTCGTCGCCGCCATGTTCGTCCACATGATGCGGGTGTTCTTCACCGGCGCGTTCCGCAAGCCGCGCGAGATCAACTGGGTCTTCGGCTTCCTGCTGCTCTTCCTCGGCATGCTGGACGGCTTCTTCGGCTACTCGCTGCCCGACGACCTGCTCTCCGGCACCGGCATCCGGTTCATCGAGGGCTCGATCCTCGCCGTCCCGCTGGTCGGCACGTACGTCCAGATGTTCCTGTTCGGCGGGGAGTTCCCCGGCCACGACATCGTGCCGCGGTTCTTCACCATCCACGTGCTGCTGATCCCGGGCATCATGCTCGGCCTGCTGGTGGCGCACCTGATCCTGGTCTTCCACCACAAGCACACCCAGTGGGCGGGCCCCGGCAGGACCGAGAAGAACGTCGTCGGCATGCCGCTGATGCCGATCTACACGGCCAAGGCCGGCGGGTTCTTCTTCCTGGCCTTCGGCCTCGTCGCGCTGGTGTCAGCGATCGCGACCGTCAACCCGATCTGGGCGTACGGCCCGTACCGTCCGGACCAGGTCTCCACCGACGCCCAACCGGACTGGTACATGGGGTTCGCCGAGGGACTGATCCGGATCATGCCCGGCTGGGAGATCGGGCTGTGGGGGCACACCCTCAACCTCGGGGTGCTCATCCCGTTCGCGCTGTTCCCCCTCGTCCTGGGCGCCATCGCGGTGTACCCCTTCGTGGAGAGCCGGCTGACCGACGACGACCGGGAACACCACCTGCTCGACCGGCCGCGCAACGCACCCGTCCGCACCGCCCTCGGCGCCGCCTGGATCAGCGTCTACCTGGTGGCGCTGATGGCCGGCGGCAACGACCTCATCGCCACCCACCTGCACCTGTCGCTCAACACCATCACGTACGCCGCCCGCGTCGGCTTCTTCGTCGTCCCGGTCGTGGTCTTCGTCGTCGCCAAGCGCTGGTGCCTCGGCCTCCAGCGGCGGGACCGCGACAAGGTGCTGCACGGGCGCGAGACCGGCATCATCAAGCGCCTGCCGCACGGCGAGTTCACCGAGGTGCACGCCCCGCTCCCACGGCGGGAACTGCACCGGCTCACGGCGCACGAACAGCCCCGCCCCCTCGTCCTGCCCGCCGCGGTGGACGAGAATGGAGTGGCCCGCCCGGCGGGGGTGCTCACCCGCACCCGGACCCGGCTCTCCCGCGGGTTCCACGGCGAGGGCGGCCGGATCCCCAAGCCCACCGCCGAGGAGTACCGCGAGATCAGCGAGGGCCACGGGCACTGACCCGCGCCCCCCGACGGCACAGGGAGGACAGGTGCACCACCGAACCGACCGGCTCGCCGACAGCAGGTACCTCCTGCTCACCACCTTCGGCGAGGACGGAAGCCGGATGGACTCGCAGCTCTGGGTGGTGCCGGACGGCACGGCCCTCGGGGTCTGGACACCGGCCCACTCCGGCGAGGCCGAACGGATCCGCCGCCACCCCCGGGTGCTGATCGGCCCCTGCGACGCCCACGGGCGCCCCACCGGCCGCCAGGTCCCGGCCCGGGCACGGCTCTGCGACGCCGACGACACCGCGCGCTACCGCACCTCGCTGATCAACAAGTACGGCCTGTCGGCGCTGATCGCGCTGGCCCGCAGCCGGCTCCGGGTGGGGCTGGCCGGGACGGTCGGCATCCGGATCACGCTGAACGAACTGGAACAGCGGCTGGTCGGTCCGGAGTGGCAGCCGCCGGCCACCTACTGCGTCAACTGACGGACTGGCGAACGCCGTTGAGTGCCGGGGCCCCGGGAGGCGGCCCCGGCACTCGGCACCTCCGGGGCCGTTGCGCCCGGGGCCACCGCTCCCGGGGCCGTTCACGGCGGCGACCGATGACGACAGCGGCCGGGAAGCCGCGGGAGAGGTCAGGACAGCGGGTGGGTCGGGACCGGACTGACCTCCTGGATCTCGCCGTGGGCCTTGGTGAGCAGCTGCGAGGCGAGCTCGTTGAGCGCGCGGGCCCCCGCGATCTCCTCCCCGACCCTCAGCTGTTCCGGGTCGGAGGGGTGGCGGCTGCTGTAGCCGTGGGCGCGCAGTTCGCTCCCGTCGCCGAGCCGCAGCATCGCGGCGGCGCTGGTCCGCGGCCCCTCTTCGCGGAACTCCATCTCGATGTGCCAACCGACCAGAGTCTTCATGGCGGATCACCTCCATCGGTTACTCCTCCAGGGTGCGCCGCACCCATCGTGAACACCAGGCCAGCCGGTCGGGCGACATCCCGGGGGCGAGTTGAACACGTTCAAGTCAGCCGCGTAGAGTCGGCGGCGAAAGCCATTTGAACGCGTTCAAGGAGGTGTGCCCACGATGGGGAAGGGCACCACGGAACTGGTCGACCTGCTGATCCTGCTCGGCATGGGCGCCGTCGTCCCGCTCGGCCTCGCCCTGGTCGACGAGCCCGGCCTCACCCGGGTCCGCCGGCTGTGGCCGCTCGCCGCGGTACCCGGCGCGCTCTCGCTCTGGCTGCCCCGCGGCGGCCTCGCCACCGGCTTCGCCGCGCTCTACGCGCTCGGCACCCTGGCCGTCGCCCTGCACGCGCCGCTGCGGCTGGCCCGCACCCGGTCGCTCGCGCCCGCCGAGGTCGCGGTGCTCACCGCGCTCGCCGCGCCCTCGGTCGCCGGGACCGCCCTGGTCGCCGAACGCTCCGGCTACCCGTTGTTCGGCTTCGAACCGCACATCCTGGCGCTCACCGTCCCGCACTTCCACTACGCCGGGTTCACCGCCGCCCTGGTCGCCGGACTGGTCTGCCGCGCCGCCCGTCCGGGCTCGGCCGCGGCCCGCTGCGCGGCGCTCAGCGTCCCGGCGGGCACCCTGCTGGTGCTGGCCGGGTACTTCCTCGGCGACTGGTGGCAGTTCGCCGGGGCCGCCGTCCTGACCACCGGCATGTGGCTGGTCGGCCTGGTCACCTGGCGCGAGCTCCGCCCCCACGGCGGCGATCCGGTCACCGCCCGGCTGCTCGCCGCCTCCTCGGCCGTCCTCGCGCTCACCATGCTGCTCGCCCTGTGGTGGGCACTCGGCCGGGCCGCCGGACTCCCCCACCCCACCCTGACCTGGATGGCTGCCACCCACGGCGTCGGCAACGCGCTCGGCTTCGCGCTCTGCGCCCTGCTCGCCTGGCGCCGGATCGCCGCCCGACGGATCGCCGCCCGACGGATCGCCGCCGGACAACCGACCGCCGGACCATTGACCGCCTCGACGGAGACCGCCCGATGAACGACTACAGCTACCCCGAACAGGGCGCCAGCCGCACCGGCGAACTGCCCGCCGGCTACAACCACCTGCGGCACAGCGCGCTCATCGGCCACGGCCGCCCCGCCCTGGAAGCCGCCGGCGCCGCCCTGCTCGACTGGCGGATGCACCGGCTCGCGGGCGTCCTGATCGACGCGGCGGCCGACCGGGCCGCCCCCGGCGTCGCCGTACGCTGCGGCCTCGGCCTCGGCCCGCTGCGGGCCAGTGCCCCCAACCGCGTCCTGGCCACCCTCGACGGCCCGGACCGGTACGGCTTCACCTACGGCACCAGGGCCGGACACCTGGCCCGGGGCGAGGAGACCTTCCTGGTCGAACTGGCCCCGGACGACGCGGTCAGGTTCTCCGTCACCGCCTTCAGCCGACCGGTCGCCTGGTACGCGCGCCTCGCCGGCCCGCTGCTGCCGCTCACCCAGCGCACCTTCGCCCGGCACTGCGGCCGCGTACTGACCCGGATCGCGGCACAGGCCACCGGTTGAGCGACGGTGGCGGCCGGTCGGACGGAACAGCGGCAGGGGGCAGCCGCCGGGCGGCCGGGGGCGGTGGGTGAGCGGATGGGCGGGGTGGGGCGGAAAAGTGCTGGTCGGAGTGGGGTTCCGTTCGGGATGATCGGCGGATGATGTCGATGCGACCGGTGCTGACGTTCTTCTCCCCCGAGGGCTTCACGCTGTGGCCGACGGGCACGCCCGGGCGGCACGGGGACCTCACGTTGAGCGGGCGGATGACGTCGGCGGAGGTGGGTGCGGCGGTGTGGCTGCTGGCCGACCGCAACGACGTCGAGCCCGATCCCGAGCAGGCCGGGGAGCGGGTCGCCCGGCCGGCGGATCCGCTGGGCGCGTTCCTGCACGGGCTGCTGACCGAGCCGCACCCGTACGCTCCCGGTGGCCTGGTGGTGACGGACTCCGCGACCGGCGCCGTGTTCGAGCCGGGCTGCTGCAACGGCCTGGAGGACTGGCGCGAGTGGCTGGACGTCACGGACGGCCCCGGCACCGCGTGGTTCGGCCACGACCCCGACGCCCGGGCCGAGTGTGTCGGCCGGGTCGTCCGGCTGACCCAGGACGCCGAGGGCGGCGACGGCCCGGTGATCGAGCTGCCGGTGGACGAGCTGCGCGGGCTGCTCGCCGGGGCCGAGCGGGACCTGCGCGCGTTCCTCGCGCTCGCGGCGGGCTGGGCCGAGCGGCAGGTGCCCGGGTACGCCGCCGCCGTCACCGGCGCGCTCGCCCGCGCCCTGGACCTGGAGCCGCCGTCATGACCAGCTTCCACACCCGCCGGGCCCTGGTGCACGACGCCTCGCTCCCGCTGTACCGGCGGCACAGCGCGCTGCGCACCTGCCTGACCCTCTTCGCCCCGTACGGCCTGCGGGCGACGTACCACCACCTCACCGTCAGCGCCCGGATGCCGCGTCTCCTGGAGGCCGATCCGGAGTCGCTGGTCCGCGCGGTGGACGAGCTGCACGAGGCACGCGAGCTCCGGCGGGTCCGGGACGAGGAGTACGCGGAGCGGCGCCGGGCGGAGAAGCGGGCCGGGCGGCGGCGGCCGGCGGACACCCCCTGGGGGAACCGGCCCTGGCGGAACTCGCCGGACGCGGCCTGGCAGCACGACCCGTTCCTGCATCCGCCGTTGCGGCTGCCCGACTACGTCCGGCGGCAGCACGCGCTGTTGGACGGCGTCGAGCTGCCGGGCTGTCCGGCCTGTGGTGAGGAGGGCCCGGCGGTGTCCGTGTCGACCGGCCACGGCCACGCCGAGCTGTGCCGTTGCTGCGCCTGGGTGCTGACGCCCTGCGACTGCGGGCGGTGGCACAGCTTCGAGCCGGCGCTGCGGGTCGGCTGGAGCCGGACCTGGCAGCGGGAGCACATGACCGGCACCGGCGAGCCGAGCCCGCACTGGCCCGGTGTCCGGGGGACGGCCCGGGTGGAGCGGCTGGAGTCGTACACGGTCGACTGGGAGTCAGGCGTGGTGCGCCGGGACGGCGACCAGTAGCGCACCGCCGTCCCGGACCCGGACCTCGAAGTGGTCGATGTCCCCGGGCCGGAGCGCCGCGCCGCCGGTGGTGCGGACGGTGCCGTCCTCGGCCCCGTAGCCGCCCGCCGGGACGGACCAGGTGGTGACGGTCCGCTGCTCGCCGGCGCGCGGGACGGCGACCGGCCGGCACGTCAACGGGCCTTGCACACGGGAGAGTTGCAGACTGACCCGGGTTCCCCAGGTGGTGCCGTCCAGGCCGACGGTGGCGTGCGCGCCGGTGCTCGGGTCGGTGGCGCCGAACTGCTCGGCCACCGCCATCACGGCGGGGGTGTCGTCGGCGGTGAGCACCGCGGCGGTGACGGCGGGGTCGGCCGCCACCATCCCATCGCGGTGGCGGCCAGGGCCGGCACCAGCCGCCGGATCCGGCCCCGCCGCCGGGTGGCGGCCGCCGGCTGCTCGACGCCGGCGCCGGGACGGCCCGGATTCGCCTCCCGGAATACCCCGCGGACCCGGACCGTTGTGGCGGGCACATGGCCTGAACGGGCCTGGATCACCACCCTCCGGAAGGGAAGGAATCGCGAGATGAGCAGCACGGTCGAGCTGACCAAGGAGAACTTCGACGACATCGTCCCGGGCCCGGAGGGCAAGGACTTCGTCTTCATCGACTTCTGGGCCGGGTGGTGCGGGCCGTGCCGCCAGTTCGCCCCGGTGTACGAGAAGGCGGCCGAGCGCCACCCGGACCTCGTCTTCGCCAAGGTGGACACCGAGGCGCAGCAGGAGCTGGCCGCCGCGTTCGAGATCCAGTCGATCCCGACACTGGCGATCATCCGCGAGGGCGTGCTCGTCTTCTCGCAGCCCGGAGCGCTGCCGGAGGCGGTGTTCGAGGACCTGATCGGTCAGGCCCGCAACCTGGACATGGCCGAGGTGAAGCGCAAGGTCGCCCAGGAGCAGGCGGCCGGCGGCCAGGCCTGACCCGGACGTCCGAGGGCCCGGGGAGCGTCCTTGGGTTCTAGGAGTCGTTGCAACACCCCAGTTCAGGGGATGCATTGGACTTCGAGATCCGCAGAGACCGAAACGGTCAGGGGCCTGTGAA
>NZ_JBICZE010000035.1:0-19048 GCF_043201735.1 Kitasatospora sp. NPDC048286
CGAGCGGCCGCGCCGGGCCGGGATCTCCTCCTTCGGGATCAGCGGCACCAACGCCCACACCATCATCGAGGCCGTCACCGAGCAGGTCGCCGAGCCGGCGGGTACCGAGGCCCCGCTGTTGCCCGTCCTGCTCTCCGGGGCCACCCCGGAGGCGCTCTCGGCCCAGGCGGCGAAGCTGACCGTCCTGGTGGACGCGCCGATCGCCGACCTCGCCTTCTCGTTGGCCACCGGCCGCTCCGAGCTCGGCCACCGGGCCGCGCTGATAGCCCGTGACCGGGACGAACTGGCCGTGGGGCTGGCCGCGTTGACGGCCGGTGAGGCAGCGCCCGGCGTGCTGCGCGGCAAGCCGGTGGCCGGCAAGCTCGCCTTCCTGTTCACCGGGCAGGGCGCGCAACGCCCGGGCATGGGCCGTGAGTTGTACCAGCGCCACCCGGTCTTCCGACGCGCGTTGGACGAGGTCTGCAGCCAGCTGGACACGCACCTCGACCGGCCGCTGCGGGAGCTGATCTTCGATCAGGACGCCGAGCTGCTCGACCAGACCCGATACACCCAGAGCGCCCTGTTCGCCCTGGAGGTCGCGCTCTTCCGGCTGCTGGAGTCCTGGGGCATCAGGCCGGACTTCCTGGCCGGGCACTCCATCGGCGAGCTGACTGCCGCCCACGTCGCGGGCGTGCTGAGCCTTCATGACGCCGCCCGCCTGGTCGCGGCCCGGGGCCGCCTGATGCAGGCACTGCCCGTCGGTGGTGCGATGCTGGCCGTCGACGCCACCGAGGAGGAGGTGCTGCCGCACCTCGGGGAGGCCGTGAGCATCGCCGCCGTCAACGGGCCGAACGCCGTCGTGGTGTCCGGTGCGGAGGAGGCGGTGGCCGCCTTCGAGGCCGCCTTCACTCACCGCAGGACCAAGCGCCTGCGGGTCAGCCACGCGTTCCACTCGCCGTTGATGGACCCGATGCTGGCGGAGTTCGCCGAGGTCGCGCGCACCCTTGAGTTCGCCCCGCCGGCCGTGCCGATCGTCTCCAACCTGACCGGCGAGCGGGCCACCACCGAAGAGCTGACCTCACCCGAGTACTGGGTGCGACACGTGCGCGAGGCCGTCCGCTTCGCCGACGGGATCCGCACCCTGGAGGCCGAGCAGGTCCGCACCTTCCTGGAACTGGGCCCCGACGCGGTGCTCTCCACCATGGGCACGCACTGCCTGGCCGACCCCGAGCGCTCGGCGCTGATCTCCGTGCTGCGCCGGGACAAGGAGGAACCCCTGGCCCTGGCCACGGCGTTGGGCGCGCTGCAGGTGCGCGGCGTCCCGATCGACTGGGAGCGGCTCTACGGCGGTACGGCGGTGCGCCGGATCGACCTGCCGACGTACGCCTTCCAGCGCCGACGGCTCTGGTTGGAGGACGGACCGTCAGGGCCGAGCGAGGCGGCCGGCTTCGGCCAGGCGGCGGCCGGGCACCCGCTGCTCGGTGCCGAGCTCAGGCTGGCGGAGAGCGACACCACCGTGCTGACCGGACGCCTCTCGCTGAGCACCCACCCGTGGCTGGCCGAGCACGCCGTCGCCGACGTGGTGCTGCTGCCCGGCAGTGCCTTCGTGGAACTGGCGGTCCAGGCGGGCGACCGGGTGGGCAACACCCTGGTCGAGGAGTTGACCATCGAACGGCCGCTGGTGCTGCCCGCGCAGGGCGGGATCCAGCTCCAGGTGGTCACCGGCGCCGATGACGGATCCGGGCGCCGCCCGGTCACCGTGCACGCCCGCATCGAGGAGAGCGGCGCCGCATGGACCAGGCACGCCACCGGCGTCCTGGCCCCGCTGAGCGCGCCGGAACCCGCCGCGCTTCAGGCCTGGCCGCCGGCCGGTGCCGTGCCCGTCGACCTCGACGGCAGCTACGACCGCCTCGCCGACCAGGGTTACGGCTACGGCCCGTTGTTCCGCTGCCTGCGGGCCGCCTGGCGGCTGGGCGAGGAGGTCTACGCAGAGCTCGCCCTGCCCGAGGAGGCCGAGCAGACCGGGTTCGGCCTGCACCCCGCGCTGCTCGACTCCGCGCTGCACGCCATCGACCTGCTGGACGGCCAGGACCCGACGGTGATGACCCTGCCGTTCTCCTGGGAGGGCGTGGCGCTGTACGCGGCGGGTGCCTCGGCCCTGCGGCTGCGGCTCACCCCGCAGAGCACCGAGCAGCTGAGCCTGCAGCTCTTCGACGGCGCCGGCGCGGCAGTCGCCGTGGTGTCGGCGCTGCGGATCCGGCAGGTGTTCGCCGAGCAGCTGAACGCGGCCGCGGCCGCGGTCACGGCCGCCTCGGGCTCCGGCGACCTGTTCGAACTGCACTGGGTGCCGGTGCCGTTGGCGGCTCTCCAACAGGACGAAGCGCAGCTCGAACCGGACACCGTGACCATCACCGTCGACGGCGTTCCGCACGCTCCGGCCCAGGCCGGTCAGGCTGCTCACCGCGCCCTGGCCGTCCTCCAGGAGCGGCTCGCCGAGGACCGTGCCGAGGGCGCGCCGCTGGTGGTCGTCACCCGGGGTGCGGTGGGCGTGGACGGCGCGCCGGACCCCGCGCAGGCCGGTATCTGGGGTCTGGTGCGCGCGGCGGCCGTCGAACACCCCGACCGTCTGGTCCTGGCCGATCTCGACGAGGATCCCGCCTCCGAGGCCGCCCTGGCGGCGGCGGTGGCCACCGGGGAACCGGAGTTGGCGCTGCGGGCCGGTCAGGCGTACGTCCCGAGGCTGGCCGAGGCCACGGCCTTCGAACGCGTCAGCCCGCTGGACCCGCAGGGCACCGTGCTCATCACGGGCGGTACCGGCAGCCTCGGCCGCCTGCTCGCCCGGCACCTGGTGGGCGAGCACGGCGTCCGGCACCTGTTGCTGACCAGCCGCACCGGGGTCCTGCCAACGGAGCTGGCGGACCTGGCCGAGCTGGGTGCGACCGTGACGGTGGCCGCCTGCGACGCCGCCGACCGTGAGGCCATGGCCGCGCTGCTCGACGACATCCCCGTCGAGCACCCGCTGACGGCGGTGGTGCACGCCGCCGGGGTCCTGGACGACGCTCTGATCTCGGCGCTCACCGATGAGCGCCTGGACGCGGTGCTGCGGCCCAAGGCGGACGCGGCCTGGCACCTGCACGAGCTGACTGCGGGCCTGGACCTGGCCGCCTTCGTCCTGTTCTCCTCGGCCGCCGCCACCCTCGGGGCCGCCGGGCAGGGCAACTACGCGGCGGCCAACGCCTTCCTGGACGCCCTGGCCGCCCAGCGGCGCTCGGCCGGACTCCCCGCGCTCTCGCTCGGCTGGGGCCTGTGGGACACCGGCTCCGGGATGGCCGGCTCGCTCGGCGAGGCGGAGCTGCGCCGGCTCTCCCGGGACGGCATCCAGCCGCTGTCGGTCGACCGGGCGCTCGCGCTCTTCGACCGGGCGCTGACCTCGGACCAGTCGCTGCTCCTGCCGATGCGGGTGCAGCCGACCGAGCAGGCGCCCCCGATGGTCCGCGCGCTGGCCGCCCGGACCCCGGCCCGCCGCACCGCCCAGGCGGGGCCGGCCGCGACCGACAAGCCGCAGCCCAGTCCGCTGCCCGAGCGGCTCGCGGCGCTCTCCCCGGTGGAGAGCAGGCAGTTGCTGCTGGAGGTCGTGCGCGGCCACGTTGCCGAGGTGCTCGGACATTCGAGCGCCGAGGCGGTGGATCCGGAGCGCGCGTTCGGTGAGCTGGGTGTGGACTCGCTCTCCGCGCTGGAGTTGCGTAACCGGATCAGCGCCGACACCGGCCTGCGCCTGTCCTCCACCCTCACCTTCGACTACCCGACCCCGGTGGCCATCGTCGACCACCTCTTCGACGAGCTGGTCGAAGACGTGGACGGTGTGCCGGATGTCGAAGCCGAGGTGATCCGCCTGGAGTCCCTGCTGGAAGCAGCCGCTTCGGCCAGCTCGGTCAACGAGGAGCAGCGCTCCCGGGTGGCCCTGCGCCTGCGCGCCCTGACCGCCAGGTGGGCCGGCGACCTGCACCCGGAGGCAGCCGACCAGGGCGGCCCGGAGCTGGACACGGCCACCGCCGACGAGCTCTTCGATCTCCTCGACGACGAGCTCGGCAAGTTCGACTAGCAGGACCGGGGGGTCTGCCCGGCGGGATCGCGCCGAGCAGACCCCCCGGAGGCCGCGAGGCGGTGCCGGTGGCATCACCGGCACCGCCCTCCCGGCCGCCCGCCTCAGCACGAGCGGCTCGGAATCCCCGGCCCACCCCGACACCCGAAGGGAGCCCTCCCGATGCACCAACGCCAAAGCCGCCGCCGACTGCCCGCGGGGCGGTTCGGACGCGGCGGCTTCGGCGCCGGGCAGCAGGCCTTCCAACAGGCCTTACAGCGCCAACCGGCGCCAGAGCACTGGGAGTTCCTTGGTGGCCACGGCGCGCTGGCGAGGGCGGTGATTGGTGGCCGACTGGTGCTCGGGCAGCGCGGTGATCTGTCGTTCCAGGAGCTTGGACGGCAGTTCGGTGCGGCTGGCGACGTTCAACTTCCGGTACACGCGGGTGAGGTGCTGTTCGACCGTGCTGACCGTCACATGGATGCGGCCGCTGATCTCACGGTTGGTGTATCCGAGCGCGGCCAGGACGGCGACCCGGCTCTCCGCGTCGCTGAGCAGCGAGGCGAGGTCGGCAATCGGGGTGGCTGCGGGGCCGGCGGCGGGCGAGGGGGTGGCAGGGGAGTCGGCGGGCACCGGTTCGTTCTGCGGCGTCCCGCCGTCCGCCGCCGCCTGCGGCTCGCCGTCGCCGGCCTCCTGGGCGGCTTGACGCTCCATCAGGCGGGCTCTGGCGTAGTCGCCCAGCTCGTAGTAGGTGGCGGACAGGTCGGCGAAGGCCAGCGCGAGTTCCAGTCGGTCGCCGCAGGCCTGCAGCAGGTCGATCGACTCGCGCAGCAGCGCGGTGCGATGCCGCGGCTGGCTGGTGCCGGCCAGTACCCGCAGGGCGATCGCCCGCGAGCGGGTGCCCAGTGGGTGGCGCTGCCCGGCCTGCTCCTCCGCCAGCTCCTTGGCGACCCGGGTGTTGCCGATCCGCAGGTTGGCCTGGGCGAGGTCGGTGCGCCAGGGGACCATCGGCTGCAGGGAGGGGCTGCGGTCGCGCATCAGGTGCCCGCAGGTCTCGAAGTCGTTCAGCGCCGCGAACGGCCGGTCGGTGGACAGGTAGTGGTGTCCCCGGGCGCGCAGGTACTGCACGCCGAAGCTGGTGTTGAACATGCTGTCCGGCACCTTGCGCCGAAGCAGCTGCGCCGCGGTCTCGTGCCGGCCCATGGCCGTGTTGGCGGAGATCGCCGTCGACAGCGGCAGGCCGATCAGGACACCCCAGGCCTGGGAGTGCAGCAGTTCGAGCGCCTCGGTGGCCTTGGCCTCCGCGGTGCCCGGATCGCCCTGCAGCAGGGCGATCTCGGCTCGGATGCCGAGCAGCAGCGCCTGCCAGGTGGTCCACCCGCGCCGCACCGAGTCGCTCAGCAGCGCCTCGCAGACCTCGATCGCGGTCTGGACCTGGCCGGTGAAGGCGATGACCAGCAGAGAGGTGGCCGTCAGTTCCAGTTTCAGGTCGCTGACCTGGTCGCTGTACAGGGCCTCGGTCACCTGCGCCACCGACGCGGCGCTGACGTTTCCACCGACCAGCAGGGCCACCGTGGCCCACAGGGTGTTCACCTTGCCCGTGGTGGCCTGTTCCAGGGTGGCCATCTTGGCGAGGTCACTGCGGTGGCTGACCTGGGGCACGCCGAAGAAGCAGTGCCGGACGAACTCCACCTCGGCCAGCACGTGGGCGTCGCCCGGGGCGAGCGAGGCGGCCAGCGCGGTCACGGCCTCGTCGGCGAGGCCGGTCTCGCCCTGCCAGAGCATGTGCCGCACCACGGTGGCCGCGTCCCGCGCTTCCAGGTCATCGCCCAGCACGCGCCGGTGGAGCGGATTGAGGTGCGGGGTCACAGCGGCCGGGTTCACCCGCCACTCCGCCCGCGCCAGCGCGGTGGAGAGGGCGTGCCGTTCCTGCTCGTCCGCGGACTCGCGCAGGGCCAGGCGCAGGTAGCCGGTGGACCGTTCGACGTCGTCCGCGGCCAGCGCCTGCTCGGAGGCCAGCCGCAGCACCGACAAGCCCCAGGGCTCGTCGACCCGGCCCGCGGCCATGAGGTGGTGGGTCACCACGGGTGCGGGCGCCCCGTCCAGATAGAGCAGTCTGGCGACCCTGCCGTGCAGCTGCGAGCGCTCGCGGGGATCGAGGTCGCTCAACACCGCGTTGGCGGCGGCGGGCAGGCGGAAGCGGTAGCCGTCGAGCAGGCCGGTGGAGCTCAGCACGTCGACCACGACCTGTACCGCGTCAGGGCCGGCCGACAGCAGCAGCGCGGCGGTCCGGGCGTTGGCGTGGTCGCCGAGCGCGGCCAGCGCCCTGGCGACGGAGAGGTGTCTGGGCTCGCCTCGGTAGAGGAAGGCCAGCACCGCGTGCCGGTAGGCGATGCTCGGCACGGGCTCACCGAGTTCGGTGCCGAACTGGGTGCCGTCGTCCAGGAGGGCGTGCATCAGCATGGGGTTTCCGCCGGTCACCTGGTGATAGGTGGCGCTGATCTCGGCGGGCACCGACCGGTTGGCCTGGGCGGCGAGCATCCGGGCCACGCCCTGCTCGGACAGTGGCGCCAGCCGGACCCGGTGGTGTGGTTGGCGGCTGAGGCCGTCGTGGATGAGCGGGTTCGGCAGCGCGCACTGCTCCCAGCCGGCACAGACCACCGTGATCCGCTTGTTCCTGATCCGCCGCAGGAGGTACAGCAGGGTCTGAAGGGACTGGGTGTCCAGGAGGTGGGCGTCGTCGATGACGATGGCCAGGGGACGTTCTCTGGCTAACTCCAAGATCGGTGCGGACACGGCTTGGAGCAGGGTTTCCGGGGCGTATTGTGTGCCGCCGTGGTCCAGTCGACCAGATGCCGTTCGGTATCCGGCACCTGACGCTGAGTTGACTTCGGTGTCAGGCTGTAATAAGCCTTCCAGAACATCCGTCGGGAGCTCGCCGCTGTGCAGGAGTTCCCGGATGGCGCTCATCGGCTGGGCCCGCTTCTGAGGGGAGCCGAGGGTGGTCAGCAGCCCGGCGCCGGTCTTGCCCGCGGCGTTTGCGAACTCGTGGAGCAGCTTGGTCTTTCCGACCCCCGGGCCGCCGGTGACGATGACAAGCTGCCCCGCTCCGGCGACGCACTCGGCGAACGCGTCGCGCAGGGTCTCAAGTTCTCGATGGCGCTCGAATAGGCGCACCATGACCTCCCCCGTAATGGCCACCCCCGAGGCCATTGTTCTTGAATTGAATCCGCGAAAGACTTTACCGGGGACGCCCACCCTCATGGATCCCCTTGGGCAATATCTTCGCTGTGCGACGACAATTGCTGGAAACGCGGAAGTGAAATCTTCTCTACAGCAGAAAGTCGCCTGCTGCCATCATTGGAATTGCCTGCCCCGTCGGCGTTTCGCGTGGCGTGGGCGGCAGGGATGGCACTGTTGTCTCGGACTGGTCCAGACCTCCCGGGGTCGGGCGGGCTTGCCCGGATGCTCCGGGTCGATCGTGGACTTGTGGCTGCTCAGGGGAACTCTTCCCCTTCCCCAGAGCCGACTTGACGTTATGTTTGGTTCACCAGCGTTGTCAACATCGGTCTCGCCGGCTGGTCGGCGGCGGGCGATCCGCGCAGGTCCGCTGGTGGTGGCCGCCATGTCGGCGGGCCAATCGGCGCGGCAATCGACATGCTTCGGAAAGTGGGGGCCGGTTCGCTCCAGGGGGCAGTAGGGGGTGACCCCGACACCCCCTGATCCCTAGCCTCCCAAAGGCGGGGACATGGACCGACGAGCCGGGATCCCGCGTTTCCGAAGGCTTCGATCCCGATCGGATGACTGCGTTGGCGAACAACGAGGACCGACTGCTCGACTATCTCAGGCGAACCACTTCGGATCTGCGCGAGACGCGGCGCAGGCTGCGCGAGTCGGAGTACCGCGCGCACGAGCCGATCGCGATCGTGGGGATGGCCTGCCGGTATCCCGGCGGGGTCGCCACGCCCGAGCAACTGTGGGACCTGGTGGCCGCCGGTGCCGACGCGGTGTCGGACTTCCCGGCCGACCGGGGCTGGGACGTCGAGTCACTGTACGACCCCGACCCCGCGCGGGCGGGCAAGACCTACGCCCGGACCGGGGCCTTCCTGCACGACGCCGCCGACTTCGACCCGGACTTCTTCGGCATCTCGCCGCGCGAGGCGCTGGCGATGGATCCGCAGCAGCGGCTGCTCCTGGAGACCTCCCACGAGGCCTTCGAGGACGCCGGCATCGTCCCCGCGGCGCTGCGCGGCTCTCGTACCGGCGTCTTCGTCGGCGTCATGTACAACGACTACGCGACCCGGCTGCTCTCGGTGCCGGACGACCTCGACGGCTATCTGGCCAACGGCAGTGCCGCCAGCGTGGCCTCGGGCCGGGTGGCCTACACCTTCGGCCTGGAAGGGCCCGCCGTCACCGTCGACACGGCCTGCTCGTCCTCGCTGGTGGCACTGCACTGGGCGGTCAAGGCGCTGCAGTCGGGCGAGTGCACGCTGGCGCTGGCGGGCGGGGTGACCGTGATGTCCACCCCCGAGACCTTCATCGACTTCAGCCGGCAGCGCGGCCTGGCCCCCGACGGCCGCTGCAAGGCCTTCGCCGAGGGTGCCGACGGCACCGGCTGGGGCGAGGGCGCGGGCATGCTGCTGGTCGAGCGGCTCTCCGACGCCCAGCGGCTCGGCCACCGGGTGCTGGCCGTGGTCAAGGGCACCGCGATCAACTCCGACGGAGCCAGCAGCAGGCTCACCGCACCCAACGGCCCCTCCCAGCAGCGGGTGATCAAGCAGGCGTTGGCGAGCGCCGGCGTCTCCCCGGCGGACGTCGACGTGGTCGAGGCGCACGGCACCGGTACCGCGCTGGGCGACCCGATCGAGGCCCAGGCCCTGCTCGCGGCCTACGGCCAGGACCGGCCCGAGGGCCGGCCGCTGTGGCTCGGCTCGATCAAGTCCAACCTCGGGCACACCCAGGCCGCCGCGGGCGTGGCCGGGGTGATCAAGATGGTGCAGGCGATGCGGCACGGCGAACTGCCCAAGACCCTGCACGTGGACCGCCCCTCCACCCAGGTGGACTGGACGGCGGGCGAGGTCCGGCTGCTGACCGAGGCCCAGGAGTGGCCCGAGAGCGGACGGCCCCGGCGAGCGGCGGTCTCCTCGTTCGGGATCAGCGGCACCAACGCGCACGTGGTCCTCGAACAGGCCCCGGCGCTCGAACCGCAGACCGAGGCGGACAGCGAGCCGCAGGCCGGGGCGCAGGACGAGGCGGAGACCGCGAAGAGCCAGCCGCAGAGCGCCGACGCCCCGGCGGTGACCCCCGCACCGCGACTGGACGCCGTCCCGTGGCTCCTGTCGGCGCGCACCCCCGAGGCGCTTGCCGAGCAGAAGGGCCGGCTGCACGCCTGGGTCGAGGCCCGCCCCGAGCTGGACCCGGCCGAGGTGGCCTTCTCGCTGGCCTGCGCCCGCTCCTCCTGGGAGCACCGTGCGGTGGCCGTCGGCGGCTCCACCGAGGAGCTGCTGGCAGCCCTGGTCCTGGCTGCGGGCACCGCGGTCGGTAACGGGAAGCTGGCGTTCCTCTTCACTGGGCAGGGCTCGCAGCGCCTTGGCATGGGGCGGGAGCTGTACCGGGCGTTCCCGGTCTTCGCGGCCGCCTTCGACGAGGTATCCGCCTTGCTGGACCCGGAGCTGGAGATCCCGCTTGCCCGGGTGATCGAGGCGGAGCCGCAGCTGCTGAACCGCACCGACTACGCCCAGGCGGCGATCTTCGCCGTCGAGGTGGCACTCTTCAGACTGGTGGAGTCGCTGGGCGTGTGCCCCGACTACCTGGTCGGCCACTCGGTCGGCGAGCTGGCCGCCGCGCACGTCTCCGGCGTGCTGTCGCTGGAGGGCGCGGCCGCCATGGTGCTGGCGCGCGGCGGCCTGATGAGCCGGCTGCCCGCGGGTGGCGCGATGGTGGCGATCCGGGCCACTGAGGCCGAGGTGCTGCCGCTGCTCTGCGAGCGGGTGGGCCTGGCCGCGGTCAACGGGCCGCGCTCGGTGGTGGTCTCGGGCGAGGAGGAGGCAGTGCTGGCGCTCGCCGCCCGGTTCGAGAAGAGCACCCGCCTGACCGTCTCGCACGCCTTCCACTCCCCGCTGATGGAGCCGATGCAGGCCGAGTTCGCCCTCGTCGCCAAGGCGCAGTCCTACGGCGCGCCGGGCATCCCGATCGTCTCCACCCTGACCGGCGCCCTGGCCGGCGCCGAGGAGCTCGGCTCGCCGGACTACTGGGTCGACCACGTCCGCCGACCCGTGCGGTTCGAGCCGGCGCTGCGCGCGCTTGCGGCCCTGGGCGTGCGCAGGCTCCTGGAACTGGGACCGGACGCGGTGCTGACCGCTATGGCGCAGGACTGCCTCGACGGTGACCTGGCGGCCGCCGCGACCATGCGCCGCGACTCGGCCGAGACGAGGGAGCTGCTGGGCGGCCTGGGGCGGTTGCACGCCGACGGCGTGCCGGTCGACTGGGCCGCACTCTTCGAAGGCCGTCGCCCGAACCGGGTCGACCTGCCGCTCTACCCGTTCCAGCGCACCAGGCTCTGGCTGGAGGCCACCGCCGCCGGCGGCGACCCGAGCGGCCTCGGTCAGCTCCCCGTCGAGCACCCGCTGCTGGCCGCGGCGACCGAACTGCCCGATTCGGGCGGGCTGGTGCTGACCGGGCGGCTCTCCCGCTCAGCCCAGCCCTGGCTGGCCGACCACGCCGTGCACGGCACGGTGCTGCTGCCCGGTACGGCCCTGGTGGAGCTGGCGATCCAGGCCGGCGACCGGGTCGGCTGCGCCCTGCTGGAGGAGTTGACGCTCCAGGCGCCGCTGACCCTGCCGGAGCAGGGCGCGGTGGCGGTGCAGGTCGCGGTCGGCGCCGAGGACGCCGGGCGGCGCACGGTCGCGGTGTACTCCCGGCCCGCGGACGCGCCGGACGCTCCGTGGAGTCAGAACGCCGGCGGACTGCTCACCAGCGCCGCCGAGGAGCCGCAGTTCGACCTACGGGTCTGGCCGCCCGAAGGGGCCGAACCCGTTGAGCTGGGCGAGCTCTATCCCAGGCTCATCGGGGTCGGCTACGGCTACGGCGAGGTGTTTCAGGGACTGCGCGCGGCGTGGCGGCGCGGCGAGGACCTGTTCGCCGAGGCCGCCCTGCCCGACCGTGCCCGGGCCACGGCCGCCGCCTTCGGTCTGCACCCGGCGCTGTTGGACGCGGCCCTGCACGTCAACCTGATCGACCTGGGTGACGGCCAGGCGGTGCTGCCGTTCAGCTGGGGCGGGGTCTCCCTGCACGCCGGCGGGGCCGGTGAGTTGCGGCTGCACGTCGCCAAGGCCGGCCAGGACGCAGTCTCGCTGGCGGTCGCGGACGGCACCGGCGCGCCGGTGGCCACCGTTCGCACGCTGGTGGCCCGCCCGGTCTCGGCGGGGCAACTGGCCGCCGGCCCGGGGGAGTCGCTCTTCCGCCTGGAGCAGGTTCCGCTCGACCCCGCCACGGCCGAAGCCCTGCCCGCGGACGTCGTGGTCTGCGGCCCCGACGACCTCGCTCTCGGCGTGCCGGTCCACCCGGACCTGGCGTCGATCGAGGCAGCGCCGAGCCTGATCGTCCTGCCGGCGGCCACGGTCGCCGGTGAGGTGCCCGCCGCGGTGCACGGGAGTGTCGGCGAGACCTTCGCCGTCCTCGGGGCCTTCCTCGCCGACCGGCGCTTCGACCACTCCCGGCTGGCGGTGGTGATCCGGGCCGGTGAGCTCGCCCACGCGCCGCTGGCCGGACTGGTGCGGGCCGCCGAGTCGGAGAACCCCGGTCGCTTCCTGCTGGTGGACAGCGACGGCACTGCGGGCCTGGCCGCCGCGCTGGCCTGCGGCGAGCCCGAGGTCGCGGTGCGCGAGGGGGAGCTGTCGGTGCCCAGGCTCGCCAGGGCGAATCCGGCGCAGCCGCCGAAGTTCGACCCCGAGGCGTACGTGCTGATCACCGGCGGCCTCGGCGGCCTGGGACAGCTGATCGCCCGTCACCTCGCGGGCTCCCACGGCGTCCGGCGGCTGCTGCTGACGAGTCGGCGTGGCGCGGACACCCCCGGCGCGGCCGAGCTGAGGGCCGAGCTCGAAGGGCTCGGCGCCGAGGTCGCGCTGGCGAGCTGCGACGCGGCCGACCGCGGCCAACTCGCGGAGCTGCTGGGCCGCTACCAGGTCGGCGCCGTGGTGCACTCGGCCGGCGTGGTCGACAACGGGATGCTCGCCGCGCTCAGCCCCGAGCAGGTCGAGCGGGTGCTGCGGCCCAAGGTGGACGCCGCCTGGAACCTGCACGAACTCACGCAGGACCGCGAGCTCAGCGCCTTCGTGCTGTTCTCCTCCACCGCCGGCCTGCTGGTCGGTGGCGGCCAGTCCAACTACGCGGCCGCCAATGCCTTCCTGGACGGCCTCGCGGCCCACCGCAGGGCCGTCGGGCTGCCCGCCGTCTCGATGGCCTGGGGCCTGTGGTCCGAGGTCGGCGGCCTGGCCGACCAGGTGGACGCCGCCGATCTGGAGCGGATGCACCGGATGGGCCTGCCACCGCTGCCCGCCGCCCAGGGCCTGGAGCTGTTCGACGCCGCCCTGGCCGCCGAGGACGCCCTCGTGGTGCCGATGCGACTGGACGTCGCCGCGGTGCGGGCCAGGACCGACGGCGTCCCGACGCTGCTGCGCGGACTGGTCCGCGGCGCCTCGCGCCGCGCCGCCGGCGCCGCGGGCACCTCCCGCGCCGATGCGCAGAGCGGCTGGCGGGAGCGCCTCGCCCCGCTGCCGGACGCCGATCGTGACCGCCTGCTGCTGGAGTTGGTGCTCACCGGGGTGGCCGCCGTACTCGGCCACACCTCGGCCCAGGCGCTCGACCCGAACAAGGCGTTCCAGGAGATGGGCTTCGACTCGCTGGCGGCGGTCGAACTGCGCAACCTGCTCGGGACGGCCACCGGCCTCTCGCTGCCCGCCACCCTGGTCTTCGACCAGCCGGCACCGGCCGTCCTGACCGCCTACCTCAAGGCCGAACTCGTCCCCGGCCCGGCCGACCAGGCCCGGCTGATGGTCGCCGAGGTCGACCGGCTCGAAGTCGCGCTGACCGCACTGCCGGACCAGGACGGTTCACACGCCCGGATCACCGCGCGCCTCGAAGCGCTGCTGCGGACCTGGCGTGACACCCACAGCGCGGGCGGCGAGGCGCCGGACGACTTCGACACCGCCACCGACGAAGAACTCTTCGCGACGATCGACAACGAATCTGGAGTCCAGTGATGGTAGACCCGGCCAACGTCGACAGGCTCCGCGACTACCTGAAGCGGGCCACCAGCGAGCTGGAGCGCACCCGCCGCCGGGTGCGCGAGCTGGAGGAGCTCAACCGCGAGCCGATCGCGATCATCGGGATGGCCTGCCGCTACCCCGGCGGCATCCGCTCGCCCGAGGACCTCTGGCGGATCGTCAGCGAAGGCGCCGACGTGATCTCCGGCTTCCCGGTGGACCGCGGGTGGGACGTGGAGAACCTCTACGACCCCGAGGTCGGCAAGCCCGGTAAGAGCTACGTGCGCCAGGGCGGCTTCCTGCACGACGCCGCCGAGTGCGACCCCGCGTTCTTCGGCATCAGCCCCAAGGACGCGCCCGGCACCGACCCGCAGCAGCGGATGCTGCTTGAGACCTCCTGGGAGGCTTTCGAGCGGGCCGGGATCGACCCGCAGTCGATGAAGGGCACCCGGACCGGCGTCTTCGTCGGCCTGATGCACCACGACTATGTGGGCGGCACCATCTCCGGCAGCATCGTCTCGGGCCGGATCGCCTACACGCTGGGCCTTGAGGGACCCGCGGTCACCATGGACACCGCGTGCTCCGCATCGCTGGTGGCCCTGCACCAGGCGACCCAGTCGCTGCGCCGCGGCGAGTGCGAGTTCGCCCTGGTCGGCGGTGCCGCGGTGATGGCCAGCCCCGAGATGTTCATCGAGTTCAGCGAGCGGCGGGCGCTGTCGGCCGACGGGCGCTGCAAGTCCTTCTCCGAGGACGCGGACGGCGCCGCCTGGTCGGAGGGCGCGGGTGTGCTGCTGGTGGAGCGGCTCTCGGACGCCCGGCGCAAGGGGCACCGGGTGCTCGCGGTGATCCGGGGCAGCGCGATCAACCAGGACGGCGCCTCCAACGGCCTGACCGCGCCCAGCGGCCCGGCCCAGATTCGGGTGATCCAGTCGGCGCTGGCCGACGCCCAGTTGTCGCCGAACCAGATCGACGTGGTGGAGGCGCACGGCACCGGCACCAAGCTCGGCGACCCGATCGAGGCCCAGGCGGTCATCGCCGCCTACGGGCAGAACCGGCCCGAGGGCCGGCCGATGTGGCTGGGCTCGATCAAGTCCAACATGGGCCACCCGCAGGCCGCCGCCGGCGTGGCGGGCGTGATCAAGATGGTCATGGCGATGCGCCACGGGGTGCTGCCCAAGTCGCTGCACTCCGAGAACCCCACCACCAAGGTGGACTGGACGGCGGGCGACGTCGAACTGCTCACCGAGTCCCGGCCGTGGGAGAGCGACGGCCAGCCGCGCCGCGCCGCCGTCTCCGGCTTCGGGATCAGCGGCACCAACGCCCACACCATCCTGGAGGAGGCCCCGGCCGAGGAGGAGGCGGAGCGGGCGCCGCGCGCCGAACTGCCGGCCGTGCCCTGGGTGCTCTCCGCCAAGACCGCCGAGGCCGTCAAGGACCAGGCGAACCGGCTGATCGCCGCGGCCGGTGACCTCGATGTGCTGGACGTCGGCTTCTCGCTGGCCACCACCCGCGCCCTGCTCACCCACCGCGCCGCGGTGGTCGGCCACGACCGCGCCGAACTGCTGGAGGGGCTGCGCGCGCTGGCCGAGGGCCGGGAGCTGCCGCAGGTCGCCGCCGGCCTCGGCAAGCTCGCCGTGGTCTTCTCCGGCCAGGGCTCCCAGCGCCCCGGCATGGGGCGCGAACTGATCGAGAGCTTCCCCGGGTTCGCCCGTGCCTTCGACGAGATCTGCGCCGAGTTCGACCAGCACCTGGAGCGGCCGCTGCGTGAGGTGGTGCTGGACACCGAGTCCGAGCTGCTGAACCAGACCGTCTTCACCCAGGCCGGCATCTTCGCCTTCGAGGTCGCGCTCTACCGCCTGTTGGAGTCCTGGGGCATCCGCCCCGACCTGCTCGGCGGGCACTCGATCGGCGAGGTGGTCGCCGCCCATGTCGCCGGTGTGCTCTCGCTGAGCGACGCCGTCACCCTGGTCGCCGCGCGCGGCCGGCTGATGCAGGCGCTGCCCACCGGCGGCGCGATGGTCGCCATCCGGGCCGGCGAGGCCGAGGTCGCCCCGCTGCTCACCGAGGGCGCCGACCTCGCCGCGGTCAACGGCGAGCGCGCGGTGGTCGTCTCGGGCGACGAGGAGGCGGTGCTCGCGGTTGCCGCCCGGTTCGAGAAGACCACCAGGCTGAAGGTCTCCCACGCGTTCCACTCGCACCGGATGGACGACATGCTGGAGTCCTTCCGGGCCGTGCTCGACAAGCTGGAGTTCCACCAGCCGCAGCTGCCGGTCGTCTCCAACCTGACCGGATCGCTCGCCGACGAGCTGACCTCGCCCGACTACTGGGTGCGCCACGTACGCGAGGCCGTCCGGTTCCACGACGGTGTACGCACCCTGGCCGCCGAGGGCGTCACCCGGCTGCTGGAGGTGGGCCCAGACTCGGTGCTCACCGGCATGTCCCAGGACATCGTGGCCGAGGTGGTCGCCACCCAGCGTCGGGACCAGGGCGAGGCCAAGGCGCTGCTGACGGCGCTCGGCCGACTGCACGTCAGCGGCCTGAGCCCGGACTGGTCGGCGCTGTTCACCGGCGCCCGCGTGGTGGACCTGCCGACCTACCCCTTCCGGCGCGACCGGCACTGGGAGAACGCCCCGTCCATCACGGCGGCCACTGCCCCGGGCCGCGGCGGCGACGTGGGCGGCGAGTTCTGGGAGCTGGTTCGGGAGCAGGACGTGGCCGCGGTCGCCGCCACCCTCGGCGTGGACGACCAGGCCCCGGTGGCCGCGCTGATTCCGGCGCTGGCCTCCTGGTACGACCAGCGGCAGGCCAACGCCACGGTGGACGGCTGGCGTTACCGCGTCGGCTGGCGGATGCTGCCCGGCTCCGAGGACCGCGCCGCCGCGTTCCGCTGGCTGGCCGTGGTCTCCGAGGCCCTGGCCCAGGACCCGTGGGTCGAGGCCGCGCTGACCGCGCTGCGCGAGCGCGGCCACCAGGTCGAGCTGCTCGCCGTGCCCACGGCCGCGCAGCAGCGCACCGCCCTGGCCGAACTGCTCGATGGTCACGGTGCGGTGGACGGCGTTCTCTCCCTGCTGGCGCTCGACACCCGGGCCGCCGTGACCGCCGCGCTGATCCAGGCACTCGGCGACGCCGGCATCGAGGCCGGGCTGTGGGCCGTCACCCGGGACGCGATGGCCCACGAGTCCTCGGCCCGCCCGAGCGGATTCAGCCAGGCCGAGGTCTGGGGCCTGGGCCGGGTGGCCGCGCTGGAGCACCCCGAGCGCTGGGGTGGCCTGCTCGACCTGCCCGCCGAGCTCGGCCCGCTCACCCTGGCCCGACTCGCCACCGTGCTCACCGCCTACGGCGACGAGGACCAGCTGGTCCTGCGCGAGTCCGGCCTGTTCGCCCGCCGCCTGGAGCACGCGCCGGTGCGGCCCGGTGCCCCGTGGCAGCCCACCGGCACGGTGCTGGTCACCGGCGCCACCGGCGCGGTCGGTGCCCGGGTGGCGAGCTGGCTGGCCGAGCAGGGTGCGGAGCACCTGCTGCTCACCAGCCGCCGTGGCGAGGCGGCGCCCGGCGCCGCCGAACTGCGGCAGGAGCTGGCCGCGACCGGCACCAAGGTCACCTTCGCCGCCTGCGACGCGGCCGACCGTGAGAGCCTGGCCGCGCTGCTGGCCACCGTCCCGGCCGAGCATCCGCTGACCGCCGTGATCCACCTGGCCGGCGTGCTGGACGACGGCGTGCTGGACGCGCTCACCCCCGAGCGCTTCGCCACGGTGCTGCGGCCCAAGGCGCAGGCCGCCCTGAACCTGCACGAGCTCACCGCGGAGCTGGACCTGTCGGCGTTCATCCTGTTCTCCTCGCTCACCGCCACCGTCGGCGGCGCCGGGCAGGCCAACTACGCGGCCGCCAACGCCTTCCTGGACGCGCTGGCCGAGTACCGGCGCGGCGAGGGCCTGGCGGCCTCCTCGATCGCCTGGGGACTGTGGGGTGGCGGCGGCATGGCCGACCACGGCGCCGTGCGTGACGCGGGCCGCAACCTCGGCATCTCGGCGATGAACCCCGACCAGGCGCTGACCGCGCTGCGCCGGGCGCTGGAGAGCGGCGAGACCACGCTGACCGTGGCCGACGTGGACTGGACCAGGTTCGCGCCCGCCTTCGGCGCCGCCCGGCCCAGCCCGCTGCTGGCCGACCTGCCCGAGGTCCAGGGACTGGCGGCGGCCGGCGGCGGTGACAACGCGGTCCCCGACGGCTTCGCCCAGAAGCTGGCCGCCCTGACCGGCGGCGAGCGCAAGCGCGCCCTGGTGGACCTGGTCTGCACCCAGGCCGCCACCGTGCTCGGCTACGGCGCGGCCGGCGGGATCGATCCCAGCACCGCCTTCCGCGACCTCGGCTTCGACTCGCTGACCTCGGTGGACCTGCGCAACCGGCTCAGCACCGCCGCCGGAGTGGCCCTGCCGGCCACGCTGGTCTTCGACTACGCGACGCCCGCCGCGTTGGCCGAGCACCTCGGAACCGAGCTGGGCGAGGGCGAGGACGGCTCCTCGGCCGACCTGCTGCTGGCCGAACTCGACCGGCTGGAGGCCGCGTTCGGCGGGCTGAAGGTCGAGGAGATCGAGCAGGGCCGGTTCACGGCCCGCCTGCAGGCGATGCTCAACGGGCTGACCGAGACCCTGTCCGCGGCCGGCGGCGAGTCGGTCGCAGGGCGGCTGGAGAACGCCTCCGCCGACGACGTCTTCGCCTTCATCGACAACGAGCTCGGCACGGCGTGACGACGTGAGCACGACCGCCGCCCCCGCCCCGCACGCCAGGCTGAATCTTCCGCACAGAAGTGGCGACACTCGATGACCAACGATGACAAGCTGCTCGACTATCTCAAGAGGGTCACCGCTGATCTGGCCCAGACCCGGCAGCGGCTGCGCGACGTGGAGACCGAGGAGAAGGAGCCCATCGCCATCGTGGCGATGAGCTGCCGGTTCCCCGGTGGCGTCAGCACTCCCGAGGAGCTCTGGCGGCTGGTCGACGAGGGCACCGATGCCGTCACGGACTTCCCGGACAACCGGGGCTGGGACGGCGCCGCGCTCTACGACCCCGATCCGGACGCGTCCGGCAAGAGCTATGTGCTGCGGGGCGGTTTCCTGCACGGGGCCGCCGACTTCGAGCCGGACTTCTTCGGCATCTCGCCGCGCGAGGCGCTGCTGATGGACCCCCAGCAGCGGCTGCTCCTTGAGGTGGCCTGGGAGGCGCTGGAACGCGGCGGCATCGCGCCGGACTCGGTACGCGGCGCCCGGATCGGGGTGTTCGCGGGCACCAACGGCCAGGACTACCGCGACGTGCTGGCGAAGCTGCCGAAGGACCCCGAGGCGGCGCTCGGCACCGGCGTGCTGGCGGCGGTGATGGCCGGCCGGATCTCCTACACCCTCGGCACCGAGGGGCCCGCGGTCACCATCGACACCGCGTGCTCCTCGGCCCTGGTCGCGCTGCACCTGGCGGTGCAGGCGCTGCGCCAGCGCGAGTGCACGCTGGCGATGGCCGGCGGTGTCTCGGTGATGTCCACCCCGGGAGCGTTCATCGCCTTCAGCCGTCAGCGCGGGCTCTCCCCGGACGGCCGGTGCAAGTCCTTCGCCGACGGGGCGGACGGCACCGGCTGGGGTGAGGGCGCCGGGATGCTGCTGCTGGAGCGGCTCTCGGACGCCCGGCGCAACGGGCACCAGGTGCTGGCCGTCATCCGTGGCTCCGCGGTGAACCA
>NZ_JBICZE010000036.1:0-14003 GCF_043201735.1 Kitasatospora sp. NPDC048286
GGGACGGCCCGTTGGGCGCGGTCAGCCCGTTGGAGGCACCGTCCTGGTTCACCGCGGAGCCACGGATGACGGCCAGCACCTGGTGCCCGTTGCGCTGGGCGTCCGAGAGCCGCTCCAGCACCAGGACACCGACGCCCTCGGCGAAGCCGGTGCCGTCCGCGCCCTCCGCGAACGCCCTGCAGCGGCCGTCCGGGGAGAGCCCGCGCTGGCGGCTGAACTCCACGAAGGTGCCGGGCGAGGCCATCACCGTCACACCGCCGGCCAACGCGAGGGTGGACTCGCCGCCGCGCAGCGACTGCGCCGCCAGGTGCAGCGCCACCAGCGAGGAGGAGCACGCCGTGTCGATCGACAGCGTCGGCCCCTCCAGACCGAGGGTGTAAGCCACCCGACCCGACACGATGCTGCCACTGCCGAACGCGCCGAAGTAGTCGTGGTACATCACCCCGGCGAACACACCGGTGCGGCTGCCCTTCAGCGAGACCGGATCGATCCCCGCACCCTCCAACGCCTCCCAGGAACTCTCCAGCAGCAACCGCTGCTGCGGATCCATCAACAGCGCCTCACGCGGCGAGATCCCGAAGAACCCGGCGTCGAACGCGCCGGCCTCGTGCAGGAACCCACCCTCGCGGACGTAGGACCTGCCCTCCAGACCCGGCCGCGGATCGTAGAGGTCGGCGTCCCACCCCCGGTCGGTGGGGAACGGCGTGATGCCGTCCCCGCCCTCGGTCACCAGCTCCCAGAGGTGCTGCGGCGAGGTCACCCCACCCGGATAGCGGCAGGCCATGCCCACGATCGCGATCGGCTCGCGCAGGGCCGCGGTCAGCTTGCGGTTCTGCTCCCGCAGCCGTTCGGTCTCCTTCAGCGAGGCCCGCAGGGCGTCGACCATCCTGGTGCCCGGGTTCTGCGGCTGCTCCTTGCTCCCACTCTTCGCCACCGGAGTACCCCCTGTCACAGCTCCTCCTGTCCACCGAAGTCGTCAAGGGCCAGGTTCATCAGGCTCTCGATGTCCATCGTGTCGATCGACTCGCCGCTCTCGCCGTCGTCGCCCTTCGACTCGGCGGCGGACTCGGCCTTGAGTCCGGCCAGTTCGAGCAGGCTGTCCAGCAGGCCGGCGTCGCGCAGCCGGGCCAGCGGGATCGCGCCCAGCGCCTGGCGCACCGCGGTCTCCCGCACTTCGCCGGCCGAGCCCTCGGCCGGGGCCAGTTCGGCTTCCAGGTGCCGGGCCAGCACCATCGGGTTCGGGTAGTCGAAGATCAGCGTGGCCGAGAGCCGCAGCCCGGTGGCCTCGTTGAGCTGGTTGCGGAACTCCACCGCCGTCAGCGAGTCGAAGCCGAGTTCGCTGAATGCCCGGTCCAGTGCCACCTCGGTGACCCCGAGCACCCCGGCCGCCTGGGTGCCGACCAGTTCGAGCAGGAGCGCGATCCGCTCCTGGCCGACCAGCCCGGCCAGGCTGCGCCGCAGCGCGGCCGAGGCCGTGGAGGCTGCCTGCGCCACCCGCCGCGCGGACGAGGAGCGCACCAGCCGACTCAGCAGCGGCGGGACCCGGTTGCCCTGGGCCAGGGCGGCCAGGTCGAGCCGTGCGGGCATCAGGACGGCTTCCGCCCGGCCGACCGCGGCGTCGAACAGGGCCAGGCCGGCCTCCTCGCTGAGGCTGCCCACCCCCGACTGGGCCATCCGGCGGCTGTCGGCCTCGCTGAGCCGGTCGGCCATGCCGCCGTTGCCCGACCACGCGCCCCAGGCCAGCGAGGTGGCCGGCAGGCCGACCGCCCTGCGGTGCAGGGCCAGGCCGTCGAGGAACGCGTTGGCGGCGGCGTAACTCGCCTGCCCGGGGCTGCCGAGCAGACCGGCCGCCGAGGAGAACAGGACGAACGCCGACAGCTGTCGGTCCTTGGTCAGCTCGTGCAGGTGCCAGGCCGCGTCCACCTTGGGTCGCAGCACGGCGGACAACCGCTCGGGCGTCAGCGAGGCGAGCGTCCCGTCGTCCAGCACGCCCGCGGAGTGCACCACCGCGGAGACCGGGTAGCGCGCCAGCACTGCGGCCAGCTCCTCCCGGTCGGCCAGGTCGCAGGCCAGGATGGTCACTTCGGCGCCCAGGCCGGCGAGTTCGGCGTGCAGCTCGGCGGCGCCGGGCGCCGCCTCGCCGCGCCGGCTGAGCAGCAGCAGGCTCGACACCCGGTGCTCGGTGACCAGGTGACGGGCCACCAGGCGGCCCAGTGCCCCGGTGCCGCCGGTGAGCAGCACCCGGCCGCTCCACTCGACGGGGGCGTCCGGTACGGCCTTCGCCGCCCTGGTGAGCCGCGGCACGTTGAGCACACCCGAACGCACCGCGATCTGCGCCTCGCCGCAGGCGACGGCGGCCGGCAGCAGGTGCCAACCCGGGTCGGCCTCGTCGTCGGCGTCGTGGTCGTCCAGGTCGATCAGCACGATCCGGTCGGGATTCTCCGACTGCGCCGTGCGGATCAGCCCCCAGGCCGCCGCGGCGGCCAGGTCGGTGACGTCCTCACCGGTCGGCGAGACCGCGCCACTGGTCGCCACGACCACGGTCGCCTGCGCGAACCGATCGTCGGCCAGCCAGGACTGCAGGCGGCCGAGCAGCGCGGCCAGGCCCTCGTGCACCGCCCGCGGATCGTCACCGCCCGCCCAGGGCAGCACCAGGACGTCCACCGGGTCGGCCAGCGCCGCGAGCTCGTCGAGGTCGGCGACCGTACTGACCGTGGCGACCTGCACCGCCAAGGCGTCCAGCAGCCGCCGCCGGTGCGTACCGAGCACCGCCCAGTGTCCGCCCGAGGGCACCGGGCCGCCGGTGAGCCCGGTCCACTCCAGGGCGAAGAGCGAGTCGTTGCCGCCGGCCGTGGCCAGCCGGTCCACCGCGACCTCGCGCAGCACCAGCGACTCCACCCGGGCCACCGGGGCACCGGCCCCGTCGGCGAGCTCGATCCGCACCGCGTCCGAGCCGGCCGGGCTGATCCGCACCCGCAGCGCCCGCGCGCCCACGGCGTACAGCTCGACCCCGCTCCAGGCGAACGGCAGGCTCATCCGGCCCGCCGCACCCGCCCGCAGTCCGATGGCGTGCAGCGAGGCGTCGAACAGTGCCGGATGAATGCCGAACCGATCTGTCTCCAGCGGGAGTTCGACCTCGGCGAAGACCTCGTCAGCCAGCCGCCAGGCGGCCCGCAGCCCCTGGAACAGCGGGCCGTACTCGGCGCCGAGCTCGGCCAGGCGCTCATAGGTCCCCTCCAGGTCGAGCGCCTCGGCGCCGACCGGCGGCCAGGCCTGCGACGTGCCGGGCGCCGGGGCCGAAGCGGCCCGCAGCAACCCGGTGGCGTGCAAGGTCCACGGTCCCCCGGCCTGGCGGCCGGGAGGTGCCCCCAGCTCGTCCGCCGTGCGGGAGTACACCTGGAACGTCCAGGTCCCGGCATCGGCCGGACGCACGGTGCACTGCAGCCGGACCGTGCCCTGCTCGGGCAGCAGCAGGGGTTCGGCGATGGTCAGCTCCTCGACCGCGCCGGCCCCGAGGTCCGCGCCGGCCGCCAGCGCCATCTCGACGAACGCCGTGCCGGGCAGCAGCACCACCCCACCGACCGCGTGATCGGCCAGCCAGGGATGGCTCTGCAACGAGAGCCGTCCGGTGAACAGCGTGCCCTCGCCTCCCGCGAGGTCCACGGCGCTGCCCAGCAGCGGGTGGTCCACCGTCGCCCGGTAGCCCGCCGGCTCGCTCGCCATCCAGTACCGGCGGCGCTGGAAGGCGTACGTCGGCAACTCGACCGCGGCACCGGCCGGCAGCAGCCGCGCCCAGTCCACCGCGCCGCCGTGAACGTGGAAGGCGCCCAGGGCGGTGAGCACCGCCGCCGACTCCTGCCGGTCCTTGCGCAGCAGCGGGATCAGCGCGGCGTCACCGCTCGGACCCTCGGCCAGGTTCTCGGCGGCCAGCGCGGTCAGCACCCCGCCTGGACCGATCTCGACGAACCGGCACGCACCGGCCTCCTCCAGCGCCCGCACGCCGTCCGCGAAGCGCACCGCCTCGCGCACGTGGCGCACCCAGTACTCCGGTGAACACAGCTCCTGCGCGGCAGCCTGCGCGCCGGTCAGGGTGGAGACGACGGCGATCCGCGGCGGGTGGTACTCCAGCCCGGCGGCGACCTCGCGGAACTCGGCGAGCATCGGCTCCATCAGCGGCGAGTGGAAGGCGTGGCTGACCGCCAGCTCCCTGGTCCGCTCGAACCGCTCGGCGATCGCGCGCACCGCCGTCGCCTCGCCCGAGACCACCACGGAGCTCGGCCCGTTGACCGCCGCGATGCTCACCCGCTCGGTCAGCAGCGGCTCGATCTCGGCCTCGGTGGCCTTGATCGCCACCATCGCGCCGCCGGCGGGCAGCGCCTGCATCAGCCGGCCGCGCGCGGCGACCAGTCGGGCGGCGTCCGCCAGCGACCAGACCCCGGCCACGTGGGCAGCGGCGAACTCGCCGATGGAGTGCCCGGCCAGCAGGTCGGGGCGGATGCCCCAGGACTCCAGCAGCCTGAAGAGCGCGACTTCGAGCGCGAACAGGGCGGGCTGGGTGTACTCGGTGCGGTCCAGCAGCTCGGCCGAGGACAGCGCCTCGCGCAGCGGCCGGTCGAGTAGCGAATCCAGCCGCTCGCACACCTCCTCGAAGGCGGCCGCGAAGGCCGGGAACGTATCGATCAACTCCTCGCCCATGCCGACCAGTTGCGAGCCCTGGCCGGAGAAGAGGAACGCGGTGCGACCCGCTGTCGCAGTGCCGAGCGCCACGCTCGGCGAGGCATGGCCCTCGGTCAACGACCGCAGGCCGCGCAGGAGCTCGTCCCAGTCACCGCCGCTCACCGCCGCCCGGTGGGCGTGGTGGCCGCGGGCACTCGCCAGCGCCGCCGCGACCTGGCGCGGATCGAGCTCGGCCCGCTCGCCCAGGTGGCTCAGCAGCCGCTCGGCCTGCGCGCGCAGCGCCTGCGGGCTGTGGCCCGAGAGCAGCAGCGGAGCCTGTGGCTGCTGCTCCACCAGCACGGCAGCCTCCTCACCGGGAGCGCTGGGCGCGGCCTCGATCACCACGTGCGCGTTGGTGCCGCTGATCCCGAACGAGGAGATCCCGGCCCGGCGCGGGTGGTCGTACTCGGGCCATGCCAACGACTCGGTGAGCAGCCGGACGTGGCTGTCCGTCCAGTCGACGTGCCGGGACGGCTCGTCCACGTGCAGGGTCTTGGGCAGCACCCCGTGGCGGATCGCCTGCACCATCTTGATCACGCCGGCCACCCCGGCCGCGGCCTGGGTGTGTCCGATGTTCGACTTGATCGAGCCGAGCCAGAGCGGGCGCTCCTCGGTGTGCTCGCTGCCGTAGGTCGCGATCAGGGCCTGCGCCTCGATCGGGTCGCCCAGCGTGGTGCCGGTGCCGTGCGCCTCGACCAGGTCGACCTCGCCGCCGGGCACGCCCGCCGCCGCCAGCGCGCGGCGGATCACCCGCTGCTGGGCGGGACCGTTGGGGGCGGTGATGCCGTTGGAAGCACCGTCCTGGTTCATCGCGGTGCCGCGCACCACGGCCAGCACCTGGTGGCCGTTGCGGCGGGCATCCGAGAGCCGCTCCAGCAGCAGGACGCCCGCGCCCTCGCCGAAACCGGTGCCGTTGGCGGCGTCCGCGAACGGGCGGCAGCGCCCGTCGCGCGACAGGCCGCGCTGCCGGCTGAACTCGACGAAGGTCCCCGGGGTGGCCATCACCGTCACCCCGCCGGCCAGTGCCAGGGTGCAGTCACCCTGGCGCAGCGACTGCACCGCAAGGTGCAACGCGACCAGCGAGGAGGAGCAGGCGGTGTCCACCGTCAGCGTCGGCCCCTCCAGACCGAGCGTGTAGGCGACCCGGCCCGAGACCACACTGCCGGAGCCGTAGCTCTCGAAGTAGTCGTGGTACATCACGCCGGCGAACACCCCGGTCGCGCTGCCGCGCAGCGAGACCGGGTCGATGGCGGCCCGCTCCAGCGCCTCCCAGGCGGTCTCCAGCAGGACCCGCTGCTGCGGGTCGGTGACCAGCGCCTCCTCCGGATCCATGCCGAAGAAGTCGGCGTCGAAGTCGCCCGCGTCGTACAGGAACGCGCCGTGCTTGGCGTAGCTGGTGCCGGGGCGGTCCAGGGTCGGGTCGTAGAGCGACTCCAGGTCCCAGCCTCGGTCGGTGGGGAACTCGCCGATGGCGTCCACCTCGCCGACGACCAGCTTCCACAGATCCTCGGGCGAGTTCACGCCGCCGGGGTAGCGGCAGCTCATCCCGATGATCGCGATCGGCTCCTCCGAGCGGGCGGGCGCGGCCTGCACCGGCACGGCCGCCAGGGTGCCGACCAGCTGGTCGAGCAGGTAGCCGGCCAGTTCGAGGGGGTTGGGGTAGTCGAACACCAAGGTGGCCGGCAGGCGCAGCGCGGTGGCCGCCGCCAGGCCGTTGCGCAGCTCGACCGCGGCCAGCGAGTCGAAGCCCAGCTCACGGAAGGCCTTGTGCGCTTCGACCGCCTCAGCCGAGCGGTGCCCGAGCACCGAGGCGGCTTGGCTGCGCACCAACTCCACCAGGAAGGGCTTGCGTTCGGCCTCGGCGAGGGCAGCCAGCCGGCCGCTCAGCGAGTCGGCGCCGGCGGCCGGCTGACCGGAGACGGCCTGGCGCCGGGAGCGCACCAGGGCGCGGAAGAGCGGTGACATGACGTCGCCTTGGGCCCGCAGTCCGGCCGGTTCCAGCTTCATCGGCAGCACGGCGGGGTGCCGGGAGTGCAGCGCCTCGTCGAAGAGCGCCAAGCCCTCATCGGTGGCCAGGGCCGCCACGCCGCCCCGGGAGATCCGGGACAGGTCGGTGTCGTCCAGCGTGCCGGTCATCCCGCCGGCCTGCGCCCACAGGCCCCAGGCCAGCGACTGGCCCGGCAGGCCGAGCCGCCGGCGGTGGCCGGCCAGCGCGTCCAGGAAGGCGTTGGCCGCGGCGTAGTTGGCCTGCCCCGGCGAGCCGAGGGTGGCGGCGGCCGAGGAGAACAGGACGAACGCCTTGAGGTCGAGACCGGCGGTCAGCTCGTGCAGGTACCAGGCCGCGTCCACCTTGGGGCGCAGCACGGCATCCAGCCGCTCGGGCGTGAGCGAGGAGAGCACGCCGTCGGCGAGCACCCCGGCCGCGTGCACCACCGCGGTCAGCGGATGCTCCGCCGGGACCTTCGCCACCGCCTCGGCCAGCGCCGCGCGGTCCGCCACGTCGCAGGCGGCGGTGGTGACCTCGGCGCCGAGTTCGGTGAGCTCGGTGACGAGCTCGGGGGCCGCGCCGCGGCGGCTGAGCAGCAGCAGGTGCCGCACCCCCCACTCGGTGACCAGCTGTCGGGCGATCAGGGTGCCCAGTGCGCCGCTCGCGCCGGTCAGCAGCACGGTGCCCGCGGGGTCGAGCTCCAACCGTTCCTGGTCGGCGGCCGGTTCGGCCCGGACCAGCCGGGGCAGCCGGATGACGCCGCCCCGGATCGCCAGGTGCGGCTCGCCCACGGCCAAGGCGGTGGGCAGCAGCGCTTCGGAGGCCGGGTCCTGGTCGAGCTCGACCAGGACGATCCGCTCGGGGTTCTCCGACTGCGCCGAGCGGACGAGTCCGGCCACCGCCGCACCGGCCAGGTCGGCGCCGGTGGCCACCAGCACGGTGGCCTCGCCCGCCAGTTGCTCGCGCAGCTGGTCGAGGACGGTGTGCACGGCTGCCCGTACCTCGTCTGCGCTGGTACCCGCCGGGCTGCGCAGCACCACCGGGTCGTGGGCGGGGTCGACGGCCGGGGTCGGCGCGGTGATCCACTCCACCTGGTAGAGCGCGCCCGCCCGCGCCGACTTGGCGGCGGCGGCGAGCTGTTCGGCCGGGATCGGGCGCAGGGCGAGCGAGCCGACGCTCGCCACCGGCGCGCCGTCGGCGTCGGCGAGCGTCAGCTCCACCGCGCCGCTCTGGCCCAAGGGCTTGACCCGGACCCGCAGTTCCCTGGCGCCGGTCGCGTGCAGGCGCACCTCGGACCAGGCGAACGGCAGCAGCGCCTCGTCCTCGGCGACACCGGTCAGGCCGACCGTGTGCAGGGCGGCGTCCGCCAGGGCCGGGTGCAGGCCGTAGCCGTCCACCTGCTGGGCGAAGGCCACCTCGGCGTAGACCTCCTGACCCAGGCGCCAGGCGGCGCGCAGGCCCTGGAAGGCGGGCCCGTAGGCGAGTCCGGCCTCGGCGAGCTGTTCGTACACCCCGTCGAGATCGATCGGCTCGGCACCGGTGGGCGGCCAGAGGGTGAGCTCCGGCTCGGCGGGCGCGCCGCCCGGGGCGAGCACACCGTCGGCGTGCCGGATCCAGGGCTCGTCGTCGGCCTCGCTCTCGGGGCGGGAGTAGATGCCGACCGGGCGGCTGGACTCCTCCACCGCGCCGACCACGACCTGCAGCTGCACCGCACCGTGCTCGGGGAAGACCAGCGGGGCGTGGAGGGTGAGGTCGGCGACCCGGCCCAGGCCCACCTGATCGGCGGCCTGGAGGGCCAGCTCCAGGTAGCCGGTGCCGGGGAACAGCAGCTCCCCGCCGACCACGTGGTCGGCCAGCCACGGGTGGGTGCTGAGCGAGAGGCGGCCGGTGAGGACGGTGCCGTCGGTGTCGGCGCGGGTCATCGCCGCACTCAGGATCGGATGGTCGGTCCGGGTGAGACCGGCCGAGGTGACGTCGGCGTTACCGGAGACGCTGTCCAGCCAGTACTGCTCGTGCTGGAAGGCATAGGTCGGCAGCTCGACGCGGCGCGGGCGCAGACCCTCGAAGACCTGTCGCCAGTCGACCGCGACGCCGTGCGCGAAGGCCTCGCCGAGCGCGGCGGCGAACCGGGCCGGGCCGCCCTCCTCGCGGCGCAGCGAGCCCAGCGCCCGCACGCCGTCGAAGGTCTCCTGGAGGCCTACGGTGAGCACCGGGTGCGGGCTGCACTCGATGAACACGCCATGGCCCTTGCCGACCGCGGCCCCGGCGGCCTGCTCGAAGAGCACGGTCTGGCGCAGGTTGGTGTACCAGTATTCGGCGTTCAGCTCGGTGGTGTCGACGAGCCCGCCGGTGACGGTCGAGTAGAACGGCACCTCGGCGGGGAGCGGCGAGACGTCCGCCAGGGTCTCCAGCAACCTGGTCCGGATCGCCTCGACCTGCGCGGAGTGCGAGGCGTAGTCCACCGGCAGCCGCTTGACCCGCATGCCCTCGTCCTTGAGCTGGGCCTGCAGGAGGTCCAGGGCGTCCACGAAGCCGGCGACCACGACCGATCCCGACCCGTTGCGCGCGGCGACGGAGAGCCGGCCGTCGAAGGCCGCCAGTCGTTCCTCCACCTGGTCGACGGGCAGCGCGACCGACATCATGCCGCCCCCGCCGGACAGGTCCTGGGCGATGGCCTGGCTGCGCAGGGTGACGATCCGGGCGCCGTCCTCCAGCGACAGCGCACCGGCCACCACGGCCGCCGCGATCTCGCCCTGGGAGTGCCCGATCACCGCGGCGGGGCGCACCCCGTACGAGGTCCAGGTCCGCGCCAGCGAGACCATGACGGCCCAGAGCAGCGGCTGGACGATGTCCACCCGGTCCAGCGGGCCGTTCAGCTCGGCCAGCAGGTCCCAGTCGGTGAACGGCGCACAGGCGGCGGCGCACTCGGCCATCGCGGCCGCGAACACCGGCGAGGAGGCCAGCAGCTCGGTGGCCATGCCCTGCCACTGGGAGCCCTGGCCCGGGAAGACGAAGACCGGGCGGGAGCCGGTGGCGGTACCCTCGACCAGCCCGGGAGCGGTGCGCCCGGTGGCCAACGCGGCCAGCGAGTCGCGCAGCTCGGCGCGGTCCGCGCCGGCGATGGCCGCGCGGTGCTCGAAGTGGGTACGGGTGGTGGCCAGTGCGTGGGCCAGGTCCGCGGGCGCGAGCTGCGGGTTGGCGTCCACGAAGGCCAGCAGCCGTTCGGCCTGGGCGGGCAGCGCCGCCCGGGACTTCGCGGAGAGCAACCACGGGGCCGCGGTCGGCGCCGCGCTCGTCTCCGGCTGCTCGGCGACCTGCTCGGTGACGGCCTCGATGATGGTGTGGGCGTTGGTGCCGCTGATCCCGAAGGAGGAGATCCCGGCCCGGCGCGGCCGCTCGACCTCGGGCCAGGCCCGGGCCTCGGTCAGCAGCCGGACCTCACCCGCCGACCAGTCCACGTGGGTGGAGGGCTCGTCCACGTGCAGGGTCTTGGGCAGCACGCCGTGGCGCATCGCCTGGACCATCTTGATCACGCCGGCCACACCGGCCGCCGCCTGGGTGTGACCGATGTTCGACTTGATCGAGCCCAACCAGAGCGGTCGGTCCTCACCACGGTCCTGGCCGTAGGTGGCCAGCAGGGCCTGCGCCTCGATCGGGTCGCCCAGCGTGGTACCGGTGCCGTGCGCCTCGACCACGTCGACGTCGCTCGCCGACAGCCCGGCGTTGGCCAGGGCCTGCTCGATCACCCGCTGCTGGGAGGGCCCGTTGGGCGCGGTCAGCCCGTTGGAGGCACCGTCCTGGTTGACGGCGGTGCCGCGGACCACGGCCAGCACCTGGTGCCCGTTGCGGCGGGCGTCCGACAGGCGCTCCAGGACCAGGACACCGACGCCCTCACCCCAGACCGTGCCGCCGGCGCCGGTGGCGAACGGGCGGCACTGCGCGTCGGGGGCGAGCGCACCCTGGCGGCTGAACTCCACGAACGGGTCCGGGGTCGACATCACCGCGACGCCGCCGACCAGGGCGAGGGTGGACTCGCCGCCGCGCAGCGACTGCGCCGCCAGGTGCAGCGCCACCAGCGAGGAGGAGCACGCCGTGTCGATCGACAGCGTCGGCCCCTCCAGACCGAGGGTGTAAGCCACCCGACCCGACACGATGCTGCCACTGCCGAACGCACCGAAGTAGTCGTGGTACATCACCCCGGCGAACACACCGGTGCGGCTGCCCTTCAGCGAGACCGGATCGATCCCCGCACCCTCCAACGCCTCCCAGGAACTCTCCAGCAGCAACCGCTGCTGCGGATCCATCAACAGCGCCTCACGCGGCGAGATCCCGAAGAACCCGGCGTCGAACGCGCCGGCCTCGTGCAGGAACCCACCCTCGCGGACGTAGCTGGTGTCGGGGCGCTCGCGGGTCGGGTCGTAGATCCGGTCGATGTCCCAGCCCCGGTTGTCCGGGAAGGCGCTGATCGCGTCGCTCTCGCCGATCACCAGGTCCCACAGCTCCTGCGGCGAGGTCACCCCGCCCGGGTAGCGGCAGGCCATGCCGACGATCGCGATCGGCTCGTCGGTACGGGCGGCGCTCGCCCGGGCGGCCTTGCGCGGGCCGGACTTGACGCCGCTGAACCGGGTGACCAGGTAGCCGGCCAGCGCCTCGGGTGACGGGTAGTCGAAGACCAGCGTGGCGGGCAGCCGGTGGCCGGTCTCGGCGGTCAGGGCGTTGCGCAGTTCGACGGCGGCCAGCGAGTCGAAGCCGAGGTCCTGGAAGGCCCGGCCCGGGTCGATCGCCTCCGCGGAGGCGTGCCCGAGCACGGCCGCGACCTGGCCCCGGACCAGCTGGAGCAGCGCGTCCGCGCGCTCCTGCTCGCCGAGTTCGGCCATCCGGTCGGCGAAGGAGAACTCCGAACCCTCGACCGCCACCGCCTCGCGGCGCACCGTACGGCCCACCAGGGAGCGGAACACCGGGGCGAGCGCGGCGCCCTGGCGGCGCAGCGCCGCCAGGTTCAGCCGCACCGGGGCCAGGGCCGCCAGCCCGGTGGCCCGGGCCAGGTCGAAGAGCGCCACGCCGTCCTCGGCGGACAGCTCGGTCATGCCACCGCGCGAGATCCTCGCCCGGTCGGCCTCCTCCAGGGAGCTGGTCATGCCGCCGACCGGGGCCCAGGGCCCCCAGGCCAGCGAGAGGGCAGGCAGGCCGAGCGCGTGGCGCCGGGCGGCCAGCGCGTCCAGGAAGGAGTTGGCGGCCGCGTAGTTGCCCTGACCCGGTGCGCCCACCAGCCCGGCGACCGAGGAGAACAGCACGAAGGCGTGCAGCGGCGCGTCCGCGGTGAGCTCGTGCAGGTTGAGCGCGCCGTCCACCTTGGGCCGCAGCACGGCGTCGATCCGCTCGGGGGTCAGCGAGGCGACCACGCCGTCGTCGAGCAGCCCGGCGGCGTGCACCACGGCGGTGAGCGGATGCTCGGCCGGGATCTCGGCCAGCACCTCGGCGAGCGCGGCACGGTCGGCCACGTCGCAGGCCCGGACGGTGACCTGCGCGCCGAGCCCGGTGAGTTCGGCGGTCAGCTCGTCCGCGCCGCCGCGCCGGCTGAGCAGCAGCAGGTGGCGCGCGCCGAGGGCGGTGACCAGGTGCCGGGCGAGCACCGGGCCGAGGCCCCCGGTCGCGCCGGTCAGCAGGACGGTGCCCTCGGGGTCGAGCTCCGGCGCGGCCTCGGCGGTGAGCTCGGCGGCGGTCAGCCGGGCGGCGCGGGCCGCGCCGGCGCGGATCGCCACCTGCGGCTCACCACTGGCCAGTACGGAGGCGGCGAGCGCCTCGGCGTCGGCGTCCGCATCGAGGTCCAGCAGCACGAAACGGTCGGGGTTCTCCGACTGCGCCGAGCGCAGCAGGCCCCACACCGCGGCGCCCGCCAGGTCGGCCACCTCCTCCCCGGCGAGCGAGAGCGCGCCGCGGGTGACCACGATCAGCGGCCGTGGGTCCTCGTCCTGTGCCGCGGCCAGCGCCACGTGGACGGCCGCCCGGACGGCCTCGGCGTCGTTGCCCGCCACACTGTGCAGGAGGCGGTAGTCGGCCTCGTCTGCCGTCTCGGCCAGTTGGATCGGGCTCCAGCCGAGCCGGAACAGCGCGTCGCTCGAAGGGCCCTGCTGCCGGCGCAGGTTGGTCAGCGGGCGGGAGGCCAGCGAGGTCACCGAGGCGACCGGGGCGCCGGTGGCGTCGGCCAGGTCGACGGCGAAGGAGTGCGCTCCGGTGGCGAGCAGCCGCACCCGCAGCACCGAGGCGCCGACCGCGTGCAGCGAGACGCCGGAGAACATGAAGGGCAGGCGGGCGGTCTCGTCGTCGGAGCCGTCACCGAGCAGGGCGAGCGCGTGCAGTGCGGCGTCGAAGGCGGCCGGGTGCAGGCCGAACCGGCCCGCGTCGGCGGCCGGGCGATCGGCCAGGCGGACCTCGGCGAACAACTCGTCACCGCGCTGCCAGGCGGCGTGCAGGGCCTGGAAGGTCGGGCCGTAGTGCAGGCCTGAGGCGGCGTGCCGCTCGTAGAGGCCGGCGGTCTCCAGCATCTCGGCACCGGCCGGCGGCCACTCGGTGAGGCGTTCACCCGTGCGCGCGGGCGCCTGGCCGAGCAGGCCGGAGGCGTGCAGGGTCCACGGGACTTCGGCGGCCGCGCTCTCGGCGCGCGAGTAGACGCTCACCGTACGGCTGCCGGCGGCGTCGGGGGTGCCGACGGTGACCTGCACCCGGATGCCGTCCTGCTCGGGCAGGACCAGCGGCACCTCAAGGGTGAGCTCCTCCAGGTGGCCGCAGCCGACCTGGTCGCCGGCCCTGATGGCCAGTTCGACCATGGCGGTGCCGGGCACCACGACCCGGTCGCCGACCACGTGGTCTGCCAGCCACGGGTGGGTGCGCACCGAGAGCCGCCCGGTGAGCACCGCGCCGTCCGAGTCCGCCAGCATGGTGGCCGCGCCGAGCAGCGGGTGCTCGGTGGAGTCCAGGCCGGCGGAGGCGACGTCACCGACCGAGGCCGGGAGCTCGACCCAGAAGCGGCTGCGCTGGAAGGCAGTGGTGGGCAGGTCAACCCGGGCGGCCCCCGGGAACAGGGTGCCCCAGTCGGGCGAGCAGCCGGCGATGTGCAGTTGGGCCAGCGCGGTGAGCAGGGTGTCCGGCTCGGGGCGCTCGCGCCGGGTGGCGGCGGCGAGCACGGCCTCCTCGGAGTCCAGGCACTCGCGGGCCAGCCCGGTCAGCACCGCGTCGGGGCCCAGCTCCACGAAACGGGTGACGCCCGCGGCCTCCAGCGCCCGGACACCGTCGTGGAAGC
>NZ_JBICZE010000037.1:0-13160 GCF_043201735.1 Kitasatospora sp. NPDC048286
GCACGCCGCGAACCCGGCCGGCGCGTTCGCACTCTCCAGG
Source organism: Kitasatospora sp. NPDC048286 (assembly GCF_043201735.1). Classification (NCBI taxonomy): domain Bacteria; kingdom Bacillati; phylum Actinomycetota; class Actinomycetes; order Kitasatosporales; family Streptomycetaceae; genus Kitasatospora; species Kitasatospora sp. NPDC048286. Next base: position 41 of record NZ_JBICZE010000037.1, read on the forward strand.
ATCGCCGACGCGGACACCCTCCACCACACCCCGATCGGCGTCCTGCGCAGTGTCCGGCGGCCGGTCTACGACGAGTTGATGGCCGAGCAACTGGCCACCGCCACCACCCAACGCAGCCCCGGCGACCTGGCCACACTCCTCGCCGGCAACGACACCTGGACGGTGGACTGACCGTCCGCCGGATCGAGTGGAGCCCCCTGTCCTGCCGGACAGGGGGCTCCGTCGTTCACCGCTCGGCGTTGCCTACCGCTCAGCCGCGCCTACTGCTTGGCCCACTCGGTCAGCTGGACCAGCACCCCGTTCGGGTCGGTGACCTGGAAGAGCTTCTCGCCCCACGGCTCCTCGCGCAGCGGCAGGGTGATCGCGACCCCCTCCTCGCGCAGGCGCCGCTCCTCGGCGGCGACGTCCTCGACGACGAACGCCAGGATCACGCCGTCCGCGATCCGGTGGCGCTGCTCCTCCGGCAGGACCTCGAGGCCGCGCCGGAGGTAGACGACGTTGAATCCGCCGTCCGGGTGAGCGAGCGAGACGAAGCCGTCGGCCGACATCTCCTCGGTGTAGCCGAAGTGCCGCTGGAGGAAGGCGGCCGAGGTGCTGACGTCCTCGACGGTCAGGGAGACGGCGGTCTTGGTGATCTGCATGGCGGAGCCCTCTCGTCGATACCTGTACGGTTACCCCGTACGCAGTACACTATACATAGTACGGAGAATCCCGCCAGGGGTTGCCCAGGAATCTGCTCAGGGTTGCCGGAGAACGGCCGAGGGAGGCTCCCCGGGTGGGGAGCCTCCCTCGGAGGTCGGAGCGGGGCGTGTCAGAACACGCAGGGGATGCCGCCGTCGGACTCCGCGTCGACCATGGGGCCCTGCTGGGGCACGTTGGTGTCCGGTGCGGGCGGTGCGGCCGGGGTGCCGGTGGCGGCGGGCTTGTCGGCGGCGACGCCGGTGAAGGCGCTGCCGAGGGTGACGGTGACGTGGTCGGCGGTGGCGGAGGCGGACTCGGTGGCGGTCACGCCGTAGCGGGCGGCGATCTGCTCGGCCGCCTCCTTGGCGCCCTTGCCGTAGGTGACGGTGGTGGTCTTCGGCTTGGTGGCCGCCGAGCCGGTCCTCCCCTCCTTGAAGCCCATGGCGACCAGGGCCTTGGACTCCGCGGTGGAGGTGACGCCGGGGGTGGAGGAGGCGTTGAAGACGTCCACGGTGACGCTCCTGGCGGCGGCCGGGGGCGTGGTCGCGACGGGCGGGGCGGGTGCGGCGGGTGCGGTCGTCGGGGCGGGGCCCTCGTCGGTCGGGGCCGGCGCCGGGCTGGTGTCGGCGTAGCCGAAGAGCTGCTTGACGATCTTCTGGACCTGCGGCGGGCTGACGATGTTGACGTCCTGGCCGTTGACCTTCCTGAGGTCGGCGACGGGGAGGGTGCGGAACTCCGCGTTGCCGCCGGTGAGGTTGGGGGCCTGCTGGGCGAAGTCCAGGACGTTCCACTCGTTGTCGATGACGAGGTCCTTCTGCACCACGCCCATCAGCTCCTGCATCTTGCCGAGGTCGCCGAGGACGCCCTTCTGCTTCAGGTTGTGCACGACGGAGGAGATGAAGGCCTGCTGGCGGTGGGTGCGGGCGAAGTCGCTGTCGTTGCCGTCGCCGCCGTCGAGGTTGTGGCGCTGGCGGACGAAGGAGAGCGCCTGGGAGGCGTTGAGCTTGTTGACGCCCTTGTGGAAGTCGGCGCCGGAGCCCTGGCCCTCCATGGCCGGGTCCTTGGTGTCGTGGGTGAGGCAGACCTCGATCGGCTGGAGGGCCTTGGCGATGTCGTAGAAGCCCATCAGGTTGACCTCGGCGATGTGGTCGACGGGCTGGTCGAGGAACTTCTGCACGGTCTGGATGGTGGCCGCGCGTCCGGCGTCGCGTCCGGCCTTCTCCAGGTCCGCGCCCTTGAGGCCCTTGGCCTGGAGGGCCGGCGTGGCCTTGTCCTTGGCCTCGCCGTAGGCCTCCTTGATCTTGCGCATGCCGACCTGCTTGCCGTCGCCGCTGTAGGTCATGACGTAGTCGTCGCGGGGTATCGAGACGGCCTGCACCTTGCCGCCGTTCGCCGGGATGTGCAGCAGGATCAGGGAGTTGGTGTTGTAGCCGCCGATGTCGGAGCTGTGGCCGGCGTGCAGCTCGTCCTGGACGAACTCGGGCGGGAGGTCCGTGCCGTCCATGTTCTTGCGGCTGTCCAGGCCTATCAGCAGCAGGTTGACCGAGTTGTCCAGGTGCTTGGGGGCGTCCTTCTTGGTCTGGGCGATCGCGTTGGAGGTGGTCATCCCGTCGGTGAGCTGCTTGAACCCGTACCAGACCACCCCGCTGGCGGCGAACACCGCGAACCCCACGGTGCAGGCCACCACCCGGCCCGCGATCAGCGCGGGGGAGGGGCGGCGGGGGCGGGGGGCCTCGGTGTCGCCACCGTGCTCGGCGTTGTCAGCCATGCTGCCTCCTCCTCGCCCGGACCAGCCGGACCGCGATCACGATGACGGCCGCGGCCGCGGCCTCGGCCATCACGGGAAAGCCGTGCACCACCCACTTCGCGGCGCCGGTGGCCAGGCCCTTGCTCTGGTACCGGTCGCGGTGGGCGGCCAGTTCGACGACGGCCGTCGCACCCAGTACGACCAGCGGCGACGCGGCGAGCACCCACCACCAGCCGTTGCGGCCGCTGAGTGCCGCCGCCAGGCCGGTGCCGAGCACCGCACCCACCGCGAAGGCCAATCCCATGCCGGGGCCGGAGAGCTCGTCGACCGCGGCGCCGGCGATCGGCAGCCCGACGGCGAGGGCCGCGGGCAGTGCGGGGCCGCCGGGAAGGGGGCGGGGGTGGCCGACGGGCCCGCTCGCCGCCCGCCGTCGCGCCCCTCGGTCGGCCGACCGTCCTCGTTGCCCCGCCACGCCCTCACCCCCGGTGTTCCCGTGTTCCCTGCGCCCCGGTGGCGCGTCCGCGTCGCTCGCCGCCCGCCCACCCGTTCGAAAGTATGGACGTCCAAACCTCGGATCATCCGAATGTCCGGAAATCCGGTCATGACACTGCTCGTTCTGGACGCCGGCCCGGCTCGGCCGGTTCCCGCACGGGGTCCGGCCGGCCGAGATCGGGGAGACGCTTCCGCATGTCTCTACACGGGTGTAGAAGTCGTACGCAGCATAGAGCACGCCTGTTCGGCGGTGAGGCCGGGCTGGTTGCGGTCCGGATAAACTACACCGGGTAGTTTTTGAGACGGTCGGCCGATGCGCCGACGGAGGAGGAGAGCGCCGTGGCGACGACGGGCGGAGCGGGGCGGCCGGAGAAGCGCAAGGCGATCACGCAGGCCGCGACGGTGGTGTTCGGGCGCGAGGGGTACGTCCGCGCCAGCATGGACGCGATCGCGGCCGAGGCCGGGGTGTCCAAGCGGACGGTCTACAACCACTTCGCCGACAAGGAGAACCTCTTCCTGTCGGTGGCCCTGCGGAACTCGGCGGAACTGACCGAGCGGATCCGCGAGTTGATGGCGAAGTACCTCGACCGGGTGGTGGACCTGCGCCAGGACCTGACCGACTTCGCCGTCGAGCGGGCCCGCGCCGTGCTGTCCGCCGGGGAGCACGGCGCGCTCGGCCGGGCGATCCGGGCCGAGGTGGCCAACATCCCGGCGGACGTCCTGGAGGCCTGGCTGGAGGCCGGCCCGGTCGCCTCCCAGCGCGACCTCGCGCAGCACTTCGAGGCGCTCGCCGAGCGCGGGCTGCTCGCGGGCGGGGACGCCGCACTCGCCGCCGAGCAGTTCACCCTGCTGACCTTCCACGGCATCGCCGAGCGCTCCTTCTGGGGCGCGCTCCCGGTGGCGGACGAGGAGGTCCGGCGGGTCGCGGCCGTCGGCGTGGACGCCTTCCTGCGGATCCACGGGGTGTCGGCGGTGTCGACGGCGCGGGGCTGAACGCGCCCGGGCGGGGGCGGTAGCGCGCCGCCCCCGCCCGGACCGCCCGCGGATCACTTCCAGTTGAGGCCCTTGCCCAGGGTGTACGGCTCGCCCCAGTACTCGGCACCCGCGACCTTGGAGGCCTCCGGGGACATCGCCACCGCACAGGAGGTGGCGGACTGGCCGTTGCCGAAGCCCTTCGGCAGCGACTCGCTCTTGCACTTGGGGAAGGTGCCGATGACCATCAGCTCCTGTGCCTCCGTGCCGTCCGCCAGCAGGCCCTTCATGTGGTTGACGCTGGTGTAGGACAGGTCGGTGCTGCCGGCGTTGGTGACCTTGTAGTGGATGTAGTACGGCACCAGGCCCTTGGCCTTGTCGCCCAGGTTGAGCGAGGCGAGGTCGGCCGGGTCGCCCTTCTCGATCGAGGTGACCGCGAGTGCGATGGTGCCCTTGGTGCTGCCCGAGCTGAACGGGATGGTGGCGGCGTCGCCGAGCTTGAGCGTCGTCCCGGCCGCCGGGGCGCTGCCGGCCGGCGCGGGCGCGGCGGCCGTACCGGACGCGGCGCCGCCCGCCGGGACGGAGGCCGACCCGGGGGCCATCGGGGTGGTCGCGGCGGTGCTCGGCGAGGCGGCCTGGGAGGTGGGCGCGCCGGTCGCCGGAGCGGTCGTCGCCGTGTCGGACGACGCGGCGTCGTCGTTGCAGGCGGTCAGGGTGAGCGCGCCGACCGCGGCCAGCGAGGCCAGGGCCAGGGCGCGGTGACTGCTGCGGATGGTCTTCACGTGATGTCCCCCGTGGGTGCGGACCGCCAGGTGGCGGCGGTTCTCCTGAGGGACGTTCATAGCGCAGCGCGAACGATCGGGGCGACGGCTTCGGCGCCGCTTTGACACCGCCGTGACGAGTTCCTCGCGCGACCGTGACAAGGGATATCGAGTCGTGATCATCCGCCCGGGCAAAGGGTGGTGACGGTACGTCAGGCGACTGTGACGAAACCGTGGAGTACCGGAGCGGGGCCGGTGAGGGGCACGCGGACGAGGACAGGCCCGGTCCGCTCGTCGACGACGAGCGGACCGGGCCCGGTGATCGGTGTCAGCCCAGCAGCCAGCGCTGGTTCGGGTCCGCGGTGTCGCAGGAGGCCATCGAGACGGCCTGGTAGGTGCCGGGGGCCTTGAGGCACTGTCCGGTGGCGACGTTGCGGATCAGGTACCAGCCGCGGTCCTCGTCGGTCAGCCGCCACTTCTGGTTGGCCGGCATCCAGTCGCCCCGCGGCCGGTTGAGGCCGTCCAGCCCGCCGGGGGTGTCCTGGAGGCGGACCGAGCCCGAGCCGGTGTCGAGGCCGGCCACCTTGCTCAGCCCGTGCGAGATCGCGGTGGTGCCGTCGCAGTAGCCCCAGAACGACCAGGTCTGCGCGGGCGACTGGTTGGCGGTCCACAGGCCGATCGGCTGCCCGTTGACCTCGTTGCCGTTCAGCAGGTCGAGCGCGCCGCCGCCGGAGCCGTTGTGGACGTCCCACCGGGTCGTCAGGGCCGGTGCGGGGGCCTGGTCGCAGGCGTCGGCCCGGGTGGCCGCCTGCGCCGCCGGCGCGCCGGCCACGACCGCCCCCGCGACGGCCGCGACGGCGCCCAGCGAGGCGAGGAGCCTGCGGGTACGGGTGATGGTGCTCATCGGATTTCTCCTTCTGGTGTGTGGTTGACGGGACCGGCGTCAGCCGCGCGGGACGGCGAGCGCGGCCCACTGCTTGGGGCCGGGGATGCCGTCGGCGTCCGCGCCGGAGTCGCCGAGCTTGTGCTGCCAGTTACGGAAGGACTCGCGGTCGGCGTCGGACCACTCGGGCCCGGGGCCCTCGGCGTAGGCGGAGCAGCCCTCGGCGACGAGGCGCTCGCCCATCCGGGTGATGACGTCGCTGTTCCGGCCGTCCTGGAAGAAGTCCGCGCCGGGGAACGGCTCGTAGCCGTCGCCGCCGTCGGCCGCCGGGGTGGGGCCGGTCGGGGCGCCGCCGCGGGGGCTGTCGTCCGCGGACGCCTCCTGTCCGAAGTAGAGCGCCCCGGACCGGTCCTTCCACTCCGGGTCGGCGAGGACCACGCCCTCGGCGAAGGCCGGGATGCCGTAGCCGTAGACCCAGTCCGAGCGGCGCTCACGGGTCTTGAGGTAGACGCCGTCGCCCTCGGAGCTGCCCCCGTCGTTGGTGTTGCCCTCGACGGTGGTGATGGTGGAGCTGGTGTAGGCGACGCAGATGCCGGTGTGGCTGCCGCCTCCGGGTCCGAAGAAGACCTGGCCGCCGATCACCGGGTAGTCGGTGAAGCGTCCGCGCTCCTTGAACCAGGCGACGCCCTCCGCGCAGGAGGCGCTGACCGGGAAGAGGTCGGCGTTGCCGGACTGCTCGGCGCACCAGGCGACGAAGGTGGCGCACCAGGCCTCGCCCTGGGACCACTCCAGGCCGGCGACGGCGGGGGAGAACTTCTGGATGTTGTTCCAGTGTCCGCCGCTGCGGCCCTCGTGGTAGCCGACCTCGTCTCGGGCGATGCGGATCAGGTCCGCCGCGTTCGAGGACATGGGTGGGGAACTCCTTGTTGCTGGAAGGGGCGTGCCGGTCGGGGTCTCAGGCCTTGCCGAAGGTCTGCACGTAGCGGCCCCAGTTGCCGCGCTGGCGGGGCGCGTAGCCGATGCCGATGTAGTTGTAGTCGGGGTTGAGGATGTTCACCCGGTGGCCGGGGCTGTTCATCCACATCTGCATCGCCTCCGGCACGCTGTTGCTCGGGGTGACGTTCTCGGCGGAGGAGCGCGAGACGAAGCCGGCGGCCGCGATGCGGTCCCAGGGGCTGCTGCCGTCGGTGCCGTTGTGCTGGGTGAGGTCGTGCGAGGCCATGTCGTTGGCGTGCCGCTGGGCGGCCGCGCTGAGGCGGTCGTCCAGGCGCACCGGCGGGGCGCCGACCCGGCCGCGCTCCGCGTTGACGGCGTTCAGCATCTCGGTGCGGAAGTCGCCGCCCCCGCCGGGCTGGGGCTGGGGCTGGGGCTGCGGCTGGGGCTGCTGCTGCTGGCCGCCGCCGCTGATGCCACCGGCCGGGACGAGCTGCCAGCGCTGCGCCGGGTTGGCGTCGTCCTGCCTGGCCAGGGTGAGGGGCGAGCCGGGGGCGGCCGCGGTGAGGAAGAGCATGCCCTCGTTGGTGCGGGTGGTGCGGATCCGGACCCAGTCGTTGTCCAGGGGCTCGAAGCACCAGTGCTGGTTGGGCTGGTTGTGCTCGTTGTACAGCCAGGTCTGGCCGATGGAGTAGTTGTAGTCCATGACCATGGCCTGGCCGCCGACGTGCTTGCCGACGGTCAGCTGGGTCTCCAGGAGGAAGCTGCCGTTCTCCTTGGCCCAGAACGTCCAGCCCTGGGCGGTGGTGCCGTTGGACCCCCAGGACTGGATGGCCGTGCCGGCGGAGGTCTGGCTGGAGCGGACGTCGGCGACGGTTCCGTTGGCGGACTTGAGCGTCCAGGTCTGGCCGTGCTGGGGCAGGGTGGGCATGGTGGCGCCTCTCGTCTGTGGTGTCGCCCGGGCCGCCGGCGCGGCGGCCCGTGGCCTGACGAGAGAGACACTCCGGCACGGCGGTAGACGGTCGGTCAACGCGCGTAGCCCGGGCCCCTGTTGATGCCGCGTCTACCGCGCCGGCGCCTCCCTGACCAGCGCGTTTCCCGGCCGGTACGGCGTCTACCTGGCCAGCAGATCCCTGACCTGAGCCGCTTCCTCGGCGAGCCCCAGCCGCTCGAACACCTCCAGGGAGTCGGCCAGGCAGGCCCGGGCCTGGCGCGGGCGGCCGAGACCGGTGAGCGCGGTGCCGAGCGTGCGCAGCAGGGCGGCCTCCAGGGAGGCGCTGGTGCGGCGGGCGAGGGGGAGGACGGCCTCGGCGGCGTCGACGGCGAGCAGCCAGCGGCCGGCCTCGGCGTGGATCCGGGCGGCGAGGTCGCCGGCCGCGGCCGCGAAGACGGTGACCTGGAGCGCGGCGAACTCCTCGCGGGCGCCGACGGCGTGGGCGAGCGCCTCCTCCGGGTCGCCGCACAGCCGCAGGACCCGGGCGAGGTAGTAGCGGCCGGTCGCGGCGGAGACCGGGCCGGAGCGGCTCATCAGCCGGACGCTGCGCTCGGCGGCCTCCCGGGCCTCGTCGAGGCGTCCGGTCTGGGCGGCACTGAAGGCGAACTCCCCGAGCGCGCTGCCCTCGGCGCGCTGGGCGCCGAGGCGGTGGAACAGCTCGGCGGCGCGGCCGGCGTGTTCGGCGGCCTCGGCGAAGCGGCCGTGCGTACGGGCGTTGCTGCCGAGGGTGATCAGGGCCTTCGCGAGGACGCGTTCGGTGCGGTCGTCCTGTTCGGACAGGGCGACGGCCCGGCGGATCTCCTCCTGGGACTCGGCGTAGCGGTTGATGTGCCAGAGCATGCTGCCGCGCAGGTAGCGGGCGAGGGCGAGCGGCCCGTGTTCGCCGCGGGCGGCGGCCTGCTGGGCGATGCGTCCGGCGAGGTCGACGATGACGCCGGTCTGGGTACGTTCGGGCAGGACGGCGCCCATCCGGTCGGCGAGTTCGGCGGCGCGGTCGAGCGGCAGGGCCGGGTCGGCGCAGCCGAGGGCGATGGCGGCGGCGTGGATGTCGGCCTGGTCGCGCATCCAGCGGACGGCTTCGGCACCGTCGGCGATGGGCCGGCCCGGGGAGGCGACGGACGCGCCGAGCAGGCTGAGCTCGGCGGGTTCGGCCTTGCGGGCGGCGAGGTCGGCGTTGCGAGCGGTGGCGAGGCAGAAGTCCAGCAGCCGGTCGGTGGCGGCGGTGCGTTCGGCGGGGCCGTCCTCGGCGGCGAGCCGGCCGCGGGCGTAGTCGCGGACGAGGTCGTGGTAGCCGTAGCGGCCGTAGCGGGGGGAGTGCAGCAGGTTGAGGTCGACGAGGGTTTCGAGCAGGTCGTCGGTCTCGGTCTCGGTGCGGTCGAGCAGGGCGGCGGCGCAGGGCAGCGGGATGTCGGGGGCGTCGGGCAGGGACAGCAGGCGGAAGGCGCGGGCGAGTTCGGGGTCCAGGCGGTGGTAGGAGAGCGCGAAGGTGGCCTCGACGGTGCGTTCGCCGTCGGTGAGTTGGGCCAGCCGGTGCTCGTGGCGCAGCCCTTCGGCGAGTGCCGCGAGGGTGAGCGCCGGGTCGGCGGCGAGCCGGGAGGCGGCGATGCGGACGGCGAGCGGCAGCAGTCCGCAGGCCCGTACGACCTCGTCGGCGGCGGCGGGTTCGGCGGCGACGCGTTCGGGGCCGACGATGCGGGTGAGCAGTTCCAGGGCCTGTTCGGCGGGAAGGGTGTCGAGGCGCAACTGGTGCGCCCCGGCGAGGCCGGCCAGCCGGTGGCGGCTGGTGACGAGGACGGCGCAGCCGGCCGAGCCGGGCAGCAGCGGTTCGACGTGGCAGGGGGTGGCGGCGTTGTCGAGGACGACCAGGACGCGCCGTCCGGCCAGGGCGGAGCGGTAGAGCGCGCTGCGTTCGCCGGTGTCCGGCGGGACGTCGGCGGGGTCGACGCCGAGGGCGCGCAGGAAACCGGCGAGGACGGTGCCGGGGTCGGGCGGGGTGCGGTCGGCGCCGCGCAGGTCGGCGAAGAGCTGCCCGTCGGGGAAGCGCGCGCGGACCTGCCGGGCGACGTGCACGGCGAGGGTGGTCTTGCCGACGCCGCCCATGCCGTCCAGCGCGGAGACGACGACGGCCCGCCCGCCGGCCGCGGAGAGCTGGTCGACGAGGGTCTCGACCTCGTCGGCGCGCCCGGTGAAGTCGGGCAGGCCGGAGGGGAGTTGGTCGGGTGCCCAGCGGGTGTCGGCGGTGGGCCCGGCGGGTTCGGCGCCGGCGGGCTCGGAGGTGCGGCCGGCCGGAAGCAGGGCGGCGTCCTCGCGCAGGATGCGCAGCTGGAGTTCGGCCGGGGCCCGGTCGTCCGGGGGCAGCGCGGGACGGGCGTCCTCGTACACGGCGAGCGCCTCGGCCTTGCGGCCCGACTGGTAGAGGGCGCGCATCAGGACGGCGGTGAGCCGGGGCCGGCCCGGGTGCTCCAGCGCCAGGGCGGCGGCCTCGGCGGTCAGGTCGGTGCGGTCGCCGAGTTCGGCGTCCAGCTCCAGCTGCGCCTCCTTGGCCGAGATCCGCTGCTCGACGAGGAGGGCCCGGACGGCCTCGGCGTGCGGCCCGGGCAGGCCGGCCAGCGGCTCGCCGACCCAGAGCCGCTGGGCCTGCCGCAGCGCCTCCCGGACGTCCCGCGGCGGTGCGCCGGCCTCCCGCAGCCGTCCGGCCTCGGCCAGCAGCGCCTCCCACTCGGTGGCGTCGACCTCGGCCCCCGGCGCCCTGAGCGCGTAGCCGTCGCCGACCCGCACCAAGGGCATCCGCTCCGGGTCGTCCCCGGTGTGGGGCCGGAACGCGCCGCGCAGCCGGGAGACGGCGAGCTGGACGGCCTTGCGCGGGTCGGCCGGCGCGGCCCCGCCCCACACCCCCTCGACCAGGACCGGGACGGAGACCGTCCGCCCGGCGGCGGACAGCAGGACGGCGAGCACGGCCCGCTGCTGCGGCCGGCCCAGTTCCAGCTCCTGCTCCCCGTACCAGGCCCGCAGCGGACCCAGCAGTCCGAACCGCAGCCCGGCTCCCCCCATGTCACCCATGTCCCGCCCTCAACGTCGTTCCGCGCCGGGATTCCGCCACATCCGTCCGGACGGCGGCGCCCCCGTACCCCGGCGACCTATGCTCAGTCCTCACAGATTGTGCACCGGGACGAGGGCTATCGAGGGGTGGGCTGTGCGGCTCGAATTCCGCGTGCTGGGGCCGCTGAGCGCCCGCTGCGACGGGCGGGAGGTCGATCTCGGCCGACCGCAGCAGCAGGCCGTGCTCGCCGCGCTGCTGCTCTCCCCGGGCCAGCTGGTGCCGACGGACCGGCTGGTCGAGGGCCTGTGGGGGGAGGACGACACCCGCTGGCCGAAGGATCCGGCCGGGCAGATCGGCACCCACGCGCACCGGCTGCGCCGCGCTCTGGGGGAGACCGGGCTGCTGGTCGCGTCGGCGGGCGGGTACCGGTTGGCGGTGCCGCGCGAGGCGGTGGACCTGTTCCGTTACGAGGCCGGGGTGGCAGAGGCCGTCGCACTGCGTCACCAGGACGCGTTCCGGGCCCGGGAGCTGCTGGTGGCGGCGCTCGGCGCGTGGGAGGGCCGCCGGGCACTGGACGGCGTCCCGGGGGCGTTCGCCGAGCGGTCGCGGGAACGGCTGGCGGCCGGGCGGTTCGCGGCGGTGAAGGCGCTGCTCGACCTGGACCTGACGCTCGGGCGGCACGCGGAGGCCCTGGAGCCGTTGGCCGGGCTGGCGGCCGAGCACCCGCAGGACGAGGAGGTGCACCGGCTGCACCTGCTGGCCCTGCACCGCTGCGGCCGCACCGCGGAGGCGCTGGCGGTGTACGAGGCGCTGCGGGAGCGGCTGGACGGTGAGCTGGGGCTGGAGCCGGCGCCCGCGGTGGTCGAGCTGGCCGAGCGGATCCGGCACGGGGACGCCCCGGTGCTGCCGCGGCGGCTGCCGCGGCCGTGCCAGCTGCCGCCGGACATCCCCGACCTGGTCGGGCGGGCGGCACTGGTGCGGGAGGCGGAGCGGGTGCTGCGGGGGGCCGGGGGCGGTCCGGTGGTGACGGGGCCCGGTTCGGTGGGGCCCGGGCCGGTGTCGGGGCCTGGTCCGGTGCTGGGGCCTGGTCCGGTGCTGGGGTTGTCGGGGCCGGCGGGCAGTGGCGCGTCGGCGCTGGCGGTGCATGTCGCGCATGTCGTCCAGGACGCCTTTCCGGACGGTCAGCTGTACGCGGGCGGCAGCGAGCCGGCCGCGGTGCTCGCGGGGTTCCTGCGCGCGCTGGGGGAACGGCCGACGGCGGACGCGGACGCCGACGAACTCGGCGCCCGCTACCGGGAGGCGCTCGCCGGGCGGCGGGTACTGGTGCTGCTCGACGGCGTGGCCGACCCCGGACCGCTGCTGCCCGGTACGGCGGGTTGCGCGGCGGTGGTCGCGGGCGCGGAACCGGGCACCCTGCCCGAGGGCGCCGTACGGCTGACGGTCGGACCGTTGGAGCCGCACGACGCCTACGAGCTGTTGGCCCGGATCGCGGGCGCGGAGCGGATCCGGCAGGAGCCGGAGGCGGTGGAGGAGGTGGCCGCGCTCTGCGGCCACCTCCCGGCGCTGCTGCGCACGGCGGCGACGCGGCTCGCGGCCCGGCCGCGCTGGTCGGTGGCCGACCTGGTCAGGTGGCTCGCCGAGCGGGGCTGAGGGCCGGGCCGCGGGGGGAGCGGTTTAGTACGGGTCCGAGCTGCGGAGCGTGTCCGTGAAGGGGTTGCTCATGGGGTTGCGCGGGTTGTCCGGGTTGGCGTACTCGACCGAGAGGCCGCCGCGGGGGGACACCGTCAGGACGGCGGTCTGCAGGGAGTTGGTCTTGTACGTGCCACGGGCCCAGCAGATGCGGTTGCCGGCGCCGTAGACGACGAGGTTGCCGTCGCCCTGCATGATCGCCTTGACGCCGCAGTTCTGGGCTCCCGGGGCGACCCACACCGGCCTCGGGGGCATCATCGGGGCGTACCTGTAGAGGACGAAGTTGCCGTCGCCCTGCATGTACAGCCGGGTGTCGCCGGATTCGAGGTAGTCGCCCGGGTTGAGCACCCCGGGCTCGCTCAACGTCGATCCGTACGCGGTGGCGGCCTGCGCGGTCCCGGCCGAGGTCATCGTCCCGGCCAGTGCCAGCATGCCGGCCGCTATCCCGATGGCCATGTGTCGCAGAGTCTTCGTCGCCTTCATGTCCCCGTGGACCTCTCTTGTGCTGTCGGCTCTCGTGCTTCGGCGCCGACGAGGTCTTCGTGGCGTCCGATGGGAAGGAGCATGGCGGGAGGCGGTAGACAAACGATGAACGCGGCGTCGGGGCGGCCGGCCCGCCCGGCTGCCGGTCCTGGGCCGTTTGGCATGGGCCCGGAGGAGGAGTACTGTTCCCTAGTCGCTCGGCAGGGAGCACCGGACACGCATCGGCGCGGACGGTCCCGGGGCGGCCAATCCTCTGAAACACCACTTCCCAGGTTCGGGCTGGGTCGCGTCGGCATTCCCGCGTCGCGGCTGAGTGCTTATTTGGCGTGCTCGTTTTATCGGGTTGCGGCCGGATTCGCTTTTCGGAGCGGAGATCGGCTAGAGTTTGAAACGTCGGACAGGGCGTCAAGCCCCGGAAGACACCGGCGAGTTGGATGAACGAAGC
>NZ_JBICZE010000038.1:0-6954 GCF_043201735.1 Kitasatospora sp. NPDC048286
GGGCCGAACGGTCGCGGGGCGTGGCTTGGCGGTAGGCCGTTCACCGGCGGGACAGGTGCCGGTGTGGCTTGATGCAGCAATTGTTGCCAGGCGGGACCGGTCACCGACAAGACCCCCTCGCTACGATCCGCCGTCGTAGCCATGGGCGGACGGCACTGGTCCGCGGGGCGGGTTGCGCGGTCGGCCAACGTGCTGAGCTGCGCAGATGTCGCGGGCGGGCTCGCGGGCGGCGGCGGTGCACGGCCACTATCGTCCGTCGTGGACCTTTTCCGGCGTGAGCGGGCTCACGGTTTATGTCACGGTTTGTCCGGTTTACCGGTCACTGACCGAACTGTCGCCGACGCTCTGAGTGTGGACGATCCCCCTCCGACCGAGACCGGCGTCACACACGCGACCACTCCCCCGGCACAGCCGGCTCGATGCGCTCGCGCCCGGGCCGGAAGCCGGCGCCGACGCCGCACTGGTGCAGGGACAGCGGGACTTCTTCGGCGCGCACACCTACCGCCGGGTCGACCGGGACGGAATCCTCCACACCCGCTGGGAGGCCGAGGGCCACCCGGAGGAACAGCGCTGATACGCCCCTCGACTGGTCCAGAAGATCGTCGACGATCTGATCGGCGCCATGCTCGCCGGCCCCGGGCCGGTGGACCCCGTCCCGGCGTTCGCGCTGCCCGTGCCGTCACTGGTGACTGCGCGCTGCTCGGTGTCCCGTACGCCGACCACGACTTCTTCCAGACCGACAGCAGGATCCTGGTCAGGCTCCTCCGGCTCCCTGCCCGGGTCCACGGCCTTCTCGGCTCGGCCCCACCCGGTGCGCGGCCCGGCCCGGGAATCGCGTATCCGGGCCATGGCCGCCCGCCGCGCCGCGCGTCGAGCCCGTCTGGCGGCCCTCCCGGCGGGCGGGGAGAATGGTGATCGCAAGGCTTGCCGCCGCGAGACGCGGAGTGGGTAACTGGTGTGAAGAGCTCCCCTCGCCCCGCCGAGTCCGCCACACCGCTCGCACCCGGGCCCGGCCCCGGTGAGAAGGGGCTCAGATCGGGCGCCCTGGGGCTGTTCTCCTCGGTGGCGATCGGGATCTCCTCGACCGCGCCCGCATACAGCCTGGCGGCGACGCTCGGAGTGATCGTGGCCGGGGTGGGACTGCAGGCCCCCATCATCACCATGCTGGCGTTCGTGCCGATGCTGCTGATCGCGTACGCCTACCGGGAACTGAACGCCGTCGACGCCGACTGCGGGACGACCTTCACCTGGGCCACCCGCGCATTCGGCCCACGAGCCGGCTGGATGGGCGGCTGGGGCCTGATCGTCGCCGACGTGATCGCGATGGCGAACCTGGCCGAGATCGCCGGCATCTACGGCTTCCGGCTGGTCGGGCTGGAGTCGCTGGCGACCAGCCGGATATGGACCACCGTGGCCGGGGTGGTCTGGATCGCCCTGATGACGGCGGTCTGCTACGTCGGCATCGAGGTGTCGGCGGCCGTGCAGCGCTGGCTGCTCTGCCTGGAGGTCGCGGTCCTGCTGCTTCTCGCCGTCACCGCCCTGGTCAAGGTCTACACCGACGGCCCGCCGACCGCGGCGCACGTCTCCGCCTCCTGGTTCAATCCGCTGAACGTCCCCTCCCCCCAGGCGCTGACCACCGGGGTGCTCGCCGCGGTGTTCATCTACTGGGGGTGGGACACCGCGCTCACCGTCAACGAGGAGACCGCGGACAGCCGGCACACCCCCGGGCGGGCCGCCGTGCTGTCCACCGTGCTGCTGCTGGGCATCTACGGTCTGGTCGCCACCTCGGCGCAGGCCTTCGCCGGAGTCGGCACCACGGGCATCGGGCTGGCCAACCCGGACAACTCCGGAGACGTGCTCTCCGGCCTCGGCGGGGCGGTGTTCGGCACCGCCGGGCTCGGCCACGCACTCACCAAACTGCTGATCCTGATGGTGCTGACCTCGGCGGTCGCCTCCACCCAGACCACCATCCTGCCGACCGCCCGCACCGTCTTCTCGATGGCCGCGCACAAGACCGTGCCGTCCGGCTTCGCCCGGCTGCACCGCCGGTTCCTGACCCCGACCTGGTCGACCGTCGGCATGGGGCTGGTGTCGATCGCCTTCCTGGTGCTGCTCACCTCGGTCAGCCGCAACGTGCTGGCCGACTCCATCGGCTCGGTGGGCCTGGCGATCGCCTTCTACTACGGTCTGACCGGCTTCGCCTGCGTCTGGTACTACCGCCGGGTACTCACCCGCAGCCGCCGGGACCTGTTGTTCAAGGGCGTGCTGCCCGGGATCGGCGGGCTGATCATGCTGTTCCTGTTCTGCTACGCCGCCTTCCACGTCTACGCCGCCCCCGGCTACGGCGCGACCTCCCTCCGGCTGCCGCTGTTCGGCCAGGTCGGCGGGGTGACCGTACTGGGGCTGGGCGCGCTGCTGATCGGCGCGGCGCTGATGCCGGTGGTCACCCGGGAGCACACCGCGGCGCTGCGGCTGCAACGCAGCCTTCTGCCGCATCGGCTGCCGGCGCTGAGCGCGGTCGAGTCGGCCAGCCGCTACCTGCCGGCCGACACCCGCTCCGGGGTGGGCGGCGACTGGTACGACGTCATCCCGCTGTCCGGCAGCCGGGTCGGCCTGGTGGTCGGCGAGGTACTCGGCCACGGTCTGCGGGCCGCCGCCGCGATGGGCCGGCTGCGCGTCGGCGTCCGGGTGCTGGCCCGGATGGACCTGGATCCGGACGAACTGCTCGCCCGCCTGGACGACGTGGTGCGCGAGGAGAACGGCCAGGGCAGCCCGCGCGGCGGCGGCGTGACCTGCCTGTACGCGGTGTACGACCCGGTCGACGGCCGGTGCAGCCTGGCCCGGGCAGGCCACGCGCCGCCCGTCGTGGCCGACCCGGCAGGCGGCGTCCGCTACGCGGAGCTGCCGGCCGGGCGGCCGCTGGGGCAGGGCGGCCCGCCGTTCCAGCACGCCGAGCTGAACCTGCCGGCCGGCAGCCTGATCGCCCTGTACACGGACGGCCTGGTGGAGGCCGTCGACGGCCGGCGCGGGCTCGCCGAGACGCTGGCCGGGCTGCACCGGCCGCTGGAGAGCCTGTGCGACGAGGCGCTGGCGACCCTGCTGCCCGGGCCGGTGGACGACGACGCCGTCCTGCTGCTGGTCCGCACCCGCCGGCTCGACGCCGGGCAAATCGCCGACTGGGAGCTGGTGCCCGACCCGGCGGCGGTCGCCCGGGCGCGTCGCCTGGCCACCGACCGGCTGGACGAATGGGGCCTGGCGGAGCTCGCGTTCACCACCGAGCTGATCGTCAGCGAGCTGGTCACCAACGCGATCCGGTACGCCCCCGGGCCGGTCCGGGTCCGGCTGATCCGGGACCGCAGCCTGATCTGCGAGGTCTCCGACACCGGGCACACCTCGCCGCACCTGCGTCAGGCCGCCCGGGACGACGAGGGCGGGCGCGGCCTGTACATCATCGCCCAGATCACCGAGCGCTGGGGCACCCGCTACACCGAGGACGGCAAGACCATCTGGACCGAGCAGGCCCTGCCCGACGAGGGCTGACGACCACGACCGGCCATCGGCGCTCCCCGGATCACGCCGAGCGCGTCCGGCTCCGGGGCGCGGGCCGCATCGGGCGGGCCGGAGGTGTCGACGCGGCACTGCCGGTCGATCCGGGAGAGGAGAGACGTTTAACTGTGGAGTGGGGGAAACGACGCGGCTGTGGGGACGAGTGGGACAGAAGGGCAGTCCGATGGCTGATGTCTCGAACACGAGGGCGTGGCGTTCGCCGCGGTTCCTGCCCAGGTGGTCGCGCCGGGTCACGATCGGTGGTTATGTGCTGATCGCGATCACGGTGACGCTGGATTTCGTCAGCGGGCCCGATGTCACGTTCGCCCCGATACTCGCCGCCCTCCCCGTCCTGGCCGGTGTGGGCACCCGCCGGGCCACCGTCCCGCTGACGGCCGGGGTGGTCGCCAGCGCGCTCGTCGTCGCCATGGCGGCCTACGACGCCGCCGTGCCCGCGGTCGTGATGGCGACCGTGGCGGCCGCAGTGGTCATGGTCACCTTCTTCAGCTGCGCCAACGTCGTGGTGGTGATGACCCAGGAGCGGGAACTGGCCAGGGTCCACACGGTCGCCGAGGCCGCGCAGCGTGCCCTGCTGCGCCTGGCGCCCCGGCGGATGGGGCCGCTGGCGGTCGCGGTGCGCTATGTGGCGGCGGAGGCCGAGGCACGGATCGGCGGGGATCTGTACGAGGTGATGCCGACCCCGTACGGGGTGCGGTTGTTCCTCGGCGACGTGTGCGGCAAGGGCTTGGCCGCGGTGGAGACTGCGGCCGACGTGCTGGGGGTGTTCCGTGAGGCCGCGCGGGCCGAGCCGGATCTGGTGGAGGTGGCCAGGCGGCTGGACTCGGCGCTCGTTCGTCGTCCGGCGAGCGAGGAGTTCGTCACGGCGGTTCTGGTCAGCATCCCCGACACGCCGGGACCGGCGGTCGTGGTCAACTGCGGACACCCGCCGCCGCTGCTCTGCCATGACGGTCAGGTCAGCACGGTCGAGCCGTCCGTCGACGCACCGCCGCTGGCGCTGCTCGGCCTGGTCGGCGGGGACTACCACGCCGAGTCGCTCGCCTTCGACCGCGGCGACCTGCTGCTGCTCTACACGGACGGCGTGTCCGAGGCCCGGGACGCGGCGAACCGGTTCTACCCGCTCGCCGAGCGCCTGGCCGCCCTGCCGCACGAGGAGCCGGACGCCCTGCTGGACGAGCTGCTCCTGGACGTGCGGACGTACGTCGGCTCCGGGCTGACGGACGACGCGGCCCTGCTCGCCGTCCGCCGGGAGCGGTGACCGGTTCATCGACTCCGTCGGAGCGAGCCCGCACACCCCCTCTCCCGGGTGCTGCCGCCACGAGGAGCACGGGCCGAGCGACTACCGGGACGGCGGCGGTTGGTGCCGGTACTCCTCCAGCGCCGGCGAAGTCCTCATCGCGAGGAAGTTCGTGACCGTGTACTCGGCCAGCCCGGCCACCGAGTACGGGTCGCTCCTGGTGATGTCCTCGATCTGCGTCCGGTCGACACCGACCGCCACGATGACCGCACCATCGCGGGGGTCCTTGGGGCCCGATGCGATGAAGACACCGGATTCGTAGTTCGAGTCGAGCCAGGCGACGTGCTCGGGGTGGGCCGCTTCGATGCGCTCGAGCGGCGCGATGTAGGTCAGCTCAAGAATGAACATGATCAACATCATAGCGCTGGGTAACCAATCAGTCGCACAGAGGAAGATTGGGAGACGCGTCGACCAAGCCCTGTGCCCCGGGGCGGCCTGACGGTCTCCCGTCACCCCGTTCCGGTGATGAGCACCATGCGGAAGCGGGCGGCAGTGCGGAGCATCCTGTGGTACGCCTCGCCGACCCGGTCGAGCGGCACGGTCTCGATCATCGGGCGAACTCCCTGCAGGGCGCTGAACGCCATGGCGTCCCGGATGTCCCGCGCGCTGCCGGCCGGGTGGCCGCGGACGGTCCGGGCGCGCATGAGCAGCTGGACCGGGACGATCCCCAACGGCTCGGTGTCCGCGCCGATGACCACCGGTTCGCCCCGGTGGGACAGCCCGTCCACGGTCGCCGTGATGGCGGCGGAGTTCGAGGCGGTGGCCAGGACGACCCTGGCGCCGCCGAGGAACTGCAGCGCGTCCGCGACGGGCGGGCCGGCCGTGCCGTCGATGCGGTGTCTTCGCGACGGGCTGGGAGGGGTGGGCGTGCACGGCGAACGCGCGCAGCGCCTACCGGGCTTGACGAACCTGACGCTCCGTCGGATCCACAACACCTCCGGCGCGGCCGCCTACGGCGCACGGGCTGCCGCCGGACGTCCTGGAGATGGCCGTGTGACGGCAGAAGAGCGACGACGGGCTTCGGCCTTCTCGTCTCCGAAGACGAGCGGATCGCAGAAGTCGATCAACGCGTGGCCGCTCCCCCGTCGCTTCGAGGTGCATGGGCAGCTCCGCCGAGAGACGCTGGGCGAGTCCGTCTGATGGACCACCGACGACACAGGAGGCGTTCATGAGACGCAAGTACTGTGCAGCGGTCGCCCTCACCGCCGCCGCTCTGTTCACGGGAACGGGGACGACGTACGGGACCGCAAGCGGCGCCCAGCCTCCCGCTACGCGCAGCGTCGTGGTGAGTGCCACCCAACTCCCCACCGAACAACAGATCGCCGCCCTGTTCGACAAGTGGAACGCGGCTCTGGCCACCGGCGACCCGAACCGTGTCGCGGACCTCTACGCTCCCGATGCCGTGTTGCTGCCGACCGTCTCCGACATCCGTACCAGTCGCGCCGGGATCGTCGACTACTTCACGAAGTTCCTGGCGAGCAAGCCCGTCGGAAAGATCCAGGAGCGGTTCATCACCGTCCTGGACGCCACGAGCGCCGTCGACACGGGTCTCTACCAGTTCACGCTGACCGACAAGAACGGCGACAAGTCCACGGTCGACGCCCGGTACACCTTCGTCTACGAGCTGCGTGGAGGCAGGTGGCTGATCCTCAACCACCACTCCTCGGCCCTGCCCTCTCCGGGCTGATCCGGCTGCCCGTCGAGCCCCCGGTCGGCCGCGAGGTCGGCCGGCCGCCCTTGCGGACGGTGTCGTCACCGATGCGCAGCGCCGCCACGCTGTCCGGACGTTCGGGAAACGGCACGAGGGCCTGTGGTCGCGCTCTCGCGCGGGCACAGGCCCTCGTGGGTCACTCCGGTGGTCCCTGTCCGGCCCCGGGGTGAGGGGAAGCCGATGGGTCGGCTTAGTACCAGTGGTGGGACTGCCAGAAGTTCCAGGCGGCGTTCGGGCTGCCGTAGCGGGTGTTCATGTAGTCCAGCGCCCACTTGATCTGGGTGGTCGGGTTGGTCTTCCAGTCCGCACCCGCGGAGGCCATCTTGGAGGCCGGCAGCGCCTGGCCCAGTCCGTACGAGCCCGAGCTCGGGTTGGTCGCCGT
>NZ_JBICZE010000039.1:0-5233 GCF_043201735.1 Kitasatospora sp. NPDC048286
CACCGACACCACCTGGCCCCCCACCACCGCCACCCCCATCGACCTCACCGACACCTACCACCACCTCACCCAACGCGGCTACACCTACGGCCCCACCTTCCAAGGCCTCACCAAAGCCTGGCGCGACACCGACAACACCCTCCACGCCGAAATCACCCTCCCCACCCACCTCACCCCCGAAGGCCACACCCTCCACCCCGCCCTCCTCGACGCCACCCTCCACCCCCTCCTGATCGCCGGCACCGAGCGCGGCCTTCCGTTCACCTTCCGCGGTGTGACGCTGCACTCCGTCGGCGCCACCCGGCTCCGGCTCACGGCCCGCCCGTCCGTCGACGGCACCGGAACCACGCTGCGCCTCACCGATCCGACCGGCGCACCGGTCGCCGAGATCGACGCTCTGGTGATGCGCGAGGCCTCCGCCGAGCAGTTGCGCGACGCCGACCAGCGGCACCCGCTGTACACCGTCGCCTGGCAGCCCGCAGCCGCCGCGCTCGCCGAGGCGACCGGCGGCCGCTGGGCCCTGATCGGCGATGCCGGAACGGCCGAGGCGCTCGAAGCCGTCCGGTACGAGGACGCAGCCGCCCTGCGCGCGGCCCTCGACGACGGGACGGCCGAACCGCCCGAGGTCCTGGTGTACGCGCCGGGCCACCCCGAGGCGGACGGTACGGACGGTGGCGCCCTGTTCGAGGCGGCCCGCCGGGCCTCCCACGACGCCCTGGCGACCGTCCAGGCGCTGCTCCAGGACGACCGGCTGGCCGAGACCCCGGTGCTGGTGCTGACCCGGCAGGCCGTGCCCGCCGGCGGCCCGACCGAGCCCGGGGTGCCGGCCGCGGCCCCGGTGTGGGGTCTGCTGCGGACCGTGCAGTCGGAGTATCCGGGCCGGTTCACCCTGGTGGATCACGACGGCACGCCCGAGTCGCTGCGGGTCCTGCGCGCCGCTGCCGCCGCCGGTGAGCCGCAGTCCGCGCTTCGGGCCGGTGTTCTCCAGGTGCCCCGGCTCGCCCGCGTCAACGCTCCGACCGCGGCCGACTCCGGCCCGGTGCGGCTCGACCCGGAGGGCACGGTGCTGATCACGGGTGCCTTCGGACGGCTGGGTGCCCTGCTGGCCCGGCACCTGGTCACCGAGCACGGCGTCCGGCACCTCCTCCTCACCAGCCGCAGGGGCGCCGACGCCCCCGGCGCCGCCGACCTCATCGCCGAACTCACCGACTCCGGTGCCGAGGTCCGGGCCGTCGCCTGCGACACCACCGACCGCGACGCCCTCGCCGCCCTCCTCGCCACCGTACCCACCGACCACCCCCTCACCGCCGTCATCCACACCGCCGGCGTCCTCGACGACGGCATCATCACCGCCCTCACCCCCGAGCGCCTCGACACCGTCCTGCGCCCCAAGATCGACGCCGCACTGCACCTCCACGAGCTGACAGCCCACCTCCCGCTGACCGCCTTCGTCCTGTACTCCTCCGTCAGCGGCCTCACCGGCACCGCCGGCCAGGCCAACTACGCCGCCGCCAACGCCTTCCTGGACGCCCTCGCCCACCACCGGCACACCCTCGGCCTGCCCGCCACCTCCCTCGCCTGGGGCCTCTGGGACGAGGGCGGCATGGGCGAGAAGCTCAGCGGCGCCGACCTCGCGCGCATGGCCCGCGCCGGCGTCGCGGCGATGTCCGAGGACGAGGGGCTGGCGTTCCTCGACGCCGCCCTCGGCCGCCCCGAGGCCCTGCTCGTCCCGGCCAGGCTCGACCTCGCCGCCGTCCGGGCGCGGTCCGGCGCCGAATCCGTCCCGGCGCTGCTGCGCGGGCTGGTACGGACCGCCCCGCAGCGGGTCCGGGCCAGGGCCGCCCAGCCGGCGGGCAACGAGTTCGCCGAGCGGCTGGCCGGCCTGGACACGACCCAACGCCTCGCCGCCGCACTGGAGTTGGTCCGTGCGTCGGCGGCCTCCGTGCTCGGCCACAGCAGCGCGGACACGGTCGACGCCTCCGCCGGCTTCAAGGAGCTGGGCGTCGACTCGCTGAGCGCGGTCGAACTGCGCAACCGCATCAACTCGGCGACCGGGCTCCGACTTTCGGCCACCCTGGTGTTCGACTACCCGACACCCGGCGCCCTGGCCGAGCACCTGCAGGAGCAACTCGCCAAGGCCGCGGGCCTCGTCCAGGCACCCCGCCCGCGGACCACGCGAGCCGCCGGTTCCGGGACCGCCGCCGACGCGGAGCCGATCGCCGTCATCGGCATGGCCTGCCACTACCCGGGCGGCGTCACCACGCCCGAGGAACTGTGGCAGCTGGTCGACCAGGGCCTCGACGGGATCGGCCCGTTCCCGTACGACCGCGGCTGGCCGGAGGACCTCCACGACCCGGACCCCGAGGCGGTCGGCAAGTCCATCACCGACCGGGGCGGATTCCTCTACCGAGCGGGCGAGTTCGACCCCGAGTTCTTCGGGATCAGCCCGCGCGAGGCCACCGCGATGGACCCGCAGCAGCGGCTGCTGCTGGAGACCGCCTGGGAGACCTTCGAGCGGGCCGGCATCGACCCGACCACCCTGCGCGGCAGCGACACCGGGGTCTTCGCCGGGGTGATGTACCACGACTACGCCCCGCCGGTTCAGCTCATGCCGAAGGAGCTGGAGGGCATCCTGCTGACCGGCAACACCGGCAGCGTCGTCTCCGGCCGGATCGCCTACAACTTCGGCCTCGAAGGCCCGGCGATCACGGTGGACACCGCCTGCTCCTCCTCCCTGGTCGCCCTGCACCTGGCCGCCCAGGCCCTGCGGGCCGGCGAGTGCTCGCTCGCCCTCGCGGGCGGCGCCACCGTCATGTCCACCCCGGGCACCTTCGTGGAGTTCAGCCGCCAGCGCGGGCTGTCCCCGGACGGGCGCTGCAAGGCCTT
This sequence comes from Kitasatospora sp. NPDC048286, assembly GCF_043201735.1. NCBI lineage: Bacteria > Bacillati > Actinomycetota > Actinomycetes > Kitasatosporales > Streptomycetaceae > Kitasatospora > Kitasatospora sp. NPDC048286. Next base: position 2,887 of record NZ_JBICZE010000039.1, read on the forward strand.
CTCCGACGAGGCGGACGGCACCGGCTGGAGCGAGGGCGTCGGCCTGCTGCTGGTCGAGCGCCTGTCGGACGCCCGCCGCAACGGCCACCCGGTGCTGGCGATCGTCCGGGGCACCGCCGTCAACCAGGACGGCGCCAGCAACGGCCTGACCGCGCCCAACGGTCCCAGCCAGGAACGCGTCATCCGGCAGGCCCTGGCGAACGCGCGGCTCGCACCGGAGGAGATCGACGCCGTCGAGGCGCACGGCACCGGCACCCGCCTCGGCGACCCCATCGAGGCCCAGGCGCTGCTGAACACCTACGGCGAGGCCCACGATGCCGAACACCCGCTCTGGCTCGGGTCGTTGAAGTCCAACATCGGACACTCCCAGGCGGCGGCCGGCGTCGGGGGCGTGATCAAGATGATCATGGCGATGCGGCACGCAACCCTGCCACGCACCCTGCACGCCGAGCAGCCGACCAGCCACGTCGACTGGTCCGACGGAACGGTGCGGCTGCTCGACGAGGCACGGCCGTGGGACGTCGAGGACGACCGTCCCCGCCGGGCGGCGGTGTCATCCTTCGGCATCAGCGGCACCAACGCCCACGTCATCCTCGAACAGCCCGCGGAGGCACCTCGACCGACCGAGCCGACGGAACAGCCACCGCTGCTCCTCACGGCGCGCACCACGCAGGCACTGCGCGAGCGGGCACGGCAGCTGACGGCCTTCCTGACCCAGCAGCCCGAGACGGAGACCGCTTCCGTCGCCCACAGCCTCGCCGCGCGCACCCGCTTCGACCACCGCGCAGTCGTCAGCGCGACGGACCGCGAGGGCCTGCTCGCCGCACTGCGGGCACTGGCCGAGGACACCGAGGCCCCCGGCCTGGTCACCGGCACACTCCGGCCCGGCAAGACGGCGTTCCTGTTCACCGGACAGGGCAGCCAACGCCACGGCATGGGACGCGAACTCTACGAGGACGTACCGGCGTTCGCCGCCTCACTCGACGAAACCGCCCGCCTGTTCACCCCCCACCTCGACCACCCGCTGACCGACGTCCTCTGGGGCGACGACGTCGACCTCATCCACCAGACCGCCTACACCCAGGCCGCACTGTTCACCCTGCAGACCGCCCTCTACCGGACCCTCGAACAGCACGGCATCACCCCCGACTACCTCATCGGCCACTCCATCGGCGAAGTCACCGCCGCCCACCTCGCCGGCGTCCTCTCCCTCGAAGACGCCGTCACCCTGGTCGCCGCCCGCGGACGCCTCATGCAGTCCGCCCGCAACGACGGCGCGATGGCCGCCCTGGAAGCCACCGAAGACGAAGTCCGCGCCCAACTACGCCAAGGCGCCGACCTCGCCGCCGTCAACGGCCCCCGCTCCACCGTCGTCTCCGGCGACACCCCGGCCGTCGAGGCCATCACCGCGCACTTCACCGCCCAGGGCCGGCGCACCACCCGCCTCCAGGTCAGCCACGCCTTCCACTCCCCCCACATGGAAGACATCCTCGACGACTTCCAGACCGCCATCGCCGACCTGACCTACCACCCCGCCCAAATCCCCGTCATCTCCAACCTCACCGCGCAGCCGGTCACCGGAGAGCTCACCGACCCCGCCTACTGGGCCCGCCACATCCGCGAAGCCGTCCGCTTCCACCCCGGCATCCAGTACCTCGAAACCGCCGGCGTCACCCGCTACCTCGAAATCGGCCCCGACACCACCCTCACCGCACTCACCCGCCAGAGCCTCACCACCGACGCCATCGCCGTCCCCACCCTGCGCAAGAACACCCCCGAAACGCAGTCGTTCACCACCGCCCTCGCCACCCTCCACACCACCGGCCACACCCCCACCACCTGGACCACAACCACCCCCGCCCCCATCGACCTCCCCACCTACCCCTTCCAACACCAGCACTACTGGCTCACCCCCCAGCAACCCACCGGCGACCTCGGCACCGCCGGCCTCACCTCCCCCGGCCACCCACTCCTCGGCGCCCTGATCACCCTCGCCGACAGCGACCAACTCGTCCTCACCGGACGCATCTCCACCACCACCCACCCCTGGCTCGCCGACCACACCATCGCCGGATCCACCCTCCTGCCCGGCACCGCCTTCGTCGACCTCGCCCTCCACGCCGCCCAACACACCGACACCCCGACGATCGAGGACCTCACTCTGGAGGCGCCGCTCGTACTCGACGAACCGGGTGCGGTGGAAGTCCAGTTGACGGTGGGCGGCCCCACCGACGAGGGACAGCGGACCTTCGCCATCCACTCGCGCGCGGACGAGGACCACCCCTGGACCCGCCACGCCACCGGCACCCTCACCAACACCACCCCCCACACCCCCGACACACCCGAC
>NZ_JBICZE010000040.1:1706-3313 GCF_043201735.1 Kitasatospora sp. NPDC048286
GTGAGGGTGTGTGACTGGTCGTTGTTTGAGAACTGCACAGTGGACGCGAGCATCTGTGGCCAAGTTTTTAAGGGCGCACGGTGGATGCCTTGGCACTAGGAACCGATGAAGGACGTGGGAGGCCGCGATAGGCCCCGGGGAGCTGTCAACCGAGCTTTGATCCGGGGGTGTCCGAATGGGGAAACCCGGCAGTCGTCATGGGCTGTCACCCGCTGCTGAACACATAGGCAGTGTGGAGGGAACGCGGGGAAGTGAAACATCTCAGTACCCGCAGGAAGAGAAAACAACCGTGATTCCGGGAGTAGTGGCGAGCGAAACCGGATGAGGCTAAACCTTGAGCGTGTGAGACCCGGCAGGGGTTGCGCTCAGGGGGTCGTGGGATTTTTCTTGATCGGTCTGCCGGCCGGTCGGCGAGTCAGAAACCGTATGGGTAGTCGAAGGACATGCGAAAGGTCCGGCGTAGAGGGTAAGACCCCCGTAGACGAAATCTGTACGGCTCGTTTGAAGAACTCCCAAGTAGCACGGGGCCCGAGAAATCCCGTGTGAATCTGGCGGGACCACCCGCTAAGCCTAAATATTCCCTAGTGACCGATAGCGGATAGTACCGTGAGGGAATGGTGAAAAGTACCGCGGGAGCGGAGTGAAATAGTACCTGAAACCGTGTGCCTACAAGCCGTGGGAGCGTCGTTCATCAGCTTGCTGGTGGGCCGTGACTGCGTGCCTTTTGAAGAATGAGCCTGCGAGTTTGCGGTGTGTAGCGAGGTTAACCCGTGTGGGGTAGCCGTAGCGAAAGCGAGTCCGAATAGGGCGGTTGAGTTGCATGCCCAAGACCCGAAGCGGAGTGATCTAGCCATGGGCAGGTTGAAGCGCGGGTAAGACCGTGTGGAGGACCGAACCCACCAGGGTTGAAAACCTGGGGGATGACCTGTGGTTAGGGGTGAAAGGCCAATCAAACTCCGTGATAGCTGGTTCTCCCCGAAATGCATTTAGGTGCAGCGTCACGTGTTTCTTGCCGGAGGTAGAGCACTGGATAGGCGATGGGCCTTACCGGGTTACTGACCTTAGCCAAACTCCGAATGCCGGTAAGTGAGAGCGTGGCAGTGAGACTGTGGGGGATAAGCTCCATGGTCGAGAGGGAAACAGCCCAGAACACCGACTAAGGTCCCTAAGCGTGTGCTAAGTGGGAAAGGATGTGGAGTCGCAGAGACAACCAGGAGGTTGGCTTAGAAGCAGCCACCCTTGAAAGAGTGCGTAATAGCTCACTGGTCAAGTGATTCCGCGCCGACAATGTAGCGGGGCTCAAGCACACCACCGAAGTCGTGTCATTGCAGCATATAGGGCCAACGCCTGCTGTGATGGGTAGGGGAGCGTCGTGTGCCGGGTGAAGCGGCCGAGGAATCGAGTCGTGGACGGTATACGAGTGAGAATGCAGGCATGAGTAGCGATACAAGAGTGGGAAACTCTTGCGCCGATTGACCAAGGGTTCCTGGGTCAAGCTGATCTGCCCAGGGTAAGTCGGGACCTAAGGCGAGGCCGACAGGCGTAGTCGATGGACAACGGGTTGATATTCCCGTACCCGCTTTGAAGCGCCAACGCTGAACCAGGTA
>NZ_JBICZE010000040.1:3405-4909 GCF_043201735.1 Kitasatospora sp. NPDC048286
GGTAGTAGGTGAGCGATGGGGTGACGCAGGAAGGTAGTCCAGCCCGGGCGGTGGTTGTCCCGGGGTAAGGGTGTAGGCCGAGTGATAGGCAAATCCGTCACTCATTAAGGCTGAGACCTGATGCCGAGCCGATTGTGGTGAAGTGGATGATCCTATGCTGTCGAGAAAAGCCTCTAGCGAGTTTCATGGCGGCCCGTACCCCAAACCGACTCAGGTGGTCAGGTAGAGAATACCGAGGCGTTCGGGTGAACTATGGTTAAGGAACTCGGCAAAATGCCCCCGTAACTTCGGGAGAAGGGGGGCCATTCCTGGTGATGAGTCTTGCACTCTGAGCTGGGGGTGGCCGCAGAGACCAGCGAGAAGCGACTGTTTACTAAAAACACAGGTCCGTGCGAAGCCGTAAGGCGATGTATACGGACTGACGCCTGCCCGGTGCTGGAACGTTAAGGGGACCGGTTAGCTCTGATTCGTCGGGGCGAAGCTGAGAACTTAAGCGCCAGTAAACGGCGGTGGTAACTATAACCATCCTAAGGTAGCGAAATTCCTTGTCGGGTAAGTTCCGACCTGCACGAATGGCGTAACGACTTCTCGACTGTCTCAACCATAGGCCCGGTGAAATTGCATTACGAGTAAAGATGCTCGTTTCGCGCAGCAGGACGGAAAGACCCCGGGACCTTTACTATAGCTTGATATTGGTGTTCGGTTCGGCTTGTGTAGGATAGGTGGGAGACTGTGAAGCAGCAACGCCAGTTGTTGTGGAGTCGCCGTTGAAATACCACTCTGGTCGTGCTGGATGTCTAACCTGGGTCCGTGATCCGGATCAGGGACAGTGTCTGGTGGGTAGTTTAACTGGGGCGGTTGCCTCCTAAAGGGTAACGGAGGCGCCCAAAGGTTCCCTCAGCCTGGTTGGCAATCAGGTGTTGAGTGTAAGTGCACAAGGGAGCTTGACTGTGAGACTGACGGGTCGAGCAGGTACGAAAGTAGGGACTAGTGATCCGGCGGTGGCTTGTGGAAGCGCCGTCGCTCAACGGATAAAAGGTACCCCGGGGATAACAGGCTGATCTTCCCCAAGAGTCCATATCGACGGGATGGTTTGGCACCTCGATGTCGGCTCGTCGCATCCTGGGGCTGGAGTAGGTCCCAAGGGTTGGGCTGTTCGCCCATTAAAGCGGTACGCGAGCTGGGTTTAGAACGTCGTGAGACAGTTCGGTCCCTATCCGCTGTGCGCGTAGGAGTGTTGAGAAGGGCTGTCCCTAGTACGAGAGGACCGGGACGGACGAACCTCTGGTGTGCCAGTTGTCCTGCCAAGGGCATGGCTGGTTGGCTACGTTCGGGAGGGATAACCGCTGAAAGCATCTAAGCGGGAAGCCTGCTTCGAGATGAGCACTCCCACCTCCTTGAGAGGGTAAGGCTCCCAGTAGACGACTGGGTTGATAGGCCGGATATGGAAGCCCTGTAAGGGGTGGAGTTGACCGGTACTAATAGGCCGAGGGCTTGTCCTCAG
>NZ_JBICZE010000041.1:0-4199 GCF_043201735.1 Kitasatospora sp. NPDC048286
TCCGACAGGAGGCCGTCCACACCCTCCCGGTCCGTGGTGTGGTCGTCCGCGAAACGACGGTCACCCGTCGCGTCCGGCACGTACTTCACACAGACAACGATCCTCAAGCTCACGGCCTTGTCTCCTGTACTGGTCTCGTCCGGCGGCTGCGGCGGTGCGAGCGGGCGCGAACACGGCACGCACCCGCCCCGGGCAGCGGATTCCCGTGCCGGTCCGGAACTTGCTGGCAGCATACTCGCCGGTAGCGCAGTGGTCACTACTGGCCAGTAGCTTATGCCGTGCGGCCACTCCGCCGCCTGCGCCCATCCTGCCCCAGCCCGGGGCCCGCTCCACCCGACGGGGCGGAACAAGTGCGGCCGGATTGCTCACACCGGGCTCGCGCCGCACTTCCACACCACCCGACGCTCACACCACCCGGCCGAGCGCCGCGATCACGTCCACCCGGCGCGGCTGCCCCGCCGCCCGCCGCACCACCCGGCCCTCCCCGTCCAGCACCAGGACGGTCGGCGTCCGCCGGACCTCCAGCCGCCGGACCAGCTCCAACCGCTCCTCGGCGTCCACCTCGACGTGCTCGACCCCGTCGACCATCCCGGCCACCTCGGAGAGCACCCGCCGGGTGGCCCGACAGGGCTGGCAGAAGGCCGTCGAGAACTGCACCAGCGTCGCCCGTACGCCGAGCGGCCCGCCCAGCTCGGCCTCCGACAGCCGTACCGCCCCGTCCTCGCTGCTCACCCTCGGCCTCCCGTCGCTCCCGGCCCGCGGCGGCCGGGCCCGGCCGCCGTCGAGGCACGACAACGCACGCCGTCGGCCGGGTCATCCCCCCAGTCTGCGGCAGCGCCCGCGGCGCCCGAAACGCGGTCGACCGCCGGGGCCGGTCCACGTACGATCGGCCGATGGACTCCGACCGTCGCCCAACGCCGCCGCCGGCCTGCCGTCGCGTCACCACCCGGGCCCGGTCCGCCGCCCGGCGAACACGCTGACGCCCCGCGCCGCCGCTCGCCGCTCGCCGCCGCCCGTCGCGATCTCCAGGAGCCCCCGTTGCAGACCGACCTCCGCGGCCCCCGCTTAGCCGCAGCGCTCAGCGCGTTCGTCCTGACCGTCGTCCTCTACACCGGCAGCTGCCCCCTCCTGGCTGCCCAGACCCTCGTCTTCGCCCTCGGCGCGTTCGGCGGCCTGCGACTGGCCCCCTACGTCCGACTGTTCCAGGTGCTGGTGCTCCCCCGGCTCGCACCGCCCTCCGAGACCGAGGACGACCGGACGCTCCGCTTCGACCAGGGCGTCCTCATGGTGTTCGCCACGGTCGGCGCCCTCGGCTACTGCGCCGAGGTCACCTGGCTCGGCGTGCTGGCCGGCGCGGCCGCCCTCACCGCCGCCCTCGGCAACGCCGCGTTCGGCTACTGCGTCGGCTGCGAGCTCTATCCCCTGGTCCGGCGCGCCCAGGGCCGCCTCACCGCCGGCGCCTGACGCGGGTGGGCGAAAAGTTCCCGTGGCAATCGATCACGGAGATCACACCGCCAATATCCGCTTGACCGCACGCCTCAGGTGACAGCAGGCACTCGTTCGGGGGATCATCTCCGTGAATCACCCGTGACCGCCGCGGAGTGCCGTGCTCCGGTCGGCACCACCCGCACAACGGAGCGGGTACCCGCCGAACCGGGCTCCGGCCCGTGGAAGTCAGGACTGACCGTGGCAGAGTTCGTGTACCCGCCGGTGATCGGCGCCGCACTCACCGCCTTCCGCGCGCTCGACGTGCGGATCAAGATCGTGGGCGCCGAACACATCCCCGCCAGGGGGGGAGCGGTACTGGTCAGCAACCACATCAGCTACCTGGACTTCCTCTTCGCGGGCCTCGGCGCGTACCGCGGCGGAAAGCGCAAGACCCGCTTCATGGCCAAGGACGACGTCTTCAAGCACCGGATCTCCGGCCCGCTGATGCGCGGCATGAAGCACATCCCGGTGGACCGCACCGACGGCCAGCCCGCGTACGACGCCGCCGTGCGCGCCCTCAAGGCCGGCGAGGTGGTCGGGGTGTTCCCCGAGGCGACCATCAGCCGCTCCTTCATGCTGAAGAAGTTCAAGACCGGCGCCGCCCGGATGGCCGCCGACTCCGGCGCCCCGCTGCTGCCCGTCGTGCTCTGGGGCACCCAGCAGCTCTGGACCAAGGGCCGCCCGAAGACCCTCACCAAGCGGCACGTCCCGGTCACCATCATGATCGGCGAACCGATCCACCTCGGGCCCGACGACAAGCCCGTCATGGTCACCCGGCGGCTGCGCGCCGCCATGAGCGAGATGCTCGACCAGGCCCAGCGCGAGTACCCCGGCAAGCCCTCCGGCCCGGACGACCGCTGGTGGCTGCCCGCCCAGCTCGGCGGCACCGCGCCCACCCTGGAGGTCGCCGAGGCCGAAGACGAGGCGGAGGCCCTCGCCAAGGCCGAGCGCCGCGCCGCCAGGGGTTGACCGCCAGGGGTTGACCGCCAGGGGTTGAGCCTCACCCTCCTGCCACCCTTCTACTCCGTGTGGCCGAGCGACCGCGGTCCGTCGCGTGTCGCCCGGTCGCCGGTGCCCCCCGTCTGACACAGTGACAGCTCCTTTCAGGGGCCTTCGTCCTGAATCCGCGGCGGGGGCCACACGTCGGAGCGGTCGAGAGGCTCGGAGGCGGAGATGGCACGGATCACCACCGGCACACGGCAGTCACCCACGGGCAGGGCCCGCACCCGCGCAAGCGCCGGTGCGGGCCTTCTGCTTCTGGGCACCCTGCTCACCGGCTGCGGCGCCGAACCCGGCGACATCCCGCTCTCGGAGCTCCGACCGGAGACCCCCGCCGCCACCGAGCCGACACCCGCCGCGACCCCCGGGGTGGTCGGCGCGGCCGTCGGAGCCCCCGCGGCCCCCGCGGCCCCCGCGCACAACGGGCTGATCGTCAGTCGCGCGTCCACCGACTCCTCCCGCACCAGCAGCGCGATCATCACCCTCTCCCCCGACGGCACCGGCCAGCACCAGGTCACCCAGCCGCCCGCCCGCGCCCTCGACGACCGCCCGGACTGGTCACCCGACGGCACCACCATCGCCTTCGACCGCACCGACCCGCATACCGGCACGGCCCGGCTCTGGACCGTCCCCACCGCCGGCGGCCCCGAGCACCAGATCAGCCAGCTCTGCGACGGCGCCACCGCAGACTGCACCAACGAGGACGAACGCGCCCCCGCCTTCTCCCCGGACGGCAAGCAGGTCGCCTTCAGCCGCTCCTGGGGCGCCCTCGACACGTCCGGCAGCCACCAGGTCCAGTACTCGGACCTCTACCTGATGAGCCCCGAAGGCACCGACGTCCAGCGGCTCACCTTCCTCACCAACGACAAGCCCTACTCCGGCGCGGTCAGCAACCCCAGCTGGTCCCCCGACGGCAAGCAGCTCACCTTCGAGTACCGCACCAGCGCCACCGGGCAGCCCGCCAACAGTCGCGCCATCTACGTCGTCAGCGCGGACGGCACCGGGCTGCGCCAGCTCACCCCCTGGGAACTGCGCGCCGGCGAGCGCGCGGACTGGTCCCCCGACGGCACCCGGATCCTCTTCACCACCTACCCGGCCGGCCCCGACAACGCCCCCGGCGGCGCCATCTACACCGTCCACCCCGACGGCAGCGCCGTCGGTGCCCTCACCCCCGCGACCTCCAACGCCTTCTTCGGCCCGGCCTCCTACGCTCCCGACGGCAAGTCCATCGTCTTCACCCAGGCCCCCTCGGGCGCCGGTGCCGACCTCTACAGCATGCAGGCCGACGGTACAGGCGTCACCCGCCTCACCAACAGCGCGGACAGGTGGCTGAGCCGACCCGCCTGGGGAACGGCGGACGTCCCGGCTGCTCCCGCCGATCAGGTTCAGGCGCCGCAGGCACCGCAGGCCCCCCAGGCCCCCCAGGCATCCCAGGCATCCCGGGCTCACCGGACGCCGCGGACGCCGCGGCCCGATGCCAGGCAGCCTGCCCAGGCCCAGGGGCAGACGTCCGCCGACAAGCCGCGGTCCGGGACGGAATCCGGCTCCAGGCCCGGGTCCGGGTCCGACGAATAGATCTCTCGGTTCCGAGAAATGCGAAAAGCCCCTGATCCAAACGGATCAGGGGCTTTTCAGAAGAATTGTTCGGCGGCGTCCTACTCTCCCACAGGGTCCCCCCTGCAGTACCATCGGCGCTGTGAGGCTTAGCTTCC
>NZ_JBICZE010000042.1:0-4171 GCF_043201735.1 Kitasatospora sp. NPDC048286
TCCGCGGAGACCACCACGGTGTGGGACACCCCGGGGGTGTTGTCCACGAAATTGGTGATCAGCCAGTTCAGGTTCTGTGCGGCCTGGCTCATCTGAGTCAACTCAACGCTCCTGGTGGTTCGAGCCGCCGAAGAGATCGGTGCTGCGGTTCTGTCCGTTGCCGGACTGGTCTACCTGATCGGGGTCGATCCGGAAGCTTCCGGTGTTACCGGCACTGCGGCCCTGCTCCACACCGCGGCGCAGGTTGGTGAGGCGGCCACGGACCTCCTCCGGGCTGCGGGAGACCTGCGGCCCGTCCTGCGGGGTGGACTTGGCGTTGCCGGGCACCAGGTTCTGCTTGGGCACGCGCCGCGGCAGACCGGCACCGGTGGTGCCGCCGGAGGCGGGCTCACGCAGCTGCTCGGCCCGCTGCCAGTCGCCGTCGTTCGGCGACTGCCAGGCGGCGCTGGCGGTCGGGCCGGTCGGGCCGTAACCGCCGAGCGCGGACACGTCGTGGCCGCGCTGGGCCGCCGGTGCCGAGGTGTCCTTGGCGCCGGCGAACCAGTTCGGGCTCTCGCCGGACGGGCTGCCGCCGGCCGGAGCGGAGGCGGGGCCACCGCCGGCCAGCTGCTCGCCGGGGCGGCGCTGCGGCAGCCCGGACGCCAGGGTGGTGTGCGACGGCTCGGCGGCGGGCAGCGCGGGCGGCTCCGGGGCGTACGGGTGGCCGGCCGGGGACTCCTCGGCCGGACGGCCGTACTGGTCGGCGTAGTCCTGCTGGTAGCCGCCCTGGTCGTAGCCGTACCGGTCGTCGGCGTAGCCCTGCTGCTGCCCGTAGCCCTGCGGGGCGTACTGGTCGTAGCCGTCCTGGGAGTACTCGTCCTGCTGGTGGTACTCGTCCTGCTGGTAGCCGCCCTGGTCGTAGCCGTACCGGTCGTCGGCCTGGGCCTGCGGCTGCTCGTAGCCCTGCGGGGCGTACTGGTCGTAGCCCTGCTGGTAGTCCTCCTCGATCTCGGCGTCCACCACCGGCGCGTGCGGGCCGCTGTCCAGGGCCGCGCGGCGGACCTGGTCGAGGCGCTGCGAGCGCTGGACGGACTCCAGGGCCGGGCTGAACCCGCTGGAGCCGGCGTTGCCGATGCCGGTGAGGTGGTCGTCGAAGCCGAGCTCGGCCGCGCTGCGGGAGGGGGCTTCCGGCGCCCACTCGGCGGTCGGCTCCTGCTCGGCGAAGATCCGGGAGACGGTGAACTGCTCGTCCGGCTCCGGCGCCGCACCGGACTGGGTGACGAACGGCGGGAGCATGACCAGCGAGGTGGTGCCGGCGGACTCGCCGGACGGGCGGAGCTGGACGCGGACGTCGTGCCGCTGGGAGAGCCGGCCGACCACGAACAGGCCCATGCGGCGGGAGATGGTGGCGTCCACCGTGGGCGGCTCGGCCAGCTTCTCGTTGATCTCCGCGAAGTCCTCGGCGGTGAGGCCGATGCCCTTGTCGTGGATCTCGACCAGCACCCGGCCGTCCGGCAGGCGGGTCGCGTTGACCATCACCCGGGTCTGCGGGCTGGAGAACGAGGTGGCGTTCTCCAGCAGCTCGGCGAGCAGGTGGACGAGGTCGGTCACGGCGGCGCCGACGACCTCGACCTCCGGGATGCCGGAGAGCTCGACGCGCTCGTACTGCTCCACCTCGGACGCGGCGGCGCGGAGCACGTCGACCAGCGGGACCGGGGTGTTCCAGCGGCGGCCGGCCTCCTCGCCCGCGAGGACGAGCAGGTTCTCACCGTTGCGGCGCATGCGGGTGGCCAGGTGGTCCAGCTTGAAGAGGTTCTCCAGCTGGTCCGGGTCGGCCTCGTTGTTCTCCAGGTCGGTGATCAGCGCCAGCTGGCGCTGGATCAGGCTCTGGCTGCGGCGCGACAGGTTGGTGAAGATCGCGTTGACGTTCCCTCGCAGCAGGGCCTGCTCGGCGGCGAGCGCCACGGCCTGCTGGTGGACCTGGTCGAACGCCCGGGCGACCTCGCCGATCTCGTCCTTGCCGTGCAGCGGGATCGGGGCCACCGAGGTGTCGACCCGGTCGGGGTCGGTCTTGGAGAGCTTCTCGACCAGGTCCGGCAGGCGGTGGTCGGCGATCTCCAGGGCGGCGTTGCGCAGGGTGCGCATGCCGAGAATCATCGAGCGGGCCACGTAGCCGGTGAGCAGACCGGCCAGGATGAGCGCCGCGACAACGATGACCGTGTTGAGGATGGCGTCGTAGAGCGCGTTGTCCTTCAGGGCGCGGGAGTCGTTGAGGACGTCGTCCAGCAGCGCGACTTCGGTGTTCCGCAGGGCCTGGATGTGGGTGTTGGCGGCCTGGTTCCAGTTGTCCGGGGTCAGGCCGGCGTTCCTCGCCTCGGCGTACGCGGCGTCGGCGACGGCCTTGCCCTTCAGCTGGCCCTCCGCGGCGGCCTGGCTGTAGGCGGCGCCGAGCTGGAGCAGGCCCTGCATGGTGGGCGCCGCGCCGTTGGGCATCTTGTACGCCGAGCGCTCCTGGGCGGCGAACTGGGCGACCTGCGCCTCCGCGTACTTCCGGGCGTCCTCGGGCGCGCTGCCGGTGTTGAACTCGTTGAGGGAGACCTGCTCCAGCTTCTGCGAGACCAGGATCTGCTGGATCACGTCCTGGTTCTCGTAGCGCGTGGTGGCGTTCGCCGAGATGCCGACGAGCAGGTTGAGCATCAGCGCGCGCTGGGTCGAGGCGGCGGCCTTGGCCAGCGACATCGCGTAGATCGCGCGGCCCTTGCTGGTGGCGTTGGCGGAGCCCATGCCGACCGAGTTGTCGAAGGCCAGCAGCGGGTCGAGCATCACCGAGTACGCGTTGGCGGTGGCGCTGATGAACAGCTCCGGGTTGTACGCGTTGGCCCGCAGATGCGGCAGGTCGATGACCATGACCTGGAAGGCCTCGTGGCGGCGGGGGAGCTCACCGGACTTGTCGGAGGCGGCATAGGCGGCGTTGTACGCCTTCAGCGCGGCGTCGGTGTCGTTGCGCCGCTTGGTCACCTCGTTGTTCGGGTCCTGCTTGGTGATCAGGGGTATGAGCGTCTTGTCGCGCTCGTTCTCCAGCGCCTCGGCGAGTTCGGTCGCCGCCTTGGCCAGCTCGGCGGTCTTCTCGGCGCGGGAGGCCTTGATGTAGCCGTCGACCGAGGTGTTCACTCGCAGGCCGCCGAAGACGAGACTGATGATCACGGGGATCAGCAGGATCGCGATCAGACGGGTCGGCACGCGCCAGTTGCGCGGGCGGAGGAAGTCGTACCGGCTGGAGCCGCCGCCACTGCCGTCGCCCGACGATCCGCTGCCGCGGGGCGTCGTGGGCGCGGCCTGGGGTTCGGCGGCCGGGACGGGGGACTGGGCGCGTTCCTCGGTGGGAGTGAACGCGGAGAATCCGGCCGGATCCCCCGGGGTACCGTTCGGCTCGCTCTGGCGGGGCTCGGAGCGCCGCTGCGGGGCGGGTTGCTGCTTACGCCTCACTCGACAACTACCTCTCGGCCGAATGCCGGCCATGGATCAATCCAGCGCTACCCCGGGGCCCTGTCCCACCGCCGGACGGACCGGCGCAGGAGACACCCAGGGGTAGCTGGAATTTCAGCACGTGCAGGGATGGGGGACAAACAGCCGCAGCCCGGCACCCGCGTCGGCACAATCCGGACAATCACCGACATGACGGAGCAAAACAGTGGTCACCAGGCGCTGAGCGACGCCAATTCGCCACACTGAGTCATTGTTGATCACAAAATGCCTACCGAACTGTTATCCGCTGCTTATACACGGGTCTTGCGCGGGGCCCCCGGAGGACACCGGCCGGTAAGCGTCGCCGCCCCGACGGCCCGTCGTGAGGACGGGCCGTCGGGGCTGTGCGTTGCTCGCGCGCTCGCCTCCGGGGCGCCCTGGGCCCCTTCGGCTCGGCGCGGGTGTTCGCGCGCTCGTGTGCTCGCGGTCGCCCTCGTTCAGCGGAGTCGGGCGAGGAGGGCGTGTTCGACGAGGGTGATGAGGGCGCTCTTGGCGCTGTCGCGGCGGCGGGCGTCGAGGGTGACGACGGGGGTGTCGGCGCCGAGTTGGAGGGCTTCGCGGACTTCGTCGGGGGTGTGGGGCTGGTGTCCGTCGAAGCCGTTGAGGGCGACGACGAAGGGCAGTCCGCTGTTCTCGAAGTAGTCGAGGGCGGGGAAGCAGTCGGCGA
>NZ_JBICZE010000043.1:0-1891 GCF_043201735.1 Kitasatospora sp. NPDC048286
TACTCCGGCTGTAGATCGTGATCGTGTATGCGAAGGGCGACTGCCAGTAGCCTGCCCGGGTGGCTGAGGTTTGGGATGAGCGGCAGTTGGCCGCCGACGGGTTCGAGCACGTGTACGCCGAGTTGGACTGGTATGACGGTCCCCGCAGCGGGCTTGTGGGCATCGGCGGAGTGCCTCACTACTTCCAGTGCCATGACGTCGACTTCTCCGTTGCCCCAGACGAGTACTTCGTGTGGCCAGCGGACGAGAAACTGGTCGCGCTGGAGCGGGAGCAGTGGGCAGTCTTCGTCGAGTGGAACCAGCGGTATGAGGAAGGCGTTGCCGGCATCGATCGGCACCCCGGCCAGGGAGGAGTCGACGCTCGGTACGACGAGCTGACGGCATTGCTCACCCCGTACCGGCAAGCGCCCGCAGGCGCAAAGTTGCTGGTTGCTGAGTGGCGCTACGACGGCGGGAGCCGTTACCGAGCCGATGGGGTCGACTACTGGGTTCGATGGCGCGAAGGGCGAGATGACCAGGCTTGATCATGATCTGCTGTGTGGACAGTTAGCGATCAAGCACCGACCTCGATGCCCGGAGTCGATCTGGCCCGGTGGCAGGGGTCCTTCGACAGTCTCATGAGCCGGATCGCAGGATGCTTCAGGCGAGTTGAGTCACGGCGTCGGGCAAGGCGGCTGGTACTGGGCCTGCTGTCGGATCTCCCGCGCAAGAACTGCTGGACGATCGCTGAGCACGCTGGTGACGCGAGCCCGGCCGGCATGCAGCATCTGCTCAGCCGGGCGGCCTGGGACGCCGACCGAGTGCGTGACGACATACGCGGCTTCGTGATCGACAGCATCGGTGAGCAAGAGGCGGTCCTGGTCGTGGACGAGACCGGGGATTTGAAGAAGGGCATCCACACGGTCGGTGTGCAGCGCCAGTACACCGGCACCGCAGGCCGGATCGAGAACGCCCAGGTCGCCGTCTACCTCATCTACTCCGCTACGGCAGGGCATGCCGCCATCGACCGACGCCTGTATGTCCCGCGCTCGTGGACGCAGGACCGCGAGCGGTGCCGAGCAGCTGGCATCCCCGAGAACGTGGGGTTCGCGACCAAGCCCGCCCTGGCCACCGAGATGATTGCCGAGGCCTTGGACGCCGGCGTCTCGGCCGCCTGGGTCACCGGCGACGAGGTCTACGGCAGCGACCCGCACCTGAGCGCCGAGCTGGAGAGGCGACAGGTCGGCTATGTCCTCGCCGTCTCCCGCAAGCGGACGATCGCGACCCGCGCAGGCGTCTTCCGGGTCGGCGTACTTGCCCACGGCCTGCCGCAGAGGGCCTGGCAACGGCTGTCAGCAGGAGCCGGAGCCAAGGGCCACCGCTTCTACGATTGGGCCCAGGTCGGCATCGACAGTCCGTCGGACGGCCCCGGCCACCGGTGGCTGCTCATTCGGCGCAACCGGCGCACCGGCGAACTCGCCTTCTATCGCTGCTACTCTCCCCGCCCGGTCCCGCTTACCACGCTGATCAGGGTAGCCGGGCGGCGCTGGACCGTTGAGGAGACCTTCCAAGCCGCCAAGGGCCTAGCCGGGCTGGATGAGCACCAGGTCCGCTGCTGGACCTCCTGGCACCGCTGGACCACCCTGGCGATACTTGCCCATGCCTTCCTCGCGGTCACCGCCGCCACCGAACGGGCCGGGCGCCCAACATCGCCCGAGCTCGCCCCGCTGACCTGCGGCGAGATCCAACGCCTGTTCACAGCACTGCTCATCCGACCCGTCAGGGATCTCGCGCATCGCCTGCACTGGTCGGTATGGCGTCGCCGTCACCAAGCACGCACTCGTGCCAGCCACTACCAACGACAAGAGGCCGAGCAACCATGAAGATCACGATCTACAGCCGGAGTACTAGG
>NZ_JBICZE010000044.1:0-1584 GCF_043201735.1 Kitasatospora sp. NPDC048286
CCGTGCTGGTGACGTCCTCGGGTGAGGGCAAGGAGGTCGCCGCGCGCGTCGCGCTGCGGATCGGCTCCGGCATCATCACCGACGCCGTCGACCTGCGCGCCGGCGACCAGGGCCCGATCGCCACCCAGTCGGTGTTCGCCGCCTCGTACACCGTCGACTCCCGGGTGAGCAAGGGCGCGCCGGTCATCACCGTCAAGCCGAACGCCGTCGCCCCGGAGGCCGCCCCGGCCGCCGGCGCGGTGGAGAACGTGGCCGTGGAGTTCACCGGCAACGCCGCCAAGGTCACCTCGCGCACCCCGCGGGTGTCCTCCGGCCGTCCCGAGCTGACCGAGGCCGCGATCGTGGTCTCCGGCGGCCGCGGTGTCGGTGCCGCCGAGGGCTTCGGCGTGGTCGAGGAGCTCGCCGACGTGCTCGGCGCTGCCGTCGGTGCCTCGCGCGCCGCCGTGGACGCCGGCTGGTACCCGCACAGCAGCCAGGTCGGCCAGACCGGCAAGCAGGTCTCCCCGCAGCTGTACGTGGCCAACGGCATCTCGGGCGCCATCCAGCACCGGGCCGGCATGCAGACCTCGAAGACCATCGTGGCCGTCAACAAGGACCCCGAGGCCCCGATCTTCGAGCTGGCCGACTACGGCGTGGTCGGCGACCTCTTCGAGGTGCTGCCGCAGCTCACCGCCGAGGTGAAGGCCCGCAAGGCCTGATCCCGCAACGACGACGACGGAGGGCGTGGCGCCGAGTGGTACTCGGTGCCACGCCCTCCGTCGTCTCCCGGCGGTTTCCCGGCGCGCCGCCCGGCCCGACCGGTCGGTGGCGCGGTCCGCGACCGAGCCCGTGACGCACCCCGCGGCGAGCCCCGCGGCTCACTCCGCGACGAAGGCCGCGAGGTGCTGGGTGAAGCCGCCCTGGGCCGGCGGCAGCGGGCGCGGTTCGGTGTCCGGCGGCGACGGCGGCTCCTCCATCGGCAGCAGCCGAAGCTCCGGCTGTTCGGAGTCGGAGGAGGAGAGCAGCCGCACCCGGGTGCCGACCGGGACGGTGCTGCGCATCCCGTCCACGATGCACCAGACGTCGAAGCCCTCCGCCATCCGGATCAGCGACTTCTGACGGACCAGCGGCGTCCGGGCCTGCTCGACCGCGCAGCGCCGCACCACGCCCGTGCCCTCGCTGGGCTCCAGCCTGAGGTCGGTGGAGCCGCAGGTGGGGCAGAGCAGCCGTTGGAAGGTCGGGTTGTTGCACCACGTGCAGCGCTGGAAGTACAGCGTCGTGCTCCGGGTGTCGGCATCGATGGCTGAGTGGACCACGCTGTCATCTCCCTGCGCTCGGACGGCTCGTTCGGCGGAAGTACGGCGAAAGTACGCCGGAAGTTCGGCACGAAAAGGATAGGGAACTCAGTACCGCCAAGGGAAGGCACTGAGTTCCCTTTTTGCCGCGCGCATGCATAATGAAGGGTACTGAGTACCGTCGTGAAACAGGAGTGGCGATCATGAGCCAGGAGTTCGATCTCTTCCGGATCTCCGAGGAGCACGAGATGCTCCGTGAGGCGGTGCGTTCGCTGGCCGAGGCGAAGATCGCTCCGTTCGCGGCGGAGGT
>NZ_JBICZE010000045.1:0-1331 GCF_043201735.1 Kitasatospora sp. NPDC048286
GTCCTTGGGTTCTAGGAGTCGTTGCAACACCCCAGTTCAGGGGATGCATTGGACTTCGAGATCCGCAGAGACCGAAACGGTCAGGGGCCTGTGAAACTGGGCCGGGAGCGGGAGGCATACTCCCGGCTCATGGAGCAGGGCTACGCCAACGCCGAGGCGTGCCGGATCGTCGGAGTCAACGACCGGACCGGTAGACGTTGGCTCTATGGGCGCAATGCGTCTGGCAGGAACAAGGCGGCGCCACCGCTCTCAGCGGTGGCGCCGCCTTCGGGTCCCTCCCGGTATCTGCGTGAGGACGAACGGATCCACATCGCGGACCGGTTGCGGGAGAAGGCCACGATCCGCCAGATCGCGGCCGAGCTGGGCCGCAGTCCGTCGACGGTCTCCCGGGAGATCCGCCGCAACCGCACGGACGGCGCCCGTGGTCAGTGGCACTACCGGCCGCACGCGGCCCAGGCCCGTTCCGATGCTCGCCGTCCCCGCCCCAAGCCCCGCAAGATCCTCTCGAATCCGGAGCTGTGGGACGCCGTCCAGGCGATGCTGGACGAGAGGTGGAGCCCGGAACAGATATGCCACGCTCTGCGGGCACAGTTTCCCGACCGGCCGGAGATGCACGTGGTTCCCGAGACCGTCTACCAGGCGCTCTACGTCCAGGGCCGAGGGCAGTTGCGGCGCGAGCTGGCCGGCGCCCTGCGGAGCGGGCGCGCCCGGCGCAAGCCCCAGCGTCAGGCCAACTGCCGCCAGGCCCGCTTCGCCGATCCGATGGTCATGATCAGCGAGCGTCCGGCCGAGGCCGAGGACCGGGCCGTTCCCGGTCACTGGGAGGGCGATCTGATCATCGGCAAGGACCAGAAGTCGGCGATCGGCACCCTGGTCGAGCGCGCGACCCGCTTCGTGATGCTGCTGCACCTGCCCGGCGACCACACGGCCGAGACCGTCCGTGACGCCCTGGTGGCCACCGCCCGCATGCTCCCCACCGAGCTGAAACGCTCGCTGACGTGGGACCAGGGCAGCGAGATGGGCCGCCATCGCGAGTTCACGCTCGCCACCGACATCCCGGTCTACTTCTGCGACCCGGCCAGCCCCTGGCAGCGCGGCTCGAACGAGAACACGAACGGCCTACTGCGGCAGTACTTCCCCAAGGGCACCGACCTCTCGGTCCACACCCCGGAGCACCTGGCCGCCGTCGCCGACCAGCTCAACCGCCGTCCACGCAAAACGCTCGGCTGGGAAACCCCAGCCGAGCGCCTGGCTAAACTCCTCACGGCCTAGACAACCGACCACGTGTTGCAACGACCGCTAGAAACCGCCGTCGAACTGCCGGGCCCTCG
>NZ_JBICZE010000046.1:0-1001 GCF_043201735.1 Kitasatospora sp. NPDC048286
ACCGTCATCATCTCGGCGAGCTGCGGCCGGGGCAGCAGCCGTCCGCCGAGCAGGGCGGTGATGAAGGTGTTGAGGTCGGCGGTGGTGGAGATCCCGGCGCCGGACGCGCCCGCCATGCTCGGGTCCAGTTCGGTGACGTCCACGCGGCCGGTGGGCAGGTCGAAGTAGCCGTGCGCGTGCGGGCCGGGGACGGCCGTCTCGTGGTCGGGCATGGACGTGCCGGTCAGGCCCAGCGGGCGGATGATGCGACGCTCCACCTCCTGCTGCCAGGTGCGGCCGGTGGTCCGCTCGATGATCTGTCCGGCCAGGATGTAGTCGGTGTTGGAGTAGTGGTAGCCCTGGCCGGGCGGGAAGTACGCCGGGTGGTTGTCGGCCAGGGCGATGAGCTGCTGCGGTGTCCAGCGGGTGTAGCGGCCGGACTCCAGCCATCGTTCGAGGGAACCGGGCGCCGTGGGGTCGAAGGCCTGGTCCTCGGTGTAGTCGAACAGCCCGCTGGTGTGGTTGAGCAGCCGGCGCAGGGTGATGTTCGCGCCGTTCGGCACCGCGCCCGGCAGCAGCCGCTCCACCGGGTCGTCCAGGCCCAGCCGTCCCTCGGCGACCAGCTGGAGGACGACGGTGGAGACGAAGGTCTTGGTCACGCTGCCGATCCGGAACCGGCCGGTCGCCGAGGCGGGGGCGCCGGTCGCGTAGTCGGCGGTACCGGCGGCGCCCTTCCACCGGCTGCGGCCGTACTCGCCGACCCGGGCGAGTGAGGCCGAGGCCCCGCCGGAGTCGACGATGGCCTGCACCGCGGCGTCCAGGGCCCTGGGGTCGACGCCCTTGCCCGGCCCCCGGCCGGCGGCGTCCTGCGCAGGGTCCTGGGCAGCGGTCACCGTCACCACTCCGGCCGGTCCCGCTGCGCCGAGGGCACCGGCCGCCGGGGCCGTCACCCCCACCAGGCCCGCGCCCGCCAGCGCGAGCGCCACCAAGCGCACGGCCGGGCGGCCGCGCCGGCGCCCCGT